>CALVVF010000008.1 GCA_944363785.1 uncultured Bacilli bacterium
ACTATTTTATTACAACAAAGAGAATTAATCCCCCTCTTATTTTAATTTGTTGTCTACTTTTTCTTGACTAATGCAAAGGCATAAAAAAACACAAGAGCTATATCTTGTATTTTTAACGCATTTTCTTTTCGATAAAATCAATTGTTCGCTTTGGATCATCCAATAATTTTTCATAAAGACGAACGTGTTTTCGTAATTCATTAATCAATGCAATTTCATCTTTAGCAATATTAATACCATACGTAGCATCATCACTGGCAACTAAATAACAATCGACACCTAAGAAATAAGTAAGTTCGACATTTAATGCATTAGCTAAATCAATTAATGTATCTAAAGTTGGTGTTCTAGTACCATTTTCATAGCAACAAATACTCGTTTTAGTAAGCCCAACCATACTAGCCAACTGTCCTTGTGTTAAATGATTTTTTAATCTAGTTTCTTTCAATCTACGATCAAATAGTAACATGAACTACACCCCATATCATCATATAGGTACATTATAGGGAAAAGATGCCGATTTATGCCTGAAGTTAACTAAAAAGAAACTTAGTTACTACCTTCTTTGGGCTTAGAAGATAAAAAGGTAACCTTTTCAGCAACAACATCTAATTGTGTTCTATTTCCTTCAGGTTTTTCTACTATTCGACTCTGCAATCGTCCTTTAACACCGACAATATCTCCTTTATTACAGTAATCCACTGTAGAAACGGCGACATTATCCCAAAGTACGCAATCGATAAAATCAGTTTCATATTCACCTGCCATATTTTTAAAACTACGAGGAACAGCTAAAGTAATAAACGAAACCTTCTTTCCATTTTCCAATTCTTTTAGCTCTGGTTTTTTTACTAATCTTCCTACCAAAACAACATGATTCAACATTTACTTCCTCCTTTCTGCATTAAGCATAAAGAAAAGAAGAAGAAAAGACAAATGAGGAAAAAGAAGAAAAAAACAAACAAATCACAACAAAACAAAAAAATTACCTATCCTTTTTTCGTATTCAGTCATAAAAAAAGAAAAAATAATGAATTCAAACATCCATTATATTTTTCTTACTTACATTATTTCTACATTTTTTCCAACAATTTCTCCAAAGATTCGAACGCTAAAATGGCACATCGACGCCTACTTGGCTGTTTTCCAATATCTTCATAGACAACCAACTCCCCTAAGATAGTCGCATCATAATCTTCACCAGCTAACATTTTTTTATAATTTTCTAAAATGACTTTCGCCTCATCCTTGTTCTTACCTATCAAAGCCTTAATCATCAAACTCGCTGCACTCATACTAACCGCACAAGCTTCACCATCAAACCGAATATCCTTAATCGTTCCATCCTCAATTTGATATTGAATATCCAAATGATCAATACAGCTTTCATTATTAGTATTAAATAATAAATAATCCTCATCCTCTACTAATCCTCGATGAAAAGGATGTTGATAATTTTCTAACATAATATCTCTACGACTATTAGGATCCATATTTATACACCTCTTCTATAACACAATTCTAAAAATATCTTTACTCCTCTTTAATACTCGAATTACTTCATCTATTTCTTCTTTCGTATTATAAAAATAGAAACTTACTCGACAAGTATTCTTTACTTGTAAGTCTTCCTTTAATATTTTAGCACAATGATTACCAGCCCGAACACAAATATGATAATGATTTAAATAAATAGCGGTATCTTGACTAAATACATCATCAATATTAAAAGCAACAATACTACCACCAACATCTTTATTATACACTGTAACATGATCAATCGTCTCTAATTGCGCTAAAAAATATTGTTTTAAAGACTGTTCATACTGATGGATATTTTCCATGCCAATCTCTGTTAGATAATCTAAAGCAGCTCCAAAACCAATCACACCAGCAATATTAGGAGTTCCTGCTTCTAATCGGGAAGGTAGACTCTTATATTCCCAAGAACCATCACTATGAAAAGATGTATTCATCCCACCCCCAACTATCGTTGGATGTAGTTTTTCTAATAATTCCTCTTTTCCATATAAAATACCTACTCCCGTTGGTCCTAACATCTTATGGGCCGAAAACGCCAAAAAATCAATTCCTAACTGTTCTACATCAACAGCACGATGAGGAACACTCTGAGCACCATCTACTACAAAATAAATTCCTTTTTCTTGACACAATTTTCCAATATCACGAACAGGACGTTCATCACCAAGTACATTAGTTATATGGGCAATAGAAATTACTTTAGTTCTCTCAGTAATACTTTCTTGAACATTCCTTAATACCACTTGATGATTCTCTAAAGGAATATATTTAACTACTATACCTATCTCTTTCTCAAGTTCTAACCAAGGTAGAATATTAGAAGCATGTTCAGCTTTCGTTAATAATACTTCATCCCCCTTCTTTAAATAATATTTCATAAACCCAAAAACAACTCGATTTAAAGAATCTGTAGTACCAGAAGTAAAAATAATTTCCTTACTACTCTTCGCATGAATAAAATCTCGCACCTTATCTCTTACTTCTTCATACATCATATCTACTTTCAAACTATTATCATAATCCCCACGATGTGCATTCGCCGTATATTTCGTATAATAATCAACTACTCTGTCTACTACACATTTAGGTTTTAACGTAGTCGCACTATTATCTAAATAAATGATCCCTGATTTTAAAATTTCAAAATCATCTCGATGCATAATATTCCTCCTCTATTTCCTATATCATATCTTATGAAAAAAAATAAAAATAACTCACACCATTTATCCAAAACTAAATATTCTAATTATATTATACTAAAAATACATTCATTGGAAAAGAAAATGTATAAAACTATTTCATTCTATCCACTCTAAAAACAAGGAGGAAATAAAATGAATCAAGTACCACAAATCATTTCAACAAAAGATCTTGCTTATTTAGAAGATATCTTCGAATGGAATTTAACCGCAGCAAAAAAAGCATACCACTACTTTGAAATAAGTCAAGATCAACAATTAAAAACAGCATTTGAACAAACCTATCAAATGCATAAATCGATCTGTAATACAATATTAACAATATTAAAAGAAGGTGAATCTCTATGAATAATCAAAAAATTCAAAACCCGAAAACAGAAACTCCCGCAACTATCGAATTAAACGATAAAGATATGCTTACTGATTTACTAATGACAGAGAAAAATATGAATACGAATTTTGCGATTGCGTTAAATGAAGCTAGTAACGAAACCCTATATCAGGAGTTAGAAGCCTGTAAAACCCAAATTAGAAATACGCAAAGAAGTCTTTATGAACTTTCTTTTAGTAAAGGGTGGTACACGTTAGAAAAAGCAGAAACTCAAAAAATTACAGAAGCTTATACTAAACACCAAACCTGTATAAATGAATTAAGTGCTTAATATGAATAAATTCTATTCAAAAAGATCTAAATATTAATGGATACTCGCTGTATTCACCAAAATGCTTCGGCATTTTTTCTTTTTGTCTAATTTACTTAATCACTAATTTTTGTTAGAATAACAATTGAGGTGATAATATGGATTGTTTATTCTGTAAAATTATAAACGGTGAGATACCAAGTTTTACTATCTATGAAGATGAACAAGTAAAAGTATTTTTAGATATTAATCCTAATACGAATGGCCACTGTCTAATTGTTCCTAAAAAACACATCGTAACGGTAGAAGATTTAGAGGACAGTTTAGCTACTCATATTCTCAAAGTAGAAAAAATTATCTATCAAAAACTAAGAGAAAAACTTCATATTGATGGTTTAACTATCTGTCAAAATAATGATCTAGGACAAGATGTCAAACATTATCATGTTCACTTGATCCCAAGATATAAAGACGATAATTGGAAAATGCAATTTAATCAAGAAAGTTTAAAAGAACCAGAAGAAATATTTAAACAAATTACAAATGAATAAGAATAATTTACAAAATAGACAGAGTAAAAAACTGTCTATTTAACTTGAATTCATTTTTTAAATAAATATAATATTAATGTTCAAGAAAAGAAGCTGTTGTAAACATTGACATCACAACAACTTCTTTTTCTTTAGCAGGATAGCCAAGCACCTAAGATGATAGCTAATAAAATATATAAAACGATAATAATAACATAACCACTACCACCAGTCGTAGTAGGTACTTGAGTATTGCATGTATTTTCATGATTGCAAGCCATTATAACACCTCCTTACATTAAATCCATGCACCAAGAATAATTACTAATAAAATAAATAAAACTAATACGATAGCGGAACTTGATACGTAATTACCCATAACTTAAATTCCTCCTTTTTTTGATTACTCATAGTATTTTATGGAAATAAGGGAAAAAGGTTCTAGACGAATAGGAATTTTAGATAAATTATTGTATTTTATATAGAGATTTGTTATGATATTAGATGTTTAGAAGGAGGACAAAATGAAAAAAGTAATAATCAGTATGCTTGTTGTACTAGTCCTAGTAACAGGTTGTGGAAAAATACCAAAATTAGAAAACGGACAAGATGCCGTTGTAACATTAGAAGGTGACGATATCTCGAATGAT
Source organism: uncultured Bacilli bacterium (assembly GCA_944363785.1). Classification (GTDB taxonomy): domain Bacteria; phylum Bacillota_I; class Bacilli_A; order RF39; family UBA660; genus Alloscybalousia. Next base: position 4,563 of record CALVVF010000008.1, read on the forward strand.
AGTTTATATAACGAAGTAAAAGAAAGATATGCACTAAGTGCTTTAATTGATATGATCGATACCCAAATCTTAAATAAAGAATATGAAGATAGTGAAGAAGAAGAGGAAGAAATAGAAGCACAAATCAACTCATGGATTACTCAATTTGGAAATGAACAAATTCTACTTCAACAAACTTACGGTGCTTGGGGAATCAGTACTATGGATGAACTTCGCGAATATCTAAAATTACAATATAAGAGAAATCTTGCCGTTGAAGATTATGCGAAAGAAATTGTTACCGATGAAGAAATCAACAAATTCTATGAGGAAGAAATCTTCGGAGATATTACAGCTAAACATATTTTAATCAAACCAGAAGTAGAAGACGATATGACCGATGAAGAAAAAACTGCTGCGGAAGAAGAAGCACTAAAAAAAGCAAAAGAAATTATTGCTAAACTTAAAAATGGTGAAGATTTTGAAGAACTTGCCAAAGAAAATTCTGATGATGAAGCAAGTGCACCTAAGGGTGGAGCATTAGATCCATTTACTCATGGAAGTATGACAGAAGAATTTGAAAAAGCAGCTAAGGACCTAGAAGTAGGAAAATTTACAACCGAACCTGTTAAGACAGAATATGGATATCATATCATTTTGAAAGTTAGTCAAAAAGATAAACCAGAATTAAAGACAGTAAAAGATGATATCATCGAAGAAATTGCAAGTGACAAAACAACAGAAGATGCTACATTAGAAATTACAGCTTTAGAAAAACTAAGAGAAGAATACAAAGTAGAATTCCATGATGATTCATTAAAAACACAATATGAAAATTACTTATACAATGCAAAAGAACAAGCAAAAAATAGTAGTCAATCTTAAAAAGAATGCCAGAAAAAAAATAGGCATTCTTTTTTTATAACAAAAAGCAATTCTTAAAAAAGAAAAAGAAAGGATAGACAAACATTCAGTTTCATAGTATAATTTTATCGATTAGTTCTTGATCATGAAATATAAAAAAAAAACTGAATGAAAGGAGAAATAAATGAAATTTAACAAACCTGTAGAAACAAAAATTATTGTTTTGGGAGGTTTAGGAGAAGTAGGAAAAAACATGTATTGTTTAATGCATGCGGACGAAATTATTATAATTGATGCGGGAATTAGTTTTCCAGAAGGAGAACTTTTAGGAATAGATTACGTTTTACCAGATTATACTTTTTTGAAAGAAAATCAAAATAAAATCAAGGCTTTGATTATTACTCATGGCCATGAAGATCATATTGGTGCTATACCGTTTTTATTACAGACAATAGAAATACCGGCAATTTATGCGCCTAATCAAGCGAAAGAGTTAATTGCCTTGAAATTACAAGATCGAAATATTCGTTATGATCATTTATATGCTTATGATGATCAAACTAAATTAAAATACAAATATTTTGAAATTGAATTCTTTAGAACGACCCATTCTATTCCTGATTCGCATGGAATCTACTTAAAAACCCCCAATGGTGCTGTCGTAACGACAGGAGATTTTAAATTCGATTTTACACCGATTGGTCCAATGGCTGATCTACATAAAATGGCAGAACTTGGTAAACGAGGAGTTGATCTACTGATTAGTGACTCAACTAATGCTTTAAATGAAGGCATATCTGCTAGTGAATCAAAGGTAGATAGTGCACTTACTAGTATCTTTGATCAATATGCCAATAACCGAATTATTATTGCTACTTTTGCCTCTAACATCTATCGGTTAAAACATATCGTTGAAACTTGTTATAAACACAATCGAAAAATCTGTGTTTTCGGTAGAAGTATGGAAAATAATATTCAAATATCCATAAATGGTGGATATATCGATCATAAAGAACTATTCATAACGGCTGAAGAAGCAAATCATTTAAAGCCCAAAGAAGTTACTATCCTTTGTACAGGCTCTCAAGGAGAACCGTTAGCAGCCCTATCCAGAATTGCAGAAGGAACACATAAACAAATTTCTTTAAGACCTGATGATATCGTAGTATTCTCTTCTTCACCAATTCCTGGAAATGCTTTAGCAATTTCTAGAACCATTAATAAATTATATCTAAGAGGAGTTAAAGTATTCACCAATAGTAATTCAGCTGCTGACTTACATACTTCTGGACATGCCAACGAAGAAGAATTAAAATTAATGATTCGTTTATTTATGCCAAAATATGTGATGCCATTCCATGGTGATTATCGAATGTTAAAAAAACATGCTAATATTGCAATCGAATGTGGTATTCCAAAAGAAAATACTTTTGTTATTGAAAATGGTGAAATTCTAGAAATGAAAAATCATGTCATCACCAAATCAAAAGAACGAGTTCCAGGTGAAGATATCTATGTAGATGGAAACCGTATTGGGGAAATTGGTAGTGTAGTGATTCGTGATCGAAAAATTATGTCCAACGATGGTATTCTAGTTGTCATCGCAAACATTGATATCGATCAAAGAAAACTATTAATCAAACCTAATATTACTACTCGTGGATTCATCTTAGTAAACGAAAATGAAGAACTAATTAAAGAAATCGAAGTACTAAGTGAAAAAGTAATTCTTGATCGCTTACAAAATAGTAAAGATACAACTAATGAAATGAAAGTAAAAATCATCAGTGAATTAATTACTTACATAGAAAAGAAAACAGGAAGAAGACCAATTATCCTCCCTGTTATCATCGATGTAAAGAAAAATGATACCACAGCAGAAAATAAAAAAGAGTGTTCAGTTTAACACCATAAGCAAAAAGATTCTTGTATAAACAGGAATCTTTTTTCATTTTATTTTAACATTGTTTCTACTTCAGTAGTTGAGTTTGGCGTTACTTTTTCTTGAGACCATTCACTCCAATCACTCCAGATCGTTCTTTTACAAACATTATAACAAGTTTGACAACATTGTCCCTGATCATTCATCGTATAACCACTTGGACAAACTCCTGTACTAGAAGTAATACACTTACATAAATAAGGTTCACATTGATATGTCTCAAAGGTTGCGGTTCGATAACGATAATAAGTTCTACCCACTATATCCTGAACGATAATTGTCCTTGACTTCTCTGTAAAATTACCCGCTTTATCAAAAACAGAATACACTAATGTATATTGTCCTTCTTTAGAAGTATCTATCGTATCAGGAACAACAGTATAATCACTATTTAAACCAGAAAGACTATCCGATACTTGAACACCATTTCTAACAGAAAAATTAGAACCCATTTGAACAGTAGTAGAAGATTCAAAATCCATAGTCGGAGGCTCTTTGTCAATATTCGAAACCGAAATAATATTTTCTTTACTTTCTCGGCCATTAATATCCTTTACTTTAACCAAAAAAGTACCGTTACGGTTAACTGTCAATTGATTGCTTTCTTGCCATCTTCCTTCATACAAATTGATACCTTCTACCCCTTCTTCACCTTCCTGTAACTGACAATCTGTACATTCAAAATAATAAGAAGATACTTTACTGTCATCTGTTTCTACCTGAATAACGACATCCTGACTCGTCCACTCTTCAGTAGATAAAGTAACATTAGGAAAATCAATTAAAGGTCTAGTATCTAAATAAAAATACAAACCAACTCCTAAACCAACAATACCCAAACAACAAATAACAATCACAATGATTAGAATTTGTTTTTGTTTTTTATTAGAAACACGTTTTAAAACCTGTTCTTCATTATACATATCATCACGCTCCGTATAGGATAAATATAACACAGAATAAAAAAAAAGTATAGAAAAAGAAGCGACTATCTCGCCTCTTCTTGTGCCCGAACTTCTCGAATAACGGTTACTTTAATCGTTCCAGGATATTGCATAGTCGCTTCGATTTGTTCTTTAATATCACGAGCAACACGATGAGCAGTTAAATCATCAATCTCTTCTGGTTTAACCACAACTCGTAATTCTCTACCCGCCTGAACAGCAAATGTCTTCTCTACCCCAGGTACCTCATTACCGATCTTTTCTAATTGTTCTAAGCGCTTAATATAATTTTCTAATGAATCATTTCTAGCCCCAGGTCGAGATGCTGATAAACTATCCGCAATCGCAACGATCACAGCAATAATACTCGTAGCTTCGACATCCCCATGGTGAGAAGCAATCGCATTCACGACAACTTCTTTCTCATGAAATTTTTTAGCCAAATCAACACCAATTTCCACATGGCTTCCTTCTACTTCATGATCGATTGCTTTACCGATATCATGTAGTAATCCAGCTCGCTTAGCTAATGTTACATTCTCTCCCAATTCGCCAGCTAAGATTCCTGATAAATGGGCAACTTCCATCGAATGTTGTAAAGCATTTTGACCATAACTCGTTCTGAATTCTAGCTTACCGATGATCTCTACTAACTCAGGATCCATTTTAGTAATTCCTAGTTCAAAAAGCGCATTATTACCATATTCGATAATCTTATTACGCATGTCCTTACATACTTTATCATATAACTCTTCGATTCTAGTAGGATGAATTCGTCCATCTTTTAGCAATGTTTCCAATGTAACACGCGCAATCTCTCTTCTTAGCGGATCAAAACTAGAAAGAACTACGGCTTCTGGTGTATCATCGATGATTAAATCAACTCCCGTAATAGCCTCGATCGTTCGAATATTTCTACCCTCACGACCAATAATTCTTCCTTTCAAATCATCATTTGGTAAATTGACAACAGTTACCGTTTGTTCACTGGCTACATCAGAAGAAAACTTCTGCATAGAACTTACCAACATTTCCTTTGCCTTACGATCAACTTCTAACTTAGCCTCGTTCTCAGACTCTTTAATATAAGCCGTAATTTCTCTTGTCATCGACTCACGAATTTTAGCCATGATCATTTCTCGAGCCTTTTCTTTACTAATTCCCGATATTTCATGTAATAAATCTAATTGCTGCTGTTTAATCTCCTCCACTTTAACCTGTTCGTCTTGGATCTCTTTCTGTTTATCAAACAACTTATTCTCACGTTCATCTAAAGTAGACTCCCTTTTTTGATAAAGTTCGTCCCTTTTATCCATATTCTTTTCACGCTGAATCAATCGTTCTTCTGAATCTTTCAATTCAGACTTTTTCTCTCTCAACTCTTTTTCATAATCTAATTTTAATTTATGAATTTCTTCCTTGGTTTCTAAAATAGCTTCTCTTTTTGCTTTATCTGCATCTTTTTTTGCCTTTTCTAACAAATTTTCTACTCGCTTAGAAGCATTATTTTCACGAAAGTAATTAAAAATTACACACAAAATAAATCCTAAAATTAATCCAACAACAGTAGGTAAAATGGAGACTACAATAAGGTTCATACCCATACCTCCATTTCTATATGCACAATTTATAAAATCATAACATCTACCTCTATTGTAAAATTAATAGAAAAATAAGTCAAGATTTTATCCCATACTTGAAATTAAAAAAAGAAAAAGAGAAAAAAGCGAATCCTAACTTTTCTTCTCCTTTTGAACAATACCGTAATATTCACGAATCTGTTTTTCAATTTCATCCGCAATATTTACATGATCTTTTAAGAATAATTTGACATTTTCTTTGCCTTGGCCTAACTTCTCACCATGATAAGCATACCAAGCACCACTCTTTTCTAAAATACCAGATTCCGAACCTAAGTCGATTAATTCTCCTTCATGAGAGACACCTTCACCATACATGATATCAACAACAGCCGTTTTAAAAGGAGGCGCCACTTTATTTTTTACTACTTTGACGGTGGTACGGTTACCTACAATACCATCTCCGATTTTTAATGCTTCATTACGACGAACCTCTAAACGAATAGAAGAATAAAATTTAAGTGCTCTACCACCAGGAGTAGTCTCAGGATTACCGAACATCACACCTACTTTTTCTCGTAATTGATTAATAAAAATAGCTGTTGTCTTAGTCTTACTAATCGTACCAGATAATTTACGAAGAGCCTGACTCATCAATCTTGCCTGTAATCCAACATGAGAATCTCCCATATCCCCATCGATTTCTGCTTGAGGAACTAAAGCGGCAACTGAATCGATCACGACAATATTTACTGCTTCACTCCTAACAAGTGCTTCACAAATTTCTAATGCCTGTTCTCCCGTATCAGGTTGAGCTAGTAATAACTCATTAATATCGACACCTAAATTCTTAGCATAAACTGGATCCAAAGCATGTTCAGCATCGATGAAAGCCGCTCTGCCACCTCTTTTTTGAACCTGAGCAATAGCATGTAAAGCAAATGTTGTCTTACCACTAGATTCAGGACCATAAATCTCAATAATTCTTCCTTTAGGGTAACCACCTACACCAAGTGCAATATCCAAAGTCAAACTTCCACTTGGCGTCACATCAAGCTCCATATGCTTATTTTCCCCAAGTCGCATAATAGAACCTTTACCAAATTGTTTCTCAATATCACTTAGAACCTTCTCTAAAGCAATATCTTTAGTATCATTTTTACTCATAAAACCCTCCTATGTTTGGCCTATATACACATCATATCCTATTTTCTAAAAAAATGCAACACTTTTATCAAACAAATGTTTTATAGTGAAAAAACGAACAAAAAAAGGAAATTCCTCTAATTAAATTCCCTTTTCTATTCTTCTTATTTTCCAAATATAATTTTTTTATTCAACGAATAATACTGAACCATCGAAATTAGTGACATCAAGGTAGCAAAGTAAATGAAGAATAAATCAACTCGAATATTGATGAGTTCAAATGGCATATTACTAAAGAATAATAAAACCATACCAATCATCAAACTAGCTGTTTTAATCTTTCCAGATTGAATCGCTGCTACTACTTTTCCCTTAGCTGCTGCTTCCATCTTAATGGTATTAACCACAATATCACGAACAACAACAATAACAGGAACAACAGGATGAATCAATCCCTCAGCAGCAAATATAATTAAAACTGGATTAACTAAAATCTTATCCGCAATCGCATCTAACATTTTTCCGGTATCGGTCACTTGATTATTTTTTCTAGCTAAATAACCATCCAAGAAATCAGTAAAACTGGCAATTAAAAAGATAACACCAGCTATGATATAGCGTAAATCCATATCGACTACTGTACGAATTACTGGAATAGAAATTCCAATCGCATCGAAAGGAAACATCAACAACACCAAAATCATAATGGCTAAAATAATTCTAACTACCGTCAATTTCGTAGGAAAATTCATAACATATACACCTCTTCTTCTGTTTTCAATAATTCACTAGTTACTACATCTTCTTGATCCATAAATTGAATCATAATAAACACGATAATCAATAAAACAAATAAAACACCAAAACCAATAATAAACGGTTTTAAATTCCAAGTTTTTCTCTGTTTAATTCGCGTATAAGGTGAGGCTATTTTCTCCTTTTCTTCCACTTTAGACGGCTTCAGAGCCCTAGCTTCGATAATATCATTAAGTGAAATCTTAGAAGTATGTTCAAACATAAAATCATTGAACTCTTCCATAACCTGATCGATCTCTACTCCTAAGTACTTAGCATAATCTTTTACCAATTCCCGTAAAGTGAATACATCTTTAAAAGCTCTGACATTTCCTTCTTCTATATTTTCAAGCTGTACTATAGACAGATTCAAATCTTCACTAGCTTCTTCTAGACTAACACCGTTATGAACCCTAGAATTCTTAAGAAATTCACCTATCTCTTTCACTAAATACACCTCATATCTATATAATAATACTTTATAAGCCATGTTCTGTACCTATTCCTAGGTGGCAAACATCTATCTACCGATTTCTCGGTCCCCGATTCCGTTATTATTCCTTCCTCGAAGCTCCCCTACCATTATTTGGGTTTCTCACTCGTGGGGTTTACCGCGTTTCACTCTTTTATTTCTAAAAGATATCGTCACTGTGGCACTTTACAACTACTATATTCCTATCTTACGACTTAGAATACCTCGTCGCCGTTAGTATAAACTACCCAAGGTTATTTTTTCCCTTGGCACGAACACGAAAAGCATTACAGCTTTTGTGAGCATGGACTTTCCTCTATTTCTTAAAGAAACAGCGTTTGCCCAAGTATTATTATTCATCCTCTTCGTCTTGTTCTTTCTCTATTTCTTCTTCATCTAATAACGAAGAACTTCCCTTACCATAGACAATTTTCTCTAAATTAGAAACTCTTCTAATAATATCGACATTCGTAATCTCTTTATCCTCAGATTTCGCAATATCAATACTCATTTTCACATTACGAAGCTCTTGCTTTAAGTTCATAATCTCTCTCATCAATTCTTCTTTTTCTTTTTCAAGAGATTTAATTATGTCAAAGAACTGTTCATAATCCCCAATAATCACATCTAAAAAGGCATCTACTTCTTTTAATCGATAGCCCCTAGTATCAATTTTAAATTCTTTTTCTAAGATATCTTGGGGTGTTAATGAAATCTTACTTTGTACCATACACTGATCACCCAATCCCTTACGTTTCTATTATCACAGATTTATAGGAAAAAGTCAATCCAAAAGCATAGTAAGAAACAGGAAAAGCGATCAATTCCAATTGATACTTTCACAATCTTAAAGTTTCTCCTTTTTTCATTTTTCCTATAAAGATAAAGTATACTCAGTATAACCAAATAATAATTGCCCTATTCACCATTTAGAATTATAATAAAGAAAAAGGAGATGAATAAAATGCCACAATGTATACAATGTGAAAATATGAAGTTAACCGACAAAAATGAGTATGGAGAAGCCCTTTGTACAGATCGAAATCGTTATTACGACCCTTACTCTTCTGCATGTAGAAATATCGTATACGCAGATTCTAGTCTACAAAACCGAGAGGATGAATATGAGAAAGGATCATCGTCATGTTGTTACATCACTACTGCCGTATGTACTACTTTAGGATTAGACGACAATTGTAAATATTTAACGGAATTAAGAGATTTTAGAGACAACTACATGATGACTCACCAAGAATGTATTCCGTTATTAATTGAATACGAATTAATCGGTCCTATCGTCAGTCGTCATATTGAACAAGATCCAGATACCGCTCAGACAATGTTAGAAACTTATATTAGTAAAGCAATTGCCCTTATTCATCAAGAAAGTTATGAAAGTGCTATTGAAACCTATAAACTCATGGTAGAATACTTAAAAAATAAATATAATTTGAATCACTTAAGTATTGATATGAACGATATTGACCTAAGCACAATCAATCAAGAAGAACTAAACAAAAAAAAAGTAAGAACCCTATCCAAAAGTGCTAAACTAATTAGAGAAACTAAATAGATACCTACTAAAAAGAATTATTCCTTAGATGAGAATAATTCTTTTTCTATGCATCACTTACCACTTAGTTTTTTACCTAAACCATCTACGATAAAAGTATCGGCATAAGAACGAGCGGACTCAAGTTCAGAAAGTTTAGTAATGGTCCAAACAAAAATAGGGATTTTCTTTTTTCTAAGTTTAGAAATAAAAGTTGAAGTTAACCCTTCAAAGTCAACAGAGACAAAGTCGACTTTCAAAAGATTAGATACAACAAAAACAGAATGAACGATCGGATAATAGAAAACACTTTGTAAATGTCGATTACTACTAACCAATAATCCTGTTAAATAATTCGTTTTCTTCTTCCACCACCAAACAACACGAATATCGAAAGACTGAATCATCACATCCCCCGAATAGTCTTTTAATAATTCATAAACTTTTCGGGAAAGTAAAGCAAAATCTCGTCCCCTTTTTATTTCGATTAAAAGAGGTACTCTTCCCCTTACTAACTCAAGAACTTCCTTTAACGTTGGAATCTTCTCCGCTGATGAAGATAATTTAAGCTGTCGTAATTCACAAAAAGTACTCTTTTCTACCATTAGAGAAACCCCAGTCATCGAAAAAGTATTTTTATCATGAAAAACAACTACTTCTTCATCTAAAGATAATTGAACATCCAACTCAATCGGTATCTCATGTTCAATACAATGCTTAAAAGCCAACAAACTATTTTCTGGTGCCTTTTTATCCCAACACCCTCTATGCGCAATGATCAAATTCTGATACTTCATAATCTACTTCTCCATCTATACAACTATGCTTATACTTTCGCGTATAAGTAACTAATTTAATATAGTTCATTTTCTCTTCCATTCGAGACAATACCTCTATCACATCTAAATAATTCATATAATCACCAACTATACTGTACTACACTTTTCCAAAAGAAGAAATAAATTCGACAAAACTTCCAAATATTTTCATCAATAATAAATGAGTTTTTTTCGATAAATATGGTAAAAATTTCTTATCTATAGTATAATTAAACATAGGTGAAAAAATGAAGGTTCAAAACGAATTACAATTACTTTTAAATAATAAAAACATCCAATATGGAAATCGTGGTACTAATTTAGAAAATGATATTAATCAATCTAATAAATATTATATAGACCACAAAATCGCTTATATTTACAAGAAACCGACTCCAATTAAAATTAATAAAGTCGATTATCCAAGTAAACATAACAAAGTAAGTAAAATCGTTATCAGAGAAGCTTATTTTGATTCACCATCAACTACTGACTATAATGGAATCTATAAAGGAAAATATATTGATTTTGAAGCGAAAGAAACAAAAAATAAAACAGCATTTTCTTTAGATAATATCCATAAGCATCAGTTAAATCATTTAAAAAATATTACAGAATGTGGAGGTATAGGTTTTCTAATTGTAAGATTTAGTAGTCAACAAAAAAACTTTCTCCTACTAGCTAAAGATCTTTTTTCTTTTTTAGAAAATACGGATAGAAAATCGATCCCCTTACAATATTTTGAGGAAAAAGCTTATCTCATAGAAGAAAGTTATCTACCAAGATTACCTTATTTAAAAATAATAGATAAAATTATGGAGGTGTCATAATGACAAAAGCAAAAAACAACAAAGCAACGTCTAAAACTAAGAAGAAAAAAACAGTATCTAAACCAACCAAAGAAGAAACACAAAAATTTATGCTTATCGTTTTAGCGATAACCATTGCCTTGTTAATCGTAAGTTATTTCATTATGGGATTAACATTGACGATTGTTTTAGGTGTTGGTATTTTCATTATTCTAGGAATAGCTAGAATCTTAGATAAAATAAAAAATAAGCCTAAACAAAGAAAAGTGTTTAACATCATTTTAATTGTTTTCTTGGTACTTGCTCTTCTATGTTGTGCTTTAGTAATCGGTTTCTTTGGCTATATTGTATATAAAGCCCCAGACTTTGATATTACGGAATTAAATAAACGAGAAGCAAGTATCGTCTACGATAAAGATGGAATTGAATATGCAAGAATCGGTTCAGAATTAAGAGAAAATGTTACCTACGATGATTTACCAGAAGTTTTCATCGATGCCTTAATCGCAACAGAAGATTCAAGATTCTTCCAACATAATGGTTTCGATGCCCCACGTTTTGTAAAAGCTAGTGTTCAACAATTGTTAGGAAACAAAAATGCCGGTGGTGCTTCTACTCTATCGATGCAAGTAGTAAAGAACACCTATACTGATGCAACCTTAGATTCCGGTATAAAAGGAATCATTCGTAAATTTACAGATATCTACTTAGCAGTATTTAAACTAGAAAAAGATTTTACTAAAGAAGAAATTATTGAATTCTACGTAAACAATCACGAATTAGGAAGTAACTCCTTCGGTGTAGAGCAAGCATCACAAACCTACTTTGGAAAAAGTGTCAGTGAATTAAATCTATCTGAAGCAGCTCTTCTAGTAGGAATATTCAATGCGCCTACTGCTTATAGTCCAATCTATCATCCAGATAAAGCTTATGAACGTAGACAGACCGTTTTATCCCTAATGGTAAGACATGGCTATATTACTCAAGCAGAAGCAGATGCGGCTAATGCGATACCAGTTACTTCATTATTAAAAGAACAAGATAAACAAGGAGCAGCTTATGCGAGCTACATTGATACGGTAATCGAAGAATTACAAGAAGTACATGGCATTAACCCATATATAACCCCAGTACAAATTTATACCAATATGGATAGAGAAAAACAAAAAGCCATCGATGATATTTTTAACGGTGTTACATATAGATGGAAAGATGATAAAGTACAAAGTGGTGCTGCCGTTATCGATGTAGATACCGGAAAGATTGTTGCTGTTGGTGGTGGACGTTTCAAATCAAGTCCTCAAACAACCATGAACTATGCTACGCAAGCAGAAAAACAAATCGGATCAGCCGCAAAACCAATATTCGACTATGGTCCAGCCATTGAATATAATAATTGGTCAACCTACACTCAACTTGAAGATGCACCATACACTTATTCAGATGGAACAACAATCAACAACTCTGACCGTAAATATATGGGTTGGATCAGTCTTAGAACTGCTCTTGCAGAATCAAGAAATATTCCAGCATTAAAAGCTTTCCAATCCGTAGATAATCAAAAGATTATTGAATTTGCTAGAAATTTAGGAATCGAACCAGATGTACAGAATGGAAAAATCTATGAAGCCCATTCACTTGGTGCCTTTGATGGTACTACCCCAATGATGATGGCTGCTGCTTACGCTGCCTTCGCAAACGGTGGTACTTATTATCAACCATTAAGTGTTAACAAAGTTGTTTATCGTGATAATGGCGATGTCGTCAACTTCCAAAGTGAATCTCGTCGAGCAATGAGCGACTCTACCGCGTTTATGATTACCGATATGTTAGTCACTTCAGCAGAAACTGGGTTAAGTAGCAGCGCTAAAGTAAGAGGAGTCAATATGGCAGCCAAGACGGGTACATCAAGCTATACCGATGAAGAAAAAGAAAGATACGGTTTCCCAGCTGATGCTGTTAAAGATGCCTGGGTAGTCGGATATGATCCAGAATATGCCATTTCCCTATGGTACGGTTATGAAAATGCTAGAGAAGGATACAATACCAATATTCAAGCAGTAAATGGCAGAAGTAGTTTATTTAAAGCAATCGGAAATGCCGTCTTCAATAAGAATGGTCAAACCTTTAAAGTACCAGACAGTGTCGTTAGAGTACCAATCGAAATAGGAAGTAGTAATCCTGGTGCCCTAGCTAGTAGTAATACACCAGCTGATCAAATTACTTACGAATACTACAAAAAAGGAACTGAACCTACTGAGACTTCATCAAAATATAACAAACTAGATACTCCGACTGGATTAAAAGTAAGTTATTCTGAAACAAAACAACAAATCACTATCTCATGGAACAAACAAACAACACCTACAGGAAATGATGACTATGGTCCATTTGGTTACAATGTTTACTATGGTAATGTACTTTTAGGATTCACTACCGAAAACACTTATGTAATCGATGCCAATACCAATATCTCAGGAACTTACAAAGTAGTAGCCACTTTCCAAAATTATAGTGCTAACCAAAGTAATCCTGCCGTTTATGAATTCGAGTACAAACCACCAACAGGTGGCGATAACGAAGATGGTGGCGACGGTGATAATGAAGACGTTGTCGATGAAGATGATATCATTATTTCCCTAAATGGTACTAACCCACAAACGATAAGTGCAACTTCAATTTATACCGATGTGAGTAATCCAGTTACCATTAGAGAAAATGGTAATGTCATCTCACCAAGTAAGTATACAGTAAAAACAACCTACAAAGATCCAACCGGTAAACAAATAGATAAAATTAGTGGTAGTGTAGAAAGCCCACTGACAACCGGTACTTATACCATAACTTATACAATTACCTATAAAGGAACAACATTAAAAAAGACAGCAATTAGATATGTTTATGTCATATAAAATAAAGTCCTCGCAATGAGGACTTTTCTTTTTTTAAAAAAACAAGAAATGACAGATAAGCATAAAAACACATCCCGCTAAAAAAGAAAAATACGTTGTTCCTTTCTTTTGATAAGATAAAGATTCCGGTAAGAGTTCACGACTCGCAATATATATCATCAAACCTCCAATAAAAGCATAAAGTACTCCCATTACCCTATCATCAATAAAATAAGCTAAAAACCAAAAAGCAATAATCGCTCCAAATGGTTCTGAAAGTGCCGAAAGCAAAGTATATTTTAATGCCTTAATACGACTACCAGTACTATAATAAATCGGTACTGAAATACTAATTCCTTCCGGAATATTATGAAGGGCAATCGCAATAGCTAAATGAACTCCTAAGCGAATATCCTGATTAGAAGTAATATAAGTGATCATCCCCTCTGGAATATTATGTAACACGATCGCTAAACAAGAAAATATCCCAACCCGATATAAATGATGATTACCACTTATTGCTTTCATATCCGGTAAATAATAATTCAAGCCAAGGGAAAACAAAACACCTAATCCAAAAAACAATAATAAAATAAGTAATGCCGGTATAATATAAAAAGATTTGGTAAGAAAAGCAAAAGAAGTAGGTAACAGATCCATAATAGAAATCATCATCATTACCCCACTCGCAAAGCCCAAAGAAGCAACTAAAATACGATTAGAAGCCTGTTGTTTAAAGATCAAAAACGAGCCTAATAAAGTAGAAAAACCAGCCATACACGTAATAAAAAAAGGATTCATATCCATCTCACCACCCTTAAGATCATTACTAGTATATGAATCCTTTTTTCTTTATAGATTTATTTTTTACTTAACTTTTGATAATAAGGACAGATACCCCTCATTTTACAACCGTCACACTCCGGCTTTACTGCCTTACAATGATATCTTCCAAATAATACCATTTGATGATGACGTCTAGCCCAATTCTTTTTAGCATATACTTTTTGTAGCTTAGCTTCTACAACCGAAACATCATCACTTTGTCTACAAAATCGTAATCGTTTACTTACTCGTTCAACATGCGTATCAACAGCAATAGCTGGATAATCATACAGATTAGATAAGACGACATTACTCGTTTTTCTTCCTACCCCAGGAAGTTTTTGTAAAGAAGAAGGATCATTAGGAACATGACCATGATAGTTTTCTAATAATGCTTCTGCTATTTTTTGAACAAAGACGGCTTTTTTGAGAAAAGTACCAATTGGTCGTAAAATATCAGCTACATCATCTAAACGAGCAGTAACAAGAGCTTCTAAAGACGGATATCGTTCAAATAACACCCTAGTAACTTGATTAACTCTCTTATCTGTCGTTTGGGCACTAAGAACAACCGCAATCAATAGTTCATAATCCTTATTATATTCTAACTCACATCGCGGATTAGGAAATAACTCATCTAAATAGTCTTCAAATAACTTAACCCTATTCTCCTTCTTCATCGTCGAACCAATCATAATCAAACAACTCCAACTTCTTGCTTTCTTTCTTCTCTTCTTTTAACCGCATTTTCCCCTTTTCAACATCACTACTAGTTTTATATCCTTTCTTCGTCCAATCGTATAAAATCTTATCCATATAACGAAGATTAGTCACCCCATTAAAAACCGTCTCTCTTAAAGCCGCTAAAACCAAATCCTCATTAACACCATTTTCTAACCATGATTTAATAATCTCA
This sequence comes from uncultured Bacilli bacterium, assembly GCA_944363785.1. Taxonomy (GTDB): domain Bacteria; phylum Bacillota_I; class Bacilli_A; order RF39; family UBA660; genus Alloscybalousia. Next base: position 20,096 of record CALVVF010000008.1, read on the forward strand.
TACTCAATCGACGTAAGAGGACGCGCAAAACCCTCTTCGATCTTCTCATAAATCGATTTTTCTAATCGTTGATCTTCTTGATTAATATCTTCTAATAATAATTTCGAAATCTTCTCATAGAATAAATCTAATACGATATACTCTTCACTAATTCCCTTTTCATCCTTAATCACATCGACATTAATTAATCCCTTTTCACTAAGTACATCGCTAAACGTCATCACTTCTTCTAACGACAAAGAAAGATCATTTCCTAATTTCTCAGGATTAAATACGATCCTATCTCCTAAATTCATCAAATACACCAAAAATAAGAACTCTTCCAATGAAATTGAAAATTTATCCCTTAATTGAAATAGATAAAGAGGAACAACAAAATTTCCTTTTTTCAATAGTTCCATTAACTTACCAGATTTCATTTCTTCCTCCTTTTGACCAATATTATATCACACAATAAATCCCCATGAAAAACAAACTCGCTTTATTTATAGATTTTTAAATAAAAAGTACACACTACTAATGTGTACTACAATAACTTTCTCCAACATAGTCTAATAATACTTGACGATCATTGACCAAATCTAAATCTAAAATCTTTTCTTCTATATCATCAAGGATATCATGAATATACTTTCCTGGCTTACGATTTAATCTATCCGCTATATCTCGCCCACTAATCGCAATTTCATTTCTACTTTTAATCGGTAACATATTATATTGATAACTGACATCTTTCTTAGAAATTCCTTTAATACTAGCCGCTATACTATTCACATATAAGCCAAACTGATAAAGAACATGATGATTTAAATTATTAAGTCGAAGAGAAGTCTGAATATCTTTCATTAACGACTTTTCATTATTGGTAAATGGATATATATCCACAACATCAAGCTGTGCCCAAATTCCTACTAAATCATCCAGTAACACAACGTGCTTTAATTTAGGTAATTCTAACTCTTGATCTAATCCTAATTCTAATAATAGATCAATCCCCTTCTGAGCATAAACACTAGTAAAGATTTTATCTAATTCTTCTTTTTTTCGTTGATAGGAAATATCTTTAAGTAAATGCTTAGTTCTTAAAATAGCGGTTCGTACTTCATCACTTAACCGAAAGTTTAACACTGTCGCAATCCGAAGAGCACGTAAAATACGAAAAGCATCCTCAGAAAACTTTAAAAAACTATCCCCTACCGTATGAATAATCTTTTCTTCTAAATCCTTTTTTCCTTGATAAAAATCTAAAACAACTCCGTCTTTATCAATCAATAACGTATTAATCAAAAAGTCCCTACGTTTTAAATCTTCTTTTAAATCATCGATATATTCAAACTCTAAAGGTTTACGATGTTGATAATATGTATACTCTCTCCGGAAAGTCGTAATTTCAAAACGAATATTTTTAACTATAACGGTAACAGAGCCATACTCTTCTCTAGGAAGACAAGCATCTTTAAAGATATCACGAATATCCTTTGGTTTAGCATCAGTACAAACGTCGATATCTAGAGAATCTATTCCTAACAAATAATCTCGAACAAAGCCTCCAACAATATAAGCTTTAAATCCGTGATCTTCGATCATATTCAATAACTTAAGTGCTGTATCTAGCAATTGTATCACCCTAATCCTATTATACCAGATTATATAGTTAGAATCTAGTAATAACCATTTTTAGCCAAGAAAAAACCAATTGGCAAATTCCAATCGGTTATATTGTTTTATTTATTAAGAGCATCTTTTAAAGCAGAGCTTGCTTTAAATTTAACTGATTTACTAGCTGCAATTTTTAAAGTTTCACCTGTTTGAGGATTACGTCCTTCACGAGCAGCTCTTTCACCTACTGAGAAAGTTCCAAATCCAGCAACAGCTACTTTATCACCGTCTACTAATGCATCAGAGAAAATCTCGAAAATAGCATCATAGGCACGTGTTGCATCAGCTTTAGTTAAACCTGTTTTCTCAACAACTTTTTCTACTAATTCTACTTTTTTCATGTAAATAAACCTCCATCTATTATTTTAAGCACTACACTATGCTTACATATATAAAATAGCATGTTTCCTAAACAAAAGCAATAAAATTAATGAAAAAAATAGGAAAATAAGAAACAAATTTACTGTATTTCTTGAATAAGAGCTTCATAAAGCAAATCAACTACATAATTTGACTCAGATAAATGATATTTTTCAATTAAAGAAAGAATAATTTGATCATGAAATTCCATTCCTAAATAAGAAAAAATACTTTCCTTAGAATTAGTAAGAGAAGATAGATAATCCTCCGTATAACCATTATTCATAATTAATAAAGGTAAATCATCAGTCCATGAAGAAAAAGCATCCAACAATTCTTTACTACTACCAACATAACGAAATGAGTCACGATCATAATCGATAAGAGATAATAATTCTTTAATCGATACTTTATCTTCTTCTAGCCGATAATCAAAGCGATCAATTAATTTTAACCCCTCTAACTTTAAAGCTGAAAGCTGAATAATATCCCCTTTATCTTTTGTCGAAGCAGTAGGAATCAACTCTAAAATAATATAGCGATCTTTTTTTAAATTTAACATAATACTTCACCGCTAATCACCATATCAAAAAAATAAGAAAAAGTCAAAGTTTCTAATAACTTTAACTAATTTTTTATATATCAAAAAGAAAAATAACCGTGATCTAATGATTAAATTTAATATTTACTAGTTTGTCATCATATAAAAAATTATCTATACTCTTCATGGAACATTTAATCTGTTGGGTGGAGCCTAACTTCAAGTAAGAAGGGAGGCGATAATATGGGTAAGAAAGATTATTTAATCTTTTCTCTAATCCCAATAATCTTCCTTTTATTATTTATACAAATCCTTGTATTAATATAAAAGAAATCCACCTAACTCATTCTATGATTTAGGTGGAACAACCAAAATTGGCAACACTTAACATCAAGAGGATTAAATGTTCCTTTTTTTATCAAGTTTCCTTGATGGTTTCATCATAACACAAACGATAATTACTGACAAGCATTATGAATAATTTTTTTTATCATGAAACAACTTATAAAACAATCGCAATCATATTATTAGACCCTTTATTCACAATTTTAGTTAATGTATTTTGAAGTTTAAACCGAATATTATCCGGCATCATCATCAATTTCGATTGAATTCCTTCTTGAACAATCACATCTAGACTGCGTCCAAAGATCTCACTCTTCCAAATATTCGCTGGATTTTCATCGTAGTCTCTCATCAAGTAATCAATTAACTCTTTACTCTGTAATTCACTACCGATAATCGGTTCAAAAGTACTATTGACATCGACTCTAATCATATGAATAGATGGCGCTGTAGCTCTTAGTTTTACCCCATAACGAGGTCCTTGCTTTGTGATTTCTGGTGTATCTAACTTCATATCATCTAAAGTAGGAGAAGCAACCCCATACCCTGTTTGTTTAACCATTTTTAACGCATATTTAATTTGATCGTATTCTTTCTTTGCTTCATTAAAATCTTGGAATAAAGATAAAAGTTCTGCCTTATTGGTGACATCAATCTTTATAATATCCGTAAGAACTCGATTATATAAATCAGCTGGAGCTTCCAAATTAATAGTGACTTCACCAGTTGCCGGATCAACTTCAGAAAGATAAGATTTAGAAATACTCTCTATTCCTAAAAAATGTTGATTAATTTTTTCAACATCACGAAGTTTATCTACTTCGACTACACTTTCACGAATTGCTTGAATATATCCTTTCTTAATCTCATTTTTCGGATTTAAAATCGCAATCCACTCTGGCATATTCACTTTAACTTCTAGAATAGGAAATTCATATAAAGCTTCTCTTAAGATATCATACATATCTTTTTGATTCATATTTTCAATATTCATCGCTAAAACTGGAACATCGTGTTCCCCACGCAACTTCTCACAAATTTTTTCGGTATCAGGAAGCATCGGATGAGTAGAATTTACAATAACGATAAAGGGTTTTCCTAATTCTTTTAATTCCCGAATAACCCGGGTTTCTGCTTCTAAATAATCACTGCGCTGAAATTCCCCAATCGAACCATCTGTCGTAACCACAATCCCGATTGTCGAGTGATCACGAATCACTTTCTCCGTTCCTACTTCAGCGGCTTCACTAAAAGCAATCGCCTCATCATACCAAGGGGTTTTAACTAACCGTGGACCATTTTCATCCTCCGCTCCCTTAGCATTATCGATTAAATAACCGACACAATCGATTAAACGAATATTACAACTAAAGTCATCAATATGAATTTTAGCAGCAGTATTAGGCACAAATTTGGGCTCAGTCGTCATAATCGTTTTACCAGCTGCACTTTGAGGAACCTCATCTAAAGCACGTTTACGATCATATTCATCCTCAATATTAGGAACAATAAGATTCTCCACTACTTTCTTGATAAACGTACTCTTACCCGTACGAACTGCACCTACAACACCTAGATAGATGTCCCCACCAGTACGAAGGGCTATATTCTTAATAATCGTATTTTTATCCATCAAATTATCACACTCTTTCTCTTTCAATTAACTATATGAAAAGAAAAAGAGATTATACCTATTCTTTTAAATCATCTTATCAACATCAGGAATATTATCCTTTAAAATGGCATTGACAATCTTATCTTCTTTCTCCTTACTGACTTCTTTTCCCGTAATTCCACTGATCTCTTGAACAAGTTCATGTAAAACTTTCTCATCCTTCATATTTGAATTTTGTAGTTTTGAAGCTAAAGATAAAATAGTATCTTTACCAATACCAGATTTATTTTCTACTTTTTTAAAAAAAGAATCCCCAAACATAAAAAAACCTCCTACCACATTATATGTAGGAGATCCATTTTGGTAATCACGAAATATCGTATTTTTTATTTCCTAACTTCTTTTCATATTTTTCTCTACGTTTTTGAAACTCTAAACATTGTCTACGATATACCTCTTCAGGTACTTGATGACGTTGATACCTCTCATCTAAAATTTTCTGGGCACGATCTAACCCCTCTAATTCTGTCTTAGGATCCTTGCGATCCAAAAACCAACCAAGCATTATTTTTCCTCCTCCTTAGTTTTAATCACATCTACAATCTCATTCCGCCACTTTTCTAAAGATGCATTCATAATCAAAAACTCAATATTTACTCTATTATTAGGAAGCGGATGATAAAGAGAAATTCCTACCTTATCATCAGTAAAATATAAATCGTAGCCAAAAAGATAGGCCTTAATGATATTTTGAAATATGGCTTCATAAACCGTAACAATATTCTTAGAAGGAACTCCTAAGTTATAGTACTGTTCATAAGCTGTTTTTTCTACTTTTACATGCATCCCACAATTCATACCATCTTCTAATTTTACAGAGTAGAATTCAATCAAACCTGTAATATCTTTACCATAAGTTAGAATTTGATCGATAAATTCTAATACTACATTACTTCTATCATTAGCGATAAGAAGAGCTTCTTGCTTCTTCATTAAGCATCTTCTCCTCTGTTTTTAAATTGTAAAACAATAGGTGTACCAGTAAAATCAAAATTCTCTCGTAATTTATTCTCAAGATAACGTTCGTAAGAAAAATGAACTAAACCTTTATTATTCACTTGAAAAGTAAATTTAGGTGGCTTGATTCCTGATTGATGAACAAAATAAATCTTTAACCGTTTTCCTTTATACGAAGGAGGTAAATTAAGGGCATAACTATCAGCAATTACATCGTTTAAAACACTTGTCTTCACTTCACGACGAATATTTTCAGCAACTTGTAAAACTTCAGGCATCAACGTATGAATTCGTTTTTTCGTTAAGGCAGATAAGAAGACAATCGGCGCATAACGTAAAAACTGAAACTCATTACGAAGCATCGTCGTATACTCTTTAATATTAGGATTTTCTACTGTATCCCATTTATTCACAACTAGAATTAATCCTTTTCCCTTCTCTAAGGCATAACCAGCTATATGTTTATCTTGTTCAATAACCCCTTCTTCAGCATTGATGACGAGTAGACAAAGATCACTTCGATCAATTGCTTTTAAACTACGAAGTAAACTGTATTTTTCAACACTTTCAAAAATCTTACCTTTCTTTCTCATCCCCGCAGTATCGATAATGACAAATTCTTCATTATGATATTTAAAAACACTATCTACAGAATCTCTAGTCGTACCTGCAACATCACTGACAATCACTCTTTCTTCGTTTAATAACGCATTAATTAAACTACTTTTTCCGACATTAGGACGCCCGATAACCGAAAACTTTATTCTCGAATCTTCTTCCTCTTCTACCACCTCAGAAAAATCAGCAACAATAGCATCCAACAATTCATAAATTCCATTATTGTGTTCTGCACTAATAGGAATATATTCAGAAAAACCAAGTTCATAAAAATCATAAATATGTTCAGAAGAGCGCTTATGATCAACCTTATTAATCGCTACGATCACTCTTTTTCCACTCTTAAATAACATGGCACTAACTTCTTTATCATTAGCTGTTAACCCTTCTTTACCATCCACTACAAAAACAACAACATCACTCTCTTCGATAGCAATCTCAGCTTGTACTTTAATTTCATCTTGAAAAAGATTACTACTAATATCAATCCCACCAGTATCAATTAAAGAAAAATGATAATTCTTATAATAGACATCCCCGTAGATACGATCCCTTGTTACACCTGGAAAGTCTTCAATAATCGATACCTTAGTACCAATTAATTTATTAAACAATGTACTTTTTCCGACATTAGGACGTCCTACTAACGCTACAACAGGAATTTTCATCTAACCACCTCCATATAACTCGTACCTATTTTATCATAAATCCATAATAAAGAAAAGAAAAAAACTTATTACGAACTTTAATCAAACAGCATACTCCCATACTTGATTAAAAATTTATTAATACAGTTCAGAATTTCGATAGATAAAATACAACCAAAACACTCATATTATCACAAACTCTAACAGATAAAAGATTATCTCTATTAAACACCAACTAATAATCTATCAAGTGGGATAAAAACATAAATATAGTCATAAAATAAAGTGGTGATCAAAATGAAAATAATCGCTCAAAAAAGTGCTGCGATGAATAGTGAAGATTTTTTTAACAATGCCCTATCAAAAAACTATATTGATGGAATAAACCTAAATGTTGCCCTAACTTCCGACAATAAAATTGTCGTTTTCAATAATACTTCAACTGAGCAAGCAATTATTAATACAATCGATAATAGTACCTTAGATCAATTAGGAAATTACGATATAATTACCTTAGAAGAAACCTTAGATCAATTAAATCAAAAACAATCAACCAAAGAGATCTACATCAATGTAATTCCCTTTAAAACAGGAATTTTAACCGATGAAACAATAGAAAAAGTAATCAATAAAATGAATCAATATATCGATAATCTAAAAACAATCATTGAAAAGCATTCTAATCTTCCTATCCATGTACATAGTATCAATCGTAACTTAGTATCCATGATGAAAAACAAAATAAAAAATATCCCCGTAGGATTCGTGATTTATACTGGGGATTTAAACTTTATCGATGTAAATTATTACGTATTTACCATGAATGTCTATGATGAAGCCATCATCGATCAATTATTACAAAAAAATAAAGGAATTATCCTATATATTAATTCTGATTATTATCTATCTATTGTCTATCAAGGCTTTATCCAAGAACAACAAAATGAAGTAGTCACTAAATTAATCGATCAAATCTCTATCATTAGTAACTACCCCGAAATTATCTATAAATTATTTAAGACTTAAGAAATGGTAAAAATAATCTCCCATTATTCATTACTTTTTTAGCTTCCTCCCCATAGACAAGCCTACCGTACTCAAATAGATCAAATTTATCGTTTAAACGATCGTAATCCACATAATATTTCCCCTGATAAAACCATTTCTTCCCCTCAAGATAATAGAAGTCTTCAAACTCAAATAAAACCGTACTATTTAGTAATAAATCAACATCAAAATCAACTTTACCAAGTGGTGATATTTGTGAAAACTCCATAATCACAACCCGAGTCTTCCAATAGATCAATAAACGATAAGAACCAGAAAAAATATAATGATAAACTTTCTCTAAGTGATGACTGATCATTTTAATAAATAATAAAATAGTCTCTTCATCAGAAAGACTAACTTCATCATAATAAATTACTGTAAAACAGTCTTTATCCTTAAACTCTACTTTCAAATATACCACCTATCATATCATATGAAAATAGATGACTTTTTGAAAATAAAAAAAGAAGAGTTAAATCATTTCAACTGTCAACTCTTCAATCTTCTTTAATACATCTTCTCTACCTAATTTAGTAACACTAGAAAATAAAACAAGATCATCCCCTACGACTAAGTCTAAAGTATCAAGAATTTGTTTTTTATTCTTTTCCATTTTACTAGACCCTACTTTATCTACTTTAGTCGCAATAACGGTTACTGGAATATTATAGTATTTTAAGAAATTATACATCAATAAATCATCTTCAGTAGGTTTATGTCGAAAATCAATCAACATAAATACTCGTTTTAAGTTTTCTCGTTTTTCTAGGTATTCTTCGATCATTTTACCAAATTTTTCTTGTGTTCTTCGATCTACGGCTGCATAACCATATCCCGGTACATCAACCAAATAGAATACTTTATTAACTAAGTAAAAATTTAATGTCTGTGTTTTACCAGGTCGAGAAGAAATACGGGCGATATTTTTACGATTAACTAAGCAGTTAATAAAACTACTTTTCCCCACATTACTTCTCCCTACTAACATAAATTCCGGTAATTGTTGAGGGGGGTATTGACTACGTCTAACCGCACTAATCACAAGAGAAACATCACTGATTTTCATTCTCATCCACCTCCTTATTTTGAATATACTTCTGACATTCCCGATCTAAATCATTAACCAATAATTTTGCTTCTTCTAACGAAGTAACTCTAGCTCCTGATGCGAATTTATGACCACCACCATGATAAGCTTCAGCCACTTTATTCACAACAGGACCACGAGAACGAATATTAATTTTAATGATATCGTTCTTTTTATCTTCGGAAATCATTACCCAAACAAATACTTCATCGATATAATTAAAGTTATTCACCATATTGCCAGCAGAACCAACATCAGCATCAAACTTATTTAAAATATCACTCGTTAACTCTACATAGCCAACTCCATGTTCAGTTACTTTCATATTTTGTCCAATATAGCCTTGTAAACGAACTTCATGAAGCGGACGCATATATAAATTCTGATATAACTTCGTAATATCTAATGAATATTCTTTCATAATCTTGGAAAGAAGAGAAAAAGTAACCGCATCAGAATTAAATAAGAAACGATTAGTATCAGAAGCAAGACCTATAAATAATTTTTCAATTACAGAACGATTTCTTTTTAATTTAGATTTATAAAGCAATTCTAAAACCATCTGACTAGCTGATGAATTTCTATCATCTATCCATTCAAGATCACAAAACTTTTCAACAAAAGGATGATGATCTATTTTAATTTTATAAGCAAACTGATCGACTTCTGGTGAATCTACTCGTCGTTTATCTGGGGTATCTACAACGATCAATAAAGCCTTACTATAATCGATATCCTCTAATTTATCTAAAGAGCCCAAATAAGCAAATCTTGCTCCACCGGTTCCAACCGCAAATACTTGTTTTTTTGGAAAAGAAAGCTCTATTGCTTCTTTCAAACCAAGTTGACTAGCCATCGCATCAGGATCAACCCCAATATGCCTAGCTATCACAATTGTATTGTATTTTTTGATTGCTTTATAAATTTTTTTATACATAATTATCTTCCTATCTATTTTCTTCAATTAAAGAAACGGTATCTAAAGCGATCATTAATTCCTCATTAGTAGGAACAACATAACAAGTAACACTAGAGTCATCACTACTAATCTTAGCCTCTTCCCCTTGAACTTGATTACGTTTAGAATCAATCTTTACTCCTAAACAAGCAAGTTGTTCAAGAATAGCTTGACGTACTTCACGAGCATTTTCTCCAAGTCCAGCAGTAAAGCAAATAATATCTGCTCCACCTAATTCTACATAATAGCTCGCAATATAATGAACTACTGTACGTACATATTTATCAAAAGCTAGTTTACATTGTTCATTACCAGCTTCAACACCCGCATAAACATCTCTAAAGTCACTACCATATTGACTTAATCCTAAGAAACCAGATTGTTTATTTAAGATATTCATCACATCTTCAACAGGTAACCCTTCTTTATCCATGATATAAGGGATAATAGATGGATCGATATCTCCACTACGAGTACCCATCATAATTCCTGCAAGTGGAGTAAAGCCCATAGTGGTATCGATACATTTACCATTTTTAACTGCCGAGATACTACCTCCACTACCTAAATGACAAATAATTGCTCGATAGTCTTCACGTCCTAAAAGACGAGGAATCTGTTTACTGATATAACAGTGACTAGTTCCATGAAAACCATATTTTCTAACTCCATATTTCGTATACCATTCATAAGGTACTGGGTACATATAACTAACTGCATCCATCGTTTGATGAAAAGCAGTATCAAATACACCAACCATCAAAACATTAGGTAAGGCAGCTCTAACCGCTTCAATTCCCAAAATATTAGCTGGATTATGAAGTGGAGCAAGTTCAGAATACTTACGTAAATCTTCGATTACTTCATCGGTAATCACAACTGAAGATTTATATTTATCTCCTCCATGAACTAAACGATGTCCTACTCCATCAATTTCTTCTAAAGATTGGATAATACCAAGTGTTACCAAACGATCAAGTAAAACTTCAACCGCTACAGTATGATTAGGCATATCTATTTCTTCTTTTATTTTTTCTCCACGATACTTAATCGTATAAAAACTACCCTCTAACGTCACACGTTCAAAATATCCAGAAGCAATACATTCCTTTTTGTCCATCTCAAACAAACTAAATTTAAGTGAACTACTTCCTGCATTAATAGACATTATCTTCATATACTTCCCTCTTTCTAACAATAACATTATACAATAAATGAAAACATTTGAAAAGGAAAAAGAGAGTTCACTTTCTATTTCAAACCCAGAAGCAAGATAAAAACAAAAAAAGAACTAGGTACCCCTAGTATCTTTAAAAGTAAAATATTATTCAACCACTACATATGGATTTCCTTTAGTACCTTCCGTTCCACTTTGTACCTTTACTCCAGGCTTTAGTGAAATCGAAGGCCGCACACCGCGAGCGTTGGCGACGCCGTCTTGGTAGAGGTAACCCATCGAGTTCACGTGGAACGCGGCAGCGATGCCACTCAATAAATCGTAAGGCGACAAAGACCACCAGTTGTCATTATTATATAAATAATAACTACTATTATTTTTATCCCATACTGCCCCTGCATACGCAATCTCATCTGTTGTTAATAAGGCTACTGGATAAGTTAATGCTCCATTTCCATTCTCGCTACTTACCGTAAATCGATCATTTTCATTTACACACTCTAATGTCGGTGTCCTATTATCATATAATCGATAAAAAGCTCCATAATATGTTTTCGAACTACCCGCTCCGGTTCCACTACTCGTTGGATCTATGCTTCGATCATTACACCATACCGTATCTTCTAGTTTATTTGTATAGGTAGTCATATTTTCACTATACCATTCATCAATTACTGTCTTAATTGTTGAATCATTTATATTTTTATGTGTATCTTCATAAGTAGATGACTTAGCAGTTCCATACATATACCCTACATACGCATTATCATCATAATTTGGATTAAATTTACTATCACCTATTGTAGTAGCACTTCCTGTTGTATTCATACATTGCCCACTTGCGTTTGGTTTTCCATTATAAATTAACTTTACCCCACCTGTCTCAGTTGTTCTTACAATCTTCCAACAGAAGTTCGCAAATTTTACATTGTTATTTTCTACTGCTCCTCGATAATACATAATTGGATTAGGATTATTCTCTGTTCCATGTAAAATATACAATCCTTTTCCATTCGTATCACTTGATATTTGACTAAAGTCTATTCCAGTAGGACTAGTTACATAATTACTTGCGATATTATCTAAGACTGCTTCTTCTTTGATTGTATTAACCAAAGTTTTATTAACGGTTTTCTTTTCTGTCGTTGCAATCACTTGGGCACTAAATTCTAATCCTTGATCTTCATTTTGAGGTTGTCCAGTTTCTTGTAACCATACTTTTAAAATATAGTAGTGTTTTTCACCTGGACGAATAGTTATTTCAGTATCTAATTCAATTGTATTATCCCCATCTATAAAGTCGCCAGCTGCAATTTCATCTTGCTGAGTATAACTCTCATCAGCATGATATAGTTTCCACTTTAAATTATTACTTTACGTATCTTGTCCATCTTTTTGTAAAACAATATTATCTAGATACATATAATATGTCGCATCTAATGTTCCAGTATTTTCTATTGTAAATTGATGAATTCCTGCTTCTGCTTCTTCAGTTGGAAAGACACTTTCTAAAGCAATGTCCTTACCTGTCAAATACGTTAATTCTAACACACCACTTTGTACTACCTGTTCATTAGAATTTGCTATCGCAGTAAAGTAAGCATAGGAAACACCCATTAAAATCAAAGTAACAGCTACAATTAATAAACAAACAATTAACGTCTTCTTATTCATTTTACGTTTTCCTCCTATTCAACTACAACATAAGGATTTTCTTTAGTTCCATCCCCACCTGCTTCTACTTTAGTTCCCTTCTTTAAAGATATGGAAGGACGCACGCCGTCAATGTTGTAGACGTAGCCGAAGTCGAGGCTCCCCGTCGAATTCACATAGAAGACATGAGCATGGCTACCAGGAAAATGGTTAGGCGACATAGTCCACCAGGAAGCATTATTATACAAATAATAACTACTGTTCCTTTGTATATAAACAGCCCCTGCATAGACGATCTCATCAGCTGTTAATAACGCAACAGGATACGTTAATGCACCATTTCCATTCTCTTCACTTACGGTAAAGCGATCATTTTCATTTACACAAGCTAAACTTGGTGTCTTATTTACCATCAATCTATTTCTAGCTCCATACATTGTGTTTTCTTTACCCACACCAGTTCCTGTATAGCTACTGTATTGTACTACACTTCGATCATTACACCATACTGTATCTTCTAACTTGTCTGTATACTCTGTCATATTCTCTTCATACCAACTATCAATTACCGTCTTAATTGTTGAATCGTTCGTATTTTTGTGAGTTTCTTCATAAGTACTTGATCCTGCTGTTCCATACATATATCCTACATGGGCATTATCATTACTATTCGCATTAAAGACACTATCTTGTAGCACAGTTGAACTTCCTGTAGTATTAGTACACTGTCCATTACTATCTGGACTACCATTATAAATTAACTTTACTCCTCCTGTTTCGGTTGTTCTTACGATCTTCCAACAGTAGTTCGCAAACTTAACATTGTTATTTTCTACAGCCCCTCGATAATACATAATCGGATTAGCTTCATTTTCGGTTCCATGTAAAATATATAATCCCTTTCCATTAGTATCACTTGAGATTTGTGAAAAGTCTATTCCGGTTGGACTAGTAACAAACTCACTAGCTATATTATCGAGTACTGCTTCTCCTTTGATTGTATTAACCAAGGTTTTATTAATGTTCTTCTTAATCGTCGTTGCTTCTACGATCGTACTTAAATTTAATCGTTGATCTTCGTTTTGTAACTTTCCTGTTTCTTGTAACCAAATCTTTAAAATATAATAGTGCTTTTCTTGGGGTTGAATAGTTATATCGCTATCTAATTCAATCGTATTACTACCATCCGAAAAGTCTCCCGAAGCAATTTCCTCTTGTTGGGTATAATTTTCATCAGCACTATATAATTTCCATTTCAAGTTTTCACTTTGGGTAGGTTGTCCATCCTTTTGAAGGACTACATTAGATAAATATAAATAATAGGTTGCTTCCAATGTTCCAGTATTTTCAATCGTAAACTCATGAATTCCAGCATCTGCTTCTTCTCCTGGAAACACACTATCTAAAGCAATATTTTGCCCCGTATGATACGTTAACCGTAATACTCCACTATCGACAATCTGATCATCAGAGTCTGCCATTGCGGTAAAATAAGCATATGAAGTACCTGCCAAAATACATACAACCGCTAAAATCATAATAATAAGTGCATATTTCTTTTTTAATATCTTCTTCATCAAGTAACTCTCCTTTCTATCCTAGCCTATAGATTAATTATACCTATTTTCCGAGTTTCAAACAAGAACTAACCAAGAAAAAAGTAAAATAATTAAATACCTTACTTATTCCATTTACCCCTTATCTTCTGCATCTTGATTAATCTGTTTCTTTAACTCTACATATTCTTTAATCTTATTTAATTCCATTACATTCTTTTGATCAAATCGTTCACTAAAAAGATTCATAAAATGAATAGCTTCTTCTAATTGTTTTTCCTCTTTTAGTTTTTCTTTCTTCTTCTTTTTCGATAACGATGTAAACTTATGATCTTTATCCACTTTTACTTTAAACTTAAATATTTTATATACAGCATCAAAGAACTCTTCATCATCAAAAATAATAGAAAAAATTAATATCTTAATAAACACATATAATGGCATATCATAGAGTCTATCCTGTAATGGTTTAGATAAGCCAATTTCTTCAAATTCATAGTCAAATAACTCATCAAAAGGTACTTCACTAATCGCCTTAGATAATTCTACTTGATCATCTAAATATAAAATATTCGCAATTCGATAAACAAAACAAAATTTACTTGACCAAGTAGCATTGATCCTAGTCTTTTTAATATCATGATTTTCGATTTGTAGTAGTTTGAGTACTTGATTTAGAAAATCCTGCTCTTTAACCGAATCTAAGTCATAATCACTAATTTCTTTCGTAAAATCATCCAATATTTCAATAAAAGTCTGTTCCTGAGAAGAAGGCTCTACTTGATCTACTTTTTCTTGTTCTTTTTCCTCTAATTCTTGTAATTTTAATACTTCTTCTAAAGGAATTTGAATGGTTTTATCTACATCTTCTTTCTTCTTACGTCCTTTTTTCTTAGAATCTTGTTTTTCTTTAGTATCTTTGACAATAAACTTTTTAAATACAGTATCAAAATTAATTAATGTTAAAATCACAAACATAATTAATAAAATACCTAATATTTTTAATACTAAACTAGTCGATATTGTCAATACTACTTTTCCAATTACTTGATCTTTCTTAACCGGTTCATCTTGAATATTATTAACATCGCCACGGGTAATTAATAAATCCCCTTTTTCACTGATTAATCGATGAGTAATAATCGCATCTTCACCCTTAAAGGTAATAATATCATTTTCTTTATATGGCGCCCCTATCTTAACAATAACGATGTCCCCTTCTTCAATGGTACCTGCCATACTTCCGGTTTTAACCTGAAAGTAAGTATATCCAAAAATATTAGCATAGTCTTGTTTTAAGATACCAGTAGTAATTAAAACATATAAACAAAGACTCAAAATCAATCCTATCAACAGATAGAGTAACCATTTTAAAATTGTTTTTACTACTTTCATAAAACCAACCACCTATCATCCTTATTTCATTGTTTTAACTCATTATTCTCATCTGTTGACTCTAAACTTTCTTTAGGTAAAGGTAACTTAGAAACTTGAACAATCAGCTTCATTTGTTCTAAAGATAATTCTCCCTTCTCTATATAATAGATCTTTAAAACTTTCTTTAAATCAGCACGTAAATTACCTATATTTTCACTAGTTAAATCTTCTACTTCCAATTTCAAATTCAATAAACGATACTTTTCCGCTACCATTTCCGTAATATCTACTTCATTAAGCATATTGATCTTTTTAATAAACGTATGATTAGGATGATAACAAAAAGCAAAGAAGGAATGAATTTCTTGTTCTAATTCTTCATCGGTTATTGCCTGGTTTTTGGTAGTAATTACCTTTTTTAAATGTGGATAAAAAGAACTCGCAAAACAAAAGGCTTGACTGATCACAGAAGCATCATCTAAACATTGAATTAAGCGATCATTAAATCTTGCCTCCTTGATTTCTTCATATAATCCCGCAAGAACACTAAGTTGTGTATTCATCTCCATCTTAATCGCATTTAATTTTACTTTACTCTTCTTTTTAAAAATAGAATGTTTATTCTGTAATTTTAAATACTTCTGTAATATTTTCTGACGTTTTTTCTCTTCTTTTTGTATTTCTTTTTCTTTAGCCTGTAAAACACCCTTTATTTTATCCTTATCTCGATACTTAGTGACAATATCTTTTAAAATATATTGATACTGATAATATGACTCTAACTCATCCAAAGTCTGATCTAAATTGATCAATAACTGGAAAAAAGACTCTTTTTCTTCAGTAGATAAAGATAAAAAAGGCGTATCTGTAGTCATAAACTTTTGAATACGTTTATCACACTCTGGATTAGAAAGAAGATAATCATCAAAAGAAATTTCTTCGTTCATAAACTGGTGTAAGATCAAATTAGAATCACTAGCTTCTTCCTCTTCTAATTGATTTCTTACTCGTTTATATTCATCTAAAGGCTTAGTAGTGATGTTATTTTCACTAAATAAACGATTTTTCTCTTTCGTACAGAATGTAGTTAATTCTTTACTATATTTTTGAAATAGAAAATAAATATTTAATTTTAAATGAGTAATTAGCATAGGACAATCCCAATATATATTTTCAAAAACAGTTCTCATCTGTTGATGAAAATCTTCCTGCATCATATATTGGAAAAAATAATCCATATATTGATAAGTAAACATCGAATAATAAAAATCTTCTTTTCTAATAGTAATCGATGCTTCTCTTAATTTACGAATCACTTGTAAAATCACATCATTAATCGCATCTAAATCAATATGATTAGTATCATTAATCTGAGAAAGTAATGTACTTAATCCTAATTTATCGATTACTCGATTATAAGGATTATCATAAGAAACTACTTGTTCTAAATTAAGTAAGCGCTGATGTAATCGTTCATAATAACTTGTTTTATCTTGGGGAAGAAGGGCTTTCATTCTATCGTTTAACGTATAATATAATATTTGTTTATATTGGGTAAATAATTCTATTTGACTTTCTATATATTGATTTCTTTTTTCTACGGCATGGCTATGATATTCTTCAAGCATTTTTTTAGTACCAGCTTGAGCTTCTAAAGGATACTGTTCAATAAATTGACGGTTTTTATCGATTTCTTTTAATAAATAATCACTATTCAACATCATGATTTTCTTCCTCATCTACAGAAATAATATTTTTTTCTAAAAAAGCTAAATACTCATCGATCTTATCATAAAGATCAAGTAAAGTATCCATCTGATCTTGTTCAAAATCCGTTAATAAATTATTGTTTTCCATTTTGTATCCTCCTTTTTTATCTTTGCCTAATTCCTAACCTATAGAAAAAGAGCCATAAGGCCCTTACGTTACTGATTAATTAGTATCACTTACACTTGATAAAGAGCTGAATTGTAAATTATAAGTAACTGCAGAACCAGATGCATTATTTTCACAGTCAACATCTTGACCTTCTACCCATAAATAAATTCTTACTTTAGTTACACCAGGTTGTAAGGTAATTAAATCTTCATAATCATCAGCAGAAATTCCAGCAGCAGTTGTAGAAATATCAGGTGTCATTTGGGTAAAATAAGTTTCATTAGAAGCAACTGGAACATTTAGTTCTTTACCGATTACTTGATTAACACCATAATAAGTAAGTTGATCAGCATCAGCTTCACTAGTATCGATACCATAAACTGATTTAGCATGAGCTACAGCAGCCGCAGTATGTACATCATAGTTAGGTTCCCAAAGTATAACTTCTGAATCAGCAGTAGCTTTTAATCCTTGGATTGTATCCTTATCAGTACCTGTTGGCACATTTCCTTGTACAACAAATGCTGCACGACCTGCATTTTGAAGTCCTTTACTTTCTCCACTAGTAACAATTGAAGATTCTGAAGTTAGGTAAATTGGTGTATTACCGGTTACTTGGAAGAATAAATCAAAAGCAACGAAATCACCAGTATCTCCATTTGTTTCTACACTTTCTGTAGCAGATAGAGTAAAGCTTCCTCCATCATCACTACTTACTTCACCAGCAAACATTTTCAAAAATCCATTTTTTTCATTAATTTCTAGAGCTGAAGATACTGGAATTAAGTTATTTGTTGAACTAGGTAATTGATTAACTGCTCCAGGATAAGTAGCTTTAGCACCTAAAATATCGGCATTAGAAACAATACTTTTCCAATTAACACCATCAACAGAAATCTGTAGACCATTAGCAGCAGCTACATTAACATCGATGTTTTCTACTGAAACAGTCTGATTAGCTGTAAACCATGCATAGGTACTAGTCGTTAATACAACACCAGTAAAACCAATCATCAATAACGATAAAAATAAACTTCTTCTTTTTCTTTGTTTTTTCCTAGACTTTGTACTCATTATTTTCACTCCTTAGTATTTTTATTTTATATGTTCTTCTGTAAAATCCATCCGTAGTTTAATTTCTCCCCCTAATAAATCATTCGTACAATCGGGATCATCTCCCTCGATCCAAATCACAATTGTATAACGATCTTTATCCCCAGGTTTGAATTTAAGTCGCTGTTCTAATACAGCAATATTACTAGAATAGAAAGCCTCTGTATCCGCTTCAGGTTCTTTGGTTTCTTCATTCATCTTTGCATATACCGTCGGTACTCCATTTTGATAAATCATAATCCGAATAGCCTTATCGACATTCTTAATCGTATCATCAATATCAATCTCATACCAGTAATTTACTGTTTCTTTTCCCGCATTCATCACATAAAAACTATAGGCAATATAATTGGTTCCATTATGTGAACCATCTTTTTCCGTATCTACATCCTTAGGGATCCAATGAATCGAAATATTATCCATATAATCGATCGATTCAGCCGATAGTTCTACGCTTTTGGTTTTTCCATCTTCAGATAGATAAATATTGTTTCGATTAGCCATGTTTTTATCTAAAGATACCGTAAAATTACCCTCATCATAGAGAATATACAAAAATAAATAAGTAATGGAAAGAACCACGATCAAAAACAAGAATACTGTCTTCACAATTTTACGAAATAACTTCCTGCGATATACTTGTTTCGCGGTTACATTTACAGAGAAATTTTTCTTCACATAACCACCGCCGTACTCTCTTTACCTTCCTAATCTATTCTAGTTAAATTATAATATAAACATTTTTCTAACGCAACAAAATCTGACAATTGGTACCAACAAAACTGTAAACTAGACACTATTCGACAAAAAAGAAAAATAAAGGAAAAAAGAAAATCCTCTCTACTGATTATAGACTTTCTTTCTACTTTAAGATAAAATAAAAGTAATTATACTAGGAAGTGAAACGATGGAAAAGAAATTAAATAAGAAAATTGCTCTTTTATTAAGCTGTGTGGTTTTACTCGTAGGGTGTTATTTTATTCAAGATACTCTAGCGAAATACCGAAAGAAAATTGATGCCAATACCAATCTAACTCTAGCCAGTTGGAATATTAAAGTCAATGACGAAAGTATTTTAAATAAAACAGAATTAACTCAGGAAATTACGCCGACATTTCCTAGTAATGAATATGTTAAAGAGAATGTCCTCGCACCTGGATCTAAAGGTTATTTTGATATCGTCATCGATCCTACAGAAACAGACGTATCGTTTCAATATGTTATTTCGACTATGATATCCGAAGACTCAGCAATTAAAGATTTGATCATTGACTCCTATATCATTAATCCGAGTGAAGAAAATAATGAAGTAATAGAATATAATCCGGATACGGGAATTACAGGCGAAATCCTCCATAATAGTGAAAGTACCACAATTCGTATTTTTATTGAATGGAACGATGATGAAAGTAACATCATGGATAACGAACAAGATACCTTAGTTGCTAGTAATTATGATCAAATTCTCTTCCAAGTAAGAATTCACTTTTCTCAATTAAAACAGAGTGCCAATTAAATTATCACTCTTTTTCATTAAAATATCTAATCTTCACTACGTTGTTCAACAGCAAGTTCTAACGCAATAGAAATAGCTGGCAAATCAGGATGTTCTTCTTGATAAACATTCGCATATTCACCCCAGAAACTATCGCCATCATCACTTTCTACATATAAACCTGTTGCTACTTTTTCTAAGAAATTATCACTATTTACTGTATCATCGACAACATAAGTCCCATCAACCAACACATAATAAACGTATTGATCACTATAGACAAATTCCTTCGTTAACGGATAATATGCTTCCTCTGCTTCAAATGGCCAGTCTGCTTTAACCATAAATGTCAAAGTATCCCCATCAAAAGTAAGATCGGTCTTATCTACCTCAAAAGTAAGATGAAAAGGATAATCATTAGCTAAAGTCGTAAAAATATCTTCTTGATTATCGACGGAATATTCTTGTCCAAAAATAGTAACCGCATTAATTTGATAAGAAAAGTCAGAGACAATATCACTAGAATTCTCTACGACAATTTTTCTCTCAAACGGCTCCATTCCTGGATATAAATCATCGATAATAATCTCACTGTTCATCTCTTCTGAACCATCACTATAGAACTTAATATCCCAACCGATGACATTACCCTCGACCGATAAATCCGCCCGTGCTGCAAAGACAAACCAAGCATAAGCATTAACCACTAGTAAAAAAAGAGCTAAAATAAGGGCCCGGATCTTTAACTTTTTCTTATACTTCTGTAAAGCAGTATACGTCTTCTTCGCTACCTTATTCTTCTCCATCTTCACTCATACTCTCTTTTTTTCGTTTTCTCTCTTGTTTAAATTCAACAACAGTATCCGCAATCTCCAAAAAGACAACTAATACTAACGGAACAAATACAAGGAAGAAAAAGCCATATTTATTTCTGACAAGCTTGTTAATTAAACTGATTAATTTTAATTTATACACTGCTTTACCATAAACTTGATCTTCTTCAACAACCGGATCTTCTTGACTATTATTTAACCCCTTAACCGTGAAAAGTTTAGACCCATCGGCAGCTTTTTCATCGATTTCTACAATACGGTGAGTAATAATTTTTCCATTAAAATCACCCTTTTCGCCCAAGTAAGTAATATCATCCCCTACTTTTAAAGAAGAAGGATCAACTTCCTTAGTTAAAATTACCTCTCCTACATTATAAACAGGTTCCATACTAGCAGAAGCAATATTAAATACCCGGTATCCAAAGATGCTAGCATTATTGGTAATTCGTTGTAACACAATAAACAGTAAATAAAGAATAATAATCGCAAAGAAAACGGTTTTTATTACTCCGTATACTATTTTAAAAACTTTATTATTTCTCAATTTTACAAACATAAATTACCCCTTCTCTAGTCTAAAACAAGCATCTAAGAATTGCTTATTTACTCCATCAAATTTATCATTAAATATTTTCGCAATTACTTCTTCTTTTGCTTTCATCTTAGCCTTCGCATTTCTTAATTCGCGTTCAAAAATTTCTTTTACTTTCTCATCATCAATATCCAAATCATACTCTAAAAGATTTTCCACTAAGCGATTAATCGTCAAAGTAATCAATTTCTTTTCCGTAACTGCTGTCGCATTAGAAGCAATACTTTCTTTAGCCATATAATTCAGTAGAAAAGATTGATCAAATTGTTCTTTTAAAGGACCAACATCAAAATAATTTTGATTATCTCGTTCTAACTCATAATCCGACTTTTCATATGACTGAATGAAATTCCATAACTCCGATGCCTTTTGGAAATTCGGATTTTTTAAAATCACATTAGTTTTTCTAATCGGTGAACGTACTGGTGGAACATGAAGCTTAGATAAAGTTTGAAATAACTCCGTACCACGAAAACCATCTAATTGAATTTTAATCTTAGCTAATCTTTCCTGTAAACTGAGTCCTTGATGATCACTCTTACTCTGATCTCCCTTATCGAGAGTGTTTAAGGAAATCGAAATTTTGACATCTTCACTCCCTAGTTTGGTTGAAGCATCATACTGTAAATCTACTTTATCATGAAAAGAATTTCCACTCGCATATTGACCTACTCGTTGTTCATAAAACATATTCATATTATTTAATAAAGTAAATATAAATCTATTTTCATACGTGTCTAAACTTTCATCCTTATTAATATTTAATATCTTAGATGGTTTAACATCGCCACTTTTAGGATCATAGTCTTGAATTAAATTCGTATGTTGAGTTAAGTGAATTACACTTTCTACAGTTATTTTTTTGGCTAACTCTACTTTTACAATTTCTTCATCGTTGACGATAAAACGTTTTGGATTTCGTAAAATATTATCAAGATAAGGAATAATCTCTTCAAAAAGGTCGATCCATTCATCGTTCAATGTTTTTCTTTCATAATCTCTTTTTACTGCTAAAACTGAATTTAAGTTTTGTTTAAATATATCTTGATTTTCTTCTAGTAATTCATCGGTTTTAGCACTAGCTTTCACCCTACCCATAACGTTTACTCACCTCACTTGTTATACCATTTTCTTAAGACGTAGTAAATAATCTTTACATTCTGTAAAATGTTCTTTACCAAACTGTTGATCTAAAAACTGAACAAAGCCATCGATTTCATCACGAATATAAGCTAAGTTTAACTGTTCAAATTTACGTAAAATTTTACGAGCGATAAAGTAATCGACACCATCTACTTCCGTACCACCACATTCGACATAAGTAGCTACAAAGTCTCCTAACTGTTTAACAATACGGTTACCAAAAGCAATACGGAAGTGTTTAATTACATAATCATCCATTAAAGTAATCTTTTCTGACATCTCTTCAGAGATAGGATTTTTGGCCTTTGCTTCTTGGAATAACTTTTCTAGATAAGAACTATTAATATTCATCGCATCTGTTTGAATTGGTTCAAATACTTGTCCTTTATCATTAATATCAATAGGCATCGCACGGTCATATACCTTATCGGTTACCGCAAATGTAGAATCATCGTTATTGATGGTTCCGATATACCACATATTAGGAGGTATCTTTAATTTTCCACCTTCTAAATGTTTAGGGTCATTTTCCCAAACACTAGGAACCAACTCGATAATCCATTCATCACGAGAAGGCATTTCCAAAATGGATAACATTTCCGCAAAATAATATTCCACACGCGCAATGTTCATTTCATCTAATACCGTAACATAAACATCATCATTATACCCGGCTTCATACATTTTCTTTAATACTTCTGTTTCATTAAACTTCTTCGTAAACTCATTAAAATATCCAAATAACTCTGTTCGATCACGCCAAGATGGTTGAACAGACGCAATAACCGCATCATTTTTAATGAATTTTCCCCAAGCATAAGCTAATGAAGTTTTACCAGTACCAGAAATACCTTGTAAAATCACTAAACGCGTTGCGGAAAGTGAAGAAATAAATAACCGAATCATATCCGTCGTATAATAAAGTTTAAGTTTAGATGCCGCAAAATTACGGAATAATTCTACTAATTCTTCTAAAGTAAACGTATTATGATAATCTCTTACCACATAGTTTTTATACGCGACATCGATCATATGAAGTTTAGAAAAACGAATATTATCATCGCTAATCTCTTCTTCAGAGTCACTATTAGGATCCGTCTGATCGCCCTGATTCATATTATCGACAATCGTATCTTCATCCCCAGGTCTAAGCCCTAATTGCGATACTTTCATCGCTAATATCTTTTCTTTTTCAATAACTAATTGCGATACTTCCTTATTTAAAGAAGCAATCTCTTCTAACATCGACTCTTGTTCAACTAAAGTCTTTCGAAAACGAATATATTTCTTAAGAATAAACCAAGTAATTAAAACAATCCCACCAAGTAACAAAACCATCGCAAGAATCGCAACAATGACTAATACCCATTCCGATAAATTAAATTCTTCTTGATAAAAGCGAATAACAAACAAATATTCATTAAAATTAAATATCTGTACAATTCCCTTCCAAATACCACTAAAAATCAAAGCGATACCATCAAAAAAAACAGACATAAACTCATATAGAAATCTTAAATACGTGTCCATTTTTTTATACCTCCTTAAACTTCAAATACATTCATCACTAACTCTTTAGTAGAAGAATAATGATCAAAATAATCATTATCCTTATCTTTTACCTGATCTAAAATAATATAGTCAAAAACAGGAATACTCTCTAATTGACTCATCTTCTTATCCACATCTTTTATCCTAGACATATTGACGAATACCGCAAACGTATATCCCTTCTTATTATCTTCAAACATTGCTTTATGACTGAAATAAGTACTGTAATCAACAACTAAAATCACATGTTTCTTAAATAGAGGATTATCAATTTTTTCTAATAACCCTTCCCACTCACTCTTATTCTTAAATAAAATAGGATCTAGATAAACAAAATAATACTCTAACTGACGATTTTCTTCTATTTTAGAAAGTAATTCTACATTAAGTAAAGAAAATATCGTACTTACTCTCCCCAAAGCAACTTGATCAGAATGAAGTACTTTATCGACTAATGTCTTTTTATAAGTCTTAGCTAATTTCTTAATACTGTAAGCTAAATCCACTTCATAATAACCAGGTTTTTGTGAATACAAATGATAATCTAAACAAAAATGATCACTTTGAATATCAACCCGAAATTTTCTTTCTTTCTTTAACTTATCTTCGATGATTAGGGCTAACTGATTCGAAAATTCACTCACATCAGGAAGTAAAAATCTAGGATTTAAATATAAAATAGCTTCTACTTCCGCCTTTATATCCCCTAATGGATAACAATCAGAAAAATCATTCATATCAAGTAAAGCAGCTAGTAAACATATCTCCCGACACTCTTCAATCCATTTTCTTTTCTTCTGATAGGTATCCATATCATCTAACACTTCTGCCATATCTAAACGATACAACAATTCTGCTTCAATTCCTAAAAACTCCTTTTCAATCGTCTCATACCCATAACGAACTACCTGATCTTCTTCCAAAGTTTCTAACACATGAAAATAACGAACATTTTTATAATTCTCTAAATATCTAGTCAACACTTGATCGAAAAAGTCATCACTTGTATGATCAGAGAGTAAAATTTGACAACATTCTCGTAACTTTTTAATCTTAAAATCTAAGAATGTTTGAATAATACTGCGTCCCATCTAATCACCCTCTATTTTGTTTCATTATAACATAATCAAAAAAGATAGAAAAGTTATAATCAAAAATTAAAACGAAAATAAACTATGTTGCGGTTACTACTTCCACATCGATAATAGAAGAAGTATTTCCTGAAGGATAACTATAATCTTGATCTATATCCTTTTTATAAAAAATAATTTCCGTATTAGAAGTAGCCCCTACATAAAATTGATATCCTTCAATATAACGATAACGATCGATTACTGTTTCTACGGTTGAATTCTCAATACGATTTAAATAAGTATTATTCGTCATATCTAGTAAAATACGATCGGCAGGAAAATCAAGTTTAACTTTCGCAGAAAAACATTTCTTCTTATCTTCTTCAGATAAACGATTATAAACTTCTAAAGAAATATTATCCCCTTTATGATAAATAGAAAAGTCTTCTAATACTTCATAATAAGAAACAGAATTCGTTAACTTTAAAGTTAAAAATTTAGACCCGACACTATCTTCAATCTCATAAGAAAATTTAAAGATCTCAATTCCTATATGATAGGTTGCGGATAATGTTTTTTGATAAGGAGAAGTAGATTTGGCACTAGTTGTGACAACCACCTCATCATTAGTATCGAAATCTTTAGTCGGTGTGATAGTAATACGATAACTATCTGTCTTAGCTTCCTCATAGATAATTCCGGATTGTTTATTGAGAGAACACTCTACATTATCTGAACATTCTACTTTAATTTCATACTGAATATCTGATTTAGTATATACTTGATCATTCTTATAATTATTGACATCGATCGAGAGAGAATAATCATTTACACCATCCCAATTATTCATTCGATAAACAGCGCCATCTTGATTTAGTACTGTACTATTAAAATAAAAACCTTGGCTTTCTAACAGATGATTACTAATCGCATTATATACATATCTTCCGAGAGTAGTAGAAAATAATGCTAAGCAAGCAATCACAAAAAATACAATCAAAATGATCTGTGGCGTACTCCATTTTTTCTTCATTTCTTACTCCTATTCTAAAATTTGTTTAGAATCTATTGTTACTTCGATATTTTCAATCGCATCAGCATAAACCAAATCTGTCGCATATTCTTTAGGAAAATAAATGACTAAATAATAGACATCTTTGTGTTTATTTTGATAATCGAAGACAAATTCATCTTCTACTTTTAATTCATTATACCACGCACCATCTTCATCTTGAATTAAATTAGGACTAGCTAAAATATTCGTGGCTTGTTCTGCTTCATAAGATTCGTTACGATATAATTCATACTGTAAAGGTAAATTCGTCGTTGTTTTAATCATAATTTCATAAGATAAATCGACTTCACTTTGTTTTTCTGTATCATAATTAGAAATACTAAAAGTCGATACATAACGTTCATCACTAGGAACAATCCCATCTAATTGAATATTAAATTGAAATAAATCATCTTCAAACACATAAAAAGCATGATCGACATCCAATTTTAAATTAGCTTTAGAAGAATAACTACCATAGGTTGGTTTAATTAATAAATAAGCTAAAAATAATAAGAAAAGTAAAAAACAACTGACTACCAAATAACGAATTTTATAATGGAAATTTTTCTTTTTTCTTCTCCTTATCCTACTCATTTACAACATACTCCTCTATTTCTTCTCCTAAATATTGTTTAGCGACAACCTCTAATTTTAAATATTCAGCTTCTACTTCTCCCATCCCAATTTGACTATCGTGCCAATCATTCTCCGCATCATCTAACCACGCAACTTCGATATCTAATGTTTTAGTTTTTCCCTGTTCAATGTCATTTAAGGTAAATATTCCCGTATAAGTATTTGGGGCAGTTTGAATTAAGGGTTCTCCCCCAACCGTTAAATTCGTAATCGTAAGTACATAACGATCATCTACCTTATGGTCTTCTATTACGATATCATAACGAATGGCTACTTCGGTATCAACAGGATCGATGATTAGTTGAAACTCACCACTACCCCCAGGTGCGATTTTGGTTGGATCAGCATGATTAGCATGCCAAGTAATATCATTTAAAGCAAGAGTCTTCTCATAAGCATCGGTAATTTTTTGATCATTTACCGTAATATTCCACTTAGCAATATCCGTAGATACATTAGCATCTAACTCTGACTCATAGGCAGTCAAAGTCCCCGTACTTCCCATATATAAAACAAAAATACCAATAATAACAACCGCTAGCGCCAACAATACTTTATCCTTCATATTTACTCCCTCTATGTTACTCCCATTATACCATAGACCACAGATTTTGAACATGAAGAAATCATCCCAAAGAAAAAGTACTAAGTAATCCTAGTACTTATTCAGTCAATACCTATAGTCTATTCGACAATAACATAAGGATTTTCCGCTGTTCCATCTCCAACACTTTGGACTTTAATTCCCTTTTTTAAGGATATGGCAGGGCGCACACCGAAAGTGCTGTAGAGGTAGTTGCTGCTGAGGTTGCTCGCCGAGTCCACGTGGAACGCATAAGCGCCACTGCTAAAGAAACAATTAGGCGACAAAGACCACCAGGAATAATTATTATATAAATAATAACTTCTGTTTTCTTGATCATATACTGCCCCCGCATATGCGATCTCATCTGCTGTTAATAACGCTACTGGATACATTAAGGCTCCATTTCCATTCTCTTCACTTACTGTAAACCGATCGTTTTCATTTACACATTCTAAACTTGGTGTTTTATTTACAGATAATCTGTTTCGGGGTTCATATCCTGTTGCCTCTTTTCCTGCTCCTGTTCCTGAATAAGAACTATCCTGTACTACACTTCGATCATTACACCATACGGTATCTTCTAACTGATCTGTATACACTGTCATATTTTGACTATACCATTCATCAATCACTTTTTTGATTACAGAATCACTCATATTTTTATGTGTATCTTCATAAGTTGATGAATCTGCCTCCCCATACATGTATCCTACATACGCATTATCATCATAGGTTGTATTAAAAGCAACATTACTTCGAATTAATGTTGAACTTCCTGTAGCTGTACATTGTCCACTTGCACTTGGTTCTCCATTATAGATTAGTTTAATGCCACCCGTTTCTGTTGTTCTTACGATCTTCCAACAGTAGTTCGCAAATTTAACATTATTATTCTCTACTGCTCCTCGATAATACATGATTGGATTAGGGTTATTTTCTGTTCCATGTAAAATGTACAATCCTTTTCCATTGGTATCACTTGAAATTTTTGAAAAGTCTATTCCTGTAGGGCTTGTCACATAAGTACTTGCGATATTATCTAAGACTGCTTCTGTTTTCATTAGATTGACTAAGTTTTTATTTACTGTCTTCTTTTCTGTTGTTGCGATGATTTGTCCACTAAAAGTTAAACCCTGATCTTCATTTTGAGGTTGTCCTGTCTCTTGTAACCAAATTTTTAGAATATAATATTGTTTTTCTTGTGGTCGAATAGTTATATCTGTATCTAATTCAATCGTATTATTTCCATCACTTAAGTCACCAGTTGCGATTTCCTCTTGCTCAATATAACTCTCATCAGCACTATATAGTTTCCACTTTAAATTATCACTTTGTGTAGCTTGTTCACCTTTTTGTAAAACAATATTATCTAAATACATATAATATGTCGCATCCAATGTTCCCGTATTTTCAATCGCAAACTGATGAACTCCTGCATCAACCTCCTCTGATGGGAAAATACCTTCTAATGTAATATCTTTACCTGTTAAATACGTTAGTTCTAACACACCACTTTGTACTACTTGTTCCTCTGAATTCGCTACTGCTGTAAAGTAAGCATACGAAGTACCAATGGTAATACAAATAATCGCTAAAATTAAAATACCCCATATATATTTCCTTTTTAATATCTTATCCATTAGTAATTACTCCTTTTCTATTCTACTCTATAAATTATTATACTCATTTACCCTACTTTAAACAAGGAATAATCTTCTAATTTAACAATATAAAGTTAACTGATAGTTAATTCGTATATAAAAAAAGAAATACCGAATACTCATCGATATTTCTACTCACTTTCTTTATCTTCTTTGACCATGATGATTAAACTATATATTTGATAGATAAATAGAACCATAATTGGAAGAATTACACAAAGTAAGAAACCAATCCTAGATTGTAAAAAACCTAAAACTGCACCTACGGTATGGTAAGACATTCCATCATATGTACCAATTACTCTTTTTTCAGATATACTCTGTTCTACTCCTTGAAAATAATATAATCCTTGTTTCTTATCCCCTGTCTTATCAGAAACTGTACCTGTTTTAATCACATACTCTTCATCGACAGAATCATAATAATAAAGAACATCACCTACAGAAACATCATCATAATCGGCATCTTCTATAATAACTAAATCACCTTTTTGGAAATTAGAAAGATCTTCTTCATTGTCTTCATTAACTATAATCAAAGAGTAATCTCCAAACTGAGTATACCCATAATTATTCCTACACAATAGACAAGTCGTAATCGCAATCACATATAAGATTAATATCACTTCAAAAATAGAGAACAACACTTTTAATATTCTTTTCACACTACCACCTATTTTTATAGTAACACAAATAATCGAACATTTCAACTATTTAAACTACTTCTTCACAATAATATATTCATTATCTTCATCGACTAAATGATTATTATCATATAACTTAAAGGAAATACGATAAGTACCACTTACTACTTGATCTTTAAAGTTTAAAGAATAATCAAAATCACCAGTTGGTAGATCCATAATGATATATTCAAACTCTGTTTGGCTAGTATAATCGAGTGCTTCTGGGAAAGTAAAAGTATTACTAAACAGTGTTTTAGCATCTACTTCACTATAGGAAGTAGAAGTTGGACTATCGGTATCACGTTTATAAACAGAAATTCTAATATTTGGTTGTTCCAACTCAGAAGCATATTGAACATGATATAAAGCTTGATTAGTTCCTATTTGATTTAATCCCGTTGTACCATCTACGATTTTCATTTCATCTTGATCACTATCGACAATAATTGAGTGATCATCTCCTACTACTTTAACGGTTAATTCCATAACATCAGCAGCTAATTCACTATCATTATGTAAACCATCTGTAGAAGCAAACAAAGTAACTTGCATTTTATAATCTCCTGGTGGTAGTTGATTACCAACATAAACTTTCATCGATAACATTAAATTCGATATCTTATCTGCTAGCTTAATTCTAAAGACACCATCACTATCTGCCGAATAGACCTCATCTTCCAGTTTAATCGTTGTACCGAGTAAAAGAGAAGACGAAACCATCTCATTCGTAGAATCAAATAAGCGAATATTTATACCCATACTACTAGATTCATAATTCGTATCGATAATCGATTCACGATTAGCCGTTTGGTCATAAGAAACAACCGTATTTAAATCTAGTTCTGACTCATGATTATGATATAAATTATTATCTTCTAAAGAGACATCTCCAGTTAAAGCTAAGTTACTTACTTCAAATAAACTATATTTCATTAAATTCTGACGAATACCTAAAACATTAATCATCGTACGATCTTCTTGATTACGAAGTTCTAGAAGAATACTATTATCTAAATAATCACCAGTTAAAGAAGTATTTTTTAAATCAAAGATAAAGACAAACTCTTCCATAACTAATTTATATTCGTCATGATAATATTCTTGATTCATCAAACTATCTTGATAAGTATTATCTGGACTTAAACTAGCCATCTTAACAAAGCGACTAAGTGGATAAACAGCTTCATTATCGTTTGCGATTTCTTCTAATGCTTGTATGTAATCTTCTTGCGTTACGGTATAGTAATAATATTCAGGATTACCATCTGCGACACCATAATCAATCATCGTAATTTGAGTACCTTCTGGGAAAGCAAAACTAGAAGTTAAAGTATGATAATAATCGTTATTTTTACCATAAAAATCATAGAGACTATTGGCTGGTGCATAAAGAGAATAATAAGTTGTAAATTGACTCTTATTCGTAATATTAACTACCGTAGCCGAAGGCATTTCATACTTCTTATCATAAGTAATACTAGCATCATAGTAATTACCATCATTATAGCTACTAGCACTAAGATCGATCGAAATCGTAATCAATTGTACTTCAGATTCAATTTCATTGATTGGGGTTAATGCTTGCATAGTAATTACTACAGTACCTAGATCTTGATCTAAAGAAATATTCTTAGCATGATACAAATAAAACATCAACGAAGGAGCTTGAGATACATGATCGGTTTTATATTCCTTAGTACCTGTATAAGTACCGTTTTCAATACTTAAGAATTTAGTTGTTCCATAACCCGTCCATTCCTGAGTTTCTGATTTCATCGATAGACCTAAAATACTATTGGCTTCTTCAGGAGTAGCCGCTACTTTAGGAACATCGTTAGAATCGACTAATTGAACACCATCCGTTAAACCTTCACTATTAAATCCAATAACTTCAAAAGTCGTATTTCCTTCTGCGAAATCCAACATACCTAATTCATAAGTACCTAAAGAAGAATACTTAGAAGCCGTTAGTGTTAACGAATAGTTAATCGCTTGAATACCTATTGTCCACCGGTAAAAGTTCGTATCAGGCGGAATTGGTTCGATAAAAGCCATAGTGACTTCCGTATAATCTTCATCAATATAATTACTATAAAAACCATCTACAGTAATATCGTGATCTAAATGATGTAAGCCTAATACATAAGAACCACCGACAATAACATCACCAGCATCCGCACTATCTCCATAAGAAATTTCAGAATCATAAAGGCCATAACGAATAGAACCATTGGAATAAGAAGTATACATACCTAAGAATGTCATACCACTAACTCTACCATAAGAGGTTGCAGCTTCATTGGTCGTAATATTTAAATTCTTATTCGGTGTTAGATAAATACGATTATCGACATTTTTGGTTACTGTCTTATTCTCATCATCTATTGTAACCACAGCTTTTTCTTCCTTACCATTCACATCGACTAAACTCTGTAACTCTTCCAAAAGATTAGCATTCTGTTGAAGTAAAAGAGTAGTACCATTTTTTATTTTCAATAATTTAATTCGGTTAAAAGAATATTTAATATCAGAATATTCATTGGTTCTATCTGTAGTACCACTAAACTCCATAAATGAGTGATCAATAGTAACGGTATCCGCTCTTTGAATAGAGATATTTCGACTTGGGTTTTCTTTAGTGCCCAAATGAGCAATATAAATATCAGAAGTACCTTTAGAAGAAGAAGCATTTCCTGAACCAAACACACTACCAGATAGTGAGAACTCTCTTCCTTCTTCTAGATAATTCTTACCATTAATATCAATATGAATTTCTTTGGTTACACTGATAAAATCATAATCATAAATATCAGAACCAGAAGCATTGGCTTCTCCTCCACCAAAGACAGTTCCTGTAATAGCAACATCCCCATTTTTTAAAGTATCATCGTTAACTGCTTCACTTCCGATATGAACATTAGCAATTCCGTTAACTACAGAAGTATTACAACCACCATAGACATTGCCACCAATTCTAGCTCCCGTTACATTGACAACAGTTTCGGAGTTATCAACTCCTTCAGTACCGATCGCACCAGCATTACCGCCACCGAACAAATGAAGACCAATCGTCGTATTTCCCGATATATTAGTAGTAGCATTACCGATAACATTAGCTTGATTTCCCCCACCATAAACATTTTTTCTAACTGTACTATCTAAAACATTTACATGGGTATCTCCCTGAACATTACCTAAGTTTCCACCACCATACACACTATTTAAAATCGTAGCATTTTGAACAGTTAATGTAGTATCACCACTAATATCTGCTTGGTTACCTCCACCAAAGAGATTATGGATCATACCCCCATTTACTTGAATATCCGTAGTGGTAGTAACTGCTTCATTACCTCCACCATATATCGTTCCAATTTTACCAGAAGAGATGATAATCGAAGAGGCATTTGTCGTTCCTCCTAAGTTATTTCCTCCATAAATACGATCAATATTCATATTGTCATAAGTATGTGTCGTACTATCACTAGTAGTTCCCGTTAACTTATTTTCAATTTCTATCGCCGAACTATCTTTATTCGTATAGACCGAGAAAGAAAAACTATACTTACCACCTGGCTCTATAGAAGTAGCTATTGAAGATTGATCAAAGAGATAAGTACCATCTTCTGAAGCAGTGATAATATTCGATTCTTGTTGATATAAAACGGAATCAGGTAAATGAATACTACCTTGATAAGAAGTAAGCGCTAAATCAGTATGATTATAAATAGTAGCTGTGATATTGACAATCTTTTTATACCCAATAAGCTCAGCTTCCTCTTCTTTAAGATTTTTTTCCGTATATGTCGTATCTAATGATACCGAATCTTCTCTTGTATCATTGACCAAAATATTACTCTGATCAACTGTTCCATTTTGGTTAGAACCACCATAGACAGCTTGAATAGATCCCCCTAACAATTCCAAATTCGTAGTATCTACACCTGCTTGATTACCACCACCATAAAGATTCGTAATCACCCCATCATTTATTTGAATATGTGTAGTTGTAGTTTGGGTCTTATTACCACCACCATAGATATTTTCTACTTTACCTTGATGAACGAGGATATGACTAGTTTCATTAGAACCAGCTTCATTATTTCCTCCATAGATACTACCATAATCACCATCATGAACAGTTACGTTAGTAGTAACAGCATCTCCACCAGCATTATTTCCACCAAAGACAAAGGAAGCTTTACCACTATTTAACTCTACATTACTAGTATTGACTAATCCAGCTCGATTAGAACCTCCATAAAGATAAGTAGAAGTAGCCCCATTTAAGAAAATATGTGTAGTAGAAACACCAGTATTATTTCCACCACCATAAGCTTCTTCGATAATACCACCATTTAAATAGACATAAACATCGCCATTTGGGGTACCTGCTTCATCATTACCACCAAATACTTTACCAATATTACCATCTAAAATAGTAATGGTTACATCACCTTCGACATAAGGAGTATAATTACTACTTCCCATACCGCCACCAAAAACCGATCCGTGAATAACACCTTTATTCACCGTAACCTTAGTTTGGTATTCAGAAACCGTTGTCGTATTACTACTTCCATTTACAGTACCATACGCACTACCACCATAAACAGAACCAGATATAGTAGGAGTTATTGGTAAGGTATTATCGCCAATCACAACATTTACATTACCCGTTACATACGTACCATCTGAAGAAGAAGAGTATCCACCTTTTCCTCCACCAAAAACATCATTTTGTACTGTACCACCGTGAATATTGACATTAACATTACCATAAATCGTACCATTTTCATTACTTCCACCATAAACGGTTCCTTCTACATCTCCACCACTCATCACAATATCGATAGTAGAACTCTTAGAAGTAGAACCTGAACCATTTCGGTTTCCTCCACCAAAGACAGAACCGACAATCGTTCCATCTAAAATTTGAATATTGGTATTTGTAGTATTTTGACTACTACTAATTCCGGTAGCTCCATAGTTACCACCACCATAGACATTTCGCCTAATATGGGCATTACCGTCAATAATAATATTCGAATTATCGGCAGAACCAACGGAAGTATATTCTCGTCTACCGTTTCCAATTCCAAAAACACTTCCTGCTTCGGCATTAAATAACGTCTGATTATTATCTACATAATCCGAAGAACCTACAACAGCATTTCCACCTACATAAATCAACGTACTACCATTCAAAGTACCTTCACTAGAAGAACCACTATAACCATTACTTCCACCAAATATACTATAATTAATGGTTCCACCAGTCACTTGAATAATTCGATTTCCATAAGTTGCACTACGTCCAGCTCCCCCGACAATTAAATCGACCGAACCTCCTTTGATATTCATAATAATATCATTTAAATTAGCACGGTTAGAAGCAGATAATGGTCCACCGATTAAATTATACGTATAACCGCCTTCATAAGTAACTTTTCGAATCGCATAATGCGTTCCCCCTTGTTGACCACCAACATAAATTCCCGTTGTATAATCATACTTACCTGAACCAAAAGTTCCACTTTTTACAGTCAAATCAACCATAATCGCCGTAGAAGATGAAGCATACAAATTACCTCCAAAACTACCAGCTGCGCAATAATAGACATCTAAATTACTATTATTATTCGTCACTCTATCATAATCAGAACCATATACACCCTTCATTTCTGTATATACCGTAGGTCCATCATCCCCATTGACTAACGCAAGAGAATTATAATAACCAGATTCAATAATTAAGCGATATTTAGTTACCTGACTACTACTACCAGATGACGAAGTTCCCGCCCCAATTATGGCATGAAAATTTTGATTATTTCCATTTTTTCTTAATCCGCGACCAATTTTTACATTATGATAATTTCCAAACAACGTATCCTCAGCCCGATTAAACCAACCACTAGTATTAGAGGATGGAACATTATTATTTTGTCTTGTTGAAGACTGAATAGTTACAAATTCTATTCGAACATCACTATAACAAAAAACATTATCTCCATTGATATTCCAAGTAGCTTGATTACGATAATCTACTCCACTATCTAAACTAGTCAAAGTAAAAGGTTTTGTCGCATTACTTTCCCAAACACTAGAAATAGAAGTATTAAACAATAAAATATTAGTATCTCGTGTAACTAAATAATAATAATCGACACCATCTACCATATAAGTGGGATTACCAGCTTCATCTACATAAGGCAGCTTATCATAAACACTACAACCATTTCGATTATTACAAGAACCACTTTGAAGCATACCATTTTCATCATAGTATCCATTTAATGATCCCTGATAAGAAACGACAACCAACTGATAAAAACCAGCTGTATTTTTTCCTTTAAAGCGTTCATCTTCTTCAATATGCGTAGGAAAATCTAAATCATCTTCACTGATTTCGATCATACTACCTCTTAATTCATAATAAGTTAAAGAAGCATCATAATATTCATTTTCAATTTTTCGATAATAAGTACAACCAGAAAAAAAGTTAGTACAACGACGATTGTTAATCTCATTACCATTTTGATCATAACCAGTATAATAATCTCCAAATGATACGGACTCACGAACAAAATAACCGGTCATGTCCAAAGGATCTCGAACAATTCTAGTAGGAGATGCCCTCATCATTTTCGCATCATCAAAATGAGTAAAAGCAGAATTCCAACCACTTTCTATCTTCTGAACATTAGCTGCTGTCCATGTTGCGGCAATATCTAAAACGATATCCTGAGGCTGCTGTCCATCATAGGTAACAGGAACCGAAATTTTATAAACAAAGTAATCATGATCCAACACAACTTCATAATTCGGATTTTTAGATACCCAACCATTAAACGCATACCCATCCGGACGATCCGCATATGGATTATCAATCAATTCAATTTCTACATAATCATCATCTTTATTTTCCGTAT
Source organism: uncultured Bacilli bacterium (assembly GCA_944363785.1). GTDB lineage: Bacteria > Bacillota_I > Bacilli_A > RF39 > UBA660 > Alloscybalousia. Next base: position 56,995 of record CALVVF010000008.1, read on the forward strand.
GATTATTAGAAACAGGATATACTTTATAATAAACTAAATTACTCTGTTGTTCCGTTAAAGAAATCATTCCCGTTAGTGCTTGTCCTGATTGTAAATACTCTGTACCATCATAATTAATCTGTACTTTAACTAAATTTCCTTCATGATAAAAATTTTGATTAACTCCACTTGGTAAAGTTCCATCCTGACTCTCTGTATAATTATTTCCTAAATAAGAATTCCAATCGGCTTCTAAATCATTAACGTAAACAGTATCTCCATAAACTCCTGATTCATGAAGCGTAATCTGATCAGTTGAAGGAGCAAAACTTTGTTCTTGAACTTCTTTTTTCTTTGACTTTAGATAAAATGTATTGTTTTCAAATACCCAATTATATTCTTCATTAGATAAGTTTTCATTATAACTAGCTAACAAAGTATCACTAGAATAAACTGTATCATCTAAATAAGAAAGAAACTGAACAGTCTCACTATCTTTCTTCGCATAATAAATTCCTGTTTGACTAAGAGTAGACACATCTACACTATGAGATAAAATAGGTTTACCTGTTTGATCTACATATGTCGAATCGACAATAATATTCGTTAAAATACTACTTCCTTGATGTGAAGAAAATAAAGCTGGAACCATTTTAGTACCCAAGTTAAAATAACTGTTTTGAATCGTACAATTTTCTCCTAAAATACCAGTCAATCCACCTATTTGAACATTAGAAGTATCTGGTAATTCGGATATTTCTGTACCTGTAATAGTAATATTATCTAATGTACTTTCTTCGATATTCCCAGCTAATAAGCCACCCTGTATTTCTTTATCAGTATCTGTAACTGAGATTTTTCCAGCTTGAAAATTAATATTTTGAATAGTTGCTTGGCTAAGATGAGTAAATAATCCGTAATAGCTAATATTTCCCTCTTCCTTGCTAGTTACATGAAAAGATTTAATACTATGTCCTTGTCCATCCAATGATCCCATAAATTGAGAAATAGCCGGTACCTGATTATCTCCTAAATGAATATCGGCAGTTAATACATAGTTCTTATCCTGATAAAGATTAGCTTCTTCAGAATTCAACACTTGAATAAAATAAGCAAAATCACTTCCAGTTGCGATTTTATATGGATTTTCAACCGTTCCATTTCCACCCGAAAAAGAAGTAGAAACACTATTCCCATCCCAAATTAGTTCAACATTCGTAGGATTACCTAAGGTAGTTGGACCACTAGAAATGTTATACCAAATATAAATCGTAAAAATAAGGAGGAAAAGAAAGGCTATATTTAGAAAAATATACTTCTTTAACTTTTTCTTCTTGACCATTTCTTCACCTACTTTACTACCATTCTACTTTATAAGATTATATCACGAACCACTAGAAATAGTAAATTGAAAAAATAGAAAGAAAAAAAGATGAATAACAATAAGCCATTCTTTAACGAAGGATAAGAAATAGAAAAAATTATTAAAAGATTTTTCTAATCTTATTTTCTTATTATATTCATCTAACTTTTCTTGGATAGAAAACAAAATATTTTTTAACTATTTATTATTTTTTAATTTTTACTTTACCTTCTTGAGAATCTTTAACAGCAGTCATTTGATCTTTTAAGGCAATTGCTTCTGATCTAGATACTTCATCTACAGGAATCATTCTGTTAAGTAAACAACGTCCTTCTGGTAATACCGTAGATAAATTAGCTTTAGATAAAGCTTCTGTAATATTAGGTGTCATCGCATAACTAGCACTAGTAAAACCATAACACTTTTGATTTCCTTTAGCCGCATTGATATGACCAGACAAGATATCCTCTATCGCAACTTCTGAGAAAGCATTGCGAAAGTTCTGACTATCTTCTTCATCTAAATCAAATACTTCGGTTACTTGTTCTACAGCTGAATCAATGAACTCTACTAAAGACAACCGGAAATGACCTTCTTTTTCTAGCTTTTCTTTTAAGGCAATTGCTTCTGATCTAGACATTTCATCTACGGGAATCATTGTCGTAAGTAGAGAACGTCCTTCTGGCAATACCGTAGGTAAATTAACATCACATAAGGCATAGGTAATATTAGATGTCATGACACTATTAGCGCTAGTAAAGGCATAACATTCTTGATTTTCATTAGACGCATTAACATCGACAGATAAAATATCCTCTATCGCAATTTTCGAAAAAGCATTACGAAATCTCTGACTGTCTCTTTCATCTAAAGCAAATACTTCAGACACTTGTTCTACAGCTGAATCAATAAATTCTTCTAACGTTAAACGTTCTTCCTTTTCCATTTTATAAACACTCCTTTTAATTACTTTAATTTATTTCTCGGCATCTCATTGGAGAGAATGGCTTTATTATACAACAAATTGTTTTCTTATGCAAAAAAAAGAAGCCACAATATAGCCTCTTCAATTATTTTAATTTTGAGCAAGTGTATAAGTATCTCTGGCAATCATCAATTCTTCATCAGTCGCTACTACATAAACAGGAATCTTCGATTCAGAAGAAGTAATAACACCCTCGACTCCTTTTCTAACAATAGTCTGATTATTTTTCTCTTCATCTAACACAATACCAAGTGAAGTAAGTTTCTTCAAAGTTTCTCCACGAATAATCGTATCGTTTTCACCACCACCAGCAGTGAAACAAATCGCATCAACTTTGCCATCTAATTTAACATAATATTTCGCAATATACTCGACGATCTTTTCTGTATACATATCAAAAGCAAGCAATACTTTTTCCTCATTAGCTTCATAAGCACGATCTAAATCACGTAAGTCACTCATTCCCGCAATCGCTTCTAACCCACTCTCACGATTTAACATACTATCTAGTTTATCTAAGTTATAACCAGTCTTTTTCATCACATAAGAAAGCATAGTATAATCGATATCTCCACTACGAGTACCCATCATAATACCAGCATTAGGCGTAAATCCCATTGAAGTATCAATACATTTACCTTCTTTAATAGCGGTAATAGAAGCTCCATTACCAATATGACAAGTAATTAAATTAGGATTATCTTTCTTTAAAAGTTCTGTCATCTTTAACGTAATAAACTTATGACTCAATCCATGGAACCCATATTTACGTACATGATATTTAATATACCATTCATAAGGAACAGGATATAAATAATTAACTTCCTTCATCGTTTGATGAAAAGCAGTATCAAAGCAACCTACTTGAATAGCATCAGGAATTGCTTTTTGAAATGCTTTAACCCCAACCAAATTAGCCGGATTGTGAAGAGGAGCCAAATCAGAAATATTTTCAATTTCTTGAATTACTCGCTCATTCATCACTACACTACTAGAATATAAATTACCACCGTGAACAATACGATGTCCCACTGCTTCAATTTCATCCAAAGACTGAATTAATCCAGCGGAAACCAATTCTTTTAATAAAACATTAACCGCAGTAGTATGGTTTTCTAAAGGTAAATTCTTCTGAATCTTCTCTTCTCCGATACGAATACTGTAATTACTACCCTCTAAACCAATTCTTTCCATCGTTCCTTTCATTAATACTTTCTCTTCAGGCATTTCGTAAAGACGAAATTTTAATGTCGAACTACCAGCATTGACTGACAAAATTTTCATAATATCTCTCCTTTTACTTATTATACTATTAATATTTTTTAAAAGCCAATAATATTTTAAAAAGAAAGATCACTATTGTTGAGTTACAATTGATGTGAGACTAAGATGGTATACAAAAAGCGATTAATGCCTTAAAATGTTAATTGACCAAA
>CALVVF010000009.1 GCA_944363785.1 uncultured Bacilli bacterium
CCTCGCTTTCGTTCAACTATATTATAACAATTTTCTTTATATTCTTTAATCCAATTAAATAACATTCCATTACTTATTAATCCTTCATCGATAGCTACAGAACATACTGATTCATTATCCAATATTACGCGATTTATAATTCTTTCTTTTTCAATAACAGAAAATGTTCTGTTTTTATTTGTTTTTAAAACATCATAACCGTGTTTGTCTATCAATCTTACTAGATATTTTAGATTACCTTGTCTAATATTATATTTAGCAGATAAATAACTGAATGGTTTTCCATTTTTTCTTTCATTATAAATTTCTAGTTTATCTTCATAACTTAATTTTGACATATAAAAACCTCGTTTCTATTTTGTCCAAGAAACGGGGTTCATAACAAAACGAAGCTCTTTTCATAAAAGGTAAATTATTAGTTAGATAAAACAAACCATTAAAAAAAGGTTAAACACTTAAATTGCAATAATAGTTTCGAAACAAAACTAAAATTTTAAATTTTGCAGTTCATATGTCGTTATCGGTTCAAAAGGTCAGGAGAAAAAACTTATAACAAAAAAAATACTAAGCACTATGTTTGGGAACAAGCCATGTGCTTGCAGAAAACAAAAAAAAGATTATCACACGATAACCTTTTAATAAACAAAAAATGGTCGAGATGACAGGATTTGAACCTGCAACCCCATGGTCCCAAACCACGTGCTCTACCAAGTTGAGCCACATCTCGGTGGTGCGCTCGAAGGGATTCGAACCCCTGACCTTTTGGTTCGTAGCCAAACACTCTATCCAACTGAGCTACGAGCGCAGCATAACAAACCAAGTTTTTATTAATATGGTGGCTCCGACAGGAATCGAACCTGTGACACAAGGATTTTCAGTCCTTTGCTCTACCGACTGAGCTACGAAGCCAAATGGCGGTCTCGACGGGAATTGAACCCGCGATCTTCTGCGTGACAGGCAGACGTGTTAACCCCTGCACTACGAGACCACTTTGGTTGCGGGAATAGGATTTGAACCTATGACCTTCGGGTTATGAGCCCGACGAGCTACCGAGCTGCTCCATCCCGCGATATTAAGATGGCGGAGGAAAAGGGATTCGAACCCCTGCGCCGCTTGCACGACCTCCCGGTTTTCAAGACCGGTCCCTTCAACCAGACTTGGGTATTCCTCCATCAGATGGTGCCTAAGGCCGGACTTGAACCGGCACGGGTGTTGAAGCCCGCAGGATTTTAAGTCCTGTGCGTCTACCTATTCCGCCACTCAGGCACATATAAATGGTGCCTCGTTGGAGATTCGAACTCCAGACCCTTTGATTAAAAGTCAAATGCTCTACCGACTGAGCTAACGAAGCAAATAAATTTAAAATGGCTGCCTCGGCTAGATTCGAACTAGCGCATGTCAGAGTCAAAGTCTGATGCCTTACCACTTGGCTACGAGGCAATCACGTGGTGGAGAGAAATGGATTCGAACCATTGAACCCGAAGGAGCAGATTTACAGTCTGCCGCGTTTAGCCACTTCGCTATCTCTCCAAATAAATGGTGCCGAAAACAGGAATCGAACCCGTAACCTATTGATTACAAATCAATTGCTCTACCAATTGAGCTATTTCGGCACATAAATGGTGGGCGATGCAGGACTCGAACCTGCGACCCCCTGCTTGTAAGGCAGGTGCTCTAACCAACTGAGCTAATCGCCCAAGACAAATTAATGACTTGACGTTATCAAATATAACATTTTGTAATATGTTTGTCAATACAAATAAATTATTTTTTTTATTTTTTTATCATTTTTTATATTTTACAAGCAAAATATAACGATAAAAGTCTCATATAACTATATTTAACTATTAAAAATAGCTCCTACTTCTTTCTCTGATCCTTTCTTTGATCTTTATTAAATTCCTCTATTCGATCAGAAATCCATCCATCCAAATTAGCCTTTAATGGAGCAAATCCGTCTCCCACTTCACAAACATTGTTCTTTACTCTACGATTCACACGGTAGTCTAAATCCTTGATGCTAAGTTTCACATGATAGTTTGCTTCATCAGTTTCTACAACACGAACTCGAATTGTCTCACCAACAGATACATAATCATTAATATCCCTGACAAAATTTCTAGATATTTCAGAAATATGAATCAAGCCACTATAAAACTCATCCAATCCTACAAACACACCATATTTCTCTATCCCAGTAACACAACCTGTAACAATTTTTCCTTTTTCATACTTTAACATTTATACACCTTCTAAAGTTCATTTTAACAAATATTAGACTAACAGACAACGAATTCAGGTAAAATAATCTCAAAAAAAGCAAATATCAACTACTAAAATAAGAAATTTTTAAAAATAATGTCTATTATAATATACATTATTTTTATTATTTTAACAAAATTTTTTCATATCATGATAACAATGCATAATACTACATAAAATTGTCGATGCAAAAATATTGTCAAGTGAAAAAAAATACCTTATAATGAAAACGGTGATAAAGATGAATAATGAAAATAAAATAGAAGAAAAAGTAAAAGAAATAATTGAAAAGATCCGTCCATTTTTAAATAGCGATGGAGGCGATATAGAATTTGTAAAATTTGAAAAAGGTATAGTTTATGTTAAAATGACAGGACACTGTGCTACATGTCCAATGATCAATATTACTTTAAAAGATAATATTGAAATGGCAATCACAGCAGAAATACCTGAAGTAATTGAAGTCAGAAATATAGAAAATCAAGAACTTGATTCATTTGAATAGGATAATGTTTTTTGAAATATTTTGAAATATATAATATAGATATATATATAAATATATAATAAATATATATATTAACCTAATTAGTTTTTAATAACCATAAGACCTCAGGAATGTGGAAACGCTGGGTAATGACATAGAAAACATCAGATAAAAATAATTGGTACTCCTCTATTCGTTCACACAAAACTTGTAAAGATTGAAAATTCTTCTTTAACATGCATGACTCCAACTCATCAAAATAAAAACTTGGAAACATCAAACGGCCAAACAACAAGCAAGCCCCCATTAAAGAAAAATCAACCTGATCTAAATAACTACCAATAATATCCATGTCATAACTTCCACTGACAAATAAAAATTTTATATATTCAGCCACATCCCTTGCCTTATGATCAATAATTAATTCTGTGGGGTCATAATAATCAATTAATGTTGTCTGTTTATAAAACCGACGATGAGATGCGACTAATTGATCTGTAAAATTGGCCTGATGATTAAGCAAAGCCTCACTGACATAAAGAATAGCATTCTCACCCAAACCAATAAAATAATGAAAAGCCGGTAAAATGGAATAGTACTCTGCTACCTTACCAAAAATTTGTTCTTCAAAATAATCAATCTTTGATTCCCACAATTGTGTCCAATGAAACATATTTAAAACTTCCAGTTTTTTATCCACTTGAATATAATCCAATCCCTTAATATCAAAAATGGAAATAGGTTCATTAGCCAAATGACTAAGTTTCATAAGAATATATGGTTTACCATCTATGACTGTAATCAAAGAACGATCTTTATTTCTAACAATACGGTGGTAAAATGGATTAGAAAAAACAATTTGTTGATTTAGATCATAAATAGCATCTATATAAGCATAATCGCCATAGAATGGCTTAAACAAATAAGATTGATTTTGATAACGAAAAAAATATTTTCCATTAGATAGATGAATATCATTAATCTGTAATTGATAATAATAATTAATAAAATTTTTCACGATAATCACCCATTTAAATATATGAAAAAAACAAAGTACTTATTAGTGCTTTATTTTTTGTCAAAAAAAAAGAAATACTTAAACAATACATGAATTGAAGAAAATCAAGCATTTTTATGCTTGTAAAATAATTAATCAACATATTAGTAAATATTAATAAAAGGAGATAAGAGTCATTAAATGCCCATTCAATATTTAAGGTTTCAATTACAATGATTAAGATATAAATGCTTAAAAGTACAATTATTCGTAAAAGTACAACAATTTACTTGAAAACACGACTATTTGCCTAAAAAGCACAATTATTCGCTTAAAAACACAACCATTCAAGACATAGAAATCTTAAACCGCAAATATTTAACCATGAAAAAGTGCTAAGCTCTTCACTTAGCACAAATAAATAATTCAAAATTCATTAAAATAATAGCCAAAAGTTAGCTAACTTAGAAAATTAAGCCACTTTTTTTACTGGAGCTTTTTCTACAGATTCATTCATTTGCATATCCCCGTTCATTTCTAAAGGATTAGAAACAGTAGGAACATATGGACTAACAGCCTCAATAGGTTCAAATGCTTGTAGAATAGCATCTAAACGAGCAGTTTTTCCATCGTACTCGTCAATAGTAGACTCATATTGATTTGATTGCTCATTATAATTATCAATCATTTCTTTATTTTGTTTAAGTCTTTCTTCACTAGTTTGACGGAACTCTTTTAATTCACGTTCTAAAGCAACTGACTCTTGTAATGCTTTATCCCTACGAGCTTTTAAGAAGCGTTCTTGCTCTTCAACTGCTTTCCTAAAGTCTATAATTTTCTTTTTGTAACGAGTTTGTGAAGCTTCTGCTTGTATTTTTTTATTTTCCATTTCAGCACCCGCTTCCTGAACTTTTTGATCAGACTCCACTAGCTTTTCATTAAATTCCTTTTTGGTTTCTTCCATCTCAGCAGCCAAAGAACTAGCTTTCTTCATGGCATCAGTTGCTTCATCGCGAACTTTTACCAAGCCATCATAAATTCGTTCCGTATCTTCTGAAGAAAAATCGATTTCAGAATTTACCTCTTCTTCGGCAACAGGACTAGTAACCGTAGCATCATTAGAAGTATTAACCTCAGCTACAGTTGGCGCAATCTTAGGTTCTTCTGGAGTAACATCTACAGGTGCTACAGTATTCTGAGAAGATACTTCTGCTTCCTGAGAATAAGTATTTACATCCGTGTGCTTGATTGTCTCCAACACACCGCCTAAATCAAACTGAGTATTTCCTAAAGCTTCAGGCATAGCAGTTTCTGGTCGAACAATATTTTCTTGCTGATTAACAGGTTGTTCACTACTAACTGGTTGATTAATAGCCACTTCTTGTTCTACAGGCATTACAGTTTTTTCTTCCTCTTTTACCTGACCAACAGATGGAATAGCAAGTTTTTCATCAGAGTTATCTATAATTACTGGAAGAGCAACCAATTTCTTTTCTCGTGCTTCCTTCAATTTTAAAGCACGTGCACGAGTTTTTCGAGGATTAAAAATAAGTTCCTTCTTCTTTGTAGATAATTCAAAATATTTAGTATTATCTTCCTTTTCTACTTCAACTTGATTACTCTTTGGTTCTACAGGAATTTTATAACGTCTAACCTTAGCATTTGCAAAACTAGGAGCTCTGAATTTGATTCGACTATCTCCTTTACTTCGCATTTCGGCATTGTCACGACTGACCAAATATATATTGTTAAATTCGTTCATAAAATCACTGCCTTTCTAATCATTATTCTTTGAAAGTTCCCTTAATACATCTTTTATACGAGACCACTCGTCATCACTTTCTACAGCTTCCATTTCTAATTGGCCATCTTTTTCTACTACATGAGAAACATAGATGGTAATATTTCCACTTTCATCCTTTTCATTGCGTGTATAAACAACATATTCTTTATCATTATCTCTAAACTTGAAAGAAACAAGTAATTCTACTTCTTCAACAGAGCCATCTTCTTGTACAATGGAAAGTACTTTCTTATCTTTTTCCATTCAAATCCTCCCCTTCTATTATCATATATATCCATTTTATCATAAACAACATATATTTCAACCATTTTTCTCATCTTTTTTTGTTTTCTTTAGTAAAAAATAGCGACATTCATAAGCACAATACTTCTGGATATATTGATCCAAATGATCAATATCATTTATCTTACAGCATTGCTTATTATCGTGTTCAAAAAAGCCTTTTAACCGTAAAGAATCATAAGAATAATCCCCCAAAATATAATCAAAATTCAAAAAATAATCCGTATAGCGGTCCTGGAAATCCGCAAGTCGAAAAGCACTTTTATAATCTAAAACCAATTCATAATCCGCCTGTTCTAAAGAAATTATTTTGCCCATAATTAAAACCCTCACATTCTACTGCAATTATACAATATTTTACACTGAAAAGCAATTAGTTTACAGGAAGAGAATACAATGAAGAATCTTTGATAAAGCCACTACCGTAATAATTAGGGACACTGCCTTGAATCATTTTTATAGCTAGCGGAATATCACACTCTAAAACCCTTTTTTCGGTGATAAAAGGGAGAATAATTTGCGCTGTCATCTCTAAATGAACACCGACTTCAACCATAGCATTGTTGATGCCATATTGTGTAATTTCCGTAGTAATATTACTATTTACATCACCAACATAATGTAGACGAATCGGAATTTCGGGACCAAAATTAGCCAAAATCGTATTCTGAGTTAATACCCCCATCGGGATCCGCTCAATGATCCCCTTTTCTAGATCCTGAACTCTCTCTTCTGGTAAATCCATGTCGTAAATACCAATGGCATCTAATTCCCCATGTTCCAAAAGTCTCAAATTATTCTGTACAACAGTCGTAGCTACATTAAGAACCTGATTCACTATAACGGGATTAAAATCTATTGTTTGAATACTACCGTCAGCACTTTTTACTGTCTCAAACAATTCATCTGTGTTAATCTTATCCTCTAAAACTTGAGAAATCGCTTTATTGATCATAATAGTCGAAAATTTTTGAATTTCTAATTCAGCAGTCTCGAGTAAAATCGGTGTAAAATAACGATCAATATAAGATAAAAAAAAGGCAACCATGAAAACAACACCAATTATTGTAATTAAAAATAGGTCTTTCTTTCTTCGAAAAAAATGTTTTTGTCTTTTTAAATGTATTCTTCTTTTCATAACATATCCTTTTATACTTCTAGTCTATGAAAAAAAAGAAAAAGTAGGAGATAAATTCATTACTCCTACAGCTTAATATTACTGAAATAAATATATAATTATACTATGAGTATTAAATCGCAAATAAGAAACTGACTAAAACGGCAATCACTTCTAAAGAGACAACCATAAGTAGAATCTTAGGACTTATCTGACCACTTTCAGAAGAAGGAACAGGAGGAACATAAGTTTTCACGTAAGCGCCACTAGTATTATGTAACTCGTTAGATTGACTTAATTCCTCTTTCATCGATAATAAAGTAGCTTCAGTATCTTGAAGTAAAACTAACTGTTCTGCTGTTGTTTCTTTAGAAACAGAAATCAAATTCTTTCCCGTTGATGTCTCGTTAACAGTAGCATTATTGGTTCGAAAAGCATCTGAAACTTGTTGATAGTTTTCGTCCATACTAAGAGAAAAGTGAAAATGATCTGCTGATCTTTTAATTCCTAATGTCGCAGCACCATCATTTCCTAAAATATGTTGATCAAAAATCTGATACATCAAAGCAATTTCTGGAGCTTGTTGCAATAAGAATGGCATATAATCGATATTCGGTTGAAATTGTTGGGCAAGTTCTTGAATCCGATTTTTAGCAACGGCATCCAATCTGTTCTCGGGATGATTAGTAAGAGGAAAATTGCCAAATTCAAAACGAAAAGCATTGTCATCTTCTTGATCTTTGATCAGTTTTACCCCTAAATTTTGAAATAAGTCTTGATTACTTTCAGCAACCATCAACGTTCCTAACATCATCAAAGCAAACTGTTCTGTCGCATTATCCCCTTTTTCTACCTGGCAATAAGCCGTACCATCATCACTAAATGATATATCAGGGTCATTAACTGGAGCTTGCTTCTCTTCTATTTCTTCTATAGCATCTAAAATATGTTCATCACCACTAGAATCCAATGAATTTTGCAATTGATCAACACTAATATCTATTGGATAAGTATCAATTTTATTACGTTCATCCATATAACGAATGGCTGTATCCACATTATTTTGAATTTTTTCGATATCTGCTTGGTTTTCTATGTCATCAATAAGTTCATCTGTGTTTCCAACAACAGAAACACCTGCTTCTTCTAATTGCTGAATAGAATCATCAACAAACTCAGTTTTGATTTGATCGACTTCTGAATTTGACTGTTCGAACTCGTCCTTCTGTTCAGAAATTAAAGATTTCAAATAATCCTTTAATTCCCATATAGCACTACTAACATCCATATTCGGCGTAAAGTCATCACAAATTGCCATTAGTTGTTCACTAATCGGATCGGGAACAGAATAATTAATTAAAAATTGATACACTTCATTCTTTACCTCATCGATTGTTTTAGAACCGTTTATTCTATCTTGTAAAGCATCAAAATAATATTCAGAATCAGATAATTTCTCCCGATTTATTTCATTTTCTTTAACATACTCATCAAATACATTTGTACGATCCATACAAATCACTCCTTTACATAATTGGCTTTAAAAAATCAAAACTAGGTAAATTTCGTAACAGTCCAAATAATACGACGATACCAAGAATAAGAAATAACGTATTTTGTGAGTAGACATCTTGTATCGAGAGTAATTTACCACTTTTAATATAATGCGAAATAAAGCGTAGACCATAAAACAAAAAAAGAGGAAGTAATAGATAAATAAGCGCATTATTATGAAAAGCTTCCTCTAACTGAAAATGCATTAAAGCAAATACGGCTCTTGTCATTCCACAACCAGGACAATAAAATCCGGTTAAATGATAGAAAAGACAGGGAAACGATAGAACGTTATTTTGAATAAGCCAACATACAATCAAAAAAAGAAAGAAAAAACAAATGCCCAAACCACTAATTATCCAAAATCGTTTTTGCATAATAAATCTTACCCAGGAAACTAGCTATAATCAAATTCGGCCAATTTATTCAAATCATTCTGGATTAAAATCCAATTGACAATATCTAATCTAAATATCGATAAAATCAAATATAAAACCGCATTATCATTGGCAGGAAGATTGCGTTTTTCAAAAGCCATACACATTTTCTTCCCCATTTGATATGACCAGTACCAACTATAAAAACCACACGTAATTAACCAAAGCAAAAAGCTAGTTGTTCCTTTCATCGAATGATCACCACTTGCATCTGCGCAATCATCGGTCAATACTACAAACCAATACCAACCATAAAAACCACAAGTGATAACACTGAGAATAACAGACGTAACGATATCTCTTTTTTTCACCCTAGAAATCAAATCAATCTCTCCTTCCTATACATATTGATATACAATTAAGACAATCACAGCTAAAATAATTAACATGGCTAAAATAATAAACAAGCGAACTACTTTTGAACGTTTAGGTAAAACATCGAGGAACGTTTCATCTTCCTCAGAATCAGTATCGACAAAATCTTCTTTAGAGAGATCCATTGATTTTGTATAAAAAGACTGATCAATAGCTAAAGCTTCTGTTTGTTGATCATCTTCATGTGAACTAGCACTATCTTCTTTTTCTGAATGTATATCTTGTTTGATCTTATTTTCTAATTCCGTACCCAAATTTTCATCGATTACCGTCTCATCTAAATTAGTAGGCATCAAGTCATTCAATAATTGTTGTTCAATATCGTGGTGCATGGTATTCGAGGTAATCGTATTGATCAATTCTTCTAAATTTTCTTCCTCTTCTTCCGTCAATACTTCTCGTTTTTTTTCTTTATATTCCTTAATCTTTTCACTATTTAATTCGGCTAGTATATTATACTCTGTCGTTCTTAATTTTCTTCTTTTTTCTAATTCATCAGGATGTTCCCGATTTTTTCTTGCTTCTTCCAAAATTTGATTAATATCATACACTTTTTCTTTATCATCTGAAGAAAAGGATTCCATATAATCAGGATAATTTCTAGTAGTAGGCTCATTAGATGAAAAAAATGGAGAGATTTCTTTTGCTCTTTGATATTGCTCCCGACGACTATTTCCTTGTTGTAAAGAAGATGATAATGTTAAATCGACTACATTAGAATCTAAATTGGTAAACTGAGTATAACCAACATTAGTATATAAATCTTCATAGAATTTTTTATTCTTCTCAATTCTACTAGTAGGACGATTCTCTCGATTATTTGTATAACGCTCCATTCGACTAGCCATATCGCATCACCTTACCCTATTCCAGTATTATCATAGCATAAAATAATTAAAAAAAAAAGAACTCCCCTTACAGAAAAAGAAAGAATTGTCATTTTACTAGAAATTCGCTATAATTTATAAATGTAAAGGAGAGAGAAAAATGAAAACATATGTAAAAAAAGACAGCTGTATCGGTTGTGGTAGCTGCACATACATTGCAGAAAACATCTTCGAAATTGGAGAAGACGGACTTGCTCAAGTAAAAGAAAATGAAGAAAAAGTAGAAGTTGCTGAAGCAGAAAAAGAAAATGTTCAAGATGCAGCAGAAAGTTGCCCAACTGGAGCAATTGTTGTTGAAGAATAATCACCGTCAATTTAACCATAAAAAAAGATTAGGATACAAATCATTTATTCCTAATCTTTTTTTCTTTTCCTTTATTCGCCAAAGCAAATAATTGATGAACTTCTTTAGGAGAAAGTTCACGATATTCACCAGATAACAATGAACCTGTCGTCAAAAAGGCAAAACGTTCTCTCTTTAACTTAACAACTGGGAAGCCAACGGCTTGTAACATCTTTTTTACTTGATGATTTTTTCCCTCATGAAGAGTAATTTCCACCAATGTTTTTTTATTTTTGGAATCAACCTTTCTTACTTTAACACGACTAGCATGGTAAACTTCTTCTCCAACTTTTATTCCCTTTTTTAATTCTCGAAACGCATCAACAGAAAAAATGCCATCTACTTTAGCCATGTACACTTTATCGATCGCCTCATTAGGACGCATCAATAAATGAGCAAATTCACCATCATTGGTTAGCAACAATACCCCTGTCGTATCATAGTCTAAACGACCGATCGGATAAATTCTCTTATCCGTATCGATTAAATCGACAACCGTTTTACGGTTTTTATCATCATGAGCGGTTGTTACAACCCCACGTGGTTTATTCAACAAATAATAAACCTTATCTTGACGTTCTAGACGAACACCATCAATTTCAATTTTGTCCTTATCACTAACTTGAAAACCTAATTGAGAAACAAGTTTACCATTTACAGCTACTCGATTCTCCACAATCAATTTCTCAGCCTTACGCCTCGAACAATACCCACAGTTAGCAATTACTTTCTGTAATCTTTCCATAATACACCTTCTTTCTTATTTTCTTTTTAACGGAAGAACAAACTTCTTCACATCATCAATATCCAAACAAGTATTCATAAACATAATTCAAACACTTCGAAAAGTAAACAATATCAAGATCCGTCTTTCATCTCTTTGCCTAAATCGTTCCAATTATATCATAAAACCAAAAAAGAGGCAAAAAAAAAGAAAAAATAGGTCCAAAAATTTTCCCCATTTCTAATATCATTCTCCTAAACAACCTAACTACCAAATACAAGTGTAACTAATAAAATACTCATCACCAAAGTCACAAAGTCAGCAAATAATCCGGCTTTTAATGCATAGCGAATATTTTTTATCCCAATACTTCCAAAATATAACGACAAAACATAAATGGTCGTATCGGTTGCCCCCTGCATTACAGCAGCGATTCTTCCTAAATAAGAGTCTACTCCATAGGTATGAAAAATATCGATCATGACCGCAAAAGAAGCATTTCCCGAAATAGGACGAATTAAAGCCATAGGTAAAATTTCAACGGGAACACGAAGAAAAGAAAATAATGGCTCTAACAGCAAAAAAAGGTGATTTAAAATTTCACTTTTTAACAAAATATTAATACCAAAAATCATGGCAATTAAACAAGGAAAAACCGTAACTCCCAAATGAAGTCCTTCCTTAGCCCCTTCGACAAATTCATCGAAAACATTTACTTTCTTATACAAAGCATAACCGATGATACCAAGTACCAACAAAGGGATAAATAGCTGACTAAGTGCGCTTAAGTTCACGGTTTTTCCACCTCTTCCATAACAATCTATCTACTAGTAAAGCCAAAATGGTATTTACGACCGTAGCGATAATCGTTACCATCACCAAATCTGTAGGTGAGGTTGCCCCAAGCTTTGAGCGTACACCAATAATATCTGTAGCGATCAGGGTTACTCCACTCGTATTTAAAACCAAAAAAGTAATCATACTGCGCGTAGCTACTTCTCTTTTTGGATTTTTTTCTTGTAAACACTTCATCGCTTTTAACCCGAAGGGGGTCGAGGCATTATGAATACCTAACATGTTAATCGTCAGATTACTAGCAATATAACCAAGAGCTGGATCATCTGCTTTTAGTTCAGGAAAAATAAGTCGAAATAAAGGGCGCATCATCCTCGCTAAACGATCCAAAATTCCTGCCTTCTTCGCAATATTCATAATCCCACTCCACAAAATCATCAAAGGAAACATACCCATAAATAATTCGACCGCACTACTTCCACACTCGATAATCTCCTGATTAATGACATCGACCCTACCTGTTAAAAAAGCATACCCAATGCCAATTAAAATAAAGCTTCCCCAGATAAGATTAATCACGAAAACCACGACCTAATCCAAGAAAACAATCCCTTTTTCTCATTTTTCATTTGAACATAGACCTTCTGATGATGAATCTCTTCTCCATTTAATTTAACAGTAACAAGACCGACAACATCACCATCTTGATATTGATTTAACTTTTTTAATTTTATCTCTACTTTCACTAACTCTTTTTCTTCTAATATTAAAGGATAAGAAAAATTCTGTTTAATATAAATCTTATCGGGATAATAAGCATCATCGATTTTAAATTTCTTAGTATCTAAAATTTTATAATTTTTATATTGTGAAAAAGCATACTCATATAATTCTTCATGAGTTTGATATTCATTCCCATCGTTAAGAGTAACTGCAGTTAGATTTAACCCATCACGACTAGCATTAGTCACTAAAGTTCTTCCTGCCTTAGGGGTATAGCCTGTTTTACCGCCTGTACAGTAACGATAACTGCCTAATAATTTATTACGGTTATACCATAAGTAACTCTTTCTATCCGATTGAACACTATATTTTTTAGTACCGATAATTTCCATATAAGTTTCATTTTTAGACGCATAACTAGATAAAAGAGCCATATCATAAGCCGTCGATTTATTCTGAGTTACTTCATCTAAGCCATGAGGATTATGAAAAACCGTATTTCGCATCCCAATACTTGCTGCTTTTTGATTCATCATCTCCACAAACTTCTCCTCTGTTCCCCCGACAAAAACACTAATCACAATCGCCGCATCATTACCACTTCGTAACATCAAGCCATAAACTAAATCCAAAAGAGTCATTTTCTCCCCAAGTTCAATATAAATATTTGACCCATACATCGTAAGAACTTCCTCACCTACCGTAACTACCTCGTCTAAACGACCAGACTCAATCGCAAGAATAGCAGTCATAATCTTAGTAATAGAAGCAATCAATCTAGGATTATCCTTATCTTTGGCAAATAAAACCCGTCCACTTTCAGTATCCATCAAACAAGCACTTCTACTACTGACAGTCATCGCATAAACGTTAATGGGCAACATAAACAAAACCATTAATATAATCAATCCTTTTTTCATGAATTCACCTATAAAAACATATGAAAAAAAACACTGTTTTAGTCCCTTTTCTCAGGGAATGTTCACATTCGACAAAAAATAATTGAAAAAAGGACAAAACCAACGTATAATTAAATTTACTAAAAAAGAAAGGGATATTATGAATAAAATTACATTTTGTAGTCTACTTTTAGGAACTAGTTTTTTTCAATTAGCTAATCCTGATTTAGAAACATATAAATATAAACAAACTACACCTAATCCAGTTGTAGAAACCTCCCTTCAAAACATTAAAAATTCAACCTATCAAAACGGTTACGAAGAGAGTTACCAAATAGAAGAATTATTAAATAATTATACTTATCCAGAAATAGAGATCACTAATCATCAAAACAAAGACTTGTATGATCCAAAAACAGATAGTATTAAATGGGATAAACTCTATAGTACCATCCAAGAAAATAATCGAGAATTCTTAAAGACAACAGAAGAAGACTATTACGAAGAAATCAGTGAATTAGAATTACGAGAAATCATCGCTGTTTGTATCTACTTTTTAAATCAAAAGTGCGAAGAGAAAAATTTAGATAAAAAAGAAATTGCTTGTAAATTAGAAGAATTAAAAATTTTAAAAGAAAAAAGAACTCCATACATTGATATTATGTTTACAGGAGAATTAGACTGGCATAACTTTAAGTTAGCTTTAACCGAAGAAAGTGATAAAGACTATTTCAAAATAAAAATTGCTCATGAAATTGCCCACTTAATTCAAGCACCATGTCCAGATATGCAAAAAGAAACAATTAAAGTAAGTGTATGGCAAGAGCCGATCGAAGTCTTTGATACTAACCAACCGACTAGTCTTAGAACCAGAGTAGTCGATGAAAGTGTTGCCTACATTATAGCGCAAGACTACCACTCTTCTTACCCCATTGATTTTCCAGATATGACTAATTTCAATCTACTACAATTCGTCATGCTTCCAAAAGAAGATTTTCAAGTCAATCAAACCATAATTGATCTTTCACTAACCAAAGATCAAGAAGGATTCTATCAACTATTTAATGCCGACCAAATAGAAGAAAAACAACAAGTACATGAAATAATGCATACGATGGATACTCTTGACTTTTATGATCAAAGTCTTTATTTTCAATACCCAGAAAGTAAAGAAAAATTGACCGAAATCTATACAATAAATGCTCTTAATTTAAGTAAATATCTAATGGCCAATATTTTAGAAAGAGAAGAACCATTACCAGAAAACACTGCCTTTTACCTACTAAAATTATATAAAGAATATATTCTCTACACATTAGATTTTTATAGTGATGAGGAAAAAGATAACGAAAATAGTAAAGAACTATTTCTAGAAAATTATAGTCAATTAGAAGAAAATATGTACCCTGCTTTAGCGGAGATTTATCAAGATGAAAATATAAAAGCTAACTACAATCAATATGAATACGAAGATGAAGACGTAGAAGGCTTCTTATTTAAAGACTTTGTATTCTCAATAAAAAATGAAATAGAAGAATATAACCAATATAAAAAGCTACTAAAATCGCAATAATTTTAGTAGCTTTTATATTATGAGTATAAACCATGTATTTTTTGACGATCTATATCAGTAATATCATCCATTTTCCAGTTATCGTCGTCCTTCGTCAAAGTAAAATTAATCGTATATTTTATCTTTTCTTTAACCTTATCCATTTGATCTAACTTATAATCCATAAACTTAGCATCATCAATTTCATTAGTCTCTGGATCGATAAACTCATCTTGATTAGTTTTCATATACGTTTCTGCTTCCGTAATTGCTGTTGCATAATCATATACTTCAATTTCTACTTTTACCGTCGCATGATTACCATCTTCAGTTTCATCATCAATTTTATAACTCAAATTCTTATATTGCTTTTTCATCAACTCACGATATTTTTCTTTTTGATCTTTGGTCATTGTACCAGCTGTGTCGATTACTTCATCTAATTGAGATAAAACCTTATCATCCATCGTTTGATATTTACTTAAAAACTCTTCTACCTTTTTTGTAGGAGTATTCATCATATTGCCACAGCCAACCAATAAAAATAAAGATAACATACCTATAATAATTTTCTTCATATTTTCCTCCTTTATTTGTAGGATGAATCAAAAATAGAAGAACTATACCTCAAAAAATAACAAATCAGTAATAACAACCGGAAAAAAACAAAAATTTTTATCTATTTATTTTGTCTAAAAAATGTGCTAGAATACAAACAGGATGTGAGAAAATGAAAAAAACAATTCTAACGGGAATCAGGCCAACTGGAAATTTACACCTTGGACATTACTTCGGAGCCTGCAAAACTTGGTTAACACTACAAGATAACTATAACTTTTTTTTAGAAATTGCGGATGTTCAAGCGTTAACCGATAACTTTCATCAACCAGACAAAATTAATAAGAGTGTCTATGAACTAACTAGTGATTTACTATCAATCGGAATTAATCCTGAAAAAGTCCATATCTTTATTCAATCACAAATTCCAGAAATTGCGGAACTAACCGTTTTCTACTCTAACTTAGTCACTATGAGTAGACTTTATCGAAACCCAACCGTAAAAAATGAAATTGCCCAAAAAAAAGCGATTTTTGGATCAAGTGGCGAAAGTGTTACTTATGGTTTCGTCGGTTATCCTGTCAGCCAAACAGCGGATATTACAGCTTTCGATGGCGAACTTGTTCCTGTCGGTGAAGATCAACTTCCCCTAATTGAACAATGTCGAGAAATCGTAAGAAAATTTAATGCCATTTATGGAGTTACTTTAAAAGAACCAGAACCTCTTCTTTCCAAAAATCCTAGAATTAAGGGACTTGACGGTAATGAAAAAATGGGAAAAAGTCTAGGAAATGCGATTTATCTTATCGATACCGAAGAACAAGTTAAAGAAAAAATCATGTCTGCGGTAACCGATCCCAATAAAATAAGAAAAGATGATCCAGCTGACCCTGATGTTTGTATGGTATATTACTATCATAAAATCATCGATAATCCTAATTTAGAAACCGTATGCCAAGAATGTAAAATGGGACAAAGAGGTTGCGTCCAATGTAAAAAAGAACTAATCGAAAAAATGAATGAATTCCTAGATCCAATCAGAAAGAAAAAAGAATACTATCGTGAACATCCAGAAGAAGTAAAACAAATTCTAGATAACGGAACCAAAATAGCTAAAGAAAAAGCTCAAGAAACAATAAAAAAAGTAAAAACAAGTATGAAGATTAACTACTAAACTTATACTTGTTTTTTCTTATGGGATAAACGAAGAAATTGATATAATTTAAAATGCTTATCATCTAAATAGCTATCCATACTATGTAATAATCTCTCATACATCACTTGGTAATTATTCACAATCTCATCATAATATTCATAATATAAAAATTTTAATTTATGATAATTTTTAGCCTGATAGGCATCCTGTAATTCCGTCACTAAATACTTCTTTATTTTTAATTCCCGACGAGTAAGAAAACGAAGCATGTTTTCTTCTTTTAAAAGAGTATAATCGATAGGAGTAAAAGCTAAATTACCAGCTAGATAAGCAATTTCTTCTTCCTCATCAAGTAATAAATTACTCTTATAAATACTCTCCCCTGTCTTAGAAAACTCTATGGCTAGAACTCGACTACCATCAGAAAATAAACAACAATAATCGATTACTTCTACACCTTTATTAGAATAAACCTCACAACTTTTATATATCTTAAGTAAAAAGTCCGTAGAAACTTTTACTTTATAACGAAGAAACTGATCAAAATCTTGTTTATCGATCTTTACCATTTTAATTTTCTTCATATTCTCTATATTATCATTCGTATTCCATTCATAAAACTCATAGAGAATACCATCACTAAAATTTAATAATATATCATATATATAAATCATTATGATGCCTCCCACTTAGTAAAATTACCAAACTGACAATCAAAAGTCCCAAAAGAGAAAAAAGACATTCGATTCGACTAAATATAAAAGAAAGATAATCAAAGAAACTATACCCCATTGTCAAAAGATTTAAATAAGTGACAATAAAAGTAAAGCCGATTACCATAAACGCAAATCCTAATAAAAAGAAAAATATTCGGTACATCTTCCCCACCTAATTTATCTTATTTCATAGAATTCATTTATAGTATTAATTTTTTTTAAAAATCTATTCAAAAAAGAAAAAGAAACTAAATATAATTCCCTTTTTAAGATAAGAATCAATCTCATTACCTCGATACTTTATTTTTAGATATTGTCATTTACTCGACAATATTTTTTCTTCTAAACTTTAAAGTAGACAAGTATAGTTTTACTAGGAGGATCCTCATCATGATAAAAAATAAAAGAATAATGGATGGACTTAGTAAAAAAGAAGTAGAAGAAGCAAGGAAAAAATATGGTACTAATGAAATTAGTCATAAAAAACAAAAAAGTTTTCTTTCGCAATTAATCGAAACATTAGGAGATCCGATTATCAAAATATTGTTGATTGCTTTAGCGATAAAAACAGTGTTTCTCTTTCAAGACTTTGATTGGTTTGAAACCTTAGGTATAGTCATTGCCATATTCTTAGCTAGTTTTATTTCAACAATTTCTGAATATGGGAGTGAAAAGGCCTTTATTAGACTACAAGAAGAATCAAGTAAATTAAAAAATAAAGTCAAACGGGAAGGAAAAATCCAAGAAGTTTTAATTGATGATATTGTCGTTGGGGATATCGTTAAATTAGAATCAGGGGACAAAATTCCTGCTGATGGATATTTGATCGAGGGAGAATTAAGTGTCGATGAGTCGAGCCTCAATGGGGAAACTAAAGAAGCCTATAAAGAAGCGGTAAATGGAGAAATAACTGAGAAAAATCGAGTATATCGAGGAACTGTAGTCTATGCTAAAAGTGCTTATATGCAAGTAGAAAAAGTAGGCAATCATACTTACTATGGAAGATTAGCGTTAGAACTACAAGAGAAGAATCCAGATAGTCCATTAAAAATAAGGTTAAGAAACTTAGCTAAAGTAATCAGTAGAATCGGGTATATTGGTGCTATTCTAGTATCTCTTTCTTATTTATTTTCAGAAATAGTTATTCAAAATCAATTCAATATCGATAAGATAATCAACACCATAACCAATTTTCGCGTCTTAAGTGGTCATCTATTATATGCACTTACCCTATCTGTTACCATCATCGTCGTAGCGGTACCAGAAGGATTACCAATGATGATTACTCTTGTTTTATCTTCTAATATGAAACGAATGTTAAAAAATAATGTCTTAGTTAGAAAATTAGTAGGAATTGAAACCGCAGGATCGATCAATATTTTATTTACGGATAAAACAGGAACCTTAACGAAAGGAAAACTAGAAGTCATCGGTCTAATCTCTGGCAGTTTAAAAAAATATAATAGTGAAATTGAACTAAGCCCCTACCCTAAATTTCATGAACTTTTAAAAGTATCTCTCGTCTACAATAACGAAAGTAGTTATACCGTTGATGGTAAAATTATCGGTGGTAACATTACCGATCGTGCCATTTTAAATTTTATTCAAACCCCCGTTTCTAAACAGATCGTTTTAAAAACAACACCGTTCGATAGTAAAAACAAATATTCATCAACAATAATAGATGGTCCTAAAAAACTAAACCTAATTAAAGGAGCTCCTGAGATTATCCTAGATGCTTGTACGAAATATTATCATGAAACAGGAAAAAAAATTCCTTTAGAAAAAGAAAAAGTAGAAGCAAAAATTAAAGAGATGACTAAACGAGGAATTCGTATCTTATGTGTGGCGATCAATGATAACTATGATTATCAAACATTAAAGAATTTAACTTTGATTGGACTAATTCTCATTAAAGATGAAGTAAGACCTGATGCTAAAGAAGGCATTAAACTAGTAAAGGATGCCCACATTCAAACTGTAATGATTACAGGAGATAATAAAGATACCGCATTAGCGATTGGAAAAGAAATTGGTCTAATAACAAGTAACAATGACTTAGTCATGACAAGTAAAGAACTACAGAATTACTCTGATCAAGAACTAAAAAAAATACTTCCCCGCTTAAGAATCGTTGCCCGAAGTCTACCACAAGATAAAAGTCGTCTAGTTCGTATTGCGGAAGAGATGAATTTAGTGGTGGGAATGACCGGAGATGGAGTAAATGATGCTCCTGCTTTAAAAAAGGCCGACGTCGGTTTTGCCATGGGAAGTGGTACCGAAGTCGCCAAAGAAGCCAGTCAAATTGTCATATTAGACGATAATTTCTTATCTATTTCCAAAGCGATACTCTATGGAAGAACTATCTTTAAAAGTATTCGAAAATTTATTATCTTCCAGTTAACCGTCAATATGTGTGCGATTTTTCTCTCTATCGTAGGACCATTTATCGGAGTAGAAACACCAGTTACAGTGATTCAAATGCTTTGGATTAACATGATTATGGATACCCTAGCCGGTATTGCCTTTGCTTATGAACCACCACTTGTAGAATACATGAAAGAAAAACCCAAGAAAAAAGAAGAAAATATTATCAATCGCTACATGTTAGATGAAATCATCTTTACTGGATTATATTCATCACTACTATGTGTTTTCTTCTTAAAGTCACCACTTATTCATGGATTATATCGAATAGATATCACAAACAAATATCTAATGACTGCTTTCTTTGGATTATTTATCTTTATCGGCATCTTTAACTGCTTTAATGCCAGAACAGAAAGACTTAATCTAATCGCCAATCTGTATAAAAATCAAGCTTTTCTCTTTATCATTGGCTTTATTGTAGTCGTTCAATTACTTCTAATCTATTTTGGAGGTAATCTGTTTAGAACCTTTGGATTAACACTAAAAGAACTAATCATAATGATCCTACTCGCTGCAACAGTGATTCCTGTAGACTGGATTAGGAAAATCTACCTAAAGAAAAAGGACTATACAGTAGGTGTTTAATAAAATGACAAAATGTGATATAATACCCTCATAAAAGGAGGAACATATTGAGATGAAAAAATGGACCAAAGATCAGACTATCTACCTATTAGGGGGGATTATCATCGTATTAGTGATTGCCATCATTGCAACCGTTCTCCTACTTCAACCACAAAATTATTTTAATTTAAAAAACGACAGTAATAAAAATCAAGAAGAATTAGAGTATAACCATAAAGATAAAGAAGACAATAATCAACAAGAAGAAATGGAAAATCCACAAGAAGACAATCAATCAGAAGATAATCAGTCAGCGGGTGAAACAGAGGAAGAACAAATAACTGATCAAGAACCGCCAGTAGCTACACCTACTCCCCCTATCGAAAATCAAAATCCAGTAACCCCAACCTACACTGAGAATGATGTCATAGAATACTTTGAAACGGCAAGTAATAATCTCGATCAACAAAATGACCAAAACAACTCATCATTCGTTGATAAAGCTAAAAATGCCTTCACTACCGTAGTCGACTTTATTTTCTACGATAAAGAAATAAATGGCTATACCTTTAGTGAACTAACTACTTCTGCCAAAATGAAAGTCATTGAAATTGCTTTAAAAATCGATTCAAAAATTAATGAGTACTTTCCAAACTACAAAGATTCCATTAAAGCAGGATATGAAAACATAAAAGGAAAACTTGCATATGCTTACCTAGAGATTACTTCTTCACTCTGTGAGGCAGTGGGAACAGATACTTGTGAACAAGCAAAAGAAGATTTTAATAACATGAAAAAAAGTTTTAGCTTTACCTTTGACTTAATCAAAGAGTTAGCCAAAAGTGGAGCAAGTAAAGTAAAAGAATTTTACGAAAATACATTTAAAGACTAAAAAAAGGCTTCGTTTTGAAGTCTTTTTCTTTTTATTCTCCTACTTGATAATCAAAGTTTAACGGTTTCAACTCTTCTAAAACAAATAAACCATCTTTACGGATCAACACATCATCGAAATAGATCTCTCCGCCACCATAATCTTTTCTCTGGATCAATACCATATCCCAATGAATACCAGAATCATTACCATTATAACAATCTTTATAGGCTTGACCTGGTGTGAAATGGAGACTACCCAATATCTTCTCATCGTATAAAATATCGCCCATTGGGTGTAAAATTCTAGGATTAAATCCTAAGGAAAACTCTCCAACATAACGAGCACCATCATCAGTATTAAAAATCTCATTTAATTTTTCATCATCTTCATCACAAGTAGCTCTAATAATTCTACCATCCTTGAATTCTAAAGAAACATGATGATAAACATTACCTAAGTAAGGACTAGGTGTATTATAAGTAATCTTCCCATTCACACTCGTCTTAACTGGCGCACTATAAAGTTCGCCATCGGGAATATTCTTCTCCCCAGTACATGGAATACTTTTCATTCCTTTAATACTGAAAGTAAGATCAGTACCAGGTGAAACGATACGTACTTTATCCGTTTTATCCATCAAATTCTTTAACGGTTGGATCAACTGATGCATATTCCGATAATCTACGGTCATCACATCTAAGGCAAACTTCGAAAAATCACGTGAAGTCATATTTGCCTTATAGGCATCTAATAACGATGGATAATTTAATAATACCCATTTTCTCTGATTAACACGAATATCAGAACTTTTAAGTAATGCTTTACTAAGTTTTTTCTTCATCTCTGGAGAGACATTCTTTTCTTCATAATCATTCATTCCATAACGAATTTGAATAAAAGAATCATATAAAGCCACTTCTTGTTCCTGAATGGTCTTTAATAAATCGATTCGTTTTTCCGTATTTCCTTCAGCTAACTGACTACCTAAAATAGGATCATTAAACTTAACATAAGGAATACCCCTACTCTTATAAATTTCATCGATTAAATAGGAAACAAATTCCCTTGTCTCTAACGACTGTGTCGTAATTAAAACTTTCTCTTCTTTTTCCACATGAATCGAATAAGAGACAATCTGTCTAGCTAATTCTTTTAGTTTTTCACTCATCTTCACACTCATCCTTTCTCTTGCATAAAATATTCTATAAGAGGTGAATATTTTATGTATCCATATAATTATAATATGAATCAATTTAATAGAAATATGTACCGAAATAATTTTCGACCATATACTCAGCAACCATACATGAGTTCAAGTAATGATCGTCTTATCGGAGGAGGATTCTTTGGTCCACTACTTCTTGGAGGATTAGCTGGATACGCAATCAGTAACAATCGTCCAAATTACTATTATCCACCACAACCATATTACTATCCAAATTCATACTATAATGACTACTACTATCCTTACTAGGATAACTTCTTAAAAATCCTTAGAAATTCTAAGGATTTTCTTCATGTTCATCTAATCTTACACTAACTAGTTTACTTACTCCAGATTCTTGCATCGTAATACCATATAATGTATTGGCATACTCCATCGTTTTTTTCTTATGAGTAATAAGCAAGAACTGTGTTTTTTCTTTATAATGATCTAAATATTGTCCAAAACGGTCAACATTAGCTTCATCAAGAGCCGCTTCTACCTCATCAAATAGGCAGAATGGAACGGTTCTAACATTTAAAATAGCAAACAATAGACTAATCGCTGTAAGGGTTTTTTCTCCCCCTGAAAGTAGAGAGATTGTCGTTAGTTTCTTACCTGGAGGAGAAGCAACAATTTCTACTCCCGTTTCTAGTAAATTATCTGGATCTGTTAATTTAAGAGAAGCTTTACCTCCATTAAATAACTTTCTAAAAACCACTTCAAATTCTTTTTCAATTAAATGGAAAGTCGCTTTAAATTCTTCTTTCATCACTTGATCCATCTCTTCAATAATCTCTAGTAAGGTATCTCTTGCGGATAGAAGTTCTTCCTTTTGACTATTTAAAAATTGATAACGTTCATTAATGCGTTCAAATTCACTAATCGCATCTAAATTAACCATACCGATTCTTTTGATCGTATTTTTATAAATCGTTACCTTATTCTTCGCATCTCCTACTTCTAAAGTAAGTGGATACTTCTCCTTAGCTTTCTCAAAAGTAAGTTCATAAGTCTCACTGAGGGTATTTAAATCATAATCTAGTTTGACATCCATACGATTGATTTCTACCTCTAACTCACTTGCTTCTGCTTGTTTTTTCGCTAAGGCACTATTCGTAAGCTTACTCTTCGCTTCCCATTCTTCGATTTCTGCTTTAATTTTATCGACATCTTTTATCTTTTGGTTCAACGTTTGAACAAGTAAATCTTTTTCTTTTTGTGTCTCATAAAACTCTTCCATCAAACGCATTTCTTCTTTTGAAAGAGAAGAATCTACGACATGGTTTAAACTGACTAACTCCTGATTAATTTCTTCTTGTTCTTGTTGTTTAGCCTCTAAAGAAGTCATTTTATTCTTTAATGCCTCTTTTTCAAAGAAAAGTTCAGACTGAATTTTTTCCTTTTTATCTTCTAATTCTCTACGACTAGTGGATAATTGTTTATCACTTACTTCTAATTCATCTAAAACTTTTTTATTATCTTCTAATAGACGTTTAAGACGAATTAAATCATATTTATCACTGATGATACTACGACTTCCAGTTGTGAGATTACCACCAGTAATAGACCCACCTACATGAATAATTTCTCCATCTAAGGTAACAATCTTATATCGATTGTGAATTCGTTTACTAATTCTATTCGCACTATCAATATCTAATACCACTAATACATTGCCCAATTGATTAGCAATGATATTACGATAAACAGGATCACAATGAACTAATGATGCAAATGTATCAAGGTAACCCATCTCTCCACGTAAGAGTTGTAAAGTTTCTTCATCTACACTCCTAGGTTTAATCACATTAAGAGGGAAAAAAGTACAACGTCCAAGTTTATTCTCTTTCAAATAGAAAATGGCTTCTTTAGCTACTTGTTCATTATCGACAACAACAAATTGTTTACTAGCGCCTAAGGCGACATCCAAGGCCTTTTGAAATTTTTCATCGCACTCTACCAATTGTCCAATACAATTATGTACCCCTCGTAACTTAGGATTATTTAAAACCGCTCGAACACTATTGGGAAGTCCACCACCATTTTCGATAAAGTTTTCTAAAACACTAATCTTATTTTCTAATTCGATTTGATCCCGTTTTTTTACATTGTATTCAGCGCCTAATTTATTTTGTCCACTCTTATTTCGTTCGATCTCATCACTAAGAGTTCTATCTTTAGTCTGAATATCTTCAACACTCTGATTTAAATAACTAATCTCTTTTTCTAGTAATGTAATTTCATTTTCTAACTGTAATTTTCTCTCTGTTAAATGGGCGATATTTTCATGTAGTCGTTGATCATTAGCCTGATACTTTCTTCGCTCTTGTAATATCTTTTTGTCCCCATTTAAACGTTCTTCCTTTTTCGTCAAAGCTAGTAACTGTTCTTGAAAAGAAGTGACTTCTTTTTCTAAACGCAACAATTCCATCTTCCTACTATCGATAAAAGCATCACTGCCTGAAGAAGAAGTAGATAAACTCAAAATCTCCTGTTGAACTTCAGCTTGCCTTTCTTTAGCTTTTTGATATCGATAATTCAAGTTCTCGATCTCATAAGCAAGTAAGGCAACTTCAACCTTTTCTAAAGCCTCCTTAGCTTCTAAATACTCTTTAGCTTTCTTACTTTGTTCTCGTAACGGTTCAATCTGATTTTCAAGTTCACTCGTAATATCATTTACACGATCTAGGTTTTGATGAGTTCGATCTAATTTACGAATCGCTTCATATTTACGTTTTTTATACTTTAATACTCCCGCAGCTTCTTCAAAAATAACTCGCCTATCATAAGCTGAATTACTTAAAATACGATCTACTTCCCCTTGGGAAATAATATTGAATGATTCTTTCCCAATTCCACTATCCATAAATAAATCTGTAATATCTTTTAATCGGCATTTCTCCCCATTTAAAAAATACTCATTTTCACCACTTCGATAAACTCTTCTTTTTACCGAAACTTCAGTATAAGGAATAGCTAAATAATGATCACTATTATCAAAAACTAAACAAACAGAAGCAACATTTAAAGGATTTCTACTCTTACTTCCTGAAAAAATAACATCACTCATACTCCCGTCGCCACGAAGAGACTTTACTGATTGTTCTCCAAGTACCCATCTAACCGCATCGACAACATTACTCTTACCACTACCATTTGGACCTACAATACAAGTAATATTATTATCAAGATGGATGGTTATCTTATCCGCAAAAGACTTAAATCCTGATGCTTGAATTTCCTTTAAATACATATTATCTTCACCTTACCACTATCTAAAATTATACTATAACCCTACCCTGAAAACAAGAAAATTATCCAGCCATTTATATAAATCTCAACAAAAAAAGAACTTCTATTAGTCCTAGGATAACTAAAACATAGTTAGAAATTCTTGCCTCTATCCTATTTCATTATAGATGTCTTTTTAACTATAAGTTTTCTATTCTTCTACAGTTTTTCCATATTCTTTAACCAATAACTAGAATACTAAACCTCTAAATTACGTAATGAATTAGTTTCTTCGTTTTGTATATGTAATTTCTTCTTCTATATGATTAGGTTCCTCTTGATGAACAGTTCCCATAGTAGAAACTATAGCTAAGGCGATTATTTTTCTGAAATAGACTCTTGTTCAATCAATTGATGAACAGTAACTAAGTCATACCCTTTTTGATGAATATAACTAATTACCGATGGTAATTCCTTTAAAGTTGT
Organism: uncultured Bacilli bacterium; assembly: GCA_944363785.1. Classification (GTDB taxonomy): domain Bacteria; phylum Bacillota_I; class Bacilli_A; order RF39; family UBA660; genus Alloscybalousia. Next base: position 26,458 of record CALVVF010000009.1, read on the forward strand.
ATCACTAGTATCTAAGCTAATTAAACTACCATTACTTAAATTCTTCTTTACCGTAAGTAATGGATAATTAGAAGCATAAATAGAGGGTTTAATCGTATACATTTTATGATGACTACATAAATCTAAAATATTACTATCTTTATATTCCGTATAACAATAATTTGTCTTTACATTGGTCAAAGACTCGATCATATTATTCGTCCATTCAAATCTGTCTGTCGTATAACTACCTTGGTACCCTAAGTTTTCTATTTCATAACCATCTCCGGCTAAACTTTCAACCATATCCATATTCTCTTGAATAACATCACCATCGATAAAGAAAGTAGCTAAAACATTCTTCTCTAATAAAACTTGGCTAATTGCTTCTAAATTATTGATATCATCTACTTTAAATAGTAAAGCTACCTGATTAACCTGTTCATTACCTCCGATTACATATTTATCATAAGCTAAAGAAACATCAGGTAATATCTCATCAAATACCAATAAGGATTCTTGATAACGATTAATCTTCTTCATATTCGAAAAACTCTTTCCTACATTAACTTCTCTACCACTTAATCCAGGTATAATTTCATCATCAAAAATCATTGCTTCGATAGGATCTATTTTATACTGGTCTTTATTCTCCATAATCATCTGCATAATTGGGTCATTACGTTTAACAATATCGGCCGCTTTCTCAGTATAAAAAAAGCTAAAACAAACTAAAACAAAGACACCAAGATAGGAAACATATTTTTTTAACATAATATCCACCTAATAAAATTTATGACGAATAGATAAATTTATGAAAAAGAAAGTAGAAAAGAAAACCAATATCCACGAATATAACTAGTTACCCATATTTTCTTTATTCCTAATTAAAAAGTAGAAAAATAATAAATAAGTTAAAAAAAGAAGAAAACTTACTTAGTCTTCTTCTTTCTTGTTCTTCTTTTGATCTTCTTTGTCCTTTTCTTTATCGTTTTCTTCTTTCGGTAATGCTTGTTTTCTAGAGAAGTTAAGTCTTCCCTTCTTATCTACACCTAGACATTTAACGATGATTTCATCGCCTAAGTGAACGACATCTTTGACCTCTTTTACTCGTTTATGATCAAGTTCTGAAATATGTACTAATCCCTCACAGCCTGGCCAAACTTGAACAAAACAACCGAAGTCTTCTATTTTAACAACCTTGGCTGGATAGATTACGCCTTCTTCTACTTCACGAACTACATCTAAAATCATATTCTTTGTTCTTTCGATAATCTCTTTATCTGAATGATAGATCATTACTCTACCATCATCTTCTAAATCAACTTTAACCGCATTCATATCAGTAACGGATGTAACATGAGAAGCATCACAAATAATCTTCGTAATCATCTCGCCACCTTTACCAATAACGTCTTTGATTTTTTCTGGTTTAATCATGAAAGTTTCCATCTTAGGGGCATATTGACTAACTTCTTTACGAGGTTCAGGAATTTCATTAGCCATAACATCTAAAATTTCCATTCTAGCTACCTTAGCTTGGGCAAGGGCTTCTTTTAAGATTTCTTTAGTAATTCCTTTGATTTTAATATCCATCTGTAAAGCACAGATTCCTTCCCTAGTTCCAGCTACTTTAAAGTCCATATCGCCTAAATGGTCTTCCATACCTTGAATATCCGTTAAGATCGTATAATCATCTCCGGCAGTAATTAATCCCATCGCAATACCAGCAACTGGGGCTTTAATTGGAACACCAGCAGCCATCAAACTCATACAGCCAGCACAAATAGTTGCTTGACTACTACTACCATTAGATTCTAATACTTCAGATACTACTCTGACTGTATAAGGGAATTCTTCTTCACTTGGCATCACTTGAAGTAGTGCTCTTTCCCCTAAAGCACCATGACCAATTTCTCTTCTACCTGGGGCACCATAACGTCCCGTTTCACCTACGGAAAAAGCAGGGAAATTATAATGAAGCATGAATCGTTTTTCTGTCTCCATGTCCAAGCCATCTAAAACTTGATGTTCTCCTAATGCTCCTAAAGTAGTAACCGCTAATGCTTGAGTTTCACCACGAGTAAATAAAGCCGAGCCATGTGTTCTTGGTAATAAATCAATTGCTGTAGATAATGGTCGAATTTGAGTCATACTTCTACCATCAGCACGTGTTTTTTCTTTAACGACAATTTGTCTAAAGATTTCATATTCGATCTCTTCTAACACTAGTTTTACTTTAGTAATTAAAGTAAGTAAATCTTTTTCTTTTAATACTTCTTCATTTTCCGTTGTATATTTGGCAACAATCTCTTCTTTAACCGCATCGATTGCCTCATATTTTTCCTGCTTACCTGGTATACGAAGAGCTTCATTTAAACGTGCTTCCGCTAAAGAGCGAACTTCCTCTTTAAGACTATCTTCGATCTCAAGTGTCTCATACTCCATCTTCTCAACACCAATTTCAGCGATAATCTCTTCTTGGAAAGCAACTAATTCCTTAATTGCCTCATGACCAAACATTAATGCTTCTAACATTAAATCTTCTGATACTTGTTTAGCACCAGCTTCCACCATATTGATGGCTTCTTTGGTACCAGCTACTGTTAGGTCCAAGTCAGAAACTTCTAATTCACTAGGCGTCGGATTAATAATAAATTCTCCATTGACATGTCCTACTTTAACCCCCGCAATAGGTCCTCCAAAAGGAATCTTACTGATCGATGTGGCTAAACTAGAACCAAACATCGCCGTAAGTTCAGGTGAATAATCAGGATCAACCGATAAAACTGTATTGACTACCTGCACTTCGTTCTTAAAATCTTCTGGAAATAACGGTCTCATCGGACGATCGATCATTCTAGCCGCTAACGTAGCATTTTCCGTAGGTCTACCCTCACGTTTAATAAAACCACCTGGAATCTTTCCAACTGAATATAATTTTTCATTATATAAAACCATCAAAGGAAAAAAATCAGATAATACATTCGCACTTTTACTAACAACAGCGGTAGATAACACTACAGTATCCCCATAGCGAACCCAAACCGCACCATCTGCTTGTTTCGCAACCATTCCGTGTTCTACTACTAATTTTTTGCCCCTAAAGTTTAATTCAAATACTTTCTTCATCACTACATCACCTCATCTTTAAACTATAAATGTTTACTTAATAGTTTCACTGTATCTTCAAATTCTTTTCTTATTTTATCATGATCACGTTCTTTAAAATCTAATTCAATATCCATTAAAGAAATATTTGGCTGAATACCATCTAAATTAGGAATTAAATTAGGTATTTCATAAGCTAACATTTGAGCATCAATTCGATTAATTATCGCTAAGTCACTACGATTAGGTGTATCCAAATTAAATCGTTTATAGATAACATCCATCAATCCAGATTCTATTTCTAAATAATCTGGTAAGAGTTTCTTAACTGGTGTAGGTACATCGGATAAATAAGCTTCTGAAGCATCATGTAATAGTAAGTATAACTGTGCCTTTTCATCAAATTGAAACTCACGACATAAGCGATAACAATTTAAAGAATGCTGAGCGACACTATAAAATCTAACTGTCCCTCCTGAATATCTACAAAGTTGCGATAATGGATGTGAAATATCTTCTAAATAAATTTCTTCGATACTAGGACGATCTAAATGAATCAAATGTCCTGTCCAACACAACATCTCTCCCCGATTTAAACTCATAAATTCCTCCATAAAATTAAAAAAGACACTAAAAATAAGTGCCTATTTTCTTAATCCTAATTGTTTAACAATCTCACGATAACGTTGAACATCTTTCTTAGCTAAATAATTCAACATATTTCTTCTTTGTCCAACTTTCTTTAAAAGTCCACGACGTGAATGATAATCATGTATATGTTCTTTTAAATGTTCAGTTAAAACGTTAATTTCTTCAGTAAGAATTGCGATCTGAACTTCAGCTGAACCTGTATCTTTTTCATTTCTTGCATATTTTTTTACAAGTTCTTGCTTTTTTTCTGATGTTAAAGCCATTTTTATTCCTCCTTCTTTCTATTTGCCTAAACCAAGCTACGGTCGGAATAACTCCGTATCCCAGAAAAGGTACAGATATAATATACTAGAAAAGTACAGAAAAAGCAAGCTTTTTATGAATCTTCATAAACAAAAAATAGATATATTCAGCTTTACAACCAAATATAATCTATTTTTTTCGTATTATTCTACTCTATCAATATCAAATTGAACATCTATTCCATTTAAAGAGTATACTTCACCATTATTATCTTTAACTTCTAAAGAAACAGCTAAAGTCTCTTCTTGGATTAATGATTTAAAATTAGAAATAGCTTCTTCAAAACTTGGATTTTCAGAATAGTAAACATGTATTCTATCAGTAATTTCAAAGTCTTTCGCTTTACGTAAATTTTGAACTTTACTAATAAACTCACGAACGATTCCTTCATGAAGTAATTCTTCCGTCAAAGCAGTATTTAAAACAATAAATTGATTGCCTTCGTGAGAAGCATTAAATCCCTCCTTAGAAGAAATACGAATCTCTACCATTTCAGCCACTACTTCTACTTCTTCATGATCAATTTCCATCTTAATAGAACCGTTTTCATTTAAAGTAGAAATATCTTCATCGGATAAAGTTACTAACTTCTGTTGGAACTCCTTAATATGAGGACCAAACATCTTTCCACAAATCTTAAAGTTTGGTTTTACTTCAAAGTCCATATAAATAGATAAATCAGAAGCAAAAGTAACATTTTTTACATTGAGTTCTTCTTTAATTAATTGAACCAAATCACCAATTAGTTCTTCACATCTTCCATCTAAGATTACTTCACTAAGTGGTTGTCTAACTTTGATCTTAGCTTCTTCTCTAGCATTACGACCAAGAGAAATTAATTCACGAACTAGATCCATTCTTTTCTCGATACCTTCTTGAATCATTGCTTCATCAAATTGTGGATAATCAGCTAAATGTACGGATTCTTTACCAGTTAAATTAACGTAAATCTCATCTGAGATAAAAGGAACTATAGGGGCAATCAATAAACAAATACCAACTAAAACATCATATGTTGTCTGATAAACAGCCTTTTTACTTGTTGTCATGTCACTTTCCCAGAATCTTCTTCTATTTCTTCTGATATACCAATTAGATAGATCTTCATTAACAAAATGATTAATTAATTTTACTGCTTTATTTAAATCATATTCATCCATCGCATTAGTAACATAGTGAATTAGTTTATGGTACTTAGATAATAACCACTGATCAATCTCTTCTAAATCATTATAATCAACTTTAAACTCTCTAGGATCAATATGATCAGTATTGGCATATAACTGGAAGAAAGTATAGGTATTTTTTAGGGTATTAAAGAATTTAGATTGTACTTCTTTGATGCCATCTTCATCAAACTTTAAAGGGGTCCAAACAGGAGAAGCAGATAACATATACCATCTAGTTGCATCAGCCCCATACTTTTCTAATATCGAGAATGGTTCAACCGCATTTCCTTTAGATTTATGCATCTTTTGTCCGTATTTATCCAAAAGTAAATCGTTGACTAATACATTCTTATAAGGACTACATCCCATCACAAAAGTAGAAATTACGATCAAGGAATAGAACCAACCCCTAGTCTGATCGATTCCTTCACTGATAAAGTCAGCTGGGAATTGTTGTTCAAATAACTCTTTATTTTCAAATGGATAATGATATTGCGCAAAAGGCATAGAACCACTATCGAACCAACAGTCAATAACATCTTTAACACGTGTCATTTCTTTACCACAAACAGGACACTTAATATGAATATCATCGACATAAGGACGATGTAACTCGATAGATTCATCGATCTTTTCAATTGCCTTTTCCACTAATTCAGCCCTTGAACCAATCATTTCATCATGTCCACAGCTACAACGCCATAATGGAATTGGTGTTCCCCAATAACGATTTCTAGAAATAGCCCAATCATTCATCGTATCTAGCCAATTACCAAAACGTTTTTCACCAACATAATCAGGGAACCAATGTACACTCTTATTTGCTTCAATAATCTTGTCTTTCAAAGCTGTCGTTTTAATATAAAGACTAGGTTTGGAATAGTAGACAAGTGGAGTTTTACAACGCCAACAATGTGGATAGTTATGTTCCATTTTCTGCTTCTTAAATAGTTTATCTTCACTAGCCAAATACTTGATAATATCTACTTCCAATTCAGAATCAACAACAAGTCTACCTTTCCAAGGACCATCTGTATAACATCCACTCTCATCAACTGGATTTAAAACCGGTAAATCATATTTTAATCCAACTTCATAGTCATCTTGACCAAAAGCAGGAGCGATATGAACGATACCAGTTCCATCTTCCATCGTAACATAATCCGCACAAGTAATATAAAAAGCTTTCTTATTTACTTTTAAGAATGGTAAGAACTGTTCATATTCACGATACTCTAAATCTTTACCAAGATACTCTTCGACTACCTCAAAGTCATCCCCTAATACTTGATGAGCCAATTTCTCCGCAACGATAAAATAATGTCCACGTGACAAACATTTGACATACTTTTCTTGAGGATTGACACAGGCTGCGACATTACTCATTAACGTCCAAGGTGTCGTTGTCCAAATCAATAGATAAGTATTTTCTTCATCTTTTAACTGAAAAGGAACAGTAACGGTATTGACACTAATTTCCTTATATCCTTGAGCCACTTCATGAGAAGCAAGACCAGTTCCACAACGTGGACAATAAGGTAGTATCTTTAATCCATCATAAATGTAACCCTCATCAAAGAACTTCTTTAAGATCCACCATTCTGTTTCGATGTAATCATTCTGATAAGTAACATAGGGATCCTCTAAATTGATAAACTGCCCCATTTTATTGGTAAAATCACGGAAAGCCTTTTCGTTTTTCCAAACAGATTCACGACACTTTTCATTAAATTCTTTAATTCCATACTTCTCAATATCAGTTTTCCCTGAAAAACCAAGTTCCTTTTCTACTTGAACTTCAACAGGTAAACCATGAGTATCCCATCCTACTTTACGAACTACTTTATATCCTTGCATAGTTTTATATTTACAGATAGAATCTTTTAATAATTTGGCTAACATATGATGAATACCAGGCATTCCATTGGCAGTAGCTGGACCATCATAGAAAACAAAATTTTTATCTCGTTGATCGATTGATTTCTGTAAGATATCTTCATCTAAAAAGTGTTGCATTCTTTTTTCTTCCGCAACATGAATTTTTTCTTTTGATAACTCTTTAAACATAATTATTCCTCCTCAAAGTGTAAATCATTTATTTTTTCTAAATCAATACCATAATGGTGATAAATACTATCGACATCTAAAGTAGTGATTTGTTAATCACTAAATCCTAACTTGTTCACTACCTCAATAACGACTGAAGGAGTATTTCCTTCAAACTCCACAAAAGTGGGAATATGTGGCCAAGAATCAATATCGATATCTAATACCCTAACTTCATTTTCCGCTTTCATTTTATCACCTCAAACAATAAAAAAAGATCCCCTCATCATAAGGACGAAGAAATCCGCGGTACCACCTTAATTGATAAGTAAAACTTATCCACTTGACATTGATAACGGAATGTTTCCGACTTTATCTTATCCACAAAGCACAAAACTTGAAAGTGATCCGAATAAATGCTTTCTTTATCCTCTCTCACCCATTGAGGACTCTCTGTTAAAGAATACTATCTATTCCGTCTTTCGCACTTGTTTTCGATATCTACTAATATAACATAGTTAAACAGAATGTGCAATCACTATTCAACATTTTCACTTAATTGGCAATGATAACCATCCTCCTCCAACTGAGTTAAATAGTTTTCAGTAAAGGTATTAGAATTAGTTTCCCGGTTAGGAATAATATTTTCATCACGAACCGTAAAAACTAAATCCTCTTCGCCAGTAAACCATAAGTCCTCATCAGAAAGTGATGCAATAAAATGATCATAATCTTCCTGAGTTAAAAAACTATATAATAAAGAATGATTAGCAGATGTAATCTGATCTTTAACCACTTCAAAATAATAAGATTCTGACAACTGATAATTAGAGGTTAATTCTGTATTTTCTATCACACCTTCATGAATAATAGTATCTTTTCGGCAAATATAGTTCGTACTAGAATCATCATCAGGGGATGGTGATGGTTCTGCTTTATATTTCTCTTGAAGCAAGAAAGTAAATAGAATTCCACCACCAATAAATATTATTCCTAAAATTAGTAATATATAATTAATCTTTTTCATCATCTATCACCCTAAAACACACACATTGTTCCTTGTACTGTTCCACCTTCTGGACAGGTATAATAAGAGCAATCATAACTTGTATTTTCACACTTCGTATATTCATCTCCACGTCCAGCCCATTCACCAGAATCTGGATCAATATAACTCTTTATACTTTGACGTTCTCTACCATCACTACATTTATATGTACAACAAGTTCCATTACGCCATGAGTCACAGGAATAACAATCATGAGGACTTCTACATGTATAACAATTTTGACCTGTACATTGTTTAGGAACATAAGTAGCTGGATAACTATGTCTAACTTTGAATGTTACTGTTGTTTTTAAGTCACTATTTGACGTTGCGGTACAAGTAACATCATAAGAGCCTGTTTTTCTACTTGCTTTAGGATCACAAGCATATTCTCCTCCACTTGGACCAAAGGTTACCGTAATATTATCGATAAACTCATAATCTTCTTTCTTTAAGTTTAATGGATCTTGAAGAACAGTAATCACCGGAGCTGTACTATCAATTTTTACCACAAAGTCATTAGTTGCTACAATCTGTTTCTTAAATATATTCGTTACTTCTGCTTTATAAGTTCCATCCTCTTTGGCAACATAGGTATTTGATTCACTCCAATCTTGAACTAATACTCCATCTTTATACCAACGATATAAATATCCACTGACACTCGTTCTTGGCGTAACGGTTACAGTAAGTGTAACATGACTATCCGACCATTTTCCACTTGGGATTGCTTTTCCATTTGCTCTCTTACCTGTCAAAGTTGCATCTTCAATTACTGTCTTATCTACGCGAATCACAGTCGATCCACATTGAGCAATACTACCTGCATGATTTAGATCATCATAAGCTTGAGCAAGAAGTTCATCGTTAATACTTTCTGAAAAACGAAGTACACCTTGTGGTTCTTTTACGCTAAAGCTCTTCCACTTACTCTCCTTTTTCCCTTTATAATTAAATCTAGAAATACCTGATGTGTATCCCTCTGAAGCACTAAATTTGATAAATAGATCTTGATCCGTCCATTCTCCATCATAAGGAATTGTAAGATTTTCATCATAGTAAACTTCACATGATGTATCAAAATCAGCTGGAGCTTCTAAATCCTCGTCACAAAAAGCACTTTTCTTATCGCCACAAACAAGACAAATTTTATAGTATAAATCATAATTCATATCTACATCCATATCGGCACGATTAGATACGTAAACATACGAATTATTAGCATCACAAAATTCCTCTGTATTATAGGGATTCTTAATTGGATCAATATAATCCCCTGCGATTAATTCATTTAAGTATACTAACTCATAATCAAATTGATTCTGAGGAATAGCATGATTATTACAAAAGGCAGAATTCTTATTTCCCCCTGCCATACAGTTTTCCATTGCTGCCATCGTGGCATCTTTAAAACTATTTTCAGCAATCGTATATGATTTTCCCCTACCTTGATTCAAATATCCTATATAGCCACCGACAGCTAATCCTAGTAAAATACCTAAAATAACGATTACTGCCAGCAACTCAATTAAAGTAAATGCGTAATAACTATTTCTTTTCCCCTTCATTTTTTCCTCCGTAATCTTTATTCATTGTCACACTGAAAACCTTGTTCTTCCAACGACTTAAGATAATCTAAATATAGTGTTGGGCCAATATCTTCATCATGATAATAGATAATCTCATTGTTTATCACAAACTTATTTTCATCAGGATATTCTGTATATTTTCCCGTTTCATCAAGTAAAAACTGACTCCTATATTGTTCATATAATGTATGATCACGATACGTATAAATCTCCGTTGTATTTATCTTTTCTAAATAATCCTCATCATCCATATATACCCTATATTCTTCAAGTAATTCATAATCAGTTTCTAACTGTTCCCTTTTAAACAAAACATAATTCACTTTTTCATCTATTTCATCATAATCAGAAAAAGATAAAGATAAATAGATACCTAGGCAAATACAAACAGCCCCTAAAAAAACAGGAATGAATACTCTCATTACTTTCTTTTTCATAAAGCTCTACCTACCAATTAAATTCTTCTTCTTTTTCTTCTTTCGATTTTCCTTTTGGTGATTTAACCGCATCATCAGTAATTTTACCTTCGATATTTACATTGTTCGGTGCACATAGAAAAATTCCCCCACCCAATTTTTGTAAATTTCCATTCATCGCATACAAACCACCTGTTAAAAAATCGACAATTCGCTTAGCCTGATCTGGGGTAACTCGTTTTAAATTCACAACAACCGTATTTCTATTTTTTAAATAGTCAATAATCTGACTACTTTCTGAATAAGCACGTGGTTCAAACAAAATCATCTTATTCTTTCTAATTTGTTCTTCATCGGGTTCATTACGCCCTACTTGATAAAATTCATCTTCAGTTCCTACTACGGCCTCTTCTTCGCCTTCTACACCAAAAAACTTCTTTATATTGTTTAATGCCATCTATATCCCTCCAATTATTCTCTTCTACTTTAATCATTTTATCATAAATAAGCAAAAAGAAAAAGCGAAAAATACTTGTTATTCATACTTTATAGAAATGTAACCTTATTAAGAATGAATATTCTACAATTTCTCCATTTAGACAATATAAAAAGATTAGTATTCAAGGTCATCCCACTGAATATTAATCTTCTTTTTTTATACATATTTAATCTATTTCACACTACAAGTATAACCCCAACCTTGTAAGGTTTCTACATAACTATCTATCGTCTTACCTTCAGGAGGATAATTAAAATCAAAAGTATAAGTTCTCGTTAAACTTTTTTCATCCTCTTTTACATCGATAGGATTAAACTGTTCACTCTCTTCAAATTCAAAGTTTTGATAACTATTTAAATCATTAAAAGTATATACATAATCATACTTTCCATAATTAATTTCATTATCTTTATAGCAGAACTCATAGGTATAATCAATAGTATATGTATCTCTAACTAATTGTTCCCTAGAACAACTATAACAACTTAAATTAACAATTTGATCAGTATCTGTATTTGGATCTTTATGATCATTTTGTTTATTAGAAAGAACTAAGACTAGACCTACTACGATCATAATAATACCAAGTATTGCCAAACATACAATTAACTTTTTCTTCGTATTTGTTTTCATCTTTAATCCCTCCTAATAATAACAAGTAGTTCCATTTAATGTTCCACCATTTGGACAATCATAGTAAGAACAATCATAATTTACTGTACAAGTATCACATCTTGTACCAGTTGCGTATTCTTCACAACATACGGTTTCACCTGTTTGATGACAACCATTACAACATCCTTGAGACCAATCTGGACACCACCATGGATTACAGGTTTCGTGCCTAATACAATACTCTTCTTCACGACAATTACAGTTTTCTTGTCTACTACAAGTTTTAGGGACAAGTCTTGCTGCATAACTATGTCTTGCTTGGAAGGTTACTGTTGTTTCTATATCACTATTTGATATTGCGGTACAAGTAACTGTATAAGTTCCTGTTTTTCTACTTGATTTAGGATCACAAGCAAATTCTCCTCCACTTGGACCAAAGGTTACTGTAATATTATCTGTAAATTCATAATCCTCATTATTTAAGTTTAATGGATCTTGATGAACAGTAATCACTGGAGCTGTACTATCAATTTTTACCACAAAATCATTAGTTGCTACAATCTGTTTCTTAAATATATTCGCTACTTCTGCTTTATAAGTTCCATCCTCTTTGGCAACATAGGTATTTGATTCACTCCAATCTTGAACTAATACCCCATCTTTATACCAACGATATAGATATCCACTAACACAAGTCCTTGGATTAACCGTTACAGTAAGAGTTACATGACTATCTGACCATTTTCCACTTGGAATCGCTTTTCCATTGGCTCTCTTACCTGTCAAAGTTGCATCTTCAATTACTGTCTTATCTATGCGAATCGCTGTTGATCCACATTGAGCAATACTACCTGCATGATTTAGATCATCATAAGCTTGAGCAAGAAGTTCATCGTTGATACTTTCTGAAAAACGAAGTACACCTTGTGGTTCTTTTACACTAAAGCTCTTCCACTTACTCTCCTTTTCCCCTTTATAATTAAATCTAGAAATACCTGAGGTGTATCCCTCTGAAGCATTAAATTTGATAAATAGATCTTGATCTGTCCATTCTCCATCATAAGGAATTGTAAGATTTTCATCATAGTAAACTTCACATGATGTATCAAAATCAGCTGGAGCTTCTAAATCCTCGTCACAAAAAGCACTTTTCTTATCGCCACAAACAAGACAAATTTTATAGTATAAATCATAATTCATATCTACATCCATATCGGCACGATTAGATACGTAAACATACGAATTATTAGCATCACAAAATTCCTCTGTATTATAGGGATTCTTAATTGGATCAATATAATCCCCTGCGATTAATTCATTTAAGTATACTAACTCATAATCAAATTGATTCTGAGGAATAGCATGATTATTACAAAAGGCAGAATTCTTATTTCCCCCTGCCATACAGTTTTCCATTGCTGCCATCGTAGCATCTTTAAAACTATTCTCGGCAATCGTATATGATTTTCCTCTACTTTGGTTCAAATATCCTATATAGCCACCGACAGCTAATCCTAGTAAAATACCCAAAATAACGATTACTGCCAGCAACTCAATTAAAGTAAATGCGTAATAACTATTTCTTTTCTCCTTCATTTTTTTCCTCCATCATCTATATCAAACACCAGTCAAAAGCTGTTTTCTAATAAAAGATAGTGGTGTAATTTTTTTATTATGATCATAGATAATTTTACTTCCTACAACAAGTTAACTTCATCAAAAATACAAAGCAACTATCTACCAATTAAATTCTTCTTCTTTTTCTTCTTTCGATTTTCCTTTTGGTGATTTAACCGTATCATCAGTAATCTTACCTTCGATATTTACATTGTTCGGTGCACATAGAAAAATTCCTCCGCCCAGTTTTTGTAAATTCCCGTTCATCGCATATAAACTACCAGTCAAAAAATCAATAATTCGTTTAGCCTGATCTGGAGTAACTCGTTTCAAATTCACAACAACCGTATTTCTATTCTTTAAATAGTCAACAATCTGGCTACTTTCTGAATACGCACGTGGTTCAAACAAAATCATCTTATTCTTCCTGATTTGTTCTTCATCGGACTCATTATTACGTCCTACTTGATAGAATTCATCTTCACTTCCTACTACCACTTCTTCTTCACCTTCTACACCAAAAAACTTCTTTATATTGTTTAATGCCATCTATATCCCTCCAATTATTCTCTTCTACTTTAATCATTTTATCACAAATAAGCAAAAAGAAAAAGCGCCAAAACAGAAAATTTATTAAACCTTGTTCTGTAATCGCGCTTAAACTATTCTATAATTAATCTTTTTCTTGTAAATAATCTAATTCCTGTAGTACTTTCCACTCTCTTTCTAAAATCCTTTTTAAACTCTCTTTAAATAATAAAGATTCTCTTTTTATAGAGGCAGCACCTAATTCTATTTTCTCTGCTTGAACCAAAGCATCATAAACAATATAATCCGCATCTTTCTTGGCTTGAGCAATTATCTCTTCTGCTTGTTCCTGATATTGAGTATCAAATTTTTCTTCCCTGTCTCTATAATCATCTAGTTGTTTTTCTAATGACTTAATCATTTTCTGTTGCATTTCCACTTTATCTAAGAGTGCTTCTGTTTGTTTAATTGTTCCCTCAATCAACAAGATAATTTCTTCTTTTTCCTGTTGACTAATTACATTTTCTTTACTGCTATCAACCATCATTTAACCCCACCTAAAATATTACCAATTAAATTCGTCTTCTAAAGCTTCTTCTTTTTTCTTTACCGATTTAACTGTATCATCTGTAATCTTACCTTCAATATTTACATCGTTCGGCGCACATAAAAAAATGCCCCCACCTAGTTTCTGTAAACTACCATTCATAGCATACAAACTACCACTTAAAAAATCTACGATACGCTTTGCTTGTTCCGGTGTAACCCGTTTCAAATTAACAATAACTGTATTTCTATTTTTTAAATAATCTACAATTTGACTACCTTCAGAATAGGCACGTGGTTCAAATAGAATCATTTTATTCTTCTTTATATTTTGCTCTTCTATATCTTCACGGCTTACTTGATAAAATTCATCTTCAGTACCAATCTCACTTACGGTATCCTCGTTTCCTATCCCAAAAAATTTCTTAATACTGCTTAATGCCATCTACATTCCTCCAATATCTGTGCCTTAAAATTATACCACGTAATTGTCTATTTTTCCAAAATTTTACTACTTAAATATTTATAAATATCAAACATGGTATCTAATGGAATCGGTTTATAAAAACTAAGAATAATCACATAACCACTATCTACAGTCATTTCGATAGTCGTATCAAAATTATGAATATCTAAATTATAAGTAGAAATCGAATCATACATAATGGAATAGATTTGTCTACGAAATCCCCTAACTCCTTTTCGATCAATAATCATAATTCTCTTATCAGTTAAAATTCCAAAATCACGTCCAGCTGAAAAAGCAAATTGAACAGTCTCACTACTATCCAAAAGTTTTAATAACTCAGAATCTAATTCTTCTAGTGTTACCATTCGATTAAATTGCATACTTGGCGTTAATGGTTTGAACTTAATATAGGCCATATTACTTCCTCCTATTCTCAACATAATTATAGCATATAGAAAACAAAAAAAAAGAGAAATTTGAAATTTCTCTTTAAAATTAACTTCTACAATCTTACTCAATAGTAAATGTTAATTCTGCTTTTTTATTATATGCTTTATCAGTTACTCTTACAAAATAAGTTCCCTTTTCTGTAAATGTATGACCTGATTCAAATGAATACCATTTTCCTCCATCTTTCTGATACTTAGCAGCTTGTATATTTGGTTCATCAATTATTAAGGTAACAGATCCAGTATAATGCCCACCATTTTCTACACCTCTTACTACTGGAGCAGTTCGATCGATAGAAAGTGTAACTGTTGTAGAATTTCCAGCGTTATCATAAGCAGTCAACGTATAATTACCTTCTCTTTCAAGAGTAAATCTAGACTTAGTTTGATTAGTACTAGTTACATTCGTAATTACAGTATATGCATAATTAGCATCTGTCACTTCTACAAGAACATTATCATTAGTTACCATACCATCAGTAATATTAAAGGTTGGAGCAGTTGTATCAATATTGTATGCTCCTTTAGTACTATAAACTTCTGTTACATTTCCTGCTTTATCAACCGCTTTAATATTTAAACGATTTCTTCCATCTACAGTTGGAACTTTAACTGTATAAGTACCATCACCATTATCAATAATATTTTGCTCAGGTACTAATGTTGTAGCTTTTACATATTTATTAGTCTTTGCCCAAGTATAATATACTTCTGAAAGATCATCTTCAGTAATTGTAATTTCTAAAGTTTCCCAAGACTTATAATTAGCATTAGAATTATGAGTAGCTGGGAATTGTACTACTGAAGCTGTTTTATCAACAATGAAGCTATATACTGTTGTATTTCCAGCTACATCAGTAAATTCAATCGTATTTTTTCCCTCTGGGAAAGTTAAGATATATCCGTCATTAACATCTATATATTTTCCAGTATGAGGATACTCTTTACCATTAATCACCAATTTAACAATACTATTGGCATCAAATAATTTTAGATTTACCAAACTATAAATGCCATCTTTACCTGTTGAATTATTTTCAAGTACTATTGGATTAGTTTTATCTATAACTACATTTTTCTGAGAAGCAAGAGTGATGTCTTCATTCTTTAATGCTTTTCCAACATTTCCTGCTTTATCTGCATAATCATATACTTCGATTGTGATGGCACCATCTTGAAGTCCATCATCTTCTTTTACTGTATAGATAGCAGAATAAATGTATCTATCATCTTTAAATGTACCATCATTGAATTCTACAACGATTTGGTCATTGATTTTTAATTTTGGTGAAACAGCTAGTTTTTCAGCAAACTCTGCATAGACGTAAATTTTACCATCATTACTTACATACCATACATGTTGTCCATCAACATCTACACCATTTCCGCCAACCATTCTTAGACCAATTGCTTCTGGAGCAGTTGTATCAATGTTGTATGCTCCTTGAGTACTATATACTTCTGTTACATTTCCAACAGCATCAATAGCCTTAATATTTAAACGATTTCTTCCATCAATAGTTGGAACCTTTACAGTATAAGTACCATCTTCATTTTTAGTGATATTTCCACTTGGAACTAAAGTAGTAGCACTTACATATTTGTCAATATTTGCCCAAGTATAATATACTTCTGAAAGCTCTCTTTCTGTAATGGTAATTGTTAATGTTTCCCAAGATTTATAATCTGCATTAAAATTATGTGTTTCAGGGAAATCAACTACTGGGGCATCCCTATCAACATTTGTAATGATAATAGGAACTTCTGTCTTATTTCCAGCTTTATCTACTACAGTGATGGTTTGATCAACATTATTAAAATATACTTTACTTAATTCAGTTGTAAATACACCATCAGGGTTCCATAAACCAGCATCTACTGGTTTAATATCCTCGTTAGCAATTAATGTAACGATTACAGATTGACTCAAGTCCTTAGTACTATATACAACATCTACTATAGGAGCAGTTGTATCAATGTTGTATGCTCCTTGAGTACTATATACTTCTGTTTCATTTCCTGCGGTATCAATAGCCTTAATATTTAATCTATTTCTACCATCAACAGTTGGAACATTAACAGTATAAGTTCCATCTCCATTATCTATAATATTTTCACTTGGAACTAAAGTAGTAGCACTTACATATTTGTTAATATTTGCCCAAGTATAATATACTTCTGAAAGATTTTCATCAGTAATTGTAATAGGTAGTGTTTCCCATGATTTATAATCTGCATTTGAACTATGTGTTTCAGGAAAAGCAACTACTGGAGCAATAGTATCAATATTGTATGCACCTTTTGTACTATATACTTCTGTTATATGCCCAGCAGCATCCACAGCTTTAATATTTAATCTATGTCTACCTTCAATAGTAGGCACTTTAACGGTATAAGTTCCATTACCATTATTCTTAATATTTTCACTTGGAACTAAAGTAGTAGCATTTACATACTTATTCGTATTTGCCCAAGTGTAATATACTTCTGAGAGATTATTTTCAGTAATTGTAATTGTTAATGTTTCCCATGATTTATAATTTTGTCCTTCACCATGAGTATTAGGGAAAGCAACTACTGGAGCAGTTCTATCATAAATTAATGAATTACTAGCAACAGTTTGATCAACAGTAGCACCTTCGTTTTCTGCTAAATCTTTATAACCACTAATTGTAAAAGTTACAAGTCCCTCAGTTAATTCACTTTCATCGCTAGTTATAGAGAAATCTGCAGAATAGATAACTTCACCATTTCCACCAGGAATTTTGGTTGCTACCTTACTTTCTCCGTTACTAAGTGTAATCGTTGGATTTACTAACAATTCTTCTTTGAAAGTAGCCAAAATACGAACGGTTTCACCATTTTTAATATATTGGCTTGAAGAGTTATCCTTGTTAAAGATTTGTACTTTTTCTACTTCAGGATTAACGCGATCAATATATACACGATGACCATTAGTAGGTTTTGTAATATCTTTAGTTTTGTTTCCAGCTAAATCATAAATGTTAGAAATCTTTAAAGTAACTTCTCCCTCATCCATTTCATCAGCTTTAACTTCATAGTTGATTTTGTAAGTATATTCTCCGTCATCATTTGGACCAGTCATAATAACTGCACTGTCCTCAATAACATATTCATTGCCATTACTGATTAATGCAAAAGTAGGATTACCCATTAACTTCTCATCAAATCTAGCATAAACTTGAATCGTATCACCAACAGTAACAAAGTATTCACTCTGTTCGTTAGGCTCACCGACTTCTAAGATATTCACAGCATGATGCATAGCATCTGCAGATGTTGTATCAATTGTAAATGTTACATATGAGGTATTACCAGCACGATCAGTTGCTGTAATCGTATAAGTGCCTTCTTCTGTAAATGTAAAATCTACTGATTCTGGATTATTTTCCCAAGTGTAACTAGCTAAAGTAGTTTTCTCACCATTTAACTCTTGAACTACAGAGATTAAATCATTATCAGAAACTCTTAATGATAGCGATTGATAAATACCACCATCTGTAAATTCAGTGTCTTCTCCACCTACTTTACCAGTTCCTTCAAAAGCAGCTACACTGTCATCATGATAAATCCAAATTTCTTTATAGTTACCAGCTTTATCATAAGCAGTAAGCTTATACATCGTATTACCTGAATTCATCATCCAAGTATTTTCTTGAGTAGTTGTTGTTTCACCAGTTGCGTAATTATAAATTGTCATATGATCAAAATATTCATCCGTAACAACAACTTCTTTACTAGGGAATGTATTTCCGTTAGTAAAATTATAAGTAGGAAGTGTTCTATCATAAATAATCATGTTTTGTGTATCATGATTGATCTTACTGTTATCAAGTTCTTCACCAATATTGTTAGAACTATCTGCATAACCATACACTAAGATAGAAAGTTCTCCTTCTGCTAATTCACTCTCATCAGCAGGAATTGTATAATCTGCCATATACAAGTAAGTATTAGAATCTTCACGATAACCACTGAAACGGAAGTTAACTTCGATTTCATCGTTGATCTTTAACTTAGGTAAAACAGCTAATTCTTCCTTAAAATCAACTAGAACACGAATCTTATCTCCATTCTTAGCAAATGTAGAATAATCAGGTTCAATTCTTAACAAACGTAAAGTTTCATAACTTGGTGCAATTGTATCTACTACATTAACTATTCTCATGACATAATCATGATCATCACGATTTGCATCTACTGCAACATTTCCTGCTTGATCAGTATATTTATATACGATCTTGTAGGTACCTACTTTTGTCGTATCTACATGATCAACAGGTTTAACGAATACACCACCGATAGAATAGTTGATTAATACAGGTTGTAAATTAGTAATTGTCTCATCTACATTATCTGTAACTGTAGCACCTAATTCTTCATAAGTATCGATACCAACTTCTAAAGTCATAGGTGAATCACCATTCAATACAATGACTGGTGCTGTCGTATCTTTAATACGATCTAATAATGCATCTTTTCTCTCCCCATCAGGTAAAAGATCAACTAATTCCTTAGCATTTTCTAAGTTTTCTTTCGTATTTTCTTTTTCTGATAGTTCGACTGCTTCTTCTGCTTTCTTATAAGCATCTTCTAGATAATCTTGAATTTGTTTCAAAAGATTATCGATTTCTTCTTGTTTACTATCAATAGCTGCTTGCGTAGTTGGATTAGAAATAATTTCTTCTCCTTCAGATACTGCTTTTTCTAACTTATCTAAAAGTTCATTCAAAGTAGTATCTACAGTATTAATTTCTGTCAAAACGCTGTTTCCAGAATTAACAGATACTTGTAATTTATCTGTTGAAAGTACAACTTTTGGAATATCTGTATTGCCATTACCATTACCGTTGTTTCCATTGTTTGTATTACCATTACCACTATTTACAGGTAATACATCATCGTCATCGGTAACATTATCATCAGTTTCTGGTGTTGTAACATCAGTTTCTGGATCACTATTGTTATCATCACTATCTTGATCGTCATTAGTGATTTCTGTGTTGTCAGTCTGCCCACCGTCTAATTTTGTCTCATCATCTCGTTGAAAAGCGAATGTGCCAACCATCAATAATAGCAATAATACAACCGCTATAATGACACCTTTTTTCTTGTCCATAGACTTTCACTCCTTTTCGAGGTTATTGTAGCACAACAATTTAAGAATTTCAACAAAAAAACAGCCAAAATCTGGGAATTTATCGCCAAATTTTGACTATTTCAAAATACCAATTCGATTAATTGGAAAAATCCGGATAGAAGTTTCTCCCAAAATGTCCTTTTCTGAGACTAAACCGAGCTCTCTACTATCAGAAGAATGTTCCCGATTATCCCCCAAAACAAAGTACATTCCTTCAGGAATTTTGTCATATCCTAATTGTGTTAGATTAAAATCAGCGGTTACAACTCCATCAACTAAATAGTCCTCTTCTACTATTTCTCCATTAATGTAAAGTTGATTATCCTTAAATTCAACCGTCTCCCCCGGTAACCCAACTACCCTCTTAATTAAGTAATTGGTATCCTCAAAACGCAAAGCCACAACATCTCCACGTTTAATATCCGAAAAACGATACTTCAATTTATTCAGAATCAATACGTCATTATCATGGAAATTAGGATACATTGATTCACCTAATACTTGTTGTAGAGAAAAACAATAAACCACGATAAACAAGATACAACCAAAGAAAACAAAATATTTAAATGCATCTAAAAAGAATTCTTTGATATCACGAAAATCCATAGTTAATTTTTACACCACCTTAATACCATGCCGCAAAAATATCCGCATTGTTGCTGAGTGGTTCTGGATCTGGTTTCTCAAATCTCATCGAAACAGGTACCTTAAAAGCACTACCAAACGCAATACAATTTCCTGCCTGCAAAGACTTTAACTGCTCAATAATTTCCGAACTAACACTAGGAACCATATTCTTAATAAAAGTTAAATCTTTAGGATGAAGGGTTCTTAGAATTAAGAAATTACTACACTGTGAAATTGAAGTTTCAGAAAGTTCAGAAGGGCGTTGAGTAATTAACCCTAAAATAACTCCATACTTTCTACCTTCTTTAGTGATACGATCAAAGATATTATATCCTAAAATCTCTGTATCGGTATCGTTTTGTACATAACGGTGTGCTTCTTCAATAATGATATGAAAAGGCACCTTGGCTCTTTCTCTTGATTCTACACTAAATGTAAACAAAATATGAGAAATGATCTTAGTAATCGCTTTAGCCATTCGATCATCGACATGACTGATATTAAAATTGACGATTTGAGCTTTCTTTCCATCGATCGCAGTAATTAAACTACGAATAAAAGTCTCTTTAGAAATCATCTCTTTACACTCAAAATACTTTGCATATTCGCCACTAACTAAAGAATGTAAACGAACACTTAAGATATTCGCATAATCGAAGATACGATCACTCTTTAATACACCCTCACTAATTAAAGCAAAATCAAGAGCATTCTCTAAATCTTGAAGAGTAAAAAAAGTACTTCCATCAAAATCAGTAAGTTCTAATCCATCAATAACAAATTGATTAACAAAATCAACTACAAGCTCCATCTCTTGCATTTTACCTGACTGATCAACAAACAAACACTGTTTCAGTGTTCTAACATAACCTGGTTCTCTAATCGTACTATTTAAATTCAAATCTTCCGTATTAAAGTTCGTAAGAACAGCAACGATTTGATCCCTAATTTTTCCTGAACTTGTTCCACTAAGTAAAATATCTAAAATAGCACGTGCAATAATATCATTTTTATGCTTCTTCACATCAGGATTATTACTATTTAACACCTTTACTAATTTTAAAGCCTTTTCGATAATTGGTAATTGATTAGGATTATCCACCGCTAATAATTGTGCATAATCATCAACATCCAAAAGCCATAAAGGAATACGTAAAATATCAGAAGCATCCGCCTCGACATTAGTCGTTACTGTCTTATAACGAATAAGTGGATTTTTCTCACTTAACTTTGAAAAAGCACGAGTATATTCACCATAAGCATCAAATAAGAAAATATTAGAATTAAGTGGTACATAGCTACTTCCCGTAAATAAATTCTGAATAATTTTAGACACGGTAAAACTTTTTCCACTACCTGTATTTCCTAAAATAGCAAAATGACTATTAAAAAACTTATTTATATCGACATTGATTCGATAATTTGTATACACTGTCGAAAGTCCAAAATAAACTTGACTACCATCTTTAATCTGTTGATCTCCTAATATTTGAGAAAGTTCTTCTAATTTAATCATTCTAACTATCGACTTAAAAGACGGTTTACGATTAAACCCAGCTAAAAACTGACCTCCTACAAACTCTCCAACAATCGCAATCTTAAGTGTTGTTTTAGAAACATCGCGAATTTCTCCTACTACTTTACTTTTATCATCTTCGAATACAACATGTAAGTTGACTAAACTAGCTTGTGCTGTAATATCAATCTCTAATGCTACTTCGACATAGTTTCCTTCTATAGAAAGAATCTTTCCTAACATATTATCCGCTTCCTTCCTCCCTATTCTGAACAAAATTATATCACACATAAAGCAAAAGAAAAAGATAGTTTTCGAAGAAACTATCTATCACAGAAGACAAATCATATTCTTTGACAATATCATCATCTCATAGATGCTTTGACCATTCTATGAGTATCTTCATCAAGTGACTATTTTTCTTTTATATTTTTACTCTTAATCGCCACCTAGATCAGTGGAAATAAAGAAATGAATCGTATCATATAAAATACCATCAGAATAAACAGAAACTACATAATCTCCAGCTACTGTTAAACTATCTCCTACATGATAGACTTCTTCACTACCACCATCTATCGTATAGAATATTTCATAATCAGAAAGATTGGTATCAACACCAAGTGTAATCTCACCATCTACAATATTAAGATACTCACTTGTTGTTAATTTACCATCTTGGAAAACTTGTAGTTCGATGTATTCTACTTCTACAACTAATGGTAAATCTACTTGGTTTCCTGCCAAGTCAAATAATGAAAGTACCTCTTGAGTAGACTGAGTATATTCTTTCGTTAACGTCTTTCCATCATCAGATAATACCCAACCATCAACTGGCTGTAACTCTTCATCAGAAGTAATTACGACTAATGTAGAATTGGCATTCATCGTATAAGTGACGGAAACAACTGGATTTGTACAATCGATAGTTACAACATATTCTACTACATTGCCACTAGCATCATACGCCCGAATGTGGTATTCTCCATCTTCAAAAAGAACAAGTTCTGAAGTTGGATCAATCGGAATAATTTCCGGTAATGGTTCTTCAGTCGTATCATCATTACCTTGTTCTTCATTCAACTTATAATATTCCGCATAACTAACGGCATCATTGTCCGTAAAATGAATTTTAATCATCTGATTAATCAAAGAACTATTAGGAACTGGAATAAAAGTAATAGATCCCGTTTCTGGATCATATTCTTCGATCATTCCCTCGATCTTTGGTGCTTCTTGGTCAACTACTTCAACATAAACTTCTTTAACTGTAGTTAACCAATCGCTATTCGTTACTCGGTAGACAACACGATATGTTCCTACTTGATCTGTTGAGAAAGTAAGAACTGGACTATAATCAAGTCCTGAAAGTGGTTTAAAATAATAACTAATTTCCACTTTAAGAGGAACGCCCTTACTATCTACTCCACTAACATCAGGTAATTGAAATCCTTTGTCGTTTAAAGAAACAACGAACTGATCAGGAATTGAAATAACTGGCGGTAAAGCAGGCTCTTCTTCCTTATCAGGATAAGAAGGAAGAAAAACAACTTCTGATTGTGTATCCTCCACATCATCTACTACTTCTTCCAAAGATCCATCAACTTGATCTTCTTCTTCCGAATTTCCATCATCAATCGGTAATTCGTCAACATCTGGTAATTGATTATCATCAATATATTCTTGGCGATTACAACTTTTTATAAAAAAAAGAGAACCCAAAAGAATAATTAAAATCAATACAACTACTACAATATTTTTTTTGTCTTCTGCATTTATCATCATATCCCCCCTATCTCGCACAATTTTCGACAATTCCTATTGTACTTCCTCGGAATAAAAAGTCAATCAAATAGACAAAAATAGACAAGAAAAGAAGGAATAAACGCCATATTTTTTAAATTTTTTTATTTTTAATCAAAAAAACAAGAGCACAACCCTTGTTTACTTTTATAATAATGTATAAACATTTACCCGAACATTGAACTGTTCATTCTGAATGGTAGAATGAATAGTCCCATCTTCTGCTACTGTAATAGGAGCATCTTCTGCTACCCAGACACGAAGCCGAAAATTCTTTTCATACTCATCACCACTAGTTGATCCTACATAAAGAATTTTATCTACGGTATTACCTTCTTGAATCGTACTGTTTTCTAATTGAGAAAAACGAGTAACCGTACCATCTTCTTGTAAAGTAGGCGCAATAGCATGTTCCTCAGTTCCATTTACTTCTGTCAAATATACCTTAACCAAATCATCACTTAAGGTAGAGCCATCTTCTTTCGTTAATGTAATTTGATAAGGAATAGCTTCTCCTTTTTCTGCTTTAATCTTAAAATCAAAAATCTCTGTATTCTCTAAAGGAGGAAGATACTTCCCAATTTCATCAGAAAGTAATCTCTCCCCAGTTAAAGATAACTGACTACCATTACCATCATAATCTGTATATAAAAATTTTATCTCGTTATCATTATACTCTTCTTTTTCTCCCTGTAAAGATGATCCATCTGAATCCCCCGTCTGGGTCTGATCAACTAAAGAATAAGAAACTCCTGTAGAAATCAACAACAACGCAAGAAGAGAAAGAAGTGATACACCCAACTGAACATTTCTTTTCATATAATCCTCCGTATTATTCAATAACATTATATATTTATTTTGAGGAAAAGACAAGAAAAAAATTCAAATATCTAATGACTAAAAAGTTGTCTTAGATATTCGAACTCTGAAATAATAGACCCATTTTCTACAAAATAATGATAGGTATCTCTCTTCATCTGTTTAAGATTAGAAATCTGTTTTTTTCGCTTAAATAAATAATGATGTAAGTATCGTTCTAATAAAAACTTTTGATAATAGAAAGTAAACTGTTGGATCTCTTGACATAGTTTAATAAAGAGTAAAAGTAAACTGAGAAAAAAAATTAAATTGTGAAAAAAGAATAAACTAGCTAACAACATAGTAAATAATAAAAAATAAGATAAGAAAAGAACGAATTGATAACTGTAATAAAAAGATAAGAAACGATGAAAAAATAACAGTAAAAATCTTCCTCCATCTAAGGGATAAATAGGTAATAGATTAAAAAGAAGAAGAAAGTAGCTATAATGTTGGTATAAAACTAAATCCCTAGGATCTAAAATAAACGATAGAAGAAAAACAAACAATATTTGAGTAAGAGGTCCCATTACTAGTACTAACCACTCTTGCCACAAACGAACATTAATTTCTTCATTAAATTCACAACAACCACCATATGGATAAAGATGAATAGCTACAACTTTCCATCCTAAGCAAACAGCACAAATAAAATGTCCGAGTTCATGAATCAAAATCAAAGTAGAAAAAATAAGAATATGTTGAAAGTGACCGGTTAATATAGCTAATACCAACAACAAATAAAAATAGGGATGAATAGAAATCTTACGGAAGATATTTACGATAATCTAAAAACTCTCCTGCTTTTTGATAAACCAAAGTAATCTCTTCCCCTAAACTCTCTTCCAATAAATCACCCTTTTCAACATAGTCATATAACTGAATAGAGGAATGATCAACACCAGAATACCAAACGTCAATACCATTAACCTGTTGGACGATAACCGTCGGACCATATCCGTCCTTATCCCCAATAAAAACAACTATCCCACTATCTAAAACAGGAACTAAGTAACCCTTCTCTACTTTCAATTTTACCCCATCACGATAAGCTTCTTCATCTTGATAAACAAGTTGTTCCTGAAATACCATCCTAGTCTTATCTTCAAAAATCGTATCCATAGGAAAAATATCCCCAAAGTATTTCTGATAAAGTTCATTTATCTTCGCAAAAGATATATTATCCTGATAAACTCTTTTTTCGATCAGATCTTTTGTATCAGGATACATCTTAATCATACATAAAGTAGAAATCAGTAATAATCCAGAAATTAAAGTCTTGTTTAAAAAAGAAAGGAAAAAACTACGTCTAATTCCTACTGGTTCTTTCTTTTTCTTCAAATATTTATTCACAGACTTATATTCTTCCACGAAAGTCACCTACCTACTAATTCATATTAACGATACCGATATTTTATACCTAAAATGAAATAGAAAAGAATAACTAAGAAAAGATTAAACGGTAAAAGATGAAGAAGTTGAACCAAAAATAAAGAAAAAGAGACACCTGGGTAGGCAAATAAAAATAATAGTAAAAAATAAGTAAAATAATATAGACAAAAAGAAAAGAAGAAAAAGAAGAAATAAGAGAAGAAAGAAAAATGATATTTTTCCCAAAAATAAACAAGAAAGAGATAAACGACTATAAAAGAAAAAAAACGTAAAAAGAAATTCGTTTGAAAGATAAGACAACAAATAAAATAAATTATTCCGATAGAAAGAAGATAATATTTTTTATTTTTTAAGAAAAACCAAACCAATAAACTGCTGATTAAAAATAAACAAGGATAAATATAAGAAACATGATAATAAGAAAAAGAAAAAAAACGGGACAAAAAGAAATCAAGAATAAATGCTAGAACAATCCATAACAGTTTCATTTTAATTCCCTCTTCCTAGAACCATTACATAACGAATATCATCAAATGAAGATTTTGGTTTTACTTTTAAAATTTTACTAAGCCCTAACTCATCATTGACAATAGAAACTACTTCACCAACATAAATACCAGTAGGAAACACTTCCCCTAGACCATTAGTTTGGACAATGCTACCAATTTCAATATTACTTGTACTGCGAATACTACTGACTAATAATACTTCTTCCTGGGGATCATACCCTTGTAAAATACCATTATAAACATCGTCTCCTACTAAAACACTAACTGCGATTTTATTGTGTTCATGATTCGCACTGACTAAACGAACAAGACTAGAATAAGAAGAAGTCTGTACTACTTTACCAATCAACCCATATTCATCAACAACAGCCATACCCTCTTCTATTCCTTCCTTTTCCCCCTTATCTATCGTTATCGTTTGAAACCAATAATCTAAATCACGATACAACACTCGCGCCACAATCCCTTGATAATTACTAGTTGTATTCTTAAGTTCTAAAACTTCCGCAAGGCGTTGATTTTCTTCTTTTAAAGCTTCTACTTGTTGATTCGTAATATTTATATAATCTAAAGTAACCGGAGAAAATAACCCCTGAATAAAAGCACCAATATCTGAAAAAAAAGAAAAAGAAAAAAAAGAACTATATAGTGAAAAATAAAGTCCTATAAAACCAATAAGAAAAGCAAAAACTATCCATAATCGATGATGTTTACGAAAATAACGTTGGTATTTTTTCATAGTTCCTCCCTAGTCAACGATTTAACATTTTCTCATCACAAAAACTATAATAACTTTCTTCTCCTACAATCACATGATCAATAACCGGTATCGCATTAAGATCACCAATTTTAACCAAAGCTTCCGTCAAACGAATATCTTCTCTACTAGGTCTAACATCTCCACTTGGATGATTATGAACACAGACAATCGATGAAGCACTACATAAATAAGCATTTTTAAAAACTTCACGAGGATGAACTAAACTACGATTAATTGTTCCCATAAATAATAGTTTCCTTTCTATAACTTCATTTCGATTATTTAAATAAAGACAATAAAAATACTCTTGTTCTTTTCCTACAAACCAATACTTTACATAACGATAAATATCTAAAGAATGATGAATTTGTACTTTATTCTTCTCCTCTACTTTCAAAAAAATTCTTTTTCCTAGTTCTATCGCACTTAATAACTTTAAAGCTTTGGCTAGCCCTACTCCTTCAATAGCTAACAACTGCTCCTTAGTAATATTCTGTAAATTAGTAATATTTCCACAATACTGAAGAACTTCTAAAGATAGTTCCTTAACACTCTTTCCCTTCTTCCCAGTATTAAATAAAATAGAAAGTAACTCGTCATTAGCTAAACTAGATACCCCATATTCCAGTAATCGCTCCCTAGGTCTTTCTGCTTCAGGTAACTCTTTTAAACGCAACTTAGACCACCTACCTTTTTAATACAAATTCTTCATAAGAAGCTAAGATTGTCGCAAGTACTGAGGTGATTTCATCAGCAGTATCCGTACTATCTAATAAAATATCGTATTGCGATAACTCATTAAAGAATTCTTCATTTTCTACCTGATCTTCTTTAATATAGAGTTCTACTCCCTGTTCCTGATAGAAATCACGTATTTTTACAGCATTATCATAATCTGTTGTCATCCCAACAAAAATATAATGATTTCCTTCTTGTTCCACATCGATATAAGGATCAGCTGAAATATCAGATGGTACTTCTTGTTGATAGACACCATACTGTAAAAAAAATACTTTGTTTTCCTCATCAAAAGCAGATGTTGTTTGTTGATAACCCTTAAAAAGAAAATTAGCACACAGATAACCAAGTAATAATGCACAACATACTGAAATAAATAAATTAACTTTCATCCGCCTCACCTGATAATAGAATACTAAAAAGTAGGTACTAATTTTGTCGAATGATGACGTTAAAGAAAAATATCACGAAAAAAAGGTTTATGATTAAACCTTTATAGTAAACTAACTAAATGCCATATACCTGAAGTAAGCATACAAAGAGCGATTCCACAAACAGTAGGAATCAAAAAGGCAAACAATGTCCATTTCCAACTACCCGTTTCTTTATGTATAGTAAGACAAGTCGTAGAACAAGGGAAATGCATAAGAGAAAAAATAATCGTATTAATCGCTGTAAGTATTGTCCAACCATGGGTAACAAGTAAGTTTTTTAACTCTGTTAAACTAGCAAAATCAACCATATTTCCTAACGACATATAGGCCATAATCATAATTGGAATCACGATTTCATTAGCCGGAAAACCAAGTAGAAAAGCCGTTAAAATAACGCCATCTAATCCCATTAATTGCCCTAATGGATCTAAAAAACTACTGATATAATGAAGAAGACTATATCCATCAATCATAGTATTCGCAAGTAACCAAATAAGAATACCTGCTGGAATAGAGACTAAAACCGCACGGCCTAATACATGTAAGGTTTTATCAAAGATACTGCGAACAATTACTTTAAAAAACTGCGGTTTACGATACGGTGGTAACTCTAAAGTAAAAGAACTAGGAATACCCTTTAATAAAGTTTTCGATAAAAGCCACGAAACCAAGAAAGTCATAAAAACACCAAGTAAGATAACTAAAGTTAAAATTCCTACTTCTAAAAACGAAGAAAAGCCATTTAACTCAAAACCGACAAAAAACATCGCAATAATCGAAATGATCATGGGAAATCTTCCATTACACGGCACAAAGTTATTAGTTAATATCGCAATTAACCGTTCCCTAGGAGAATCAATAATTCGACAACCAACTACTCCCGCTGCATTACAACCAAAACCCATACACATACTCAGTGCCTGCTTACCACAAGCTTTACATTTTTGAAAACACTTATCTAGATTAAAGGCAACCCGTGGTAAATACCCTGAATCTTCCAGTAAAGAAAATAAGGGAAAGAAAATAGCCATCGGTGGTAACATTACCGAAACCACCCAAGCAAGAGTTCGGTACATTCCCATAACCGTCATCTGAATAAAAGGATCAGGAAGATGAAGAAATTGAAACAAATGAATCAGCGGATCTTCTAAACTAAACAAAAAGTCATATAATACACTCGATGGATAATTACTGCCAATGATCGTTAACCAAAAGACAAGTAGAAACAACATAAGCATAAGTAAAATCCCCAAAAAGCGACTAGTTACAAGACGATCAATAAAAAGTTCTCTTTTTTTTCTTTTAACATGACGATATAAAATAACACCGTCGACTAATTCTTCAGCTTTATGCATAATGCGAGTAACAATATGTTCTTTTATTTCTGATTCAGGAAACAATTTTAAAATCCGATCACGAATTTGTAAAAACTGATTAATTTTACTAAAAGAAAAGCCGAGGTATTGATCTACTTCTTCTAAAAGAATAGGATCATAATCAATCATTTTTAAAGCTAACCATCTTGGATTTAAATGCTTAAGATCATATTTCAAAAAAGCTTGTTCTAACTCTAAAATTCCGTTTTCTATCTTTCTATCATATCGTACCCTACTGACCTCCGAAGTACTGGATAAACTATCTACTACAGAAAGTAAATGCTGAAGGCCCTTTTTACTACGCGCAATCGTACCGACAACCGGAACACCTAGTCGCTTAGAAAGTAAAGCTAAATCGAGTTCAACTCCCTTTTTCTTTGCCTCATCCAACAAATTAACACAGACGATGACCCGAGAAGTAATCTCTAATACTTGTAATACTAAGTTTAAATTTCTCTCTAAACATAAGGCATCACAAACGACAATAACCATATCATATTCTTGAAAACAAAGAAAATTTCTAGCTACTGTTTCCTCCTCTGAATGGGAAATCAAAGAATACGTACCTGGTAAATCATAAAGCAAATAATCTTTTTTTCGATAAGAAAAATTTCCTACGGCATTACTTACTGTCTTACCTGGCCAATTTCCAGTATGTTGATGCATACCAGTCAGTTGATTAAAAAGAGTACTTTTTCCTACATTGGGATTACCGGCTAACGCTATTTTCTTCATCGTCGTCCACCACCCAAATATTTTTCGCATCACTCTTTCTTATTGCGACAATTGCTTGCCTAATCCGATAAGCAACTGGATCTCCAAAAGGACTAGTAAATAAACATTCTATTTCCGTCCCCGGCAACAACCCCATATCTAATAATCTTCTTTTAATAGATCCTGTATTTTTAAGTGAAGAAACAACTGCTTTTTGACCAACACTCAATTGATTAAGTCTCAAAGTACTCAACTCCTTACTACCATAATATATTCAACCACAGTAGAATGGTTAAAATATATGTCAATAATAGTCAAGGGAATTGACGAGAAGAAAAGCAAAATTATATAATATAGATAAGATAAAGGTAGCTTTATCCAAGAAAGGAAGAGAAAAGTATGGACTATCAATTTTCTAGTAATACTGTAAACGAAGTAGGAAACACTATCGTAAATACAGATAGTGAAAGTATCGATGAAACAGTAAACAGTATTATGAACTTAGCCGAGAACATTAGAAGTGGCTGGACAGGTAGCGATGCAGATGCCTATATAAATGCATTGCTTACTTACAGAACAGACATGAATAAATTAGTTCAAAGTAGTAAAATTATCGGCAACACTTTAATTAAAATTGCAGCTATCATGAGAGAAAGAGAAGAAGAAAGAGCACGACGCGCAGCAAGTGACTTAGCTAGTTAAGGAAAGGAGAGAAAAAAATGAATAATGGACAATTAAAATTATCAGTAGCAGAAATACAAGCAGCTGCATCAAGTTTAAGAAACTATGCAACTCAACTTGAAGAACAAGTTTCCGCTATGATGAATAGAATTCAAAGCCTAGAAGCAAATCAAGAATTCAAAACAATTACTGGGTCACAAAGTTTCTATGAAAAAGCAGAAACTTTTAATGCCAATACCCCAAAATTTATCGAAGCAATCAATAAATTCGCAAACTTTTTAGATCAAACAGTAATTACAAACTATGAACAAACAGATACTAGTATTACAGAAGCGCAAGCAACATTGGAAGAACAACTTGCTGCTTTAGAAAGTTCAGGAAATCTTGGCGCATAAGTTTAAAGATGCAAAAAAACGAGTAATTAAAAATTGAAATGCACCCCTTTGGGTAGACATTATAAAAAAACTAGTTTTATGTTAGAATACACCTTCGAAAGGAGGTGTTTT
>CALVVF010000010.1 GCA_944363785.1 uncultured Bacilli bacterium
TTGGTCAATTAACATTTTAAGGCATTAATCGCTTTTTGTATACCATCTTAGTCTCACATCAATTGTAACTCAACATATTTGCCTAGGCTTTTTTCTGGAAACTACTTTACTTTCTATTTTTTTCTTGTTATAATTGATTTACTTGCCCGAGTGGTGGAATGGTAGACGCGATGGACTCAAAATCCATTGGTAGCAATACCGTGTCGGTTCAAGTCCGACCTCGGGCACCATAAAAGATTAATGCGAACATTGTAATGTTCGTTTAAAAGTAACTCCCTTTCAGAACGTTAAGTGGAGTTTTTTATTTGTAATTAATCATAAAATGATATACTATATGGTACAGGTGATGATAATGGAACAATATATAAATATTTTTGTGGATGAAAGTTATCCTGATTTTATAGATAAATATTTAACGACAAAAACATTGACTAGATTAAAATACGTTACTCAATTTTGTGGTTGTGATTATACAAAAATGTATTCTCCATTATTTTTATATACAAGATTTGATCACAGTTTAGTAGTTGCCCATATGACATGGCATTTTACTCATGATAAAAAAGAAACTATTGCTGCATTATTGCATGATGCGGGAACTCCATGCTTTGCCCATTGTATAGATTATGTTTTTGGCGATTATGTAAATCAAGAGTCTTCCGAGAAAAAAATTAGCGACATTGTGCTTCAAGATAAAGAAATATTACAATTTTTAAAAGAAGACAGTATAGACTTAGTTGATTTAGATGATTTTTCAAGATTTCAGATTTTAGAAAATAAATCTCCTAAGCTTTGCACAGATAGACTTGATGGAGTACTACATACTTGTTATATTTGGCTACATACACATTCTTTAGAACAAATTAAAGAAGTATATAATAATATGGTTATTTTAAAGAATGAGGATGGAGATTTAGAAATAGGTTTTCGTGATTTAAAAATAGCTGAAAAATTTGTATGTATGGTTTACAATTATGCTAAAGAATTACAGAGAAATACTGATAAATATGTAATGAAATACATTTCAGAAATAGTAAAATTAGCTGTACAAAGAAATTTAGTATCATTAGAGGATTTATATACAAAAAGAGAAAAAGATATTTGTGATATTTTTGCTGCAAATTTTCTTTCATGGTCAATTTTTAATGAGGCCAGTACCTTAGTTCAATCAGAAATTGAGCCTAGTGATGTCTTTTATATTTCTTTTGATACCAAAAAAAGAAATGCTATTCCATTAATACAAACTCCTTACGGATCCAGAAGAATCACAGAAGTTTCCGATAATGCTTTAGAAAAATATAATGAATTAAAAGAGTATAAAGATAGTAAATACGCCTACGTTAAAAAAATAAGAAAAATCTATTAATTTTATTAGTTATAATATGTACAGATGTTATAAATTAATTTTCATTTCAATGAAGCATATTATATAAATGTTACAAATTTGTAAAAAAATAGTTTGCTATCTTAGAATAATTTAATATATTGTAGTTGTATTGGGGCAGATGTAATAGTTAATTATAAAGTTCAGTATCTTAAAAGGCACTAGATTTTATTTACCCTTCCTTTTTATAGGGGTTAATATGCTTAAATTTAATTAAATACTAAATATATTTTAAATGGTGATTTAGAGTATTGTTTTTAACAATTGAACAAGTAAAGAAATTTGAAAATGATTATGAAATTTAGTTTTTAAGGAAAATAGAAATTGGAAATGATAATAATAAAATCATATTTCGTATGATAAGAAATTTTGTTAGATTTAGTGCTTTTTTATTTTAAATTTAGTAGACAATCAATTCTAACTTAGGATTGATTTTTTCTTTTTTGGAGAAAATTCTATTCAAGGAAGGATTGATCAAAATAGAAAATATTATTAGTAGGGAGTTAGGATAAGAAGATTAGAGGTTATATATATGTTGTAAGGTTAGATCATATTGCTTATGGTAATTTACTCCATAAGATATCTACTATATTTATAGTCAAATGATTACTGAAAAATATTAATAGAATTTTAATTTAGTTATTCTGATAATTTATTATAGTTATGGTACAATATATTTATAGAGATAAAGTGCTTTCTTAATTTAAAAACATATGATAGGAAAGTGATTCTATGTATTGATATAGTTAGGAAGTTTTATATGAAAAATGCCATGTGACATTATATAAAATTGTAGAGGATATACGATATGGCGGATAGAAAAATAGTTTTAAAATTGATGAATAAGTGAGTCTAAGAAGATAAAGAAATAATAAGGAGAAAGTTTTATGATGGAAGCAATGGAAGAAAGAAAAAAATTAGAATTATTAAAAGAAGACATTTTAAGAAGGGAAAGCGCGAGACAAAAATATTCTAGAGGTTATCATCAACTATCTTTGATTTCTGTAGAGGAAAATATTGCCTTGTGGAAGGAAAGTAGTTTTCCTGATCATGAGGAAGAATACTTTTATACAGATTTAGAAGGAAATCTATTATTTAATGGTAAAAAATTTCAGTATGCTACTCCCTTTTATAATTCTCTAGCTTGTGTAAATGATAGAATAGATGGGTGGTATTTAATGGATATTGAAAAAAAACAATTAGTTTTTCTACCTAAAGAGATATCTTTTGATAATATTAATGGATTCCGACAAGAAAATTTGGCTTTATTTGATAAGGAAAAGAGACATTGGGGTAGCTATTGTTATACTCCGGAAAGTGCAGAATTTCGAGAAGAGATTCCCTTTATTTGGGATAACTTAGAGTTTTCGCGGGATAATGGTTTTGTTTATACTGGACTTGTCGATCGTAGTCCTATTTGTTTTGGTGCTGATAAGAGAAGAGTTTTTCAAATTAATGTGGTTAAACTTCCTATTGATAAAGCTTATGATTTGTCTTATTATCAGTATTTGATGGAGACTTATCGAGTAGCGATTAATCAGAATACCATTCGTTATATTACGGAAGAGTTAGAAGACTTATATAGTCAAGCTCAAGAAGAATGTTTAATTCAAGCTTATATTGGTAGTGCCTATTCGCTTAGTGATTATTATTTTGAGGAGCGAGATAAGAAAGAATATCAGCGAAATGATGGGGCTAAGGTTGAGTTAGGAGATCTTGGTGATTATCAAAAAGTATTAGCTAAAGTGGTTAAATAGTATGATAGTGTGAATTTTCGATAGAAGGGATAAAGGAAAAATTATAATGAATACTAAAGAAGATAATATTTTAGAGGAAATTCGGAATTTAAGTGTATCGGAACGAAGAAAAATTTCTTATGAAGAACTAAAAGAAATGTTACCTAAGCTTTCTTGTGATGAGATTATCGAGATGTGTGGATTGATCGGATACCCAGTATTTACTAGACTTTGTATGGGAGAAATTGGTCATCAATTTGTTTTACTACAGGATGGAGCGGCTGCGATTATTGTGAATTCAGATGGACAAATTTTACTACAAAAACGCAGAGACAATGATGAGTGGGGATTACCTGGAGGTTGTCAGGAACTAGGAGAAAGTTTCTCAGAAGTAATTCTTCGAGAAGTAAAAGAAGAAACTAATCTTGAAGTTGATCATCTTCAATTGATTGATGTTGTCTCAGGAATGAGTAGAAAAAATGCTTATCCAAATGGGGATGTGGTGATTAACAATACAGTTTTATATTATATCGATCAATATCATGGGGAGTTGAAATGGGATGAAGAGTCAAAAGAACTTCGGTTCTTTGATTTAGAACAATTACCAGAAGAGGATAAACAAAACGATCCGGATTTAATTAAAGTGTATAAGAAATGGAGAGAAAACAATGAAACTAGAAGATAAAATTGCGTTTGTGACAGGAAGCACTAGAGGAATTGGTTATCAGATTGCTCGTTTGTTTTTACAAGAGGGGGCTAAAGTTATTGTTTGTGGCAGTAGAGAAGAAACTGTTCAGCAAGCTGCTAGACAACTTGAAGAAGAGCTTTCTTTACCTGAGGATAAAATTTATCCCATCTCTTTAAATATGAAGAATAAAGAAGAAATTAGAAGTAGAGTAAAAGAAGTGATCGCTAAATGGGGAAGAATCGATATCTTAGTGAATAATGCAGGAATTACTTCTCAGAAAAATTTAGTGGATTCTACAGATGAAGAATTTCAAGAGATGTTTGATGTCAATTTTTTTGGCCCGGTTTGTCTAACAAGAGAAGTTGTTTCTTATATGAAGGAATATGGTGGTAGTATTATTAATACCAGTTCAATGGTTGGTGTTAATGGTGGGCGAGGACAAGCAGCTTATGCGACAAGTAAAGCGGCAATAAATGGTCTTACGAAGTCATTAGCCAAGGAACTTGGTGAGTATAAAATTCGTGTGAATGCCGTAGCACCTGGTGTTGTTGGAACTGAAATGGTAGAAGAACACGTTACTGCTGAAATGAAACAAATATTGATTGGCATGACACCGTTAAAACGAATGGCAACACCTAACGATCTTGCCCCTATTTATTTATATTTAGCGAGTGATGATTCTTCATTTACGACAGGAACGATTATTCAAGTAGATGGCGGTTTAATTATGTAAGGTGCGGAAAAATATTTCGCACTTTTTTCTTTGTTCTACATATAAAAATATTATGAAAAGAAAATTGAAGAAGAAAAAAGTTTCTATTATCATTCTAACGTATAATCAGCTTGAATTTACCAAAGACTGTATCGAAAGTATCCGGAAGTATACTAAACCGGGTAGTTATGAACTGATTATAGTGGATAATTATTCTACAGACGGGACGAGAGAATGGTTAATTGAACAACAAAAAAACAACACGGATATTCAAGTTGTGTTGAACGAAGAGAACCTTGGCTTTCCTAAAGGATGTAATATTGGGATTAGCCATAGTCAAAAATCTAATGATATTTTATTACTAAATAACGATACTATTGTTACTATCCATTGGTTAGACAATCTTGTTACTTGTTTAGAGAGTGATGAAAAAATTGGGGCAGTAGGGGCAATATCTAATCATCAAGAAAACTTACAGGGATGCGATTTTGTTTATCAAACAACTGAAGAAATGCACCAAAAAGCTTGTCAAAATAATTGTTTAGATCCTACTCGTTGGGAAGACAAATTATTTTTAATTGGTTTTTGTCTCTTAATTAAACGAGAAGTATTCGACCAACTTAAGAGTCTAGATGAAGAATATTCCCCAGGATATATTGAAGATAATGATCTATCTCTTTCTATTATTCG
Organism: uncultured Bacilli bacterium; assembly: GCA_944363785.1. Lineage (GTDB taxonomy): Bacteria > Bacillota_I > Bacilli_A > RF39 > UBA660 > Alloscybalousia. The sequence continues at coordinate 5,211 of CALVVF010000010.1, forward strand.
TTTAGGATATCGCTTAGTTCTTTGTCATGATGTCTTTATTTATCATTATTTGGGTACTTGTTTTCGAAAAGACAATACTGAATTTCAAAAACTGTTAGCGAAAAATCGATCTTATTTTTTTCATAAATGGGGCTTTTCTCCTTTTGCCTTTGATGCAGTAAAAATCGCTTCTTTAGAAGTGTTACCATCTAATCTTTATAAGATATTAGAATTTGATTGTGGAATAGGAACTACCTTTTTAAAACTCAAGTATCAACATCCTGATTTAGTGATTCATGGAATAGAAAAAGATTCTCATCAAGCTGCTTTTTCTTCTTTGTATGGTACGGTCTATTCTTCTTTAGAAGAAGTAATAGATACTGATTATGATTGTATTTTTATTGGTAGAGAATTAGAACGTGTTAGTGATCCTAGAAGTTTTCTTTCTACTCTTAAGTCTTATCTTAAGAAAGATGGGTATATCATTGGCGAGTTTCGTAATATTGCTTCGTTAACTTCTATTTTATCTCTTGCCGAAGGAAATTGGATTAATACGGATCAATTCAGTAATTATTTGACGATAACCAATATTTGGACTTTATTTCAAGAGTTATCCTATCAAAATGGTTTTGTCTTTTCTTGGTGTCGAAATTTGGAATCAAAAGAAGAAAAAGAATTAGCTGACTTTCTCTATCATCGAGATTATGATATTACTTATTATTCTTTTCGTTTTCAAAAATAGTAGAATAGGGTATAATTCTATTAGGTGGTAACATGCATATTTCTTTAATTGAACAGTTTAAAATATTAGTATCTGGTTATTACGGAATAACAGAAATGGATGAGTATGATTTAAAAGTATATCTTTTAAAGGATATAGAAAATTATATTCGTGATTTTTTGAAAGCTAATCCGATAGAAAATTTTGATTATAAGAAGAATGCGGAAGATATATTAGATCGTGTTTCTTTAAAAAGAAAATTACAGGATAGTTTACTCGTTCTTCATTGGATTAATGCCCCGATTGAGATAGTGTTGTTGGTAAAGGCAAGATTAAAGAGCTTGTCCTAAATGATAGATGGGTAAAAGAAGTGGTTATGAATGTTTTTCCACTTCTTTTAGTTTGCTTTCGATTAGTTTTTTGTTTTCTAATAATCGCTTTTCTTGGGGCGATTTTTCTATGGCTTTATTTACGTATATGAGAGATTTCTGATATTGTTGTTGATAATATGTGCTGATAGAGAGTAAATCATATATAGTATGATCCCAGCTGAATGGTTCATTGATATATGTTTTTTGATGAGTGGTAATTTTTAAGGCGTTTAGACAGTCTTCTTCTACTTTAGGCCAATTTTGTTGTTGATATTCAAGTAGCGCACTTTCGACATACGGATCTCTTAGATAAGGAGCTTCTTGAATCGCTTTTTGTAGCCACATTCTAGCTTCTTCTATTCTGTTTAGATGAGTGTAACATCTTGCGATAAAACGCATTGATGCTGAACGTTCATCTTTCCAAGTTGCTTTTTCTAAGCTAAGGTGTCTAATTAAGGTATCGATTGCTTGATTCCATTTTCCGTAATACATGTATTCTCGCCCTAAGTAATGCATATTTCTGTCGTCGGTTGGGTCTTCTTCAACAGATAATTCCAGTAATGGTAGATAAGAACTACGAGATTTTTTTGAGTCAGGATAATGGTTTAAAGTCATTGTTAGAATGATAATTTTGTTTTCTTGTTGTTTTCCAATATAAGAAAGTACTTCATGGACAGGGTGTGTCCATTTGTAGTCGTTTCTTGTGTGTATTTTTTCAATATAGAAGTTGACAATTGGCTTATTGTTTTCGTCTAGGCTCCAATTGTAGTTATAAAGAGCGCGAGTAGTTTCTTTTTGCCAAGCTTTTTCTAATTCCTCTCTCCATCCTGGTACAAAGACTTCGTCTAAATCGGTACAGATACAGATATCGGCGTCTTTTGGTACCATTTCTAAAGATTGATTTCGTGCTTCGTCAAAGCGCCAAGGAGTAATCGTTTTGCTTTTGACGGTTACATGATGCTTCTTTAGCTTTTTTACTGTGTTATCATGAGAGCCAGTATCTAGTACGTATATACCATCTGCTTCTTGCATAGAGTTTACCCATCTATCGACAAATTTTTCTTCATTTTTAGAAATCGCATAGACATATACTTTATATTTTCCCATATTATGGACCTCTTTCTATTAGTTTTGAGCATTTCTAATGATAGATATGGAAGCTGAGTAGGTTCCATTTTTTACTAGATCAAATGGAATTACAGAACTGTTGATTAATCGGAAAGTACTGTTTGCTGCTGCTGTAAATACGGCATTTCCATTTACGGTAGCGGTAGCGTTTTGTGCTAGTGAATTATGCGAAGATGATGAGGAGATCAAGATTGCAGCTGGTGTTATTTGATTAAGAGTAATGATAACTGGTGCGGTAGTTGGGGTAGTGATCGCTTTATGTCCACTGCTGTTTTTAACGTTAGCCCACCAATGGATGATGTATTGGCCGGCTTGTAAAATAGTAAATACGCCATTTACAGGATTATAGTTAACATTACTGCTTAAGTTTGTTGTTGTGAATAGGATTGGGTTACCGGTATTTACAGTACTAGTTGTTTCATCATGAGCCATTAGGGCAGCTGTAGTTATTGTTGGAGTAGCACCCGTTGCTCCTGTTGCGCCAGTTGCGCCACTTGGCCCTGTAGGTCCAGTAGGTCCCGTTGGTCCAGTCAAACCTGTCGCACCAGTAGGTCCACTAGGTCCAGTTGGTGCGTATCGGAATTTCTTTTTAGACGTCAAGTGAAAAAAAAGTTTTATATGTTCTTGACAATTGAATAACTGTTCAACTATAATTTAAATAGTTGAATAATTATTCAATTGATTGGGTAGACTAAAAAGGAGAAATGAATATATGACAAGAAATGAATTTATCTGTGATTGTAATGTGATTCATCAAGAAGCAGTAGACAAAGTATTATCGAAGTTACCTAATGAAGATACTTTTAATCGGCTAGCTGATTTATATAAATTAATTGGTGATACGACAAGATGTCGAATCTTATTTGCTCTTGATCAGGATGAAATGTGTGTTTGTGATTTAGCTAACGTTTTAAACATGACTAAATCTTCCATATCTCATCAATTGGCTGTATTAAGGAGAAGTGGTATTGTTAAATGCCGAAGAAATGGTAAGGAAGTTTACTATACTTTAGATGATGATCATATCGTAAAATTATTTGAAATTGGATTAGAACATATTAATCATAAAGGATAAGGAGGGATATTATGAAAAAATGTAAATTTAAAATAACTGGATTAGATTGTGCTGCTTGTGCGAGTCATTTAGAAGATAAGTTACAGAAAATAGATGGTGTAGAGGATGTTAGTATTTCTTTTATGACAGAGAAATTTTCCTTTTCTTGTCAAGAAGATCGTAAAGAGGAGATTTTAAAGATAATAAAAAAGGTTATTCATAAGGAAGAACCTGATGTAGAAATCGAGGAAGTATAATGAATAAAAAAATGAAAAAGAAACTAGGATTAATTATTAGTGCGTCAATATTTTTTGTGATAGCTTTTTGTTGCCCACTAGATTGGATTATATTAAAAAATAGTTTATTTGTTGTTTCTTATTTATTGGTTGGCTTTGAAATTTTAAGAAAAGCTGCTCGTAATATTGTAAATGGTCATGTGTTTGATGAAAACTTTTTAATGACCGTTGCTACTCTTGGTGCTTTTGGAATTGGGGAGATAGAAGAAGCAGTAGCTGTTATGTTGTTTTATCAAGTTGGTGAATTTTTCCAGAGCTATGCTGTTGATAAGTCTAGAAAGTCCATTACTGCTTTGATGGATATTCGTCCAGATTACGCAAATGTGTATCGTAATAAGGAAATTCTTAAAGTGGATCCTGATGAAGTGAATGTAGGGGAAATTATTTTAATTAAGCCTGGTGAAAAGGTACCTTTGGATGGAAATGTAGTAGAAGGTGAAGGAATGCTTAATACTCTTGCGCTTACCGGAGAAGCCATGCCTAGACATGTTAAAAAGGATGATTTAGTATTAAGTGGATGTATCAGTATGGATGCTACATTAAAATTAAAGGTAGAAAAAGAATTTTCAGAGTCCACAGTGAGTAAAATTTTAGAATTGGTAGAAAATGCTAGTAGTAGGAAATCAAAATCAGAAAATTTTATCAGTAAGTTTGCGAGATTTTATACTCCAATTGTCGTTGGTATAGCGGTATTACTTGCTCTTCTTCCGCCTATGTTTTTGGGCTGGGATACATTTTCTACTTGGCTTTATCGTGCTTTATCTTTCTTAGTGGTTTCGTGTCCGTGTGCATTAGTGATTTCCATTCCTCTTTCTTTTTTTGGCGGAATTGGTGCTGCTGCTAAGCGAGGAATTTTGGTAAAGGGTAGTAATTATCTTGAAGCATTATCAAAAACAGAGTTAGTTATTTGTGATAAAACAGGAACATTAACCGAAGGTGTATTCAAGGTTCAAGAAATTGACGGAGTAGGCTATTCTGATCAAGATGTCTTAAAGTATGCTGCTTACGCAGAATATTATTCTCTTCATCCAATTTCTCTTTCTTTAAAGGAAGCTTATGGAAAGGAAATTGACGAGAAGTTGATTACGAAAAATAAAGAGTTGTCTGGAAAAGGCGTTTATTCTGTGGTAGACGGGAAAAAAATTTTGGTTGGTAACGATAAGTTGATGGAAGAGTATCATATTTCTTATACGAAAAATCATAAAGTGGGAACAATCATTTATGTTGCTATCGATTCTCAATTTGCTGGTTCTATTGTGATTAGTGATAAAATTAAAGAAGATGCTTATTTAGCTATGGAACAGTTTAGAAAGAATCAAGTTCAAAAAGTTGTAATGTTGACAGGAGATAAAGAAAATATCAGTAAAAGTGTTGCTAAAAAATTAGGAATTGATGAATATCATGCTGAACTTTTACCTCAAGAAAAGGTGAAGTTAGTAGAAAAATATATGTCAGAAAAAAGTGCGGATGGGAAACTAGTGTTTGTAGGGGATGGCATTAATGACGCACCAGTCTTGGCTTATGCCGATATTGGAATTTCGATGGGCGGTTTAGGAAGTGATGCTGCAATCGAAGCTTCTGATGTGGTTATTATGACTGATCAGCCTTCTTTAATTAGTACTGCGATTCAAATTTCTCATCAAACGATGCGCATTGTGAAAGAGAATATTGTTTTTGCGATAACCGTTAAGATTGCTGTTTTACTTTTAAGTGCTTTTGGTTTAGCTACGATGTGGGCTGCAGTATTTGCTGATGTTGGAGTTTCTGTTATTGCGATTTTAAATGCTCTTCGTATTTTAAGAATAAAGAAGTAAGTTAGTTAAATGGAAAATTGCAAGTTTTATAAAGTCTAACTTTTTCTTTAGTTATGGTATAATGAGTCCATATTGGGTGATAAATAATCTGGAGTAATTAAAGAAAATACTGGAAGAAAGGAGAACTTTAGATGAAAAAGGTAGTTTTAAGAATAGATGGTATGACTTGTAGTGCTTGTTCTTCTGGATTAGAAAAGTATCTGTTAAAACAAAATGGTGTATTATCAGCTTCTGTTAACTTAGTACTTTCTTTGGCGACTATCGAATATGAAAGTTTGGAAGTAAAAGATTTGGAACACTTTGTTAAGGAAGCCGGTTTTCAAAGTTTAGGAGAGTTTAAGGGAGTAGGCGATTTTGAAGTTAAGAAGGAAGATAAAAAAGTTTATATTCTGTTAGCTATTCTTCTATTGGTGATGATGTATCTTGGTATGGGTGAGATGTTAGGCTTTCCCGTCATTCCTTTTCTTTCTTCTCCTCTAATTTTATCTACCATTCTACTTTTGATTAGTTTGATTTTTCTTTTCTTTGGAAGAGATGTTTTAAAAAGTGGTTTTTTGAATTTAATTCATAAAATGCCTAATATGGATACTCTTGTGTTGTTTAGTGTTTTCTTTAGTATGATTTATAATTTATATGGATATGTGATGATTCTTTTAGGAGATACTATGTATTTACATCATTTGTATTTTGAATCTTCTTCGATGGTGATTTATTTTGTAAAACTAGGGCGCTATATTGAGTCATTTAGTAAAGATAAAACGAGAGGTGCGATTCAAAAATTAGTTCAAATTACGCCATCTCGGGCAACTTTAAAAGTAGATAACGGTGAAAAAGAAGTGACAATCGATGAAGTTTCTTCAGGAGATATTTTGATTGCTAAAGCAGGAGACAAAATCGCAGTTGATGGTGTTGTTGTTAGTGGTAAAACGTATGTTGATGAGAGTTTTATTACGGGAGAGAGTGTGCCTGTATTAAAGGTAGAAACCAAAAAAGTAATAGCTGGTTCTATTTGCTATGATGGCTATATTGAATATCAAGCAGAGAAAATTGGCCGTGACTCAACGATTTCTGAAATTGTAAAAATGGTAGTTGAAGCTACCAATACGAAAAGTAAAATTCAAAAATTAGCGGATAAAATCAGTGGCTATTTTGTGCCAATCATTGTTATTTTAGCGGTTTTTACTTTGGTGATTAATCTTTTACTTGGTTTATCTTTTGAAATTAGTTTTACTCGTTTTGTTACGGTACTAGTTGTTGCTTGTCCTTGTGCATTAGGTTTAGCTGTACCGTTAGTAGTCGTTGTTAGTAATGGTTTGTGTGCGAAAAAAGGATTGTTTTTGAAAAATGGCGAGGTGCTAGAAAAAGCGAAAACAATCGATACGATTGTGTTTGACAAAACGGGTACTTTGACATTAGGAAAACTTAGCATCTTTGATTTTCAACATGATTCTAGTTTAACGAGTCAAAAATTTTTAAATATTGTTAGTAATTTAGAAAGCTATTCTACACATCCAATTAGAACTGCATTTACGGTAACTGAAAAGTTAAATGTTCGTGATTTTGAAAGCTTATCAGGGCTTGGTTTGAGTGGTAGAATTGGTAAGGATGTCTATCATTTAGGCAACCATAAGCTACTTACTTATTTGAATATAGATAATCATTATGGTTCAGAAGAGGAAAGATTAACTAAAGTAGGATGTAGTATTATTTATGTTGTTCGCAATAAAAAATTAATTGGTATTATTGGGGTTAAAGATGTCGTGAGAGAAGAAACGAAGCGGGCGATTTATGAAGCTGGGCACCGAGGAATTGAAGTGGTAATGTTAACGGGAGATCACTTAGAAGTAGCTAGGCAAGTGGCTTCTGAACTTGGAATTAAACAGAATAATGTGAAAGCGGATATTATGCCGAAGGAAAAGGCAAACTATATTAAGGGTTTAGTGAGTGAAAATAAAAAGGTCATTATGGTAGGGGACGGGATTAATGATGCGCCGGCTTTGATTAATGCCACGATTGGAATTAGTATTAATCAAGCAACTGATGTAGCAATGGATTCTGCCGATGTGATCTTAATGAACAATAATCTTGCTAATATTTTGGATTTTATCGATATTAGTAAACGTTCTTATCAGTTGATTGGTCAAAATTTATTTTGGGCATTTTTCTATAATCTCTGTATGATTCCGATTGCTATGGGGGTATTTTCTGGTGTTGGGATTACAATGAATCCAATGATAGGAAGTATAGCGATGACGCTTAGTAGTTTAACAGTAGTTGTGAATTCTTTGCGCTTAGGAGGTGTAAAACGAAAATGGAAGTAAAATTTAAAATTGATGGCATGAAATGTGATGGTTGTCGGAAGCGAATAGGAAATTGTTTAAGTACAATCAAAGGTGTGGAATCTTATCAAGTTTCTCTAGAAACGGGAATGTTATTTGTTAAAGTCAAAAAAGAAAAACAAGTTTCTGAGATCATTTCTAAAATTAGTGCTTTAGATTTTTCTATTCAGGAAGTGGAGTGAGTATTCACTTCTTTTTTTGTTGAAGAAGAAATTTGAATATGTAGCTGTTGGTCCAGTAGGACCTGTCATTCCTGTAGCACCTGTCAAACCTGTAGCACCCGTAGGTCCGGTTGGTCCTGTCATACCTGTAGCACCTGTTAAACCAGTAGGCCCTGTAGGTCCGGTTGCTCCAGTCAAGCCTGTATCACCTGTTAATCCTCTTGCCCCCGTAGGTCCCATAGGTCCCATAGGCCCTGTTGCTCCGGTTGCTCCTCCACCTGGTCCTGTAGGTCCAGTTGGTCCAGTCGGTCCTACTAAGAAACATCCGAAAGGGAGCCATGGACAGCGATTTTCACAATCGTCTTTTTTCATTTTTATCCTCCTTTCTAGTTTAATATATGTATTTTTTTTCATGTGCGTTAGAACTCTTGCCTATTTTTATTATTAAATTGTTGTAAAAAAATATTATGAGTTTAAAGCTTAAGGACTAATTATGAAATAGAAAAAAGAGATTCATAGGATTTCATTTTACTATTTGATTTTTTTGGTAAAAAAAGGTGTCAATATTCTGTGTAAAGGAATATTAGAATTTGTTCTTTTGTGGTATACTAATTACTGTAAAAAGGAGGTATAAAATGAAAGAAGAATGGAGAGGTTTTAAAGAAGGAAAATGGACGACAGAAATCAATGTTCGTGACTTTATTCAACTTAACTATAGACCTTACCAAGATGATGAACAATTTTTAGCGAGTACTACACCTAAAACTAAAGCTGTTTGGGATAAATGTAGTGACTTATTAAAAGAAGAATTAAAAAAACATGTATTAGATATCGATACTGATCATATGTCAGGAATCAATGCTTATGAAGCTGGATATATCGATAAAGATAACGAGGTAATCGTTGGACTTCAAACGGATGCTCCATTAAAGAGAATCGTTAATCCTTATGGTGGGATTAGAATGGTATATCAAGAGCTTGAGGCATACGGATATCAACTTAATCCAACGGTGGATAAGTATTTTAATGAGTTTAGAAAGACACATAATCAAGGTGTTTTTGATGCTTATACTGATGAAATCAAGAAAGCAAGACATGTTGGTTTATTGACAGGATTACCTGATGCTTATGGACGTGGTCGTATTATTGGTGATTATCGTCGTGTAGCTTTATACGGAATCGATTTCTTGATGGCAGAAAAGAAAAAAGATTTCGAACAATTACTTGGACCAATGACGAATGATTTGATTCAGTTAAGAGAAGATGTTTCGATGCAGTATCGTGCTTTAGACGAAATTAAGAAGATGGCGGCTAAGTACGGTTATGATATTTCTAAACCTGCTCGTAATAGTAAAGAAGCTGTTCAATGGACATATTTTGGTTATTTAGCTGCTGTTAAAGAAAATAATGGTGCAGCTATGAGTTTAGGAAGAGTAGATGCCTTCTTAGATATTTATATTACTCGTGATATGGAAGAGGGTACTTTGGATGAAGCTGGCGCTCAAGAGTTGATTGACCAATTCATTATTAAACTTCGTTTAGTTCGCCATTTAAGAACTCCAGAATATGATGAATTATTCTCAGGAGATCCAACTTGGGTTACTTGTTCAATTGGTGGTATTACTGAAGATACTCATACTAGTATGGTAACGAAAACAAGTTATCGTATTTTACACACTTTGACAAATTTAGATCCAGCACCAGAGCCTAATATGACAGTTTTATGGAGTGAAAAGTTACCTGAGTCATTCAAAAAATATTGTGCAAAGATGAGTATCAATACCGATGCGATTCAATATGAGAATGATGATGTTATGCGTCCAATTTATGGTGATGATTACGCAATTGCTTGTTGTGTTTCAGCTATGCGCGAAGGAAAAGATATGCAATTCTTTGGTGCTCGTTGTAACTTAGCTAAGGCGTTACTTTATTCGATGAATGGTGGCGTTGATGAAGTTAAAGGTGGTTTAATTGTACCTGGTTTTGAAAAGATGACAGACGAGGTATTAGACTATAATAAGGTAAAAGAATCTTATTTCAGAATGCTTGAAAAAGTAGCTGAAATTTATGCGAATGCGATGAATATTATTCATTACATGCATGATAAATATGCTTATGAAGCTGGACAGATGGCTTTACATGATACGAATGTCAACCGCTTGATGGCATATGGTGTTGCTGGATTATCGGTTGTTGCTGATAGTTTATCCGCTATTAAATATGCTAAAGTAAAACCTATTCGTAATGAAGAGGGTATTGCTGTTGATTTTGAAATCGAAGGAGATTTCCCTAAATATGGTAATGATGATGACCGTGTAGATTCTATCGCTGTTGAAGTATTGGAAAAATTCTCAGCAGAGTTAAAGAAACATCCATGTTATCGTGATGCCCATCCAACATTATCTGTTTTAACGATTACGTCAAACGTTGTTTATGGTTCTAAAACTGGATCTACTCCAGATGGTAGAAAAGCAGGAATTCCATTCGCACCAGGTGCTAATCCTATGCACGGTAGAGATGCTAGTGGAGCAATTGCTAGTTTAAATTCGGTTGCTAAAATTAATTATGGAGACTGCTGCCGTGATGGTATCAGTAATACTTTCTCGATCGTACCAACTACTTTAGGTCATACGAAAGAAGAACAAGTAGAAAATTTAGTTAGTTTATTAGATGGTTACTTTATTCAAGGTGCTCATCACTTAAATGTTAACGTGTTAAATCGTGAGACGTTAATTGAAGCAATGGAAGATCCTGATAAATATCCATTACTTACGATTCGTGTATCTGGATATGCTGTTCGCTTTAACCGTTTAACAAGAAAACAACAAGAAGAAGTAATCGCTAGAACTTTCCACGAGAAAATATAATGACTAAAGGTAGTGTTGATTCCTTAGAGACTTTCGGTTTAGTAGATGGTCCAGGAATTAGAACAGTTGTTTTCTTAAGTGGATGTAGACTACGTTGTAAGTATTGCCATAATCCCGAAATGTGGGTAAAAGGAAAGGAGAATTATACTCCAGAAGAGTTAGCCCGTAAAGTGTTACGAAACAAGCCTTATTTTAAAAGAAATAGTGGTGGGGTAACTTTTTCTGGAGGGGAACCTCTTTTACAAAGTGAATTCGTAATCGAAGTGTGTAAACTATTAAAAAAAGAAGGCATTCATATTGCCTTAGATACAGCTGGTGTTGGAAATTGTGATTATGACGAAATTTTATCTTATGTAGATTTAGTTTTATTTGATATCAAGCATGTAACACCAGAAGGATATAAAGATTTGACCGGACACGAAATTGATGACTCCTTGAAATTTATTGAAGCAATGAATAAAAGTGGTGTTCCTGTTTGGATTAGGCAAGTTATCGTACCAGGATTAATGGATAATGACGAGTATATGAAAGGCTTAAAAGACACTATAAAAAAGATAAAGAACGTTCAAAAAATTGAATTTTTGCCTTATCATAAACTAGGAGATGAAAAATATCAGAAGTTAGGAATTGTTAATCCTTATCAGGATAAAGAAGCGATGGATGCAACTTATTGTCAAGAACTATATGAGAAATTTATGAGGATGTATTATGAAGGAAAATAAAATTAACAATGTTTATGTTGAATATGGTTGGGATCCTGAGATTGAAGAAAAGTTTTTATCTACTATTTTGGTAGAGAAGAGTAGTGGACATTCATATTTTTCTGTTCCTAATTATTATTTAAAATTGAGTCCAGACAAGAAATTAAAAATTCAAAATAAATTATTAAAAAATTTTATAAAATTAAAAAAGCAAGTAGGGAAGGATAAAATTTTTGTGGATACAGAAGAAGGACATCGCCAAATCGAGAAATATAAAGAGTCATACATTAATGTTCAAGATTTTTTTGATTTGTCTCAAACAGTATTTCCCTTTATTTTTTCTGCTCCTATGGGAATATTTTCTTATCTTTTATTTGTTAATAGTTTGATTCATGGAATTAGTACTATTCATCGAAATCTTGATTTACCCAAATTGAAAACGCTTAACAGAGTGAAATTGATTCTTAGTGCTTTTTTTCTTAGTTTAAATGTATCATTTGGGATAAAAAATCTTGCGGTTAATATGGATGTTGCTAAAGAACAAGTTTTTCTATTCAACGAGACTTACTACTTGGTAGAGTAGAAAATCCTTTCTCTGATGGAAACGAGATGATAACGGATAAAGATGCGGCTGTTAATTTGTTAATGGGTGCGTTTGATCTTAATCCTTTTATTGAAGAAGAAGATGTAAAAATTGCTTCTTCTTTAAAACAATATTTTTTAGATAATCCTTACTTGGATTATGAAAGAATCTATGATTGTTATCTTTCTTTAGATATTGTCGATCGTCCTTTGATGAATGAATCAACGTTTGGAAAAATTAGTGCTCAATATAATTGTTCTACAAATAGGATTTATAATAATATTGAAGGAAATGAAAAATCTTTTGAGGATTATCGTGATAATCTAGAACATGAATTAGTTCATGTGACAGGATATTTAGAGTGTAGTTTTTTAAATGAAGGGATGACTACTTTAATTACTTCTGAATATATGAATGACTTTTCTTTGGGAGATGTGTCTTATTATGATCAAGTATTAATTACGAAGTGTTTTTGTGAAATAATTGGCTCAGATAAAATGTTGGAAGCATATTCTACTAATCAAATGGATATAATAAAAACGGAATTATTAAAACTTAATTCCGATGCTAACTCTTATGAAGAGCTTATCACATTATTGAATGATTATCATAAGGCTTTTAGCGATGGCAATAGCGATTATGTTTTTTCATCTAGGTCAAAATTTGTTCAAGCACTTCTACCTTACCTAGCCAATATTCCTATAGAAAATCAGGCTCGTATTGGGGAATATTTCCAATTGTTAAATACCTTTGATTATGATGCAATTCCTAAGCTTGCCTATTATAATCATAATGGATTAGCTGAGGAAAATTTAAAGTCGAAATAAAGATATCGTTTTGTGATATCTTTTTCTTTGGCTTCTTTCCAAAAGTGTGGTAAACTACTGATGAAGGTGATGGAAGTGAAATTAGCTGATTCGTGGAAAGATTATGAGATTATAGACAGCTCTTTAGGAATGAAGTTAGAAAGATGGGGAGATATTTATCTTTTGAGACCTGATCCGCAAGTAATTTGGGATAGAGGAGATTTACTAAAGCGTTATCCTAATATTCATGCTTGTTATTATCGTAGTAATAAGGGTGGAGGACATTGGGAAAATTTAAAAAAGACTAAAGATTCTTGGAATATTCATTATAAAAATTTGACGTTTCATATTAAACAGATGGGGTTTAAACATACGGGGTTATTTCCTGAACAAGCTGTTAATTGGGATTTTATGATGGAAAAAATCAAGAATGCTGGTCGTCCAATTAAAGTACTTAATCTTTTTGCCTATACTGGTGGGGCAAGTGTTGCTTGTCTTTCGGCAGGGGCAAGTGTTGTTCATGTGGATTCTTCTAGAGGGATGATCGAATGGGCAAAAGAGAATGTCAAATTATCTGGTTTAGAAAACCGTCCGATTCGTTTTATTGTCGATGATGTTGTAAAGTTTGTAAAGCGAGAGATTCGTCGTGGTAATCATTATGATGTGATTATCATGGATCCACCTAGTTATGGTAGAGGGGCTAATGGTGAAGTTTGGGATATCGAAAAAGATTTGGATCCATTAATTTCTCTATGTACAGAGTTACTTAGTGAACACCCATTATTCTTTTTGATTAATTCTTATACAGCTGGTTTTTCTAAAGAAGTATTAGCTAATCTTTATAAAGTACATTTTACTCATTTTTCTGGTACGATTGAAACAGAAGAAATTGGCCTACCGATTAAAGAAGGTAACTTAGTATTACCATGTGGTATTTATGGGAGATATATTTTCGATGAATAAGTTAGAAATTTTATATGAAGATAATCATGTAATCGTTGTGGTGAAGCCATGTAATGTGCTCAGTCAAGCAGATGCAACTGGAGATATGGATATGCTTAGTTTAATCAAGGCTTATTTGAAAGAAAAATATCATAAACCAGGTAATGTTTATTTGGGATTAGTTCACCGCTTGGATCGTCCGGTTGGGGGTGTTATGGTCTTTGCGAAGACGTCAAAAGCAGCAGCTAGATTATCTAAACAAGTTCAAAAACATGAACTAGAGAAACAGTATTATGCGATTATTTGTGGAAAAATGGATAATAAAAAAGGCGAATTTTGTGATTATTTAAAAAAATTAGAAAATGGGAATACAGTTGTAGTTTCTTCTTCTGGTCCCGATGGAAAAGAAGCAAAGTTGTTTTATCAAATAGTAAAAGAAAAAGATAATTATTCTTTAGTAGAAGTGCATCTAATGACTGGCCGTCATCATCAAATACGAGTTCAGTTTGCTTCAAGGGGGTATCCATTAGTAGGGGATTATCGATATGGTGGAGAACATGCAGAAATGCTTATGTTATATAGTTATCATCTTGCTTTTTTCCATCCTATTACTAAAGAGAAAATGGTTTTTGAGAAAAATCCAAGTGATTTAGCTATTTGGGAAAACTTTTTTAATTGACATGAGTTTACATTTTCTGTAAACTTTTTCTTTTGTTTAGTTTTTCTATTTTAAAAGTTTGAAAAAGAATTGCATTTATTGCTTTTTTTTGCTATCATGTTAATAGAATAAAATAAGGGAGATGGATTTATGAATATTTTAGCGATTGACCTAGGTGCTTGGTTTACAAGTGTATCTGGGATTCTTATAACTTGTGGTGTTATTTTATTAATTATTGCACTAGTTTTATTTGTTGTTGGAGGTAAGAAAGCAAAGAAAGACTCAAAAGCAGTAAATTCTTCAGTATCAGGAGAAACTAATGCTAATGTAGAACAACCTAATCCTACAACGGATGTTAATGCTACGGCGAATAATGTTGAGACTGTTCAACCTAATGTAGCTGCAACTGTTTCACCTGAATTAGTGATCAATAGTAATGATGTATCAGCAGCTGAACAAGTACAAACAGTTGCTACACCTGAGACAGTTAGTATTGATCCTACAGTAGGAGTAGCACCTGCAAGTGTTCAACCTGAGCCTGTTGTTTCAACTACAGAAATTAATCCTGTACCTACTATTTCTAATGAAGAATCTTTAGAAATGCCTGATGCAACGAATCTAGATAAAACGATGGTTTCCGTTTATGGTGGTGCTAATCCAATAGATGCAATTGCTAATGTAACAGTAGATGAACATAAACCTATTTACGGTGGTAATGATCCATTAGAGGCAACCCAAAACTTACCAAAGATGGATGAGCATCATGAACCTTATGGAGGTGCTATGGATGAAGGGAAAATTGCCGAAGCTGTTAATCAGACAATTCCTTCTGTTCCAGAAGTACAACCAATTCAAATGCCTGAATTACAACCTATTGAACCGGTTAATACTGTAGTAGAAGAAGTTAAACCAATTGCTGTTGAAACACCTAATGTAGAACCTGCTGTAGCACCAACACCTATTGAAATTCCAACACCTAATGCTGAAGCTACACCTGTTGCACCTGTTGAAATTCCAACACCTGCTGCTCAACCAACAACAACAGCTCCAGAACAAGTTGAAGAATTATAAGATGTGAAAAACACATCTTTTTTCTTGTAGAAAATTCAACTTTTATTGACATTTAAATGGTAAATAAAAACATCAGTTACTAATTCAACTGATGTTTTTAAATGAAAATATGATTATCATGTTCATATTTATTTTATTTATTTACTGATTGGTTCAATCTTTTCTTTTCCACCCATATATGGTTGTAGAGCTTTTGGTATTTTAATACTGCCATCTTCTTGGACATTGTTTTCTAAGAAAGCAATAAGACCACGAGGAGTAGCTAAAACCGTATTATTTAAAGTATGAACGAGATAAGTTCCTTTTTCTCCCTTTGTTCTAATTCCAAGTCGTCTAGCTTGTGCATCGCCTAATGTTGAACAACTTCCTACTTCAAAGTATTTTTGTTGACGTGGACTCCATGCTTCAACATCGCATGATTTTACTTTTAAATCTGCAAGATCACCACTACAACACTCTAATGTTCTAACGGGAATGTCTAAACTTCTGAAAAATTCTACAGTGTAAGACCACATTTTATTGTACCAGTCCATACTTTCTTCAGGTTTACATAAAACAACCATTTCTTGTTTTTCAAATTGGTGAACACGGTAAATTCCTCGCTCTTCGATACCATGAGCTCCAACTTCTTTTCTAAAACATGGTGAATAACTAGTAAGGGTAATAGGTAACTCATTTTCTTCGACAATTTGTCCTTTAAATTTTCCAATCATTGAATGTTCACTAGTTCCAATTAAGAAGAGATCCTCATTTTCAATTTTATACATCATTGCTTCCATCTCTTCAAAACTCATGACTCCATTTACGACGTCACTTCTAATCATGAATGGAGGAATACAATAAGTAAACCCTTTATTGATCATGAAATCTCTAGCATAACTAATCATTGCTGAATGGATCCTTGCGGCATCTCCCATTAGATAATAGAAACCATTTCCACTAGTTCTACCAGCACTTTCTTTGTCTAGACCGTTAATCTTAGCGAGAATATCAGCATGATAAGGAACTTCAAAATCAGGAACAACTGGCTCACCGAATTTCTCAATTTCTACATTTTCATTATCGTCTTTTCCAATCGGAACACTTTCATCGATTATTTGTGGGATTATCATGAGTTTTTCTTTTAATTTAGTATTATATTCTGCTTCTTCTTTTTCAAGTGTAGTTAAACGCTCATTAATTTCTACTACTCGTTTCTTTAAGTTTTCTGCTTCTTCTTTCTTTTTCTCTCTCATATAAGCCCCAATTTGACTAGAAGCATTATTTTTTTCACTACGTAAGTTGTCTCCTTCTAACTTTAACGCACATACTTTATCATAAAGATCTACTACTTCATCTACTAATGGTAATTTTTTGTCTTGAAATTTCTTTTTTATATTTTCTTTAACTAGTTCTTTATTTTCTTTAATGAATTTGATATCTAACATGTTATATCATCCTTTCTTTTACTAATTTTAATTTCTTTAGTGGCTCGCTATATTTTTTAGTAAACCATTCTCTTTTTTCTTCTGGTAACCCATTAAGTCTTTCTGGATTATAATTGTCTGACATATCCGCTGTTTTTAATTCGATTGCCAAAAGATTTTTACTTTCGATAATGGTATCGATTTCTTGATAGTAGTAATTTAGTTTTTCTTCTTTAGATAGGGGATGAGTAGGTGGTGTTTTGGTAACTAACTGTAAAGCTTCGATAATTTCTTCTGGAATTCCAATGTCTCGTAAATCGTCGAAGGTAACATCTAATTCAGGAAAGTCAGGTGTTTTAATATCTTCTACGACATCATGGAGTAGTCCCGCAACTTTTCCATCTAAAGTAGTCATTTTTTCTGAAACTCGGTAAAGGTGTCCTAAATAAGGTTTTCCTGCTTTATCTTTCTTTTCCGCAAACAACAAGTCAACGAGTATTTTGGTTTTTAAATACAAATTGTCATATGTCTTTATTTGATTTAACCTCTCTTTACCAATATAAAATTCTAAATGATTCATATTCTCCTCCAATTGAAAAAAGAATGGTAACAAGGAGTGCATAATATACACGGTACCATCCTTTCTTTCTCTTTTTTTTTGATAACGGTAATTACCGGGACTGATTAAATCCACAAAGAAAGTAGATTAAATAGGTTATTATCTTAGTTTTCACCAACCACTAAGTCTCTATGAATAACTTCCTATTATTGTCTTTCTTATCGCGTTTACAAGTTTATTATATCCAAAAGAGTTTTTTTTATCAAGTTATTTTCTTGAATATTTAAATAGAGATTTTTAAATTTAGCCTAATTTTTCTTTTTCTATTTTTATTCTCTTATTTTAAGGATAAATAACTTTTTCTTTTGGATGAGGAAAAAACGATTAAATTGCTTCGATGATCAACTTAATCGCGGTTCTTTCTTCACCATCGATCGTAATATCTGTAAACGCAGGAATACATACTAAGTTTTTACCACTAGGAGCGACGAATCCTCTTGCGATAGCAATAGCTTTGATTGCTTGATTTAAGGCTCCAGCTCCTACGGCTTGTATTTCTACTGTACCTTTCTCCCGAAATACATTGGCTAAGGCTCCAGCTACACTATTGGGGTTAGACTTAGATGAAACTTTAAGTGTTTCCATGTTCATTTTATCATTCCTTTCTACACTTTATCATATGTCTCAACAGTTTTAGATATCCCAACTTTTCTTTTTTTCTTTTTGACTTTGATTTTCAGTTTCATACTTTTTGTTATTTTTACCATATTTTTCCCATATTTTGGTATTAGAATGAATAGTGAAAGGAGAGATGGATATCGAAGTAAAAGTAATTGGTTCCAATTGTAGTGATGGAATGAAGTTAAAAAAAGAATTAAGAAGAGCAATTGACCATTCTGATTTGGAAATTAATCTAACAGAATTAAATGATCCTAAAGATAAGAAGAAATATCGTATTGAAAATATTCCTGCTTTAGTGATTAATGATGTTTTAGTTAGTCAAGGAAAAGTACTTTCCGAACGAGAAATTTCTAGAATTTTTATCAGAAGTTGTTTAGAAGTATAATTGTAGTATCGCAGATGTGTTTATATATAGATTAGGAAGGATAACCGATCGAGTAAAATCAGTTATCCTTTTCTTGTTTTTTAAGGGGGATTTGTTATGCTTATGAATATAAGGAGGTTTTCTTATGATTACGATTAATGAACAAAGTAGTATTCGTTTAAATTTAGATAAGATTATTTATTTTGATCCTTTTCATCTTTTAGAGTCTAAACATGATGCCGATATCATTTTTATTACTCATGCTCATTATGATCATTTTAGTATTGAAGATATTTTGAAGGTAAAGAAAGAGACGACGATTATTGTTTGTCCTTATGATTGTGTAGAAGAAGTAGGTAAGTTTTTTTCTACTGACAAAATCATTGCTGTACAACCTCAAGATCACATACTAATAGCTGGTTATCCGGTAACGGTTGTCGATGCTTATAATATTGATAAACCTTTTCATTCTAAAGAGAATAAATGGGTAGGGTATTTATTTCAGAATAATGATGTTACTTATTATGTGATGGGAGATACGGATGTACTTCCTTTTATGGAAAAGCTGAAAGTGGATTATTTATTTATCCCGATTGGTGGAAAGTTTACGATGAATGTGGAAGAAGCGGTTTCTTTAGTGAATAAGATGAAACCTAAAGTAGCTATTCCCATTCATTATGGTACGATTGTTGGAGAATCTACTTTAGGAGCTAGTTTTCAGAAACAATTAAATGATGAGATAGAATGTCAGTTACATCTTTTTCCTTCTTTACATTAATTTTGTCTAATTAAGTCAAATGGTCGTTAAATCTTCTCCAACTTTACATTTTATGTTATAGTAAAATAGGTGAGATTTTATGGCAGATGATTTTAAGGAATTGATCGATGTTTTAGATGAAAATGGGCAGCTTGTGGGAAAACAAGAAACAAAAGAAGAATTATATCAGGATGGGCATTGGCATCGTTCTGTTCATATTTGGATCATGAATGATAAACAGGAACTACTAGTGCAAAAGAGAAATCCTTACAAGAAGACATTCTCTAATTTATGGGCAATTTCAACAGCTGGACATGTTCTGGCGGGAGAAAATAGTCTTCAAGCAGGAATTAGAGAACTAAAAGAAGAACTTAATTTAGATGTCCAAGAAAAAGAATTAGAATACTTATTTACCATCAAGAGAAGTCAACAAGAACGTGAGTATCAAATTAATGTCTTTGATGATGTTTATCTTCTTCATCGTAATTTAGATGTCGATCACACAAAGTTACAAGTAGAAGAGTTGACAGATATTAAGTTTGTTTATTATGAATACTTAGAATCTATTTTTAAAAATGGTGATCATGATTATGTTCCTTACACAGAAGAACATCAAAAATTATTTGATTTATTGGATCATCGATATCAATTAGAAATTATATAGAAAGCAGTTTAAAATACTGTTTTTTTGTTTTTAAATATTAATTTACGTGTATAATAAGAATACTATTTTATTTTGATAGAAAAAACTCTATTAGAATAAGATAGTTAGTCAAGTTAGATTGATTTTAGTTGAGCTAGGAAAGAAAGGATAGGATTGATTGAAGAGATTTTACTAAAAAAAATGATTTTTATTACTTGTTGTCTAGTTTAGATAGAAGTTAATCATTACGTAAAAAAGTAGCTTGTTCATTTACTTTTTATTTCACTTACGGTTGCTTTTTCTACTAGTGAAATTGTTGGTGATTTATTTACTTGTTATTAAAATTTTGTTATACTAATCTATGATAGGAGAGCGATGTTCATGAGAAATAAAGCTTTTATTTTAGGAATTATCGGTTTTTTCTTTATTTTAAGTGGTTGTATTTGGTTAGTAGTTAGTTCGTTACAAGAGAGTCATCAGCAGATGGTAGATAAACAAAATGCTGTAGAAAAATATAGTAATGTATTTCAAGAGAATGCTTTGGCTGTTCAAGAAGGTAGAAAAGAGTATATAGAAGTAGTAGTTGAAGATTTATTTCATGAATCTGTATTAGAAGATTATGCTATTTGGATTAAGCAACTTACTACGTATCAACAATTAGTGGATCAAGTCATTGATTCTGCTCGTGAATTAGAAACATTGTGTATTGATCAAGAATATCCAGATAGAGAAACAATCAATAGTTGTGATTCTTATATTAATAATTATGAGACAGTAATGAATTATTTTGTTAAAGATGTAGAGAACTTTAACTTATTTATCGAAGAATATTTGAGTTTATATGGAAATACAAATTCTAATATTGTTCCATTTACTATTGATTCTACTCGTTATTTTTATTTAGATGTTAATGATGACGGTAGATTTATCGGTCAAAATTAGAAAAAGAGGTTATGATATGAAAAAGGCAAATAAAAAGAAGAAGATACATATTAGTTTAGGAGTAAAAAGGGCTTTTTTATTGTTGTTTTCATTTGGTATTATGGGTTTATCTTTAGGATCTTTTATTTTATATGGTCCTTGGAATTGGGTAAGAGAAAGATTGATTACGACAGCTATGACAACGATGAGTCATCAATACTTAGCAACTTGGTTTTTTGGTGATGATATTATTAGTGAAGTACTTGCGCATAATGTGACAATCGAACCTGATGAAGATACTAATCCAGATTATATTAATATGGATCAAGAGATCAAAAAGTATAAATCAAAATATGATAAAGAGATTTTGGATCATGAAGAGGGTGATTTATACAAAGTAATTAATGTAAGTGGTACTGGATATAAGGGCTTCTTAGTGGCTATTTATGATCCTTCTAAGGTAAAGATTGGTACTTCAACTAAGTTAGGTCAAACAGGTCAATCGGCACGTGTAATTGCACGTAATAATGATGCGGTTGTTGCGATTAATGCAAGTGGCTTTTATGATCCTGATTGGAATAGTAATGGTGCGATCCCACATGGTACGGTAATCAAGGATGGTAAAATTGTCTATGATTATACAGATGCCAAAGTTGGTGGTGGGTTCGTTGGATTCAATGAGGATGATGTATTAGTGCTTGCTCGTACAGATAAGTATTCGGCGATTAATAAATATCATTTACGTGATGCAGTTGAGTTTGGACCTTTTCTTATCGTAAATGGTAAACCTTCTTTTGTTAAAGGAGATGGCGGTTGGGGTATTGCTCCTAGAACAGCTATTGGTCAACGAGAAGATGGAATCGTTTTATTCTTAGTTATAGATGGTAGAGGATATGGCGGTTCATTAGGTTGTGGTATGGTAGAGCTTACAGAAATTATGATGAACTATGGAGCAGTTAATGCGGCTAATATGGATGGAGGTTCATCGAGTGCGTTGATTATTGAAGATGAAATTATTAATCATCCGACTGCTGGGGGAGAAGGAGGACTACGGAATATTCCTACTGCTTGGGTAGTTACAGAATAAAAGTTATTCTAAAAAGGGAGTTGCTTTCTCTTTTTTTTTCGTTAGTTGTGTTATATAATGATAAGGAAGGATAGTGATGAGCATGTATAAAATTATGGATGGAAATGAAGCTTGTAGTACAGTATCGTATTATTTTTCAGAAGTAGCAGGGATTTATCCAATTACGCCTGCTTCGCCAATGGCAGAGCTTGTTGATAATTGGAGTAGTGAGGGTAAAAAGAATTACTTTGGTCAATCGGTTAAAGTAATGGAAATGCAGTCTGAAGCTGGTGCGGCAGGATTAGTACATGGGAGTTTACAATCAGGTTGTTTAACAACTACTTATACCGCTAGTCAGGGATTATTATTGATGATTCCTAATATGTATAAAATTGCGGGAGAACTATTGCCTTGTGTAATTCATGTAGCCTCACGTAGTATCGCTACTCATGCGTTATCTATTTTAGGAGATCATCAAGATATTTATGCCGCTAGAATGACGGGCTTTGCTTTTCTTGCTTCTAGTTCTGTTCAGCAAGTTATGGATTTAACAGGAGTTGCTCATTTGGCAGCAATAAAAGGAAGAGTTCCTTTCGTTCACTTTTTTGATGGTTTTCGAACGAGTCATGAATTACAAAAAGTTCGGCTTATCGATACGGATTTCTTAAAGACACTTATCGATCAAGATGCTTTAGACGAGTTCCGTAAAAGAGCCCTTCAACCTGATTCGCCAGTTACTAGGGGAACTGCGCAAAATGATGATATTTATTTTCAAATGACAGAAGCTAGAAATCGCTATTATGAAGCATTACCCGATATTGTGAATGATTATATGGAAAATATCAATCAATTAACCGGTGAAGAATATCATCCTTTTCAATATTATGGAAATAAGAAAGCTACAAAAGTAATTGTTGCGATGGGGTCAGTTTGCGAGACGATTCGAGAAGTAGTAGATTATTTAAATCAGACAGGAGAAGCAGTTGGTCTTATCGAGGTTCATTTATATCGACCATTTTCTAAAAAATATTTTCTTCAAGCTTTACCTAAGACAGTAAGAAATATTGCGGTACTTGATCGTACTAAAGAACCAGGTAGTATTGGGGAACCCCTTTATTTAGATGTTGTTAGTGTTTTAGCCGATTATCCAACTTCTATTCGTGTTATTGGAGGTAGATATGGATTATCTAGTAAGAATACAACACCTGCCGATATATACGCGGTTTATCAATTATTGGGTAGTAAGAAAGAGTTTCATGGCTTTACCCTTGGTATTGTTGATGATGTAACTAATAAAAGCTTAGCTCCAGTAGAGATTTCACTTCATCGTAAACAAGTAGAATTTTTAATCTATGGCTACGGTAGTGATGGTATGGTTAGTGCTGGTAAGGATGTTATGAAAATAACCGGTAATTATAGTAATGCTTATGTACAGGGTTATTTTCAATATGATTCTAAAAAGAGTGGAGGAGTTACCAAGTCTCATTTACGATTTAGTAAGAGTCCTATTCATTCTACTTATTATGTAGAACATCCTCATTTAGTGATGTGTACTAAAGAGTCTTATTTAGATAATTTTAAAATGTTAGATGGAATTGAAGAAGAAGGAACATTTATTTTAAATACCGATAAGTCTGCAGAGGAGATTCTTACTCGTTTATCTAATCATGATAAAAAGATTTTAGTAGAGAGAAAGATTAAATTTTATATTGTTGATGCTTTAAAGATTGCGAAAGAGGTTGGACTTGATCATAAAATTAGTTCTATTATGGAAACGATTTTATTTAAGTTGGGTAAATTGATTGACTTTGATTTTGCGAAGGAGCATATTAAGAAAGCAATTGAAAAGAAGTTTTCTAAGAAAGCAGGACATGTTGTTGATAAAAATTTACAGGCTATCGATAGAGCTTTAGAAAATTTGACTCTTGTTTCTTTGAATGATGTTCGTTATCGGGAAAAAGAGGAGAAGGAAGAGGTTACTAATATTTTTGAAGTTATTTCTAGTGGTAGAGGAGATACATTAAAAGTCAGTGATTTTATTGAATATGAAGATGGTACTTTTGATCCTGGTTTATCCCGTTTAGAAAAGAGAAGCATTTCTGATATTGCACCCGCCTTTATTCCTGAGAATTGTATTCAATGTAATATGTGTTCTTTCGTTTGTCCTCATGCCGTTATTCGTCCTTTCTTATTAAATGAGGAGGAGGTAGAAAATGCCCCAGAATCGTTAAAAGAGGATTTACTAGATGTGAATATTAAGGGAGAAAAGTTAAAATATACGATAGGTATTTCATTACCAGATTGTACCGGATGTAATTTGTGTAGTAATGTTTGTCCAGGTAAAAAAGGGCAGAAGGCATTGGTAATGGAGAATATAGAAAAGTTAAAGCAGACTAAGCAAGAGGCATATGATTATCTATTTCAACGAGTAAGTGAGAAAAAGATTATGCCAATTTCCACAGTTAAGGGTAGTCAATTTGTTACTCCTCGTTTTGAATTTAGTGGTGCATGTGCTGGTTGTGGAGAAACGGCTTATTTGAAACTTTTAACCCAATTGTTTGGAGATAGAATGGTAATTGCTAATGCAACAGGTTGCTCTTCTATTTACAGTGCATCTTTACCGACAACAGCTTATTCTGTTCCTTGGGCAAATTCTTTATTTGAAGATAATGCGGAATTTGGTTATGGTATGGTGATTGCTGACAAAGCACGAAAAGATAAGATTCGTCAGTTGATTGAAGAACATGTTTCAGAACTTGGTGATGAAGAAATTGATATTTATATGAATTATTTAGATGATTTTTCTTTGGAGCATGCAAATCAACTATATGAAATTATTGATTCTACCCCAATTGATGAGTTACGTGAATATAAAGATTATATTAAAAAACGTTCTTTTTGGTGTATTGGTGGAGATGGTTGGGCTTATGATATTGGGTTCAGTGGTATCGATCATGTATTAGCTAATCAAGAAGATATTAATATTTTAGTTTTGGATACAGAGGTATATTCTAATACAGGTGGTCAGTCATCTAAGTCATCTAAAATAGGTAGTGTTGCGAAATTTACGGCTAAAGGTAAGCAAGTAGCGAAGAAAGACCTTGCTAAGATTGCCCTTACTTATCCACATGTTTATGTTGGCAGTATTTCTTTAGGAGCCAATATGCAACATACAGTAAAGACATTGATGGAAGCTGAAGCTTATCCAGGACCATCTATTGTGTTTGCTTATTCACCTTGTATTGCCCAAGGTATTTTAACAGGAATGTCTTCAACAGTCGAAGAGGAGAAGAAAGCGGTTCAGTCGGGATATTATCCATTATTCCATTATGATCCAACAACACGTAAATTTACCCTTGATGCGAAACCAGATTTTGATCACTATTATGAGTTTATTGCTGGTGAAGATCGTTATCGTATTTTAAAAAAGGTTAATCCTGAAAAATATCGTGAATTGTTGGAGCAAAACCGTCTTTATGCGATCGAAAGATTTCGCTATTATGAGCAATTAGAAAAACAAAGTGAAGAAGAAGTAGTGGAGTAGCTTCTTTTTCTTTTAGAAAAATCAAAGAGAATATGGTATTTCATATATAAAATAGAAAAGGAGAAAATAAGATGAAAACAATATTGACGGTGGATAGTGGTATTTGTCCAATTTTACGTGAGGATACGATTGTTATTCCTGCGCAGATTATTTCTAGTTCAATGGCTACTTATCGGGATAATGGTCAGGAAATTAGTAACCAGGAAATGTTAGAAAGTGGGAATCGGTATCGAACTTCGGCTCCACTACTAGGGGATTTTGAACAAACATTTCGATCACTATTGGAATCAGGAGTGGATGTTGTTCATTTGAGTATGAGTAGTGGAATAAGTGAGGGAAGTGTGAATACTAGTCAGTTGGTTGCTGATAATTGTAATGAGGAGTACGATAATCACGTCTATGTTGTCGATAGTTTAACAGGTGCTACTGGTGGTACTTTACTATATGAACTTGTTTATCAACAACTTTTAGAAAGTGATTTAAGTGGCAAGGAATTATGTTCTGCTTTAGAGTCATTAAAGAAAAAAATACAAACTTCTTTTTATGTTCCAGATGCTAGTGGCTATGTGCAAAGTGGCCGTGATCGTTCTTCTTCTCATCTAGTTGATCATGCTCTTTCTTGGAGTACACGTTTAGCCAATTTGACCTCACTTAAGTTTAGAGTGGATTTTCATGAAAATGGCGATTTGTATTTGAAAAAAATCTTTCGTAGCTCTAGTAAGAATGGAATGCTTCAGATGGTAAAAGATATCGTTAATGATCAGACGATAGATCATTATGAATCAAAATTGGCGGTAGTTGGTAATTTATATCCAAAATATGTGGATATGGAAGCAGTAAAATCTTATTTATCTCAGTATTTTGATCAGGTGTTAGAACGAGAAATCGGAGCGGTTGTTGCGGCATATGGATGTCCTGATTTGTCTGGACTAGCTCTTGTTAAGAAATAATTTTTATAGATAAGAAAATGACCATAATTAACATTCTAATTATGGTCATGTTTTTTCATAAAAAAATAGAGACCGTACCCCCTGGGACGGTCTCCTAAAAAGAATAAAAAGGGGTTGGCTAGTGTGATACTAGCGACCAATTCGCCAATTTCGAATTGGTGAGTCTTATACTAATCGAAATATTAACATTTGTCAATAGTTTTTTTATTAAAATGTCGATTATTTATGTTGATGAGGAAATGAGAAAATCGTTTTGATTTATTGTTTTGTATTTTTTAACATCTTTCTTTTCTTTTTTCTTCTTCTTTTCTTTTGAAGTTCTCTATTTTACTTTTCTAATATTTGTTTTTGTGATATAATAAGCAAAGAACTGGAGGGGTAATATGGTTAATGTATCTGCGGTAAAAGGTATTGGCCCAAAGGCAGTTTCACTTCTGAATAAATTGGGGATTTATACGATTGATGATTTAGCTACCCATTATCCTTTTCGTTATGATATTTTAAAAAGAAGTGATTTAAGTAAGACTTTACCTGATGAAAAAGTAATTATAGATGGAAAAGTGGAGAGTGTGCCAATTTTACTTCGTTTTAAAGCTGGTTTAAATAAATTAAACTTTCGTTTAGTAACGGCAAGTGGTGTTATTGGAGTATCTATTTTTAATCGTGCTTTTATGAAGAATAATTTGACGATCGGGACTAATGTTATTGTAATTGGTAAGTTTGATCGTGGGAAAAATATTTTAACTGCTTCGGATATTAAGTTTGGTCTTTTAAATAATCAAGCTAAAATAGAAGCGGTATATCATTGTACTAATGGATTAACCAATAAGAATATGGCAACTTATATCAATACGGCTATTTTATTTCATGGTAAAGAAATTAGTGATTACATTCCTTCTTATTTGCAAGAAAAATATCATTTTTCTAATAAGCGTACGGCACTTAATATTGTTCATAATCCCCCTACATTAGAAAAGTTGAAGGAAGCACAAATTCGTTTAAAATATGAAGAACTATTTACCTTTATGTTTAAAATTAATTATTTGAAAGAATTGCACAAACAAGAAAAATCTGGAATTGGTCGTTCTTTGAGTAAAGAAGATGTCGAGTCTGTTTTACGGATGATTCCTTTTTCATTAACGAATGATCAGTTAAAGGCAATCGATGATATATTTCATGATTTGAATAATTCTTCTAGAATGAACCGTCTTTTACAAGGAGATGTAGGTAGTGGAAAGACTATTGTTGCGATTGTTGCCATGTATTTAAATCATATTAGTGGTTATCAAAGTGCATTGATGGCACCTACTGAAATTCTAGCTACGCAACATTATCAAAATATTGTTCAGTTGTTGGAAAAGACAGATATTCAAGTAGAATTGTTAAAAGGATCTCAGACAAAGAAAGAGAAGATGGAAATCTATCAGAAGTTAAAAAATGGAGAAATCGATATTATTGTTGGTACTCATGCCTTGATTCAAGAAGATGTTATTTATCAGAGCTTAGGTTTGGTAGTAACGGATGAACAACATCGTTTCGGTGTTAATCAACGGGCACTATTAAATAATAAAGGCCTTATGCCTGATATTTTATATATGAGTGCAACACCGATTCCTAGGACATATGCTTTGACCATTTATGGGGATATGGATGTTTCAACAATTAAGGAGATGCCTAAAGGAAGAATTCCAGTTAAAACGGTGGTTAAAAAGGAAAGTGAACTTCGAGATGTATTAGAGATGATGAATGAAGAGTTAAAGAAACATCATCAGATTTATGTGATTGCACCACTGATCGAAGAAAGTGAAAACTCTGATCTTACTAATGTATTACAATTGAGAGATAAGATGAATTTAGCTTTTGGCTCACGTGATAAGATTGATATTGTCCATGGTAAAATGGCTAGTGGAGCAAAGGATGCTATTATGGAAGAATTTAAACAAAATCGCGTCCAAATTCTGATTAGTACTACTGTAATTGAAGTAGGGGTCGATGTTCCTAACGCTACTATGATGGTTATTTTTGATGCCAATAGATTTGGACTTTCTACACTTCATCAATTACGAGGGCGTGTTGGACGAAGTAGTCTAGAAAGTAAGTGTGTGTTGATTAGTAATACAGATACGAAACGTCTTGAAGTGATGGAACGTACGACTGATGGTTTTGAAATTAGTGAAGAAGACTTTAAGTTACGTGGACATGGTGATTTATTTGGAACTAAGCAAAGTGGAGATATGACTTTTAAAATTGCCAATTTAAAGCAGGATTACAAGATTTTAGTTCAAGCTAAAAAAGATTCACAGGAATATTTACTTGACACTTCTTATGATGAGGATGAACTAAAAAAATCCTTGATAGATTCAATTAATCATAATTAGCTTTAAAATATTGAATGTAAAAAGAGAAAAATTTTTCTCTTTTCTTTTGTATGTTTATTGACTTCTACTTTTATTTATATTATCATTAAGGTACGTGAAGTTCGCTTCACGTAAAAAGGTACTCTTACGGTTTCAATGTGAGAGTAATTCAACCAAAACCCCCTGAAGGAGCCGAGAGGCTCCACTTTTTGTTTGTATCAAAAAGTTTGTGATCTTTTCGATATATGTTAAGTAGTTAAAGATTTGGAAAAATCTTTTTTGTATAAAGAAAACCATTAGATAATCTAGTTGCTCAATGAAACTTTAGCAATGTTCTTTTGATAAAAAATAATAGGTTTTCTAAGTACAATAATATATGTTTCAAAGTGCAATAATTGCACTTTATAAGAACAAGCAATTATTAATATAATAAAAGCTAATCCATCAATTACACAAGTTGAAATTGCAGAATAAATTAATAAATCATTAAGAACAGTAAAAACTAGAATGATAGAGATGCAGGAAAAATGGTTAATTGGAAGAAAAAACGGTAAAAGTGATGGAGGATGGCATGTGCATTGCGGGGAATTTTTTGAATTCTCTTTTTTCTTTACAAGGGTTTTAGAACTTTAAAAATATATATTTTTTAAATTAATATTCATATTATATTTACATTTATTACTAATATGGCTATTAGGTAGAACAACTTATTTATTAAAAACAAATTATTTTCTATATTGTAGTAAAAGTTAAACTAATATGGTAAAATCGAGAAAAAGGAGATATTAAAATATGAAAAAACAAGAGGCAATGGAATTATCTATAGATAGATCAAGAGTAATGATAGAATATCTAGAACAAATATTAAATGATAATGGTATATCGGGTAATATGACTTTTCGTTCTAGTAAAGTAGAAGGAGAAGGGGAGAAAATGTGTACTGTAGATATTATGCTAAATAATGGTACAGAAAGACACTTAAATTTAGGTATCACTAGTATGCATAGTGATATTTTTACAAAACAGTTTACTAGTGATTTAGTAGATAGGTTTGCAAAAGATGACATAATGGGAGTAAGCCCTTATTTTGAAATTAAAAGTATGCCTTCAATGAGTAGAAATGGAATGGATGCTATAAGTATAAATAAAGAAACAGGTAAGATTAATAATCATATAAAAATAGATTTCTATTATGGAGGACAAAATTTTAATTCTATTATGGAAGAGTATAATAAAAAGTTAAAAGAAGCACAAAAAGAAATAGAAGAAATAAAGGTAAGAAAATAAATATCGTTATATATTTATAATTTTGGATATTCATAATAAAAAATTGACAAGTATATTAAAAAAGAATAATATATCCACCAAGAAGGGAATGGATTCGTATGGAATTACCTAGGTTAAATTTAGAAAAGTTTTTGGAGGAGAATAGAGGGTTTAAAATATTAAAAAGATGTAAAGATACTACAATAATCCAGCTTCCTAATGGTGAGTTATTAAAAATTCTTGATGATGAATTATTGAAAATGTTATCTAATACGGGATTTGATTTGGAAGAACGATTAACGAAGTAGAAAAACTGTCTGAATACGTTAATTTTGCTCTTCCAACAAGAAAACTTGAGAGTGATGGTATTGTTAATTCTTATACTATGCCATATATTTCAGGTGTTGATTTTACAGATTATTATGAGAATATATTCGATTTAATGAGTTATGCAAAGATACATTCTCAAATTGAAAATAATATAAAAAAAGGAAATAAATTAGGTATAGTATTTCCTGATTTATGTACAACAGAAAATATTAGAATTACTGAAGAGGAAAAAGTAATTTTCATTGATTATGACGGCTTACAAATAAAAGAAATGCCAGCGGTAGGATTTTCAGATTTTTTAGGAACACCTGAAGAAGTATTAACTAGTAAATATTATGACTTTGGGACAGGATTATTTACAAAAGAAATAGATATTAAGAGTGCTATATAGATGTATCTGGAATAAATTTATCCATTATAAATAGAATAAATCCACAGACTGGGCAACTAATTACTTTGGATGAGATCTTTTCTATAATTAATCTCCAAGATGTGGATATACAGCAAAAAGTGTGGAAATTATATCAACAATCTGTGTCAAATGAATTTTTAGGTGATGATATTTATGCACTTGCTGAACAATATAGATTAGTTGAACTTTTTCCTAATGCAGGAATAAAGAGACTGATAAAAAAATAATATTATAGAATTATAAGATATATTTTAAACGATTATTACAGTAATACATGAAGGATTTGGCCAATAATGTCAATTCTTTTTCTTTAATGTTAAAGTATTATATACTTTTATTAATAGGTGGTGGTTATATGCGGGAAAGTATAAAAATTAAAACTGAAGATTATAATTTTAAATTTAGAGTATCTGGTTTAATTATAAAAAATAATAAAGTATTGTTAGTAGATATGGAAGATAGTGGTTTTCTTTGTTTGCCAGGTGGTTACGTAGAATTAGGGGAAACAACAGAAGTTGTGGTTAAACGTGAACTATTAGAGGAAATAGGTAAAAAATTTGAAATTAGTAAATATTTAGGTGTAGCGGAAAATTATTTTATCAATAAATACTCTAGAAAAATGCATGAAATATCTTTCTTTTATTTAATGATGCCTATAGAAAATATAGATACTAATGATTTTACTATTATTGAAAACGATAAAGGACATAAAATAAAATTAGATTTTAAGTGGGTTGATTTAAAAGAAATAGAAAATTATGATATTAGACCTAGTTTCTTTAAACAAATTTTAGAAAGTGAAAATCTTGAATTTAATCATTTAATTTATCATGAATTAAATAATGTTAAAAAATAAAGTTGTAAGATAAAAAGTAATTAGACAACTTTGTTGTCTGAAGGAGCTGAAAAAGCTCTTTTTTTGTTTTGATTAATTTTATTAGAATTACTTAAAGAAGTTAAATTAAAATAGAAATATATAAAAAATTACAAGTTATCTTGTCAAAAATGAATATTTAATATATACTGAATTCACAATTTAAATATTTGATGTGAGGTTTTCACTAATCTTATTCTTATGACCTTAAGAAAAAGTAGAGATATTGTTGAATAATCTGAATATATAAAGTTGAACTGAGAAATAGTTCAGATTAGAGGAGGTCAATTGTATGTGTACGAAGATAAGAGAATATTTAAATTGTAACAAGTCAATGAGTTTTAGTGAGGTGCTTTTTTCCTTTATTGATGAAAGTGGTCACAAGGACTCAGAGATATACAAAAAGGGTGATATAGATAGAAAATTATTTTCTAAAATAAGATGTAATGACAATTACATCCCTCGAAGAAATGTGATTATTAAATTATGCTTAGCTTTAGAATTAGAGAGAGCTGAATTTAATCAATTATTAAATTCAGCTGGCTATTCTTTAAGTAATAGTAAATTTGATCAAATTATATCTTATTGCTTAGATAATAAGGTTTACGACTTAGATAAAGTAAATGAATATTTATATACTTTTTGTAGCGCTTCTTTGTAAGCGTTTTTTTTGTCGCTTTTTTCGCGACCATTTTTATTCTTAATGATTATATAATGAGTTTAATTAAGAGAAAGACACTTACAGCATACATATTTAATGATGAGGAAAATGATATGATAGATATCTTTGTGTGTCTTGTAATAAAAGCCACATACAGCATTAAAGATATATTAGTTAATAGGAATTTTGTTGTGGCTTGTTTCTTAATGGTAAGGGAGGTAATACTATGGGTCTATTAGATGGAATGAAGAAGAGAAGTACTATAATGAATACTAAAGGTTCCGAGTACTATGCATCAACGTATGATAGTAATTTAGATGTTTTTACTCTATTATCTAGATATGATTCTGATGAGAAAATAATCAGATTATTTAATCATGCGTTAAATGAAAATGAAGATCTTGCCTTAGCTAACTTATTGTATATATTAGATATCAGAAATGGAAAAGGAGAAAGAAGAATTTTTAAAACGATTTTTAAAGATTTATGTATTCATCACTGTTCATGTGCTTTAAGAGTATTACCTTTTATCAGTGAATTAGGTAGATATGATTATGTATTAGTAGGAATGGATACTCCTATAGAAACTGAAGTTATCGCTTTGATTAAGGAGCAATTAGTTAAAGATATAGAAGCTGAGTCACCTTCATTACTTGCCAAATGGTTACCGAGTCATAGAACGCATAAAGTGAATAGTAAAATGGCTAAAAAGGTGATGAGAGGGCTAAACATGACGGAAAAAGAATACCGAACATTACTTTCTTCTTTAAGAAAAAAACTAAATATAGTAGAAAGAAATCTTACCGAAAAATTATATGACAATATTGATTTTAGTAAGGTTCCGACTAAAGCTATGCTCAAATATACGAATGCTTATATGACTAAGATGCCAGACAAGTATCAAGAATATAAAAATAGGGTAAGAAGTAATGATGTGAAAATCAATACGGATGGATTATTTGCCTATGAAATTGTGAAAGCTTTATTATGGGGTGGAAAGCATGATGATGAATTATTTGATTTGATGTGGAAAAATCAAAAAGATGTATTAAAAGGGTGTAACAGAAATGTTCTGGTTATGGCTGATACATCTGGCTCTATGACTTGTTATGGTGGTATACCTTATGCTACTTCTGTTGGGCTTGCCTTATATACGGCTGAAAGAAATACTGGTATATTTAAAAATCATTTTATTACTTTCTCAGAAAAGCCATATTTGTGTGAAGTAAAGGGTAAAACGATTAGAGATAAAGTAAATAATATACCTTGCTATATCGCTAATACAGATATTGACAAAGCTTTTGAGTTGATTCTTAATACTGCAATGGAGAATAATGTTAAACAAGAGGAATTACCTAGTCATTTATTGATTATTTCGGATATGGAATTTGATTGTGGAGTTTATTCCAAGACAGGGACAAATTTCGAAGGTTGGAAACAAGCTTTTCAACAAGCAGGTTATCAGTTACCAATGATTATATTCTGGAATGTGGCAGGATCGTCAAAAGGAATTCCAATTACTAAGTTTGAACAAGATGTAGCGATGATCAGTGGTTTTTCTACTAATATATTGGCTAATTTATTTACTTTAGAAAAGTATGAACCAAAGAATGTAATGTTAGAAACGTTATCCTTATATTTAGCTATGTTGAAGGGAGAGTAACTCTTCTTTTTTTTTGTATATTAGAATAAAGGATAATCAATAAAAAAAACAAAAAATCTATGGTAATCACTTTTTAGAAGTTAAGTTTCTAGGAGAATAAGTATTATTTTATCTATGAAGTAGAAATCTTGAAATGAGTGTTCAAGAGAGAATTTTATGAGATAGAATTAAAATCTGTTCTACGTTCGGTATTGCTTTTTGATGATAAAATAAATAGTAAAAGATATAATTTTTCTTTCAAAATGTTTTTTCAATGTTATAATTTGTTTATACAGGGAGGTAATCAATCATGGCAGAAGGAAACTTTATATATGATGGTGATAATTGTATTTGTTTTTGGATCGGTGATGTTCTATGATAACGGTAGTAGCTGCCTTGATATTTCAAAACAATAAAGTTTTATTAGCTAAACGTTCTACTGGTGATCAGGATGTGTTTGGAAAGTGGGAGTTTCCTGGGGGAAAGGTAGAAAAAGGGGAAGATGAGCTTCTTGCTATTGAGCGGGAAATAACAGAAGAGTTTGAGTTAAAGGTGCATGCCAAGAAGTTTGTCGTTAATCATGTTTATCAGTATCCTACAAAAATAATAGACTTGAGATTATATGAATGTGAATATATAAGTGGTGAGTTTAAATTACATGATCATTCTCAATATGAATGGGTTGATTTAGAACAAATTTTGACTTATGATTTGGCCCCTGCCGATATTCCGTTAGCTAAATATGTAAAGGAGAGGATGTAATGAGTACATTAAGAGAAGTTGTTCAGCAATCGGTAATTAATTTACATAGGAAAACACAAGAGGAATGGATACATTTGAAAGATATCTATGAAGAGGTTGCGAAAACAAAAGAAGTAAAAAACAATGGTGCATCGATAAGAGCTATTTTAGAAAAGCATTGTTCAATTAGTGATGCTTTTTCTGGAACAGAAGAATACATTTTAAAAGAAAAAGGAACCGGATTATATAAAAGTATTTATTATGATCAACTTCAAAAGATTAATCATTTGAATATTGGAGATGTATTTACTAGAGATCAATTGATGGGATTGTTCAAAATTAGTGGTCAGTCCGGGATAATGAAAACGAATAGATTAAATAGTTTAGTATTGATTACTTCTGAATCTAATGGTGTATATGGAGATAGTTTGGTAACAGAGGGAACTATTTTATATACAGGAGAAGGATTAGAAGGAGATCAAGAGCTTACAAAAAATAATAGTACTCTTTATCATTCCAAAGAAAATAATCTTCCTATTTATTTGTTTACCAAAAATAAAAATCGCCAATATATATTCGAAGGTGAAGTAGAACTATATGATAAACCATTTCAAGTTTCTGAAAAAGATATTCATGGGATAACTAGATTAGTTTGGAAGTTTCCTCTTCAAATTATCCATAAAGAAAATAGGGAATATGAGAAAGATGAAGAATTGGATAAAGTTATTGATGAAGTTATAGAAATTGAAAATCGTTTGGAGGAAAACAAGAATCAGCAGGATTTTGTTTTCAAAGATGGTCCTTTGAATATTAGAAAATATAGAAAGTTAAATAGACATATTCAAAGAAGTAGTAAACCAGATTATATTGCTGAAGAGATAATTAAAAGTAAACAAGGGATGATCAATGAAAAATATATTTATGAAAAAGAAAAAGAAAGATTAAAAAGAGAAAATGCTATTGAGCAAGTTAAACGGATGGAAGAATTCTTTGATCATAAAAAAGAAAATGAAGGTTTTGATGTTTTAAGTTTTGAAAAGGATGAATGTGGAAATTATATAGAAAAATATATTGAAGTTAAATCAACAAAAGCTGGTGAATCGACCCCGATAGATATTACAATAGATGAAATAGAATTTGCTAAAGAACATCCAGAAAGTTATTATTTATATCGAATTATTTATAGTGATTCTGAAAGAAGATATGTTAAAGTGGTGAAGGGAGTAGATTTACTAAAAGATTATCAGTTTGTTCCTGTTGCCTTTAAAATATATTCTAATTAAGTATGAATTATTTTTGATATTATTAATTTTCTATTTAAATGGTTTTTGATTGAGTTAGACTGTTACTAAATTAAAATGTTTATCCGTAAGATATCACTTAGTTGGTATCTTTTTGTTTATAGTCAGTGATTTGATGGATTATGGTGTTTTGTCTATATGGTATTTAGTATTTGATTGATATGGACTATGTTATAATATAGTTAGTTTATTCGTTTACTAGGAAGTGATAATATGAATAATTTATTTGATTCTGATGAAGATACACATTTTGAGTTTAAACCTTTAGCTGAAAGAATGAGACCAACTACTTTGGATAATTTCTTTGGGCAAAAAGATATTGTTGGGGAAGATTCTCCCATTCGAAAGATGATAGAAAATGATACGATTACTTCGATGATTTTTTGGGGTCCGCCTGGGGTTGGAAAGACGACTCTAGCTAAAATTATTGCGAAACAAACCAATTCTTTGTTTTATGAACTTTCTGCTGTAACAGCAGGGGTTAAAGAAATTAAAGAATTCATTGAAATTGCTAAATTTAATAAGGCAAATGGGAAAAAGACAATTGTTTTTGTCGATGAAATTCATCGCTTTAATAAGAGTCAACAAGATGCTTTTTTACCTCATGTAGAAAATGGGAATATTATTTTGATTGGGGCTACTACTGAGAATCCTTCTTTTGAAGTGAATTCCGCTTTATTATCTCGTACTAAAGTTTATGTATTGAAGAGCTTGTCTAAGCAAGATATTTTAGGAATATTAGCTAGAGCATTAAAAGAAACCTATGAATATAAACGAGTTCAAATTGATGATGAGTGTTTAGAGATTATTGCGGATATTAGTCATGGTGATGCGAGAACGGCATTAAATACGTTAGAGAATGTGATTAATATTACACCAGTTAAAAAGAGTAAGAAAGTCATTACTAAAGATTCTTTAGAACATTCGTTACAAAGTAAAGTGTTTTTATACGATAAGAAGGGCGAGGAGCATTATAATTTGATTTCGGCTCTTCATAAATCGATGAGAAATAGTGATCCTGATGCTGCTCTTTATTATTTGGCAAGAATGTTAGAAGCTGGAGAAGATCCTTTATATGTGGCTAGAAGATTGATTCGTTTTGCGTCAGAAGATATTGGATTAGCTAATCCTAATGCTTTGGTTCAGGCAACAAGTGCTTATAGTGCTTGTCATTATAATGGAATGCCAGAATGTAATGTTAATCTTGCCCAAGTAGTAGTTTATTTAAGTTTAAGTCCTAAGTCTAATTCTTTGTATACTGCTTATATGGAAGTAGCAGAGGATGCTAGAAATACTATGCAAGAAAAGGTTCCATTACATTTAAGAAATGCCGTAACTAAGTTAGACAGTGAATTAGGTAATGGGAAAGGGTATCAATATGCTCATGATTATGAACATAAAATCACGGCGATGCAGTGTCTTCCTGACAGTTTAAAAAATAAGAAGTATTATCGTCCGACAAACAGTGGACATGAAAAGCAATTTGCGGAAATATTACGGAAGATTGAGACTTATAAGGACAAGCTGTAGGTAGATATTAAAATTTAGTATAATTTGTATACATGGATTATATTATCTTTATGATAGGAGAGAAAAAATATGAAACAAATAGATAAAAATAGCGAACAAAAAGAACAAGAAAGAAGTCAAACTTCAACTCTTGGTTGGGATGCGATAACGGAAGCATGTGAACGTATATATCCAGATCAAAAGGATCCCAAGCATTATGGTACTATTATCAGTTGGCAATTAGGAGGAAATGATCCATTAGATGGGATTAGTATTTACGAGGGAGAAGATTATTGGCATTTCGTGACATATGGATTGTCAGAGTTATACGATAAAGAAAGTGAAAATCAAGAAATTAGTGGGTATGGAATGGAACTCACTTTCAAATTAAAAAAAGATCAGTATGAGGATACTGAAGCAGAAATTAAATGTATCTGTGGTATTTTACAAACGATTGCTCGTTTAACTTTTACTAGGGGAGAAATTTTCAAGCCTTATGAATATTTATATACTGGACAAACGGAAGGAATCGATACTAAAATGCGCTCTAACATTACTGGATTTATCACGATTCCTGATCCCCAATTTCAAGAGATTAACACGCCTAATGGAAAGGTTAGTTTTGTAGAATTGATTGGTGTTACTAATCATGAATTATTGGCTATTATGGATAAACACTTAACCGTAAAGGAACTATATGAGAAATTAGGTAGTGATGTTACTAATTATCATCGGAGTTCTCTTGTATAGATAAATATTTAACTATGAATTTGATTGATGTTTGGTTATAGCTAGAGAATTAGTTATAACTTTTTTTATTTGGCTAATCTTGTGGGAAACGTTTACTTTGATATTCACTTTTTAAAATATGATCGATTTCTTCAGGACTTTCTTTACAGTCATTATTTAACCATTTTTTTACGATGGCATTTAATCCAGCCATGAAGAATTCAATGTGATAGTCGATAAATTTATCATCATACATATACTTAGATAGATTAGTATCATATTGTTGGATAATGAAATGTTTATCTCTATTTAATTTGAAATACGTTTTATAGAAAATCTGATTTTCTTTGATATGGCGAAATAATTTTAAAAAGTCATTGGTATTATTCTTTGTTTCTCGTTCTTCTTGGTATAACATGAAGACATCATTTTCAATTTTTTTCACTATTTTTTCTGCTAAATCATAGACATCTAAATAGTTTGCGTAGAAAGTAGAGCGGTTTAATTTTGCTTCTTTACAGATATCCGTTACTGAGATTTCGTTGATTTCTTTGGTTTGTAAGAAATGTACAAAAGCACGTTCTATTTTTTCTTGCGAATTTTTTCTTCTTTTATTATTAGGGGTATTCATGATTATCTCTCCTTTATTCCAACAGATGTCTGAAAATTGATGATTGTTTTGTCTGTCTTTATCGATTATACTAAAAATGTATTAAACAAACAAGTGTTGTTTAAATGAAAGGAGAATGATGAATATGGTAAAATCAAAATTAGAAAAAGCAAATCAGAAAATTGAAAAGGCAGTAGTAGGAGGATATGAAAAAATCGAAGATACTGTTGTAGGTGGATACAAAAAAATTGAAAACTCTGTTGTTGGCACATATCAAAAAATTGAAGATAAGTTTGTTGATCAGTTTTTAACTAAAGATGGAGAAACAGTAGAAGAAGCAAAAAAAAGATTAAAACAAGAATCTAATGCTAAGAAGGATAGTCATAAAGAGGTGTAAGATGAAAAAGGATACATTATTAGAAATTATTTTAGGAACAATTGGTGGTTTAGTATTCGCTATCGGAATGTGTATGACCTTAATACCAGAATGGCACTTATTTAATTTAGGAGTAGTCATCACTGTTATCGGCTTTATTTTATTACTTTGTATTATTCCAGTATATCGTTCTACTCATCCTAAAAAACAACATACACCGATCAATTGGGGAATCGTATTTACTTGGATAATCGGTGTTGTTGGTGCCTTAATCATGGGCTTTGGTATGAGTAAGGTTATGGTCGATGCACCTAGTCAAAGTGAACTTTTATTGGGAATCGTTGTCGGTATAATTGGTTTGTTGATTTGCGTACTTAATTATCCTATTTATTCCTATTTAAAAGGTAATCAAAAATAAGAAAAGGAGAATGATTTCTCCTTTTTGGCGTTGATTAATAAGAGGTGTTACTCATGAAAAAGATATTAAAAACGATATTTTATCCTAACCGTGTAGTTGGATTGTTCTTTTTTCTTTTCGGGTTTGGTTTATTAATTTATGTTTTTGCTTGTCATTTAGAAGATACTCCACTTGCTTATTTTAGTTATATTTTATCGACATATGCGTTAATTCTTTTTATAATTTGGTTTTGTAAAGCTTGTAAGTTTAGTAATGAATGGATCAAAAAAACTTCTTGGTATCAAATTTATAAAAAAAACGAGTCTCTGATACAAAGAGGTTCATTGTACTTTTCTTCCTTTTTAAATATTGTCTATTCGTTATTTAATTTTGTTGTTGGTATTTATTATCGATCGTTTTGGTTTATTACATTTGCAGTTTATTATTTTTTACTTAGTTTTATGAGAGTTTCTTTACTTACTCAAGTAAAAGACTTACATAAAGATTTATTTAAAGAATACGAAAAATTAAGGCGCTGTGGGATCGTTTTACTTTTATTAAATATTGTTTTAATTGGTATGGTAATTTTAATTTTGAGAACTAATCAGAATATTCATTATGCTGGTTCGGTTATTTATATTGTTGCTCTTTATGACTTTTATTTGATTATTCTTGCTTTTGTGAATGCTTTTCGTTATCGAAAGACAAATCACCCTATATTATTGGCCAGTAAGGGAATCAATTTAACTGTCGCAATGATTTCGATGCTTTCTTTAGAAGTTGCTATGATTGAACGGTTTGGAGAACAGGAACAATCGTTTAAAGTAATGATGACGGGAAGCTTAGGTTTTGGTATTTGTTTAATTAATTCTATTATGGCTTTTTATATGATTATTAAGGCTAGTAGATATTTAAAAAGGGGAAGGAGAAATTCCTCTGAACTTAGTTGATATGTTACTGTTAATGAGTTATCTTTTTATTGATTTTAGAGGATTATATAGAAAAAGAAACCTACTTAGCTATCGGTTTCTTTTTGTATTGTTGATGACTTTGTTCAAATAGAAGTCTTATTTCTTCAGGCATATCGTGAGGATCAAGTTTTTTCACTCTTTTTTCGCTTCCTTCTTTTAATGCTTCATCATAGTACCAGCATTTGAACTTGATTAAAGCTAAGGCATCTTCTAACTCTTTGATTTCTTGTTCAATATGGGCTTTTTGGCGAATAAACATTTCTCTTCTTTGGAAAATTGTTTTATCTCCTAGAGAACACCAGTTCATAAATTCTTTAATCTCTTTGATTTGTAGACCAGATTTTTTTAGACATTCAATTACTCGTAGGGATTCAAGAGTTTTATCATTAAATTTTCTAATCCCTGCAGAATCTCTTACTGTATCGATTAATAATCCCTCATTATCGTAGTATCTAAGGGTAGGAATAGGTAAATTTACCATTTTGGAAACTTCTCCGATTGTATACATAGTTTACATCCTTTCATTATGGTTAATAAAGTGCTTGACTTAAAGTTAACTTTAACTTGTAAAATGATAGTAACACATGGTGTTTAGTGTGTCAATGGGAAGAATAAGTGAGTAGCGATTAAGTGGATTGTTGTTTGAACTTCTTTCATAAATGTTTGATTATATCTTTATATGTAGTTAAATGGTTATCATAGATTGAAAAAAAGTTTAATATTTTGTAGCTCTATGGTATACTATTCACGGAAATGTGGGGATATCATGACGTTACGTGAATATATACAAGCAAATAAAAATGTGACATTTAAAGAGATGCCATTTAATGAAGTAGATAATCTTTTACTATCTGAACTTAGCTATATTGACTTTGATATGTTCATGCCTTTTTCTGCTAAAGAAAAAATATCATTAAAAATGCTCGCTACTTTATTTTTTAATCGTTATACTGCAAAAGATATTAAAAAGTTACGAACAGCACCTTCAATTCAAAAAGTTATCTCTTATTTTAGATTGATGGCTACCTCAAAAAGGTATCAAGATATTCTGATTTATCATTATGTTAATGACGTAGAAGAACGTACGCAGTTTGGAGCTATGTCGATGGTGCTTGGGGATGGAACAATTTATATTGCCTTTGAGGGAACCGAT
Organism: uncultured Bacilli bacterium; assembly: GCA_944363785.1. Taxonomy (GTDB): domain Bacteria; phylum Bacillota_I; class Bacilli_A; order RF39; family UBA660; genus Alloscybalousia. The sequence continues at coordinate 46,922 of CALVVF010000010.1, forward strand.
GATTCTATTTCCGGTTGGAAAGAAGATTTTAAATTGTCTTATCAGTTTCCGGTAGTAGCCCAACAAAAAGCAGCGCAATATTTGAACCAATCAGTACCGATGTTTGGACCAAAGGTACGAATTGGTGGTCATTCCAAAGGTGGTAATTTAGCCATGGCAGGATATATGTTGTGTAATTTTTGGACCCGTCGTCGGATTATTGAAATTTATAATAATGATGGTCCAGGTTTTAGAGAAAAAGAATATGAGTCTATTGCTTATCGTCGGATGACTAAAAAACTTCGAATGTTTGTCCCAGAAGAGAGTATTGTCGGTATGTTTTTTAAGCATCCTACAAATTATATAGTCGTAAAGAGTAGCTATCGAGGAATTTTACAACATGATGGAGTTAGTTGGTTAGTGGATAAGACTACTTTTCAGAGAGGGAAGTTATCGGCAAAAAGTAAGAAATTCGAGCGAAAGTTTTCTACTTGGCTTTATCGTTATGATGATGAAGAAAGAGAAAAAATCGTGTTGGCCTTATTCTCTATTTTTGAACGAGCAGGAGTAAAAGGGGTTAGCGAATTACGGATTACTAAGATAAATAAAATGATTGCTTTAATTAAAGAAAATAGAAATTTAAATAAGGAAACTAGAAAATTATTGTTAGATTCATTTAAAGCTTTACTTTTACAAAAAGAGGATAAAGGAATATAAAATCTTTCTGAAATTTCGTTTATTTTCTTTGTTCTTTTGCTATAGCATGGTATAATAATATAGAGTATAGGAGGAGGGACTTATGAATAATAATATGGATTTTGATTTTTCTTCTAATGCAAATAAGGGAGATAGTAAAAGACAAAATCGCTTTATTTTTTCTGATGATTATTACGATTCACTTGATTCTTCTGAAGTACAAGATGATGGTGTCAAAGCTGTAGATGCTCCTGTTCAACGGTTTACTCCTTCTTTGATGGATATCGCATCTTCTGGTGAGAAAAAAGATATCAAAGATGTAAATTCTCCTTCATCTGTTCAACCTACTATATATGATGCTAGTAATTTTGTTAGTCATAACCCAAATGTTTCACAGGCTAGTAGTTTTGATCAACTTGTTCAAAATAATTATGATCAAGTCGATAATGTGGAAAATGTTTTTGACTTTTTTGGTCATAATGCCCATACTAATTTAAAAAATGAGGAAAAGCCTGAGGAAGATAACCCTATATTAGATACTGTTGCTATTGCTCAAGATGATCAAAATAAGAAATCTTTTTTAGAAAATTTAGAAGATAAGTTAAGTAAAAAAAGAAAAGATCCTGGTTTAGATGTTGTTCATGTAGGGGATATAGCTCCAGTTCATTTAGAACCAGAAGAAAAAGAGATGGAGTCTTTTGATGCTAATGTTGTAACTGAGCCAGTTTCTACACCGGAATTTAATAGTGCTGTTCCGGGATTAAAAGAAGAGTATAACTTGAATAATAGTGCTAGTTTTGTGGATAATGTTCCTTCTCAAGCTCCTGTAATGTCTACTCCAGAGGATACTAATCCTTCTACTTTTTCATCTGCTGATACTAGTGTAAAAGAAGATAATCATTCTACGGACTTTTTATTGAAGAAAGAAGAAATACCATCAGTAGAAAAAAATATTCAATATGATAAGAAAAATACGAATATCCTTGATTTTTCTTCCTTTCATAATGTAAATACTCCAAATCAATTTATTGTGAATCAAGAACCGAATGTAAGAGTAGAAGCAAATGAACAATCTTTTCAACAATTGGCTGTCCCTGATTTTATGTCAGGAACAGTAAAAACTGAAGATTTGAATATTGCTACAGGGGTTAACGAGGAATTAGAAAAAGAATTGATTGCACAAAAGCAATTGGAAGAAGAAGAGAAAAAGAAACTTCAAGCTAGCATAGAGGGATATGATCTATTTAAAAAAGATGAACCAGAAACAGAATTGATTTATAAAGCAGGGGGAAAGAGTATTATTCGTGAAAAACAAAAAAAACCTAAGTCGGTTTTTACTCCACAACCTGTTGTTGTTACTCCACCACCAGCTGCTGAGGAAGAGGATTCTTCTGAAGAAACTAATGTTGTAAATATTGATCAACAATTACAGCAAGAACAAGAGTCTACTCCTCAAGTATATAGTATTCAAGATATGATTGAACAAATTGTAGGGGTTCCTGATTTAGATTCTGTTTTGGTTCCTATTGATAAAAAAGCTAATCCTGGTGTTATATTTGGTAATGAACCGCTTAAAGAAAAGAAAGAAGAAGAAAAACCTGTTGAAGCAACGAATGTTTATCATGAAGATAGAGATAATTTTGATTATGATCAAAATTTTGATCATGTGAAAGTTACTATTTCTGATTTATTGCCAAAATTAAAAGAAAAAGCGAACCAAGAAGGAAAAATAAGTATTTTGGCTCGTTATGGTGAAGATTTTTGTGCTAGGGAGTATATTACCAATCCAGCTATCGGTAGAGCGGAAGAAATTAAACAATTAATTTTGATTTTATTGACTCCTGAAAAGTCAGGAATCTTAGTTGGTAAACCAGGTATTGGTAAAACAAGTATTGTAGAAGGTCTTGCTTATCAACTTCAGCGTGATAATGTTCCGGATGCTTTAAAAGGGTATTGTATTGTTAGTGTTAAAACCCCATCTTTATTAGGTACTTTACCTACGGGTGAAACAAGATTACAGACATTAGTTGATGAACTAAAAGGATTAGAGAAAATTATATTATTTATTGATGAGATACATATGTTGATTGGTTCTACTAATGAATCGGCTATGGATTTTGCTAATATGTTTAAAGAAAGTTTAGGTAGAGGAAGTATCAAAGTTATTGGTGCTACTACAACCGAAGAGTACGAACGTTATATTTTACGTGATAAAGCTTTTGTTAGACGTTTTCAAAAAGTTGATGTGGAAGAACCTAATCGAGAATTAACGATTAAAATTTTGATGGGTACTTTACCAAAAATAGAAAAAACAACGGGAGCTAAATTAAAATATACACAATTTATTCAGTCGGAAATTGTGGGCTTTATTGTTGATATTACATCAGAATATAAACGTATTTATGGTATTGGGTCTCGTTATCCGGATATTTGTTTAACTTTACTTGCTCAAGCATTTTCTCAAGCAGTATTTGCTAATCGTAAAGAAGTAACTATCCTTGATGTTAGAAAAGCAATTGAAAATTCTAAGAATATTTATCCGGATGTAATTAAAAAGGAATTAGTTCACTTTGATCAGAAATTTAAAGATATTATTCGTGAAGAAGAAACGAGTCCTAAAGTATAGTAAAAATTGATCAATATATTCAAAGGTGCTTATTATAGGCATCTTTTTGATTGGTTTTTGAAAGAGTATATTTAAGTATATGTTGTTGTTTTTATGTAGTAGTATTTGTTTTAAGTAATCATATTTTGGTTATTTTAGCAAGTAAAAAGGTACTAGATGTTTAGTACCTTTTTCTGTTAAATGTTTTAGTCTAAAATTGATATACTTTCTATATAATTAGCCATTCTTGTTAGGTTTATAAGTGGTTTATTATCTAGAATGAAGCATTTAAAATAAGGATATAATGGATATCATATTATCTTGGCTCTTTTTTATTTTGTTTATAATAATCGTATAATTCTTTGAAACGTTGAAAGTGAATAATTTCTCTTTGTCTAAGCCATAATAGTGGTCCAATTACATCGGGATCTTCTGTTAAATCAATTAAATTTTCATAAACAGCACGGGCTTTTTCTTCAGCAGCCATATCTTCTGATAAATCGGCTAGATAGTCTCCCGTTGTTGCTACATAAGCGATAGTAAAAGGAACCCCATTGGCATCTGTTGGATATAGGGAACGATTGTGTTCAGCATAGTGACTAGCTAAACCAGCTGCTTCTAATTCTTCAAGTGTTGCATTTTTCATTAATTGGTAGACCATAGTAGAAATCATTTCAATATGAGCAAGTTCTTCTGTACCTATGTCGGTAAGAAGTGCTTTTCCACGATTATCTGGCATGGTATAGCGTTGGTTTAAATAGCGAAGAGCTGCTGCCATTTCTCCGTTAGCCCCACCATATTGTGTTACTAAGAATTTAGCCATTCGTAAATCCTTTTTCTTAATTGAAATAGGGTATTGTAGTCTTTTTTCATACTTCCACATCTTATTTTTCCTCCATTTCCCAAGGCCAAGCATATGCTTCCCAACTAAATTGATCCGTATTTGAAAGACTGTTTATAGTCAGTGGCCCATATTTTTTTTCATAAGCTTTAACTGCTTCATTTGCCATTTGTTGATAGCGGTTGAATAAATTGATCATTTGAGCATCGTTAGGGTAAACATCTAGATATAGATTAAGCTCATGAGCAGCAAAAGATAACTGATCCACATTTAATAGTAATTCTGCTTGTTCATTATTGGGTACTAATCTAGTTGGTCTATAATTTTGATATTGTCGATAAAGATGATCAAATAAATTTCCTCTGATAAATCCTTCATAAGGTTCTTTTAGATTTTGGACAGGTAAAGAATTATTAGGACTTAAAAAAGTCTGTTCAAATATATTCATTGCTGGGCGATCATATTGATCAAAACTAAAATTATTATTCATAAAATCTCTCCTCTAATCTAATGTATGATAAATACCTAGATGAGTATGGGCACTTAATTTTTTTATTTTGAATTATTTTTGATTAAACTAGGTGTTCATACCACTCTTTTTTTTAGTGGATTAATATAATATAGTGAAAGGAGTGTAAAAATATGATGTATGGCTGTGGATGCCCAAATTATGGTTATCCTGGATATGGATATAATGATGGCGGCAATAATTGGTTATGGATTATCATTATTGTATTTGTTATTTTCTTTTTATTTTGTGGTTCAGGCTTTGATCGTGGAAGAAATAACTGTTGTTAGAGGAAAAAGGGATATTTATGATATTCCTTTTTTTATTTAAGTGGGGTGATTTTCAAAAATTAAGGATTGGTAGTAATTGAAAAACATAGGATTCTTTGTTATAATGAGTATGTCTGTAAAGGAGAAATGGAAATGAAGGAATTAATCAATAGTATTGGTAAAAAGAAATTGATCATGATTTTAGGTGGAACCGTTGGTGTGGTAATTTTGATCATTATTTGTCTTTTGTTATACAATGCTTTTTTTGTAAGTAATACTTATTCTTCAGTAGAGAGTAAAATCGTGGATGCAGCAAAGGAATATTATAGTAAACATCAAAATTTGTTACCAAAGAGTCCTAATGATGAAGTTAGTGTAAATAGTACTACTTTGACTTCTAGTGGTTATTTAGGAGATTTACAGGAAATGGTACCAGATGAGGGAGTTTCATGTACAGCAACAGTTACTGTTACTAATGTAAATAATAATTATCGTTATGTTGCTAATTTAAAATGTGGAGATAAATATCAAACGGAAACATTTGTTGATCATGTTAGAAGTGTAGAACGAACTGTTGTTTCAGGACAAGGTTTGTATGATATGAATGGGGAACTTGTTTATCGTGGAGAGAATCCAAATAACTATGTTAAATTTGCAAATAGATTGTGGAGAATTGTTAAATTTGAAAATGGTAGTCCGATGTTAATTATGGATGAGAAGTATGCTCGTTCTGTTTGGGATGATCGCTTTAATGCTGATCGTAATCGTAATGATGGAATTAACGATTATAGTGTTAGTAGAGCTAATGATGCGCTTACGAACTTATATAATGGTGAAGATTTGTTTAGTGCAAGCGATAAATTGCTAATTGTAGCGCATGATTTAGCTATTGGTAAACGAGGAGAGACTGTTCAGTATAATGATGGATCTGTTGAAAAGTCTCAAGTATTAGAGGATAGATATATTGGATTACTTCCATTGTATGATTATATTAATGTTAGTTTAGATGAGAATTGTAGTTCAGCAACGACTCAATCTTGTTCAAATTATAACTATTTGAATTTATTAGAATCTAGTTGGTGGCTATTGACAGGGGATAGTGATACAACTTATAAAGTTTATCGTGTAGATTCTAGTGGTATAATTGGTCTTACTAGAGCTTCTAGTAATTCTTATTTGAGACCGGTTATTTATTTAGCTAAGGATGCTATTTATGTAGGTGGGGATGGTACTTTCGAGAATCCTTATCAAGTGAAGTAGAATTAAGCGGATGAAAAGAACTAAGGATCTTGTTCTTTAGTCCGTTTTATTATTGATATTAAAATTTAAATAGATGTTATTTGTGAATTGTTTTCTATTTTTTTGAAATTTTAAATAAAAAGTGAAAAAAGTTCTTGCCAAACACTATATTTGCTGATAAAATAAATAATGTATTTATGGCGAATATGGTGAAGTGGTTAACACGCCAGATTGTGGCTCTGGTATGCGTGGGTTCGATCCCCACTATTCGCCCCAGATGGATACTAAGTCGGAAGACTTGTTGATAGAAATCGATTCTTAGGAGTCGGTTTTTTTGTTTATTTTTGTCATGATAGTGGAGTATGGAGTGATAGTATGAAAGAAAAAGATTTAGATTCTAGTATGAATCCTTATCAGGAAAAACATAATTCTATAGGTTATATAAAACGATCACAATGGGATATGGCAATTGGATTACAAGAAGTAGATAATTTGAAACCATCTAAGTACTTAGAACAAATATCAGAAAAAAATATTTTAGGTGAATTAACAATTGAAGAAGTAGAACAGAGTTTAAAAGAATACTACGTAGTAAAAGAAAAACAACATAATATTAATCATAATGAATTAGAATGTGATTTTGTTTCTATGAGAATTGTAGAACTATTAGAACAAGATAATTTTGAATTATCAGTAGATTATCTAAAATATATTCATCAATATCTATTTCAAGATGTTTATGAGTTTGCAGGAGAGTTTAGAAAGATTGATTTTTCAAAGCATGAAAAGATACTAAATAATGATTCAGTTGCCTATGGAGATTCTAAAGTATTAATAGAATCACTAGAATATGATATTAGTTTAGAAAAGAATAAAAACTATAAAGATATGTCTATTGTAGATGTAATTAAAAATATTACTGATTTTTCTTCTAGTATATGGCAAGTACATCCTTTTAGAGAAGGAAATACTAGAACAACGGCAGTATTTATAGAAAAATATTTAATTCATTTAGGATATAATGTAGATAACTCATTGTTTAAAGATAAGTCAGTATATTTTAGAAATGCACTAGTTAGAAGTAATTATTTTAATAATTATTTAGACATCAAAGAAGATAAAAGTTATTTAATTAAATTTTATGAGAATTTATTATTGGGTAAAAACAATAATTTACACTCAGAAGATTTAATTGTGAAAGAATTGTTTTAAAGCAGGAATATTGTTCTGTTTTCTTTTAGGACAACCGCATAGAAATAAATTTTAGTAAAAATTTAAGTAGTTTTATCATTTTAAGAACTAAATTAGCATAAAAGATTTAGAAAATATAAAAAATGATATAAAATCAAGATTAGAAATTAATAGAATAGATATTGACACTTTTTATGCGGATGCCCTAGCTTTCTTTTTGTAATACTGTCAAATTGTAATGTTTAATGCTATAATAAATTAGAAGTAAATTGAAGAAAGTGGTGTAGTAATGGGAGTATATGAAAGTGAAGCAAAGCTGGAAGAAAAATTAATTGATCAACTGGTAAAGCAAGGATATAAAAAAGTTAAAATAGATACTGTAAAAGACTTAGAAAGAAATTTTAGAGAACAAATTAATGAACATAATAAATTTAGATTAGAAGAGAAGCCTTTAAGTGATAAAGAGTTTGAGCGATTAATGATAAAAATATCAGGTAAAGGTGTCTTTCAAAGTGCCAAAGAATTAAGACAATTGCAAGATATACAACGTGATGATGGAACTATTGCTTATATAGAATTGTTTAATACCAGGGAGTGGTGTCAAAATATTTTTCAGGTTACTCATCAAACAACAGTGGAAGGAAAATATACTAATAGATATGATGTAACGTTACTTATAAATGGATTACCTCTTGTTCAAATAGAGTTAAAACGTAGGGGAATGGATATGAAGGAAGCTTTTAATCAAATTAAAAGATATAAAAGACATTCCTATAGTGGATTATATAAATTTATTCAGTTATTTATTATTAGTAATGGTGTAGATACTAAATACTTTGCGAATGGTGATCAAGAATTAAATTATGGCTTCACTTTTTATTGGACAGATTTGAACAATGAAAGAATCAATAATTTAGAACATTTTTGCTTAACATTTTTGGATAGATGTCAAATAGGAAAAGTCATCGCTAGATATATGATTTTAAATCAAACAGAGAAAATGTTATTAGTAATGAGACCATACCAAATTTATGCTGTGGAAAACATTGTGTCAAGAGCTCTTGATACAAATAATAATGGTTATGTTTGGCATACAACTGGATCTGGTAAAACTATAACCTCATTTAAAACTAGTCAAATACTTGCTAAGGAACCATCTATTAATCAAGTCTTCTTTTTAGTAGATAGAAAAGACTTAGATAAACAAACTTTAGATGAATTTAATAAATTTAAGCCTGGTTGTGTTGATTTAACAAATAATACAGATAAATTGATAGAACAAATGAAGGATAGTACAAAAGATTTAATCGTAACAACGATTCAAAAGATGGCTAATGCTTGCTCTAATCCTAAATATGCACCTATTTTAGAAAAATATAAAGATTTAAAAACAGTATTTATTATAGATGAATGTCATAGATCACAATTTGGGGATATGCATAGGCAAATATCTAAAACGTTTACAAATGCACAATATTTTGGATTTACTGGTACTCCAAGATTTAAAGAAAATCCATCACAAGATGGTAGAAGTACTGCAGATATATTCGAAAAATGTCTTCACACTTATCTTATTAAAGATGCTATAAAAGATGGTAATGTTTTAGGTTTTTCTGTAGATTATATGAAGTTTGTTGACTTAAACTCTTCACAAACTGAAGAAGATGTAATGGTTGAAGGTATAGATACGGAAGAAGTATTTATGGCTGATGATAGGATTAGATTAATTGCTCAGGATATTATTGATCATCATAATTCTAAAACTCGTGATAGAAAATATAATGCATTATTTACGGTATCTTCTATACCATTATTAGTAAAGTATTATAATATGTTTAAAATTTTGAATCATGATTTAAAGATTGGAGCAATATTCACTTATGGTGCTAATGAAGATTTAGATAATAATCCGGAACATTCCAGAGAATCTTTAGATAAAATAATAGATGATTATAATGAAATGTATAATACGAATTTTTCATCTAGCACCTTTGATGCTTATTTTAGAGATATTTGCAAAAAAATAAAGAATACGGAAATAGATATCGTTATTGTTGTTAATATGTTATTAACTGGCTTTGATGCTAAAAGATTGAATACCTTATATGTTGATAAAAGTTTAAAATATCATGACTTAATACAAGCTTTTTCAAGAACAAATAGAGTGGAGTCAGAAACTAAACCTTT
>CALVVF010000011.1 GCA_944363785.1 uncultured Bacilli bacterium
TGGTCAATTAACATTTTAAGGCATTAATCGCTTTTTGTATACCATCTTAGTCTCACATCAATTGTAACTCAACATAATGGAAATACTAACTAAGGATAACTTATTTACAAAGTAAAAAAATTAGTCTATAATAAAAACACGAAATACAAAGAAGTCGAGGAGTACAAAGATTGATTTCTTATAGAGAATTCATGGTTGGTGAAAATGAATAGAAACATCTTTGGAAGGTAGCGATGGAGTAGAATTATTGAACAGTGAGTAGGTAATTCCGTAGTGAAAAAGATACGTTAGTTCTTTAATGAAGGGTACTCTATTTAAGAGTGAATTAAGGTGGTACCGCGGGTTTAACTCGTCCTTATTAAGTAAAAAGATAAGGAGGAGTTTTTTTATGAATTATGAACAGGTAAAAGAAGTGTTTGAGAAGTATGTAGAAAATTATGATCAGAAAGAAGAAATGATTATACTTAAGAAAGAACATAGTTTTCAAGTTGCGAATTTGATGGCAGAACTTGCTTTTCGACTTAATCTATCGAAAGAAGAAATCATTTTAGCGAAAATTATCGGTCTCTTACACGATATTGGTCGTTTTGAACAATTTAGAATATATGGAAAATTATCGGATAATAAAACGGTCGATCATGCAGATCAAAGTTGTATCTATCTGTTTGAAGAAGGACATATTAGAGATTTTATCGAAGAAGATAAGTATGACCAAATCATTGAACTAGCGATTAGGTATCATAATAAGTTGGAAGTTCCACCATTAGAGGATAAGGAAAAATTATTTGTCTCGATGATTAGAGATATGGATAAAGTCGATATCTTTAAACAATATGCTGTCCATTATCATTATGTGTTCAAAGCAGATGAAGTGACACCAACTGTTTTAAAAAACTTCAAAGAAAGACATCTTCTCAATATCAAAGACAATAAATCAAAATCAGATGCCGTGTTATCGATTTTAGCTTTTATTTACGATTTTAATTTCGAAGAGAGTTTAGATATTCTAGTCGAAACAGATAATTTTGATCTATTTGTCAGTACGGTTGAAGTAGCTGAAGATAGTGAAAAGTTGTGGTTAAAGGTAAGAGAAATTTGTTACGATGCGATTAACGAGGGAGTTCACCATGAATAGTAGAGGAAAAGTTTGGATCATCCCTGATGAAGCACAAATCATTCAACTATTATTTGAACGAGATGTACAAAGGGGAGAGGACCATGTCAAGAAATTTCAAGAGTTTTCTGATTTATATCAGTTAGGCTTTCATTTTAAATCTGATGAATATCAAGAAGCCCCGTTTCGAATTGCTGAACTTGGTCATATGACCGTAAAAAGTGAGGATTTATCCGGAATAATTGTTTTTTATTTACCAGCAGTAATTACCGATCGTGAACTCGAATGGTTCTATCAAAATGAAATGATGCTTGAACGGTATAGTATCATTGCTGCATACACTTTACGAGTGGAAAATGATAAATATAATTGGGAAGAAAGAATTTATGGAGTCGATAAGATAAAAAGAGAGATAAACCGTAAATACTTTCAAGAAAAACAAAGTTTAAAAAATAAATAAGGAATAGTGAAGAAATATGTTAGACAAGAAATATAATGCGAAAGAAAAGGAAGCCAAGTGGTTAAATTATTGGCAAGAAAACAAAATCTATGAGTTTAAACCAGATAAACGAGAAATATACTCGATTGATACGCCACCTCCAACTGTAAGTGGTAGTATCCATGTTGGTCATATCTTCTCTTATTCACAAACGGAAATGATTGCAAGATATAAACGATTACGTGGCTATAATATCTTTTATCCGTTTGGTTTTGACGATAATGGGTTACCAAGTGAAAGATTAGTTGAAAAAGAACAAGGAAAAAAAGCTCATGAAATAGGTCGTGATGAGTTTTCTAAATTATGTTACCAGACAACCGATAAATATGAAAAAGAATTTCAAGAATTGTTCAGTAAAATGGGAGTAAGTACCGATTGGGATATTCACTATAAAACGGTTAGCCCATCGACAATTAAAATTAGTCAAGCCTCATTTTTAGACTTAGTAAATAAGGGTCACTGTTATCATAAAGAGTCTCCAGCTTTATGGTGTAATGAATGTTTGACTTCGATTGCCCAAGCTGAACTAGAGACAAAAACCATTAAAACAACCTTCAATTATGTTAAGTTTAAAATCGTAGAAGATGGTAAAGAATTTACTATCGCAACAACGAGACCAGAATTATTACCAGCTATTGTATGCGTCTTTGTTAATCCAGAAGATGAGAAACATAAATCCTTAATCGGAAAAACAGCTCATATTCCTGTTATTGACGTAGAAGTACCAATCATGGCAGACGAGAAAGTAGCTATTGATAAAGGAACAGGTGCTGTTATGTGTTGTACTTTTGGAGATCAAACTGATATTGAATGGTGGAAAAAATACAATCTTCCGTTAAAATACATTTTTACTAATGATGGAAGAATTATTGACTCTGTTCCTAATTATGGTGGCTTAAAAATAAAAGAAGCGAGAAAGCAGATTATTGAAGATCTACAAAATGGTGGTTATATCGAAAAGATTGAAGAATTAGAACATGAAGTACAAACTCACGAGCGCTGTGGAAAAGAAGTTGAGTATGCGGTAATGAATCAGTGGTTTATCGATATTATGAACCACAAAGAAGATTTCCTTAGAATCGGTAATGAAATCAAATGGCATCCTGATTACATGCATGCCAGGTATGATGAGTGGGTAAATAATGTGGCTTGGGATTGGTGTATCTCTAGACAAAGATATTTTGGTGTGCCATTTCCTGTGTGGTATTGTAAAGAATGTGGTGAAGTAATCCTCGCTAAACAGGAAGAGTTACCAGTCAATCCATTAACTGATAAGCCTTCAGTTCATTGCTGTCCTAAATGTGGATGTAAGGAATTTGTTCCAGAAAGTGATGTAATGGATACTTGGGCAACTTCATCCGTAACACCACTAATTAATATGCGCTATGGAGAAAAAGAAAATTACGAAACCCTCTTAAAACCGATGAGTTTAAGAACCAATGCCTCAGAGATTATTAGAACTTGGGATTTTTATACAATCGTAAAAAGTTTCTATCATTTTGGTATTCGACCTTGGAATAATGTAATGATCTCTGGATTCGTTATGGCAAGTAAAGGAGAAAAAATCAGTAAGAGTAAAGGAAACAGTAAAGTAGAACCGCTTTCACTAATCGATGAATATTCTGCTGATGTCATTCGTTATTGGGCAGGATCAGGTAGACTAGGAACAGATATTGTCTTTAGTGAAGAAACTTTATTACGCGGAAAAAAACTTATTAATAAATTATGGAACGTAGCTAAATTTATTGAAATGCACCTTTCTGATTATACCGATAGACCATTTGATGAGTATGAATATATCGATAAGTGGATCTTGTGTAGCTTCCAAGAAATGGAGAAAAACTTTATCCGTTACTTGGATGAATACGAAGTAGGACTTGCCCTAAATACCTTAGAGAAATTCTTCTGGAATTTCTGCGATAATTACATCGAAATTGTCAAACATAGATTGTATCGCCCTGAAGAATTCGGAGAAATTCCTCGTTACTCAGGTCAAAAAACAGTCTATACATTACTTTATAAACTATTACAAGACTTTAGTATTTTCTTCCCATTCATTACCGAAGAAATTTACCAAGAATTGTATCATGAAAACAAATCTATTCATTTAACAGAAATCAAAGAGTTGAACTATTCTTTCGAAAAAGAAATCAAAAATGGCAATCACATGATGAATATAATTAGTCAAGCACGCGGAGAGAAAACTAATCACAATGTATCTTTAAAAACACCAATCAAAAATCTAGTATTAAAAGTAAATAAAGAATTAGAAGAAGCAATTAATTGTTCAATAAAAGATTTCAAAGCTACTTTATTTATTGAAAACTTAACGATGGAATTAACAGATAAGGATTATGAAGTAGAAAAAATAGAATTAGCTTTAGAAGATCAAGATAAAAAATAAATAAGGAGTAGTGAAGAAATATGTTAGACAAAAAATATGATCATCAAAAAGTAGAGATGGGAAAATACAAATTTTGGCTAGAAAAAGGGTATTTTAAATCTGGACAAGATAAAACGAAACCAGCTTATTGTATCGTAATACCTCCTCCTAATGTAACAGGAAAATTACATTTAGGTCATGCATGGGATACTACTTTACAAGATATTATCATTCGCTATAAACGAATGGATGGGTATGATGCATTATGGTTACCAGGTATGGATCATGCCGCAATCGCAACAGAAGCAAAAGTAGTAGCTCGCCTAAAACAACAAGGAGTAGGAAAACGAGAATTAGGAAGAGAAAAATTCTTGGATGAGTGTTGGGATTGGACCAGAGAATATGCGGAAAATATTCGTTCCCAATGGGCAAAATTAGGACTATCTGTGGATTATACTAAAGAGGCCTTTACTTTAGATGATAACCTTACTCTAGCGGTAAAAACGGTATTTAAAAAAATGTACGATGAGGGCTTGATTTATAGAGGAGAACGAATTATCAACTGGGATCCAGAAGCTCAAACTGCTTTATCCAACGAGGAGGTAATCTATAAAGAAATAGATGGTGCTTTTTATCATCTAAAATATTTTATTGAAGATAGTGATGAATATTTAGAAGTAGCGACAACTCGTCCTGAAACATTATTTGGTGATACGGCAGTAGCGGTAAATCCGAGTGATGAAAGATATCAAAAATATATTGGAAAAAAGGTAATTCTTCCTTTAGTAAACAAAAAAATTCCTATTGTTGGCGATGAACATGCCGATCCAGAATTTGGAACTGGTGTCGTTAAGATAACTCCTGCTCATGATCCAAACGACTTTGAAGTAGGCCTTCGTCACAACTTAGAGCGAGTTATAGTCATGAATCCAGATGGAACGATGAATGAAAATGCTGGCAAATACGTAGGGATGGATCGTTTCGAATGCCGAGGAGAAATGTTAAAAGATTTAGAAAAACAGGGCTTATTAATCGAAATTGAACCAATCAAGCACAGTGTCGGACACAGTGAAAGAACTGATGTGATGGTAGAGCCATATCTATCTAAACAGTGGTTTGTCAATATGGAAAAGTTATCTCGTCAAGTTCTAGAAAATCAAAAAGATGAAGATAAAAAGGTAAACTTCTTCCCCGAAAGATTTGAAAAGATTTTAAATCATTGGATGGAAGACTGTCACGACTGGTGTATTTCTCGTCAATTATGGTGGGGACACAGAATTCCAGCATGGTACAAGGGTGATGAAGTCTATGTAGGAATAGAAGCACCAACAGAAGAAGGATGGCATCAAGATGAAGATGTATTAGATACATGGTTTAGCAGTGCTTTATGGCCATTTGCAACTCTTGGTTGGCCAAATGAAACAGAAGATTTCAAACGTTATTTTCCAAATGATTGTTTGGTAACTGGATACGATATTATTTTCTTCTGGGTTTCTAGAATGATTTTTCAATCCTTAGAGTTTACTGGTAAGAGACCATTTAAGGATTGCTTAATTCATGGATTAATACGAGATAAAATTGGTAGAAAAATGTCTAAATCATTGGGTAACGGTGTAGATCCGATGGATGTCATCGATACCTACGGTTGTGATTCCCTACGTTTCTTTGTAACAACCAATTCTGCCCCAGGCCAGGATTTAAGATATGATGAAGAAAAAATAAAATCTACATGGAATTTCATTAATAAATTATGGAATGCAGCTAGATACGTATTAATGAATTTAGAAGATTTTAGTCAAGAAGACTATACGTTAGAAAACTTGACTTTACCAGACAAATGGATTTTAGATAAATTAAATACAATAATTGGTAATGTCAGAAGCAATATGGAAAAATATGAATTTCATAATGTAGGTAATGAATTATATTCCTTTATTTGGGAAGATTATTGTGATTGGTATATCGAATTATCAAAAACCAATATGACCAAGACTACCAAGAGTGTATTACTTACTGTACTTACAGATATTTTAAAAATGCTTCATCCATTCATGCCATATGTAACTGAAGAAATCTATCAGATGCTTCCGATCAAAGAGGCTGACTCTATTATGATTAGTACTTATCCAAAACAAGATAAAACAAAAGTATTTAAAAAAGAAAAAGAATTAGTTGAAAAAATATTAGAAGATATTGTTGCGATTCGTAATTTAAAAGCAACTAATCATATTAGTAAACATGCCGATGTGAAGATAGAAACAAAAGAAGAATTAAAATCTATTTATTGTTCACAACTCAAGATCCAAAATTTCCTTGCTGATGACAACCAAGATAATTCAGATAAACTTTCTTATCACTATCAATCTAAATTAGTCGATATTACTTATTATGATGAAGGTGAACAAGAAGATCTAGCAAAGAAAGAAGAGGAAATTAAGAAATTAGAACAGTCAATTGAGCGTCGTGAAAAATTATTGGCCAATGAAAATTACGTCAATAAAGCTCCTCAAAATGTCGTTGAATTAGATCGAAAGAAACTACAAGAAGAAAAAGAAAAATTAGCTTTATTAAAAAAATAGGGAAAACTTCGGGACAAAATCCGGAGTTTTTCGTTTGTATTTAACTAGACAAGAGTGAAATTATAGGCTAAACTAAAACCAGTAGGGGGAAAACTATGGAAGAAAAACAAGCATTAATCTTATTTTCCGGAGGCCTAGATTCGCTTCTTACTAGTTGTAAAATGATTGAAGACGGATGGAAAGTAACGTTAGTTCATTACGATAATGGCAGTAGTAGTGGTTGTGAATATGTCAAAGAAACTGCCGAGAGATTGATTGAACGTTATGGGAAAGATAAAGTAAAATTCTGGGGCTATGGTCTAACTGTAGGCTATTTTAAAGCATTACGTGATGAGATGTACAGTTTAGAAATACAGGAAATTGTTCAAAAATATCCTTGTTTTAATCTACCTCAATTTACATGTCTAGCTTGCCGAAGTGCAATGTATATTTACACGATTCTATTATGTAAACAATTAAATATTAAAGTAGTCGCAGAAGGAGCAAGAGCTAGCCAATTATTTGCGATTGAACAAAAAAGTATGTTAGAAGAATATCGTAAACTTTTAAACTCTTTTGGAATTGAACTAATGACTCCTTTACTAGAATTAGAAAGCGATTACGACCGGGCAATTGAACTCTTGATTAGAGGTATTAATCCTACTGTCATGGAATCACAATGTCATTTAGGAGTGCCTATGAAAAAGCCACTAACTCCAGAAGAAGAGTTAGAGGTTTCCCATATATATCAAGAAGAGATAAAACCTAAGTGTTTAAAATTAATTAAAATGAGTGAAAAAATCCCATTAGATCCTAGGGGAAAAATTTATTAAAAATAAAACGGAGTAGTTAACGAAACAGTCGATAACTTTTGAGACAACAGAACTAAAACTACTCGAAATAAACATACAACAAATATATTCTTGAAACTACTAGTTATCTAGTTTTTTCTATTGTCCAAGTGAATGAAACAAATTGCGTGCTAAGAAAAAATATTGTATAATCTACAAGTAAATGAAAGGAAAGAAATACAAAAAATGAATATTCAAAATAAGTTAGATTTAACGATCACTGAACTTCAAATGTTAAAAAGTATGACTAAAAATTTCGAAGATGAAACGAAATCTGATATTTTAGTAACAGAAAATGATTTTACTCCTGGACAATTTGTGAGAATATCTTTTAATATAGAAAATGAAAATCGTAAAGAAACTGTGACTTATTCAGTAGAAGCATATACTGACTTGGAATTATATCGGTTAGTCGAAGAGAGAAATATTATCACAGGCGATGAACGTTTAAAGGTAAGCGTCCTAGGGCAAGATACAGAAAAAAGCCAATATACAAAAACAAAAATTCAAAAGATAAGAGAATATCAATTGACAAAGAATAATACCGTCATTGCCTATGGAGTTACTACAAAACAAACCACAAGAGAAGATGCCTATGGTAGAACTAGTGATAACATTGATGAATATGCTAGTGTAGACGAAGCATTAGCAAATAAAAACGGTAATGTACTGGTAGAAAAACAAGACTTTTCTCTGTTTGTTTCTCCAGAAATGACAACGATTCTAACTGATATTGAAGCTACTTTCTGTCCAGTAGAGAAAAGCCAAAAACTAATTAAGAAATAGATATCATAAAAGCTTTCTTAGGAAAAGCTTTTTTGTATATCAAGAAGAGATAACGACGGGAACATAAAAAATCTATATTTTCATTTTATTCCAAAAGAAATTATAATGCATAATATCAGAAAATATGGTATACTAAGCATGGTGATGAAAGTGAAGAAAAATATTTATATCATTACCTTGATTCTAGTTATTATCGATCAAGTAGTAAAAAGACTCATTATAAATAGTTTTTCTTTGTTAGAAGTAAAGGAGATTATTCCTAATTTCTTTTATTTTACCTATGTTGAAAATACAGGGGCAGCTTGGAGTATACTAGAAGACAGTACCTTTTTTCTCACCGTAATTAGTGCGATTTGTTTAATTCTACTGAATTGCTATCTAACGAAAAAAAATACCTTTTCTCGCTTAGAAGAATGGTATTATGGACTCATTATGGGTGGCATTCTAGGGAATTTTATTGATAGAGTAGTAAGAAATGGTGTCGTTGATTTTATTGGCTTAGAGTTTGGAAATTATCAGTTTCCAATATTCAATATTGCCGATATGGCGATCGTTATTGGCGTAGGTTTAATCCTACTAGAGATGATTAAGGGGGATAATGATGATAGAGATAGAAGCAAAAAAGAAAGAGATAAGATTAGATCAGTATCTAAGCGAAGAGTTAGAAATTAGTAGAAGTAAAATTCAAAAATTGATTAAAGAAGGAAAAGTTTTCGTAAACGAAAAGCAAGTACAACCTAGTTATCTAGTTAAAGAAAACGATTTTATCACAGTAGAGGATAATCTAACTTTTGAAATGGATATCGAGGGAGAAGATATTCCTTTAGATGTTGTTTATGAAGATGATTATTTACTAGTGATTAATAAAAAATCAGGTATGGTTGTTCATCCTGCACCGGGTAATTACCATGGGACTTTAGTTAATGCGTTAATTCATCGCTTTAATTGGAATACAGAGAATAATATCAGACCGGGTATTGTTCATCGAATCGACAAAGATACTAGTGGTTTATTGATAGTAGCAAAGACTGAAGAAGTGCATGAATGCTTAAGTGAAATGATTAAAAATCATGAAGTAGAAAGAATTTACTATGCCTTAGTAGATGGTGTAATTCCTCATGCAACAGGAACAATCGATGCTCCAATTGGAAGAGATACAGTCAATCGTCAAAAGATGAAAGTAACGGATCAAAATAGTAAGAATGCCATTACTCATTTTAAAGTATTAAAACGATATCAGAAAAATACCTTAATTGAATGTAAATTAGAAACAGGAAGAACCCATCAAATTAGAGTTCATCTTGCCTATATAGGCTATCCAATATATAATGATCCTGTTTATGGTAAGACAACAAAAACAACAGACTTTGGTCAATTTTTACATGCAAAAAAAATTTCATTTATTCACCCGATAACCAAAGAAAAACTATCTTTTGAAACCCAATTACCGAAGGAATTTGAAACTTATTTATCAGAATTAGAACAAGAAAACAGAAAGGAGTAACTTATGGAAGATACTTTAAATCGAAAAGATAGAATTGTAATGAAATTACTGCATTATTTCATTACCGAACAAAACTATAGTCCCATTATTTTACAAGGGGCAGAAGATGAAATATGGTTAGAAAACCTAGATAAAGAGTATAAGATTGTACGTATCGTATCTAACTATATTCACAATGATGAACAGCTCAACTTCGACTTATTCAAAACAGGAAGAATCGTAAAAAGAATTAAACGTAAAACTTTTTCTTTTCATATGAATGTTCTATCGATTTATACGGATCTAGGAGATAATGCTCATTTAGATAAAGTACAAAATAATGATTGTATGTTCTTATATGATGAAAAAGATATTAAAAACTATAGCTTTATCGAAAAAGCTTTTCCTGATATTAAAAATAAATTAAAATTTACGGAAAAAGGCTTACAACTATTCGTAAAGATCACAAATGATATCAATACCAAGAATAAAAAAGAGGCGGAAAAAGCGGAAGATGTATTTAAACCAAAAAAACCAATTATTACCCCAATATTAATAGCTTTAAATTTCCTATGTTATTTTCTACCTCTCTTGTTAGGAGAATATGATTATATTATCAATCAATTTTGTGTATATGGACCACTCATTAGAGCTGGAGAATATTACCGTTTATTAACAGGAATTTTCCTTCACGGAAGTCTTTTACACCTATTGTTTAACTGTTATGCCTTATATATTATAGGTAGTCAGATGGAAAGTTTTATGGGAAAAACTAAATATTTGATTATTTACCTCTTTTCAGGATTAATGGGAAGTTTATTCTCTATTACCTTAAATGCTAATGTCGCAAGTATTGGCGCATCAGGAGCTATCTTTGGTTTAATGGGAAGTATGCTCTATTTTGGCTACTATTACCGTGTTTATTTAGGAAATGTTTTAAAAAGTCAATTGATTCCGTTAATTGTTGTGAACCTAGTTTTAGGATTTATCGTAACAGGGGTAGATAATTTTGCTCATATTGGTGGCTTAATTGGTGGTATTTTAATGACTATTGCATTAGGAGTAAAATATAAGAGTACTAATTTTGAAAAAATTAACGGTTGGATTGTTTTAGCCTTATTCACATTATTTATGATTTACATGGGAATTTTTGCTTTTCTATACAAAAGCTAAAGAAAAAACGGGAATTAGTTGAAGAAATGAAAAATAAATGTTAGAATGTTTATTATAAAGAGGTGATAAGATGGAGTCAAAAACTACACATCTATATGATATTGAGGAGTTTGACACTGCCTTAGTAGAAGCAATTTTGATGGAAGTAAGAGATGCCTTAAAAGACAAAGGATATGATCCAATCAATCAATTAACAGGGTATTTGATGAGTGGGGATCCCGGATATATATCATCTCATCATGATGCTAGAAAGAAAATAACCGGCATCGATAGAAGTAAAATTATCGAAGTATTATTAAGAAAAGGACTAGACGAATGAGATATCTAGGATTAGATTTAGGTACGAAGACTCTGGGACTTGCCTTATCTGATGAACTTGGAACAATTGCTACCAGTTATAGAATACTGAGACATCAAGAAAACTATGAGGATTTACTACATCAATTAGAACCCATCATCGAAGAAAAGAATATTGGTTGCTTAGTCCTAGGTTTTCCTAAAAATATGAACAACAGTGTAGGAGAACGTGGGGAAATTGCTCTACAGTTCAAACAAAAATTAGAAGATAAGTTTCACTTGCCTGTTTATATGGAGGATGAACGTCTAACTACTCGTCAAGCAGAAAACTTATTAATCAGTAATAATACAAGTAGAAAGAAACGAAAAAAAGTAATTGATTGTGTAGCAGCTACCATCATATTACAAAGTTTTTTAGATAGAAGGGAAAGAAAATAATGAAAGAAAATACATTTAAAATGGTTACAGAAGACGGAAAAGAGATTATATGTAATGTTTTGTTTACCTTTGATAGCGAAGAAACAAAAAAAAGCTACATTGCCTATACAGATAATACGTATGAGGCAGATGGTAGTATAAAAGCTTATGCTGCTGTATATCATCCAGAAAATCTAAATGCTGGTTTTGAACCGATTGAAACAGAAAAAGAATGGAAAGTAGTAGAAACCATTCTAGAAGCAATTCAAGAAGAAGTAAGAAATAAATTACAACAAGCAACAGATGAGACTGATACAGAAGCAGGTTCAACTAATCCAAACGGGCAATAAACTTGCTCGTTATTTCATATAAAGAATAAAATAAGGAGAAAGTAATGAAGAAGTTTAGAAATATTGCATTAGGCATTTTAATCGCCAGTTTAATTATTATTGTAGGCTGTTTAGGATTTTATCGCTTCATGATGATGGCACCTTCTAATGATAAGAAGACAAAAGAAATAGAAATTCCTGCTAATTCTACGAGTAAGCAAATTGCCACTATCTTAAAAGAACAAGATTTAATTCGTGATGATAAGATATTCTTAATTTACTTAAAATTAAATAATATCAATGACCTAAAAGCAGGATATTATGATCTTGCCCCTAATATGGGAGTAGAAAAAATCGTTGCTGTTTTACGAGAAGGAAGTACTAAAAATCCAAACGAGATTCAAATTACTTTTCAAGAAGGCTTAAACATGAGAGAAATTGCCTCTATCATTAGTGATAATACCAGTAATAGTTATGAAGAAGTAATTGAAAAAGCTAATGATGAAGAGTATATCAATAGTTTAATTGAAAAATATTGGTTTATGGATGAAAGTATTAAACAAGATGGAATTTATTATGATTTAGAAGGTTATCTTTTCCCAGATACCTATAAATTGACAAATCGCGACGTCGATGTAGAGTATATTTTTAATAGGATGTTAGAAGAGATGAATAATGTTTTAACACCTCATAAAGAAGCAATCGAAGCAAGTGGTTTTAGTGTTCATGAAATATTAACTCTTGCCTCGATGGTAGAAGAAGAAAGTGCGAACAAACAAGATCGAAATAAAGTCGCTAGTGTATTTTTAAATCGTTTAAAAATTAATATGCCATTAGGAAGCGATGTAACGACTCGTTATGCTAACCAAATCGATAATAAAGGGCAAGCTTTAACGGCAGCTCAATATGCTTTACAGAATCCTTATAATACTCGTTTAACGAATGGAACGATGGATGGAAAACTTCCGATTGGACCAATTTGTTCACCATCAGAAGAAGCAATTGAAGCCTCATTATATCCAGATAGTCATAACTATTTATACTTTATTGCCAATGTTCAAACGTTAGAAACTTTCTTCTATGAAGATTATGCTTCTTTCCTTGCCAAAAAAAATGAGTTATCTTCTGTAAATGGAGGACTCTAGGAGGAAAAATGACAAATATCAGTATATATGCCGAAATTAGAGAAATAAAAAAATATGCATTAGATCATAAAGTTCCGATCATGGTAGATGAAGGAATCGACTTTTTAACTACGTTTATGATAAAAAATCAAATTCAAACAGTTTTAGAAATAGGAAGTGCGATTGGCTATTCAGCGATCATGATGGCACTTTCTAATCCTAATGTAAAAATAACAACAATTGAACGAGATCGGGAAAGATACTTAGAAGCAGTAAAAAATATAAAGAAAATGGGTTTAGAAGAACAAATTACTTTAATCTTTAGCGATGCCTTAGAAACAACAGTAGAAGGAACTTTTGATATGATTTTCATCGATGCAGCCAAAGGACAAAATATTCGTTTCTTTGAAAAGTTCGAGTCTAATTTAAATGAACATGGTGTAATTATTACCGATAATATTGATTTTCATGGATTAGTAGAAAAGAATATCGAAGAAATAGAAAGTAGAAATTTACGAGGATTAATTAGAAAAATTAGAGAGTATATCGATTATTTAAAAAACAATCCTAAATACGATGTAGAATTTTTAAAAATCGGTGACGGCATTGCTGTTGCTCGTAAGAAATAGCCTCTTTGTTGGAAGACGAAAATTTCTGTTCAATGGAAATGGATACTAAAGATTTTGATCAAATCTTAACCAAAATTAAAAATCAAAAGCCACCATTTTTAGAATTAGAAACAGAAATATTATTAGAACCAAATTTTTCCAAGCTAGTAAACTTTCAAAATATGAGTATATCTTCTTTTCTTGAATTTAGCCAAGAACGAGAAGAAAAAAAAGATCTTTTATCCCTAGAAGTGTTCGATCGATTTCTTGCAGATTGTTGGTATGACTTTTACATCGATACCGCTATAACAGATGTTCCTAAAACTATGTTTGAGCTAAGTAAAGAAATTGCTTCTGTAGTTAGAAAAACACCTGAAGAAAAACAAGAAAAATTAATAGGCATAGTGGAAGAGGAGAAACTCGTACGATTATTGGAAAAAGAGAAAGATTTGAAAAATGGCGAAAGACAATTACTTCATTTATTTGAGTTTTTATCTCAGTTAGATGACTTTAATTTCCATTATTTAACAGAAATCTTGGAAAATAGTAATATGGCAAAAAGCATGAATTCTATTTCTGAACTACTTTCGTTTTTGAGGCAACTTACCCAATTAGAACCATCTATATTAGAACTATTCTATCACTCGATAACGAATTCAAATTTACAGGTTACTTCTTCGTACGATACAGAAATCTATCAAGTGTACCCTTATCTAATAGAAAAACTATCAAATCCTGTAACCAAACTAGAAAGAAAACAGTTAGAAACAGCCCTTTCTGTTTTAAATAATGCAGAATATGGAAAACGAAGAAAAGATGCATTAGATATAAATTGGGAAATTATCGATCTTATTTTTCAGACAAAATTTAATTGGCAACGACAAAATATTTATGATGTTGCGGTAGAAAGTTATCCATCTGAATTAAAAAGTGATACTTATTTAATGGGTATTAAGTATATGATGGAAATGAAACAAAGAGATAAAAAAGATATACCGCCACAATTTTTAGCCCCTTCTTACGAACTTTATCAACAACAAATTGATGAAGTAGATAGGATGCTAAAAAAGTTAACAACAGATCGACCAATCGTAAAACGAAAAAAATAATAAAGTAATAAGAAAGGAAAAAATAACTTTTCTTTTTCTTTGTTCTATGGTTAAATATAATCGAAAGAGGAAGAGGGAATAATATGCAGTATATCGTCGTTCCACAAAATAAACAGGAAATAAAAACTTATCAGGAAAAAGGAGTCAATCTCTTTTTATTCGGATTAAAAAATTATAGTGTTCATTACCCAGAATTATCGCTAGAAGAAATCGAAGAACTTTCTAAGGAAAGTGAACTTTTTATTGCGATGAATAAAAATATTTTTAACGAGGAATTAGAAGAAGTAGAAAGATTACTAATCGAGTTAGAAAAAATGAATATCAAAGGGATTTTCTTCTATGATTTAGCGATCTTAAGTATTGTAAGAAGAAAACAGTTAACCTTAGATCTAGTCTGGAATCAAACCCATATGGTAACCAATTATAATACTTGTAATTATTACTTTGAAAAAGGAGTCAAGTATGGGTTGGTCGCTAATGAGATTACTCTAGAGGAAATCTGTGAGATGAAGAAAAAGACGAAAATGCAGTTGATGGTTCAAATCATGGGATATCCTAGTATGTCTCATTCTAGAAGAATGTTAATTTCTAATTATTTTAAAAGTATGGGAAAAGAGAAACAGAAAAATAGATATACCTTACAGGATCATGCTAACCACGAGAATGATTATCTAATCACAGAAGACAAAACCGGAACTAGTCTTTTCTTTGGAAAGATCATCAATGGGACTAAAGCTTTGCCTGAACTAATTAGAAATCATCTTGATTATGGGCTTTTAGATACTAGTTTTATTTCTAGGGATACTTCTTTACAAGTACTAGAATTATTTAACGAAATCAAAGAAAAAGTAGAAATAGGAGATAATATCGATTTAGATAACTATCTCGAAAAGACAGCTTCTTTGATTGGAGATAGTACCAATTTCTTCTATCAAAAAACCATTTATAAGGTGAAGAAAGGGAAGTGAACAACATGAAAAAAATAGAATTACTTTCTCCAGCAGGAGATTTAGAACGATTAAAACTTGCCCTTTTATATGGGGCTGATGCAGTTTATATCGGAGGTCAGGAATATAGTCTTCGGGCGAATGCCACCAATTTTAGTATCGAAGAAATTAAAGAAGCCTGTACCTTTGCCCATGAAAGAAATAAAAAAGTATATTTAACCGCCAATATTGTCTTTCATAACGAAGATATTAGTGGAGTTGAAGATTATTTACGCCAAGTAGCGGATGCTGGAATCGATGCCTTTATCGTGAGTGATCCGTTTATCATTCAATATATTCGTAAAAACTTTCCTGATGTAGAAGTCCATGTCAGTACCCAAGGATCAACAACCAATGTTGAAGCCGTTAACTACTGGAAGGGCGAGGGAGTAAAACGAGTCGTGCTTGCTCGTGAACTATCGCTGGAAGAGATTAAAACCATTATCGAAAAAACAGGTGTGGATATCGAAGTATTCATTCATGGTGCTATGTGCACCTTCTATAGCGGCCGTTGTGCCTTATCGAATTATTTCACGAATCGTGATTCTAATCGTGGAGGATGTAGTCAAGTATGTCGCTTTGCCTTTGATTTAGAAAATGAAGATAGTCAAAAATTCACAATGGCAACCAAAGACTTAAACTTAGCTGACCAAATAGAAAATATGATTAAAATTGGCGTTACCAGTCTGAAAGTAGAGGGAAGAATGCGTTCTCACTACTACCTAGCGACTGTAATTTCTTCCTACCGTAAATTAATTGATCTTTGTTACCAAAATAACTTGACCAAAAAAGCCCTAGAAGAAGAGAAAAAAATATTAGCCCGTGTTGCGAATCGCGAAACGAGTTCTCATTATTTTACTCATCAAGCGGATGAAACCGATCAATACTATACCGGTAGACAAGAATTATCTAACCAAGATTATCTCGCTTATGTGTTAGACTATGACCAAGAAAAACAGATGATTACCATTTCTGAACGTAATTACTTTGAGCCCAATACCGAAGTAGAAATCTTTATGCCTAGTGGAAAGAGAATTTCCTTTACTATCGATACAATCTATGATCAAGAATTAAATCCACTTGAAAAGGCTTGCCATCCTGAAGAAATCTTAAAAATAAGCGTTCCAGAGGAAGTAGAGCCAAATTCTATGATGAGAATAAAAGTAAAATAAAGAAAAGTACCAGACAAATAGCGATTGTCACTAATGGTACTTTTTTATTTTTCTAATTGAGGAATAAAATTGTGATTCGTAATCATCTTTTTCAAATATTCAATCACGACATCTTCTTCTTCCTTCATCCCACGCCGAAACCATTCATTAATTACCGCAAAGACGCCACTAACATAATAGCTTGAGACAAAAAAGATAGGAATTTCGACTTGACCAAGTCTCTTTTCTACGTCTTCGACAAACATATCATAAAGTAGATCAGTACAGATTGTATTTCCTTCACTAGAGAGAATCGACCGGTAAAACTGTTGATTCTTTTTGATGTTAGACATGTAAATTTTAGCCAAATTACAATAATAATCTAGTAAATTAGTATCAGAAGAAGTGTCCAATTTCGTCATGATCTCTTTTTGAATAAGGGTGATCGTATATTTTAATAAATCATATTTATCCGTAAAATGATGATAAAAGGTCGTCTTATGAACAAGTGCCTCCTCACAAATCTCATTTAATCTAATTTCCGCAAATGGTTTTTCCTGTAGTAATTTGATTAATGCCTCTGCTAGTAGTTTATACGTCTTCTGAATCCGTAAATCTTTCTTTTCTTTCATCATGACAACACCTCGAATAAATATTATTATATACAAAAATATACAAAAGTAGAATAACTAAAAATAATACTTTTTATGAAAAAAGTAGAATAATTAGGAAAAATATAAAAAAAGTAAGTGCTTTTTCTATGGAAAAAGCGATAATCTAATACTGGAAGGTGAAATATTGAAAAAGAAAAAGAAAAAATCATTGTTAATAAAAATAGGCGACTTTATTGTCGATTTTCGATATCTATTTTTGTGCATTTTTGTTTTACTAGGCATTATTTCGTTAGTAAATTTGAATAATGTAGAAATAGAATATGATATCACTTCTTATTTGAGTGATGAAACAGAAACCAAAGCTGGGCTCGAATTGATGGAAAAAGAGTTTGGCTCACTTAATGAACTTCAAGTAATGATTGAAGAAATTCCATTTCAAGAAGCTTTAGAATTAAAAGCAGAATTATCATCAATTGATCATGTCGCAAGTATTTCTTTTGAAGATAATGAAAACTATTATAAAGATGACAAGGCTCTATTCGTTATCGAATTAGACCAAGTAACAGAAGAAGAAAAAGACACAGTCATTACAAAAATCGAAGACCAAGTTCAAGATGAAAAATACTTCTTATATGTAGAAAATGGGGAAGACCAGGTAGAAGGAATGAACATCATTTTAGGATTAGCGATCTTAACGATTATCGTTGTATTATTACTAACTACCGAATCTTACTTTGAAATTGTACTTGCTTTCTTGGTATTTGGTGTTTCCATTCTTCTTAATATGGGTAGTAACTTCTTATTTGGTAAGATTTCTTACATTACAGAAGCAATCGCCATTGTCTTACAACTGGGCTTATCCTTAGATTATTTCATTATTTTTATGAATCATTATATGAAGGAAAGAAGCGATACTCCAAATCTAGAATTAGCGGTCAAGAAAACCGTTTCTAAATCCATCCCAGAAATACTAGCTAGTTCCTTAACTACCATCGCAGGCTTGATTGCGTTAGTATTCATGCAGTTAAAAATTGGTGAAGATATCGGTTTAGTCTTATCTAAAGGTATCTTATGTAGCTTACTTACCGTAATTTTCTTGTTACCACTACTACTTATGGTATTTTCTAAGATCGTCGATAAGACAAAACATAAAGTGCATATTCCCAACATCAACAAGTTAGCTAACTTTATCGTAAGTTCTAGAAAAGTACTACTTCCGCTCTTTATCATTGTTTTAGTTCTCGCTATTTGTATCCTACCTAACTATGAATATGTCTATAATATTTATTCAGTTAGTTCGTTAAACAAGAGTGATAACCAAATCGCGTTAGAGAAAATCAATGATACTTTTGGAAATACGAATCGTTTAGTCGTTCTCATGAAGAATGAAGAAAAAGACTATACAAAGGAATTAGAATTAGCTAATCGTTTATTAGAAAATGATGAGATTAGTAAAGTGATGAGTATTGGTAATTATCCAATAGGAGAGAATATCTATCTAGGAAGTAAAGTTCAATATCAAGAATTTGCCGTCATGTTTAATATTCCAGAAGAAATGAGTAGAAATTTATTTAGCTTATATATGAATAGTTATCAAATAGCAGAAGAGGTTTCTACCTATCGAATAAATCTCGTGGATTTACTATACTTCTTAGATGAACAAAAAGAAAATCTACCATTATCAGAAGAGATGTTACTACAAATAGAAGGGGTTAAGCAAGAATTAGAAAGTTCTATCTCGCTATTAGAAAGTCCAGAATATTCTCGAATGATTTTAGAGTTAAAAGTTCCTTCAGAAGAAGAAGAAACATTCTCCTTGTTAGATAGGATTAAAGAAGAAGTAGAAAAAGAGTATAGTGAAGTAAAACTAGTTGGTGAAAGTGTAAGTGCGAAAGACTTAAGTGATTCTTTTTCTAAAGATAATACATTAATTACCGCAGTTACCATTTTATTTATCGCTATCATTCTCTTAGGCACTTTCCGTTCTCTTGGGGCAACGATTCTGTTGATTGTCGCTATCGAAGGAAGTATTCTAATTAACTTTTCACTCGCTACATTAATGGGAGAAAAGATATTCTTTATCAGTTATATCATTGTTTCTGCAATTCAAATGGGTGCAACGATCGATTATGCGATTGTAATGACGAACCGTTATCTCACTTTACGAGAAAAACAGGATAAGAAACAAGCCTTAATCGGTGCCATTAAAAATTCCTTCCCAACTATCGCAACGAGTGGATTAATCTTAATGATCGCGGGATTCTTAATTGGCTTAATTTCTAGTTCTGGTGTTGTTTCATCTATTGGCTTATTCTTAGCTACCGGAACACTAATCTCTGTCTTAATTACTATCTTTATTTTACCGGCTTTATTATATGGTTTAGATACCTTTATTCGTAAAACAACCTGGAAAAAACATAGTAAGTAAAGACAACCAAAATAAGTAATGAAATACAAAAACAATACTTTTCGAGTATTGTTTTTTTTGCCAATAAAGAATTTACGATTTCAGTTAAAATACGGTATAATAAAATAAATAAGTAAGATAGGAGAGTAAGTATGAAAGATTATTTTAATTACAAAGACAAAATCTGTATTGTAACCGGAGCATCTAGTGGAATGGGATATGAAACAGCAAAAATGTTGGTGGATTTAGGAACCAAAGTATATGCTTTAGATATTAAGGAATGTAATATTGAAAATTTGGCTGGCTTTTATTCCTGTAATCTATCTGATAAAAAGAATATTGATGAAGTATTTAACAAACTTCCAGAAAAAATCGATTGCTTCTTTGGTATAGCTGGATTATCTGGAAGTAAAACGGATTATATCACCACATTTAATTGTGACTTTACAGCAAACAAATATATCACTTTAACTTATTTAACCAAACGAATGAATAAGGGTGGAAGTATTACTTATGTTACTTCAACTGCCGGTAAGTATTGGCAACAACATATGAAAGAGCAAAATCCTGTTGTCCATGCTCCTACTTGGGAAGAAACAGAAAATGCGATTCAAAAAATCGCTAAAGTAGCGCCTCCAACATTTGCCTATATCTTCGCAAAACGTTGTCTATCCCAGTTCTCTTGCGAGCAAGCAATCGAATTCAGTAAGCTAAATGTAAGAGTCAACAACATAATGCCAGGAGCTACCGATACCGGAATGAAAGATGAATTTGAACAGATGGCCGGTGGGGAAGAGTCTTTAAAAAGTTCAAATGGCTTGATGGGAAGATTAGCTACTTCAGAAGAAATGGCTCAACCTATCGTTTTTATCGGCTCAGATATGGCCTCTTTCATCTCAGGAATTGACTTAATCATCGATGCTACAAATACGAGTTTAATTACGTTGAAAAAGAAAAAAGATCCTAGTAACGTTTCGGCAACCAATACGTTGATTTTAAAATTAGCGAAAAAAGCCATGACTAAGAAATAAGAAAAAAGAACGAAATGCTGATAGACAATAAAATTTTCGTTCTTTTTTTATGAATATTTACCATTAGTTTTAAAAGAAGAAAATTAACTTTCTCCAAGTAAAATCATATACTTATTCCTAAGATAATGAATTCAATTGATCTAAATCAAAATAGAATCCATATTCTAAATAAATTTCCTCACCAATTTTAGCATTCTTCGTTTCTAAACATTTTCCTCCTAGTTTCTCATAAAAGTTAATCGCATGTTGATTATCCGCAAGACACCAAACAATCATATTGTGCCTATCTTGGGCAATTAGTTCTTTCACTACTTCTTTAAATAAGCTACTCCCAATTCCTTTGCCACCAGCTTCCTTTTTTAAATATAAACTAACTAATTCGGAATCATATTTTTCTTTCTTATCGTAAGGTTTAAAACAAGCATATCCCAATACTTCATCATCTTTAACTGCCACGAAAACAAGATCTTTATATTCGTCAAAACTTTGTATATATCGCTTAGTCTGTTCTTCCACATTTAGAGAATTTAAATATTTAGAAGCGATGATCTTGTCATAAGCATTTTGCCAACCTTCTACTTTGATTTTAGCCATTTGACTTTGATCTTGATATTCATTTTTACGAATCACATAGTCTTCTTTTGCTTCTAGAGTAAGTAGGGCTTCTCGCATCTTGTCAAAAGCAGAAATCAAAACATTATCCTCTAAGGCAAAACTCACTCGTCCAACTAATTCTTTTGGATAAGGCCAAGAAATCGATTGGCCGACTAAAAACCGAATTCTTGCGTGACGATAGAAAAAGGTAAGTAAATCTCTTTCTGTGGTGATTAAGTGTCCTTGATCTTTCATCCCCTTGATTGCGGTAAAGTCTAAAATTGCAAAGAAACCTGCTTCAGGCTCTAAATTTGTAGGAAAATCCACATAGGGTAGACCAGAATGAAGAAGAGCTTCTGCTTTTTCTTTTCCGATAGTAGCTTCTACTTTGTCTCTAATCATCTGTTGTTTAGAAATAGGTACTTGATCTAGTCCCTGAACCATAGCTTTTAATAGATGATATTTATCGACATAAATTTGTCGTAGCTCTTGAAAATATTCTTCATAGACCTGTTTTCTTCTTTCACTCGTATTAAAAGCGCCAGCCAAAGCTTGTCCGACTAAATCAGGAGCAGAGTCCATACTTTGAAAAATTCGATTAATCACTTCTCGAATCACAATTTCATCCGCAACGACGAATCCAGCTCGTAAACTAGCTAACCCATAACTTTTGGAAAGACCGAATAGGGAAATCGTATTTCGAAACATTCCAGGTATAGTCGCAATTGGTTTAGCTAGATGATTAGGATCAAAACTGATATCTCGGTAAACCAAATCATCGATGATAAATACCCCTCGATCTAAACATACTTGTCCGATTTCCGTTAATAATTCTGTCTCACTTTCTCCTATCACTTTTCCGGTAGGATTATTAGGATTCGCATTTAAAAAGGCAACTACTCTTGGCACATATCCTTTTCGCCTATTGTATACTTTCTGTAAGCTTTCATTGATCTCATCGATCTTATTCGCAAGCTTCTTAGGATTTACTAAGAAGTGATCTTCTTTTTCTAGATTTAAAATCTCTACTTCCGTACCAGCTCGCTCTGCGCGAATCGTGAATAAGCCATAATTAGGATCTGTTACCAAAATTACATCCCCGGGTTTAGAAATCGTTTCCACGATAATATTAAAAATAATCGAAGTAGATGGCGTGAAAGTCAAATTATGTACCGATAACCCTTTATCATCAACATCAGGATAAGAGTAGGGGGGTTGTATTAATAAAACCTAGTTCTTCCACATAATCGAGTAATACTTTTCTGATTCTGTCATCTCCCTCAGTATATGGATATTTATACATCTCTGTGGTGTCTAATGCTTTGTGCATCGCTTCTATTGACAGTGGGAATGGCCGATAATTAACAGGATTACCAGTACCGAGATCAGTATCTGGCATCGTCGTAATTTTATCATCACGGACTTCATATCCGTAAAAGTCGATCGCATCAGCAATTTTTTGTACCGTAGGATTAAACTCTTCGTGGTCATCTCGTCCACCAATAAATGGTAAACCAAATCGTCTTTCTCCTAAATTTGGATTTTCTCTTAACAATCTATCGATTGCGTTTGATTTAATTAGCATAATATCCCTCCATCATCATTATAACAAAATAACCTTCAAAAAATAATTACTTGCCTAACTTTTCAATGTTTTCTATAATGGATATGGAAAATGCAACCGAAAATTGACAAAAAAACAACCCAAAATCGGTAGAGTCGCAACCGGGTTTTGGGTTAAGATGACTTCGAGGTGAAAGAAATGAAGTTTAGTGAAAAACTCCAAAAATTAAGAAAAGAAAATAAACTATCCCAAGAACAATTAGCGGATATGCTAGATGTCTCCCGTCAAGCAGTATCAAAATGGGAATCGGGTCAAACTTATCCGGAAATGGATAAGCTACTAGCCCTATGTAAAATATTTAAATGTAGTCTTGATGATTTGACCAATGATGAAGTAAAGGAAATCAAAAATACGGAAAAAACAAAATTAACCGCTAGTAATTTCATCGATGAAGTAATGGATATCATTAACCGTAGTATTCAGATGTTTCAGAAGATGAATGCCCAAGAAATCTTAAAATGTATTATCGGTATGTTGATTATCGCCTTCATCTTGCGTTTCTTGAAATTCCCTGTTGATTATATTTATAGCCTAGGTCACGATATCTTTATCAGCTTTGGCACTCAAGTATCTAACATACTAAGTCCAATCTGGAATTTTCTACTTTCTGTATCTTATCTGATTCTAGCGATTATTTGCTTCTTTTATTTATATAAATTATTATTCTTAGAAAAATGGGAAAAAGAGCAACAGTTAACCAAACAACAAGGAAAAATAAAAGAAGTAGATATAGACATGGATACGAATGATCAAACAGAATCATCAGATGAGAAAAGTGGGGAAGAGAAAAAAGAAAAACAAGAAAAAGTGATCTATGCTCCACGACGTGAACGTTCAACATCACTAATTACAAAAATATTAGGTACTTTATTTACCTTTTTTGTGAAATTCTGCTTAGCTTGTATTCTAATTCCATTTTTAATCTCCTTTGTTTGCCTTGTCTTCTTCGTTGTCATCGGAATTGTACTTATCTTCCAAGGTATTCCTTATATCGGAATTCTTCTCCTTCTTCTTAGTTGTTTACTCCTTAACTATTGTATAGTTAGTCTTATCTTACATTGGATATTGAATCAAGCACCAAAAGGTAAACTCGCTATTTTCCTCTTTATTTTCTCTCTAGTAGGAATCGGTATTTCTGGTGCGATTAGCGCCATTGAAATTTCTAATACTACTTACTATGACCGTTTACCTGAACAGGTAGAGATGAAAACAATGCAAGAGGAATATTCAATGACGCCAGAACTTTTTGTCAAAGCGTACGCTTATGCCCAAATCAATTATCATGAAGATGACTCATTAGCAGATAAGGTTCGAGTAGAGATAGAGTATGCAGATGCTTATAACGATATTGAAATGAATCTAGAAAATAACGTAATCTATATTACTCAAGATTTTAGCCTTACTGAAAATAGGGTTAAAGAATGGAAGAAAAAACTACTTTCTAATTTAAAAGAAAGAACCATTTATAATTACGGATTATTAGAAAAGATAACCGTAAATATTACCGCATCTAAAGAAAATATAGAACGTATTCAACAAAATGAACAAGAGTATCATCTTCGTCAAGAAGAGGAGATGAGACAAGAAGAAATCAATAGCTTAGAGGCAACCATCAATGATCTAGAACTACAAATTGAAGCTAAACAACAAGAAATTGATGAGTTAAGAACGAGTAATGAAGAAAAAGATGCCGAAATTATGGAGTATCAGACGAAACTAGAAGAGTATAAAAATCAACTACGAGAATTATTAGCCGAATAAAAAGCAGGGGATAAGCCTGCTTTTATGCATTTTATTTTTTAAATATGATCCCGTTGTCACACCGGTTTCCCCAAGCATCAATCAATTCTTTATTCTTTCTAACGCAGATAATTTCACAATGATTAGGACATTTATGACATTCGATTCCTTTGGTTTCAAAAGTATCTTCAGTAATCGAAAAATTAAATTTCTTATCGAATGGTTTTTTACTAGCTAAAATCGCAACCCCTAAAGCTCCCATTAAATGCCCATTTTCATCGACGATGACTTCCATGCCAATTTCTTCTTCAAATGCTTTCTTGACCCCAATGTTTTTACTAACTCCCCCTTGGAAAATAACTGGGCCTTTGATTTTTTTGCCCTTACCGACATTGTTTAAATAATTCTGGGCAACACTTTTACAAAGCCCCGCAATGATGTCTTCCTTAGAGTAACCAATCTGCATTTTATGGACTAAGTCGCTTTCGGCAAATACCGTACACCGAGCCGCAATCTTAGTTGGTTTTTTGGCTTTTAAAGCAATATCACCAAAGTCTTCGACCGCAACTCCCAAGCGTTCAGCTTGACTAGATAAGAACGATCCCGTTCCCGCTGCACATAAGGTATTCATTGCGTAATCGACAACTATACCGTCTTCTAATAAAATAATTTTAGAATCTTGCCCACCAATTTCAAAAATAGTTCTAACATCGGGATGAAGTGATAATGTTCCCACTGCATGCGCCGTAATTTCATTTTTGA
Source organism: uncultured Bacilli bacterium (assembly GCA_944363785.1). Classification (GTDB taxonomy): domain Bacteria; phylum Bacillota_I; class Bacilli_A; order RF39; family UBA660; genus Alloscybalousia. Next base: position 25,641 of record CALVVF010000011.1, read on the forward strand.
CAATATTGGCTCCAAGCATCGCACCAATTAATTTTCTCGCACTTCCTGTTGTCCCAATTCCCCAAATTTCTATTTTCTTCTCGTCAATTTGCTTCTTTAATTCAGTAATCAGCTTTTTTACCGCATCGATTGGATTTCCTTTTGTCCATAGATATTGACTAGCTAATATCTGATGATCTTCATCAATAATTACTCCCTTTGTTGAAATAGAGCCAATATCGACTCCCATATAACATTTCATCATCGATTCTTCCTTTCATTTAACATATCATAAAAAGCTTCTAATCTCGTCTTTACCCCCGTATCACTCGTTGCTTGATCAAAAGAGAAAAAGATAATCGGCATATGATAATCCCTACAAACATGTTGAATAATAGGAATCGCCCCAATCTCTGGAGTACAGCCAAATGGTTTAATATGAATCAACCCATCATACCCCTCATCAATTAAATGTTTTGCTCGCCAAACATTGTCCATTCCATCTGCCCCAATTGTATAACGACAATACTTTGAAATCTCTCTTAACATCTTCTTAGTATGAAATTTTTTCTCATAGAGAAGATAACTGACATTCGTAAAGCGTTTCACTTCGATTTTCATCTTAGCTAGTTCTTTTTCCAAAAAGTAACTAGAAAACGGTTCCATCGAGGTAAAAAGTTCTCCAATTACCCCGACTTTCATACAGTCATCTGGTTGATTAATCTCTAAATACTGAAACTTCTTACGATACCGAAAGTAACGTCTAGTAAGAGAGAAGAAACCTTTAGCTTCTAAAAAAGAAGTCTGCATTTCCTTTTCTAGTTGTTCAAAACTACCTGGTTTTACTTCAAAGCCAATATGAAGACGAATAAAGTCATCGATCTTATCCATAAAGCGAATCATAAGAATCGTAAGAAGGGCATAATAAGCAAACTTAAAAAAAGAAATTTTGGGGTTCAACTGTCGAAAAATCTGAAATAATCTCTTTACCGTAAAATGATCACTATCTACTAAAGTATAAAACTCAAACTCATAACCAAGATCTCTTAAAATCTTTTCTTGCACTTCGGCATAATACCCATATCGACAACCACCACCAGCTTGAATTAATACATTGGCGCCATTTTCTAATGCTTCAATAAAATTTCCTAAGTTATATTTAAATGGCACACAGACAAAATCAGGTGCATATTTACTCCCAAGTTCGATCGTTTTTTTTGTAATCGGAGGGGCAGGGACAATTTTACATGTCGTCGTTTTCTTTAATAGATAAGTAATCGGCAAATAATAATTACCAAGATGGGGGAAACTGATATTTTTTTCAGTTGCCATAGTGCAGTCTCCTTTCTTCTAAAATATCTAAAAAACTCTCAATTCTAGTAATGATTCCTGCATTACCACTTTCACCATCGATAATAATAGGAATAATTGGTGTCTTTACTTGTCTTAGAACCATCTCATTACTTAAAGAATCAGGTCCACATGGAAATACCGTAAGTAAAATAATCCCATCTACACTTTCCCTATAATGTTCAACAGAAGCTATGATTTTTTTATTATAGGTCCAATAATTATGTGGACTAATCCTTTTTACTTCAGCTTCTAAATATTTAGGATCATATTGATCAGAATAGATCACTTCAACCCCATTTTCTTCTAATAGTCGTATAATTGGTTTTCCAATAAATTCATCATATAGATTATAAGGATGTCCAGCTAGTAAGATTTTTAGCTTTCTAGTAGAGGCCATGATCGCTTTTTGTTTACTAATTTTACGTCTTTCTATTGCGGTTTGTTTTTCTTTTGCCTTACGATAACTCTTGACGATATCCCGATACTTAAATCCTAATTCTAACCCCATCGTCGTAAAAGCATAGAATTCATCTTCTTTTTTCTTAATATCGATATTATAGTGAATAATCTTTTTATCAAAAGTATTTCTAACTAGATCATATAAAGCCGAAAAATTCGTACATAATTTCTCACCCTTTTTTAAACAGATAATCCTAGGAACTAGAATATAATCACATTTATCAAGTAAATAGTAGACATGTCCCATATAAATTTTCATCGCTAAACATGCTTCATCGACACTAAAACGACTCCCATTTTCGACCATTTCTCGGGTTGTATTACAACTGACAATAATATCGCAACCTAGTTCTTCAAAAAAAGAAGTCCAAAGTTCCCCATATTGATAAAAAAGTAATGCTTTAGGAATACCGATCTTTATCTTGTTCATCTCTTATGCCCCTTTCTGTGATATTGTATTCATGAAAAAAAGAAAATAGAAGTAAAAAAACCAGAAAGAAAAGGACAGATATGTGTAAACTGTTGTCAATAAATAGAGAAGTTCTTAAAAGTAAAAAAGAAATATTATATAATGATAGTAGGGGATTTTATGAAAATAGAGAAAGAGAAATATCTAAATGGATTAGACAAAGTAGATAAAATTTGGTTAAGTAATATCTTAGATAAGTATGAAAGATATATAAAAACCGGAAAAAGTAGTACGACAGATTTTCTCGATCGAAGAAAACAGACATTGATTAAAACTAGATTACCTTTTATTTTTCCAACAGCATACTTCTATCAAGTAGATGAACTTTGTGAAAAAGTAGTATTGTGTTTTGGTCAAAATCAAGAAAGTGTAACACTATATTATGCTAAAGCCCCTAATATGAAGCATAATAAAGTACTAAAAACTTTGTTTCTCTTAGGATTTGAACCAGATACAATTGGAGATATCTGGGTAGAAAAAGAGGGGTTCTATCTAACAAATTTAACAAGATTAAATCGCTATTTAGAAGATAACTTCGTTCTTGTAGATAATCAACTAATTCATTTAGAAGTAAAAGAATCATTGGATCTAAAAGAGGAACACTTTATTGATCAAAAAATAATTCTTTCTAGTCTTCGTCTAGATAATCTAGTTAGTAAACTAAAACAAACTAGTCGTAAAGAAGCCTTAAAATGTTTACAAAATCAACAGGTACTTTATAATTACCAAGTCAATACTTCCCCGTCCATTTTTATAAAAGAAGGAGATGTCTTATCGATTAGACATGTAGGAAAATTTTTAGTTTCTAAGATCGAAGGAGTAACGAAGAAAAATAAGATAATCATAAAAGTAAAGAAATATAAGTAGAGGTGTAGTGTAGTATGAAAAAGTATATATTATTTTTATTTTGCTTGATGATGTTACCTAGTCTCGTACTAGCTGGAGATACAGAAATTGTAACTTTAGAAAAATGTGTAGATGGAGATACAGCGAATTTTAAAACAAGTGATGGTACGATTTATAAAACCAGATTTCTAGCTGTAGATACCCCGGAGACTGTTCATCCCACTAAAGAAGTAGAAGCATATGGAAAAGAGGCAAGTAATTATACTTGTGAGACTTTGACGAATGCGAAAGAAATCAAATTAGAATATGATGAAAATAGCGATAGAGAAGACAAATATGGAAGAACACTTGCTTGGGTATGGGTAGATGGTGTTTTACTACAACAGTCTTTAATCGAAAAAGGTCTAGCTGAAGTAGCTTATCTATATGAAGACTATCAATATACTTCACTTCTACAAGATGCGGAAGCTGTTGCTAAAGCCAATAAAGTAGGTCAGTGGAGTACTGAAACAGAAAGTAATGAAGATAAGAATACTGATGAAGAAAAGACAACAGAAGAGAAAACAGAAACCAAAGAAGAAAAGAAAAAAGAAGAAAAGAAGAACTTTTTCGCTGAATTTTTCGATAATTTACTCGGTAAAATATTCGATACAATCGACAAATTTTTAGAAAAAGTGATCGATTGGATAGAAAGTATGTTATAATAACCAAGAAAGGCAAATTTAGGAGGTAAACATGACAAAAGTAAATCAAGATAAAGCAAAGAATATTACAATAGTAGTACTAGGAATTATTGTTTTCTTAGGAGCTATTTATTTCATCTCAGAAAATACTGGGGATCGTTCTAACGACAAGGCACCAGTTGATCAAGTGGATACCGGAACATCTAATCCATCAAATCCATTATTAGAAAGTGGCGAAGAAATTCCTGAAGAAGAAAAAAGAGATATTCCAACAATTAGCTATAGTGAAATGAAACAAGCAATGGAAAATAATGAAAAGAGAATTGTTTTCTTAGGTAGTGAATCTTGTAGTTGGTGTAATTATCAAAAACCAATTCTAGAACACGTCTTATATCAATATCCTGATCTATATGTTTATTATATGGATATCATGGCACTTAGCGATGATGAGTATAATGAATTAACTTCTTTACATGATGACTTAGCTGGATTTGGAACACCAACCTTCATCGTTATCGAAGGAGGAGAAGTCACAGCCGTTGATCAAGGTGCTCGTGGAACTAGTGGTTTAATTTCTATGTTAACTCAGTACGGATTTATCAGTGAATAAGGGGAGGATAAAAATGGAATCGAGAAATATTACTGAACTAGCAAAAGAGTTCAAACGAAAATACCCGATGACAATTGCTTGGCGTTTAAATAAAAATGCCCGTGTTGTTGAAAAATATCTACGACCAAATGAAGAAGTACTCTATGTTTTTGCAGCACAAAAAAATAACAATCCTTTCGATATCTTTACAACAGCAGTTCTAGCTCTAACGAGTGAAAGATTAATCATAGCGAGAAAACGAGTAGTTTTTGGTTATTTCTTTGATTCAATTACTCCAGATTTATTTAATGATTTAAAAGTACTATCTGGAATCATCTGGGGAAAGATTCATATCGATACAGTAAAAGAACACATTATGTTATCGAATATCGATAAAAAAGCACTTCCAGAAATTGAAAAGATGATCAGTAGTTATATGAATGAACAAAAAATGGCACTATCTCAATCTTTAGAAAGAGAATAGTGCTTTTCTCTTGAGAGAAACCTTAGAAAAAACTTTATGAAAATCCTGTTTTGATATATAATAAAAATAGGAGGACGTATGAAGTGAAACGAGCAATATCCATTTGTATTTTATTATTTATATTATTTTTAATCGCCGAATGGGCAGTAGTCTATTTTAAACAAGATCATGAAGCAGATTATCAAATCAGTAGCGGAGATATTATTTTCGATGTAAAAGAACAATATAATAAAAAAGAAGATGACAGCTACTATATTAGTATTGGTCATGATGAGTACCAATTTGGTTATACAATAAAAAATAAATTTAATAAAAGAAAACAAATTTTAGAAAACATAGAGATGATTAATAAAGATAATATGATATGTATCTTTCCAGTATTTGGTGAAGAACATAACGATCAAAATATTGAGTGTAGTAGTGGGGGTAATTTATACTCTTATGAAGCACAAAAGAACAATCCTATCGTCATAGAATTTGTGAATACGTTAAAAGAAAAAGGCTATCAAAATGCTTCCTGGCAAGAAACAACTGCGGAAGGAGAAAAAACAACTACTTCTACCATCTACAAAGATAATATTTTAGAAGGGGACTATATTACAGTATGGAACTATAAAGATCTAGAAGTAATCAACAAAGATGGAGCTTTAGAACAAAATTTATCTTCTTATGAGAAATATGAAAATACGCATGGGGCATTAGTTGGTAGGTATTATATTTTACCGGCATATTATAATCAGAATGTCTTTGATTTCCAAGAATTATTTATTTATGATATCGTTGAAAATAGTACTGAACGTCTCGATTTAGAACGAACGATGTCTCAGGACACTTATATTAATGGTATTGTCGATGGAAAATTATACTATATGGATAAAGATAATCTTATTCAATTAGAAATTAATCCTGAAAAAAAGCAGTACCGAGTAGTGGGAAATACAGAATTAAATGGACAGATATATAATGGAAAATGGGAGACAGTAAACATCTATGATTTAGTCAATGAGAAAAAATTTCAAAAGGATTATAGTAGTATTCCTGAAATTGCTTCTAAAAATCCAGTTATGACTTATGAAAATGAAACTGATTATTATTACTATACAGCAGATGGTAACTTCTATCGGTTAAGTAAACGAAACTTAAGTTTACCGATTTTATTATTTCAACAAACATCATTCAAAGAAGTACTCTTTAATCAAGATACATTCTACTTTCTAATCGACAATAGTCTTTATTACTATAACGAGAATTATGGAAAAAGATTAATTCTTCAAAACGATGAATTAAGATATAACGATAATAATCGTATCGCAGTATATAAAGCGTCTTCAGAAAAATAAATTTCTAATTAAGAAATAAACACTCAAGTTCACTTAAACTTAGAGTGTTTTTCTTTGCCTCCTTGAATATATTAATATAGGAGGTAAGAAATGGAGACATATATCGTAAAAGAAGGAGACAACATCGCAACGATTGCGAAGAAATATAATATTAGTATCGTTGACTTGATTAAACAAAATAATTTAGAAAATGTCTATTATCTAGAACCAGGCTTGGAGTTAATCATTCCTGAGGAGAAGGCACCACTTGGGTTTACACATTATACCGTTAAAAAAGGAGATAATCTCTATGAGATAGCGAAACGCTACAATATCAGTGTAAAAGATCTCTCAGAATTAAACGGCTTAGAAATCAATGAATATATTTACCCAGAACAACGGTTGTTAGTACCAGAAGAAGGGGTACAGGTTTATATTACGAAAGATGGCGATACGATTCAAACCATTATCGATAAGTTAGGCACCAATCGCGAAGAAATTTTTGTCTATAATCCTAAAATTTATCTTTTACCAGAACAATTGATTGCCTATCGAAAAAGAAACGAGCCAAAAGATCCAGAAAAGGGACTAAACAGTTAATGACTGTTTTTTTCTTGGCTATCTTCGGTAAGAGTAAAAACCGCTTGTTTAGAAAATTTTACAGGATATAAGAATTTTAACTGTCTTACTAGCCGAAAGAGTGCTTCATCTTTTCCTTTACACTCTAACATAATATCCACGTCATAGGGATATTTTTTTATGACTTCTAAAAACTGGATAAAAGATTTATAGTCGAGATAAAAACTATGGGCACGTTTTTCTTGTTTACTCTTAGGAGAAGAAAAATGAACTTTAGGAGGATAACCACTTTTCTCCCAAGTCGCAAAAATACGTGATAGAAAGTGATCTAAGTTATATTGAGTGTGGCAACAGCGATAATGATGATAATCAAGAACCATTTGTAGATGTAATTCTTCACATAAAGTTAGTGTATCCTCGATTGTATAGATCTTATCGTCATTTTCTAATAAAATCATCTGTTGAAGAGGTAAGGGAAGTTGAAAAAAGTTTTTCTTAAAGCGTTCGATACTTTCTTTTTTCCCCATCACTGAACTACCGATATGAAGAACGACTTTCCCGTTATCGATTTCTAGTGCCTGATAAATGGCATAGATAAATTCTAGTATTTTTATACTACTAGTAACGACTTCCTGTCGATGACTATTTAATACACAAAATTGATCGGGGTGAAAATCGACTCGGATTTGATGACGTTTAATCAATTGGCCAATTCTTTTCCATTTCGTAAGAAAAGGGGTAATATAGTCAAAGTCAACCTCAGGATGAGTCGCAAGGGGAATCATATTCTGACTCAATCGATAGAAATAAATGCCGTTCTTCACATTATATCGAAGAATATTTTCTAATACCGTAAGATTATCTAGAATGATTTCTGTTAATTTTACTTTGGCTTTTTCTGTTCCTAATTTTTGATACTGACTAAAAGAGAGCGTTTTATAATGAATATAGTCATTCAAAGTAAGAGAAATCGCGACATAGCCTAATCTAATTTTCATGATGAATCACCAATCCTAGTATGCCCAAAAACTTAACCATTCATAGAAAAAACCAAATTATTGGCATATCTAATTGACAAATGTTATATACTGTTATATACTGTATAACATGAAAGGAGCGATAACGATGAAAATCATTATTAGTAATAGTAGCTCTATCCCAATTTACGAACAGATTAAACAGGCAATTATTGAACAGATCTTAAATAATGAGCTTCAAGAAGATGAAGCCCTGCCATCGATTAGAAATTTGGCTCAAGATATTAAAATCAGTGTCATGACAATAAAAAAAGCTTACGATGAGTTAGAAAATGAAGGCTATATCGTATCTCGTCAAGGCAAGGGGACCTTTGTAGCGCCAAAAAATACAGAACTAGCCAAAGAACAAGCCCAAAAAGAAATCGAGAGTTATATGGGAAAAATTGTCGATATTGCGGAGAAGTTTCAAATTAAACAGGAAGAGATTATCGAATTAGTAAAAATATTCTATGGGAGTGATGAATAAATGAATGCGATCGAAATAAAAGGTTTAGTAAAAAAATATGATGAGAAGTTTCAACTCGGAAAGTTAGATTTAACTGTTCCTAAAGGCGTAATCGTTGGTTTAATCGGCGAAAATGGAGCGGGGAAAACAACACTCTTAAAAGCCATTTTAAATATTATTCAAACGGATGAGGGAACCATAAAAATTAACGGTAGAGATAATCATGAGGAAAAGACAAAAGAAAATATCGGTGTGGTTTTAGATAACATGTTTTTCCCAGAACTTCTTACTGCTAAAGATATCGAACTAGCGATGAGAGGAATAGCTAAGAACTGGGATACCGAATTATACTACAATTACTTAAAGGAATTTTCTCTACCATTAGATAAACCATTAAAAGCACTATCTAAAGGAATGAGAAAAAAACTAGAAATTGCTACTGCTTTGTCGCATCACCCCGATATTTTAATTCTAGATGAAGCAACGAGTGGACTAGATCCAATAATTAGAAATGAAATCTTAGATATCTTTTTAAACTTTATTCAAGATGAAAATCATACCATCATCCTATCTACACATATTACAAGTGATTTAGAACATGTCGCCGATAAGATTGTCTTCATTGACCAAGGAAAAATTGTTTTGGATAAAGATCGTGACGAATTAATTGATCACTATGGAATCTTAAAATGTGATCCCGATAAAATGGATCAAGTAAAAAAAGAAGACTATGTCTGTTATAAGAAAAATAAATACGATGTAGAATTCTTAGTCGCAGATAGAGAAAAGATAAGAAAAAAATATCGTGACTTTATAGTCGATAAAATGACTTTAGAAGAATTAATGTTATTAATGATTAAGGGGGTAAAGTAACATGAAAGGATTAATTGTCAAAGATTTATTGTTGATCAAAGAAAATATAAAACAACTCGTTCTATTTGTTTTGGTTTTTGTCTTTATTGGACTACAAGGTAATCAAATACTTGTCTTTGTGCCAGCTTTTCTATCGATGATGATGTTTCTAAGTACCTTTAGTTATGATGATTATAATAAGTGGAATAGTTATGCAGTAACCCTTCCTAATGGTAGAAAAAACATCGTAAAAGCGAAATATATAGCGAGTATTTTCTTATCGTTAGTCGCTATTTTACTTACTTATCTTTTGGTTATTTTATTTGGCGTAGCTAACCATAATTTAAATTTAGAAGAAACTACCGCTACATTATTAGGATGTTGGAGTGCGATTGTTCTTCTTCAATCTATTATGTACCCACTAATCTTTAAATTAGGAATAGAGAAGGGAAGAATATTTCTACTTGTCCTTGTCTTCGGAATTAGTGCGTTAATCGGTCTATTATTCCAAAATATAAAAGTTTCTCTATCCTCTGAAGTCATTCACTTTCTCGATAATTATCTACTAATTATTTTACCATTACTTATGATGATTATCTTGTATATATCTTATAAAGTATCCGCAAAAATCGTTCAAAAAAAGGAATTTTAATTGTAAAAAAAACTTACATCAAATGAAAAAAAGTGATACAATAAATCATGTTGAGCGGTGAATAAACGTAAGTCCAAACAAATGGGCTTACGTTTTTTTTACCGCCAAAAGGAAGGAGAAAAAGAAAATGGAAGAAACGAAAAACAACAAGATGGCCATGACACCTATGAAAAAATTATTCTGGAAAATGGGGCTACCCATGATTATTTCTATGGCATTACAAGCACTATATAATGTGGTCGATAGTGTCTTTGTTACCAATATGGGAGAAGAAGGAGTAGTAGCCAATCAAGCGTTAACGCTTGCTTTTCCGATTCAGATTCTAATGATCGCAATCGGAGTAGGAACTGGTGTTGGTTTAAATGCTTTACTTTCTAGAAGCCTAGGGGAAAAAGAACAAGAGAAAGTAAATAAAGCAGCTGGTACTGGTATTTTCTTAAGCTTATGTATCTACGTAGTTTTTTTACTATTTGGTCTTTTTGGCTCTGAATGGTTCATTTCCTTATTTGCCCAAGGAAATAAAGAAGTAATCGCGATGGGAACAACTTACTTAAAAATTTGTTGTTGCTTCTCTTTGGGCTCTATCGGTTACACTGTATATGAAAGATTTTTACAATCAACTGGAAAAACTTTACTCTCAACAATTGCCCAAATATCTGGAGCACTTACTAATATTGTCTTAGATTATGTCTTTATTTTTCCTTTGGAAATGGGAGTATCTGGAGCAGCTTGGGCAACCATAATCGGTCAATTTGTCTCATTAATTCTCGCAATGATATTTCACTATACAAAAAATAAAGAGATTAACGGTAATCTGAAATATATAAGAGGAAATAAAAAATTAGTTAAAGAAATTTATAAGATAGGGGCATCAGCTACCTTAATGCAAGCATTACTTGCTGTAATGATGGCAGGAATGAATGCAATTTTGACAACGGCTAAAGCCGATCCTTCGATCTTAGTTGGTTCCTTTGGTATTTACTATAAGATACAACAAGTAGCCTTATTTTCTGCTTTTGGTTTATCTAATACAATGATATCCATCTTGTCTTTTAACTACGGAATGAAAGATAAATCAAGAATTGATGATTGTATAAAATATGGAATTATCGATACAGCGATCGTTACCCTAATTTTAACCTTAGTCTTTGAAGTCTTTGCCTATCCGCTAGCGAATTTATTTGGTTTGACCGGCTCAACGACGAAAGAAATTATCACGATTTGTACAACGGCTTTAAGAATAGCGAGTATCGGTTACTTATTTATGGGATTTACAGTCATTGTCCAAGGAATTTTACAGTCTTTGGGGTATGCGATGAAGCCACTAATTCTTTCTTTGTTAAGATTAGTGATCTTTGTATTCCCAATCGCTTATTTATTCACTTTATCAGAAAATGTTTCCACTCTTGTATGGTGGACTTTCCCAATAGCGGAACTCTTAACAGCATGTATCGCCCTTTTATTTTTAAAACAAGCGTATCATGAAAAAATTGCTGTCATTTCATTACCGAGTATAGTATCACCGACTTCTAACCTAATCATTACTATTTCTAGGGAACACGGCACTAACGGTAAGGAAATTGCTAGAAAAGTAGCGAAAGAACTAAAACTAGATTTCTACGATAAAGAAGAAATCAAACAGTATGCCTTAACTCATCATCTAACACCAAAAACCAATCATAAAAACGATGATTTATACCGCTATTATCTATCATTAGATGCAGAAAAAGAAGCAATAATTAAACAGGCCAAAATCATTAATCAAATTGCCAAGAAAGGTAATTGTATACTCGTTGGTCGAGCCGCTGATTACATTTTAAGAGACAATCAAAATGTCATTAAAATCTTTCTTTATGCTCCATTAAAGTATAGAATAGAAAAGATAAAAAGCATATATCAAGATAGTGAACAGGATGCCAAAAAACATATCTTAAAGTCTGATCAATCTAGGGCTAACTACTACGAAGTAATTGCCAATCGTACTTGGGGAGATAGAAACAATTATGATCTTTGCTTAAATTGTGAAATCGGTAATGAAGAAATCACCAAGATCATTTGCGAATATATCAGAATAAGAAACAAGAAATAATCCCTTTCGCTATTTATAGTATTTTTCTGATAAATATGTTATTCTTATAGTGAAAAACATGTTAAGGGTGAGAAAAAAGATGACATTATTAGATTTAACGAAAGAATACGATAAATTACAGAAAAAATATGGAGCGAAGGAATTAGATTCGATTTATTTTGGCGGATGCAGTAAAAATCCTGATATTTGTTTTGTATTCATGAATCCAACGGGTAGAAATATTGCCTCTAAAAAATCGTGGCATGGGTTAAAAACACCTTGGATTGGAACGAAGAACGTTTGGGATTTGTTTTATGCTTTAGATTTAGTCGATGAAGAAATTTATCAAAAAAATAAGGACACTAAAGGGGAGTGAATGGACGGAAGAGTTTGCGATAGAAGTGTATCAAGATGTGGAAAAACATAAGTATTTTATCACCAATCTAGCTAAATGCACCCAAGTCGATGCGAGAGAGTTACCAGACGAAGTCTTTAAACAATATCTTCATTTATTAGAAAAAGAAATTTCCCTTATTAATCCTAAAGTAATTATTTTGTTTGGAAATCAAGTAAGCTCTATCGTTTTAAATGAAAAAATATCTGTATCCCAAGTGAGAAGACAATGTCTCACCAAAGAAATCAATAACCAAGTCCATAAGTTTTACTCAGTCTACTATCCGATTGGAAATGGTCGGTTCAATATCGATAAGGCAATCGAAGATATCAAGTATATAATGAAAGAGGAACAGATAACGAAGATAAGAGAAAAAGAACAGATAGATGAGAAAGTAAAATAAAAAAATAGGAAGCTTTTCTTCCTATTTTCTAGTCTATCTTTTTAATGATTCGACAAGGATTACCCACCGCAACAACATTATCTGGGATATCTTTGGTAACGACACTTCCTGCCCCAATCACCACATTATTACCAATGGTAACTCCGGCTAGAATGACAACATTTCCTCCGATCCAAACATCATTTCCAATTTTTATCGGTAAATCTACTTCTATCTGTTTCCTGCGCTTTTCTTTATCCAAGGGATGATTAGGAGTAAATAAAGAAACATTAGGTCCCATCATTACATAATCACCAATTGTTACTTGATTACCATCTAAGATACAAAGATTATAATTCGCAAAAAAATTATCTCCAATTACGACATTATAGCCATAATCACAGTGTAGGGGAGCCTCAATCGTACAAGAATTTCCTACTTTCTTAAATAAAGTATGAATAATTTCTTCTTTTGTTTCTTTATTTTGACATCGATTAAATTGTTCCACTAATTCTTGAGCATGCTCTCTATCTTGTAATAGTTCTTTATCCATACAACAAAACTCTAAACCCGCTAACATTTTTTCTTTCTCACTCAAAGCCCTCATTCCTTTCTATTTAGCTACCTCATTATAACACACTCTCAAAGGGAAAGAAAAGATACGCTCCGAATTTCCTTTTTAATCTTCATTTAATCTTAACTAGTTAAACTAATTGAAATGGTGGTGAAAATATGCGAATATTAATTATCGAAGATGAGTATAACTTAGCGGATATTATCGCAAACAGATTAAAAAAAGAAAAATTTACTGTAGATATTTCTACAAATGGTAAAGATGGTTTATATAATGCATTAACGAATATCTACAATTTGATTATCTTAGATATCATGTTACCTTATATAGATGGATTTCAAATACTAAAAGAAATCAGAGATAATCATATCAGTGCTAAAGTCATTATGCTGACAGCGAAAAGTGAGTTAGAAGACAAATTAAATGGTTTTCAATATGGAGCAGATGACTATTTAACTAAACCTTTCCATATTGAAGAATTAGTGGCTAGAGTCAATGTACAATTAAGAAAAGATAGTGATCAAAAGATAAAAGACTATATTGAAGCTTACGATATCCGTTTAAATATTAAAACTTCTACGTTATCTTGTATTCCAACAATGGAATCAATCGATGTTGGCTGTAAAGAGTTTCTAATCTTAGAGTACTTGATTCAAAATCAAAATATGATTATTTCTAGAGAACAAATCTACGATAAAGTCTGGGGAATAGACAACAACAGTGAGTCCAATAATCTAGAAGCCTATTTATCTTTTATTCGTAAAAAATTAAAAATAATCGGTTCCAAGACAAATATTAAAGCCATACGAGGACTTGGTTATAAATTAGAGGGTAATCATGAAGAAATTAAAAAGTAAATTATTTTGGACCATCTTTGTGATTTTGTCCTTATTCGTGGCAACTCTGTTAACGATTTTTAACTATCAAGATTATCATCGTTCTAAAGCAGTGATTGAACAGAATTTAATGAGAATGAATAATGAACGAAATCATTTACCACTAAGATCACCAGATGATGTGGCCGGTGAAGTAGAGGAAGAAAATAATAACAGTAGTCCACCAACTAATTTAGAAGAACAAGCTCCCCCAGACGAAGAAGTTAGACGATTTATGGATGCGACTATTTATACCGTTTTACTAGATGAAAATAATGAAATTATCGATCTGATTAGCCATACAGAAGATGGAAAGGTAGAAGAGAATATCAAAGAAGTAGCGACCAATATTATCGAAGATAATGCTGAAGATACGATCCATATTGGAAATTTATATACAACGAGATATTCTTATCATTATCAACCAAATACCCAAATTACGATTATCGATAACGGGGAAGTCAATCATCGTTTAATGAATTCTTTACAACTTTCTATTCTTTTATTCGTATTATTAGAAATTGTTATTTTAATTATTTCTCAAATATTATCTGCTTGGATGATTAAACCAGTCAAGATGACTTTTGATAAACAGAAACAATTTATCGCAGATGCCTCGCATGAATTAAAGACACCACTCGCGATTATTATGGCTAGTGCCGAGAGTATTCAAGTGGAAGAAAAAGAACAAAAGTGGTTAAATAATATCAAAAGTGAATCAGAAAGAATGAATAAGTTAATCAGCAGTCTATTAGATCTTGCCAAAATTGAAAATGAAATAACCACTAAACCTAAAGAAGCAGCGAACTTATCTAAGTTAGTAGAAATGTCAATTCTTTCGTTTGAAAGTTTAGCTTATGAAAAAGAAGTGGAACTAACGTATGAAATCGAAAAAGGACTTACGATTCAGTGTAATGGCGAAGAAATCAAAGAGTTAATGAATATTCTTTTAGATAATGCGATAAAACATAGTACGAAGAAAGGAAAAATCAACGTAGAGTTAAAATCGGATAAAAATCATATTATGTTGAAAGTAACCAATAAAGGAAATCCTATCCCACCTGGGGAAGAAGAAAAGATATTCGAACGCTTCTATCGAGTAGATAAAGCCAGAAACCGAAAAGAAAATAGATACGGGCTAGGTCTTGCGATTGCGAAGGGAATCGTCGACAATCACCATGGAAAGATTAGTGCTAGTTCGAAAGAAGAATATACAACATTTACAGTTATGTTAAAAAAATAAGAACATTAATTTCATTTTTAATGTTCTTTTAATATTTTCAAAATAAAATGATAACGTACCAAAAAAGAAGGAGGATAATATGTATATTGTAAAGAATGCATTAATATCGATTATAAGAAATAAAGGGCGAAATCTTTTAATCGGAATAATTATTGTTGTGATTGCTTGTAGTACGACAATAACACTAGCGATAAGATCATCAGCTAAATCTTTGATTAACTCTTATGAAAATAGCTACGATGTTGAAGCAACGATTGGGATTAATCGAGAAAATATGAAAGAGGTAATGCGCCCAAACGGAGAAGGTAGTGAAGAACCACCAGAAAAACCGGAAGAGTCTACCTCTATGAATATGACGGATATCTTTCGCGATGCGAGTAATCTAACCATCAGTGATATTGAAAACTATGGAGATAGTGAATATGTTAAAGATTATTATTATCAAGTGAGTATAGGGGTAAACTCTTCTACAATTACCGCAGCTAGTATGGAAAGTGAAAATTTTGATGAGGAAAATACTTTTGGCGGACGGCCAAATGGTGGAAGAAGAGGAGATTTCCAAAATATTTCAGCTAGTGATTTTACCCTAATTGGTTATTCTTCTTTATCCGCAATGGAAGAGTTTGTAAGTGGAAAATACAAAATTAGCGAAGGAGAAATCTCTTCTGATTTAGAAAGCACCAGCTGTATCATCAACTCAGAACTCGCTACGTTAAACGATATCGAAGTAGGCGATGAAATTACGGTAGTTGATCCAGATAATGAAGAAAATACTTTAACGCTAACTGTAACAGGAATTTTTGAAGAAGTAAGTGATACCGATAATCAAATGGGAATGTTCACCTCTTCGATCAATACCATCATCACAAATGTAGAAGTGACCAGTATGCTTCAAGAAAAGAATGAAGAAATGAATAGCTCTCTAACCCCAACTTTTATCCTAACGGATAAATCAGTAATTGATGATTTTGAAGAAGAATTGAAAGAAAAAGGATTAAACGAATACTTGAGTGTATCTACTAATTTAGATGAAATCGAAGGAGCGACAGAAACGATTTCTAATGTGAATACCTTCGCTACTACCTTTTTAGTGATTACGCTTATTATTGGTGGCGTTGTTTTATTCGTCATTAATATGATCAATATTCGAGAAAGAAAATACGAAATAGGTGTCTATCGAACAATAGGCATGAAAAAGAGTACACTTACTTTACAATTCATCTTAGAACTATTCATTGTCTCTTTTGTAGCCTTAATGATTGGAGCTGGATTCGGTGCGGTTAGTAGTGTTCCAGTATCAAACTATTTACTAGAAAATGAAATAGAAAGTAGTAGTGAAAAGATAGAAAATATTAATCAGAATTTTGGTGGTAAACCAGACGTAGGAGGAGACAGAGGATTTGAGAAAGTAAATGGTGTAGCGACTGTTCAGGCCTTTGACTCTATCGATGCGGCAGTAAACGTAAAGGTATTACTTCAACTTCTAGCGATAGGAATTGGCCTTACGTTAGTTAGTTCTCTTGCAGCAATGATTAGTATTCAAAAATTTTCCCCACTTACTATTTTAAAGGAGCGAAGTTAATGAAAACAGAGAAAGAAAATAAAGAAATCTTAACACTAGAAAATGTCAGTTATCGATATAGCGATGCCGATAAAAATGATTATGTATTACGAAATATCAATTATAGCTTTGAATTAGGAAAGATCTATGCTATTAAAGGAAAAAGTGGTAGTGGAAAAACAACTTTACTTTCTTTGATTAGTGGCTTAGAAACCAAATATGAGGGTAATATTGAATATAATGGAAAAAGCTTAAAAAAGATGGATTTAGATTTATATCGGAATACTTATATCGGAATTGTCTTTCAAAGTTATAATTTACTCCCTCACTTAACAGCTAGTGAAAATATTATTCTATCAATGGAAATCAGTAAAGTAAAAGTAAAGGACAAGAAAAAGAAAGCATTAGAGCTAATGAAAAAGGTGGGGCTTAGTGAATGTTTTGAACATCGTCGAGTGTTAAAATTATCCGGAGGAGAGCAACAACGAATCGCGATCGCAAGAAGTATGTCTTATCATCCACTTGTGTTACTTGCCGATGAACCGACTGGAAACTTGGACAAAGAAACCGAAGATGAGATTCTAAACATATTCAAAGAACTTGCACACAAAGAAAACAAGTGTGTCATTATTGTTACTCATTCAAAAAATGTTTGTGATAATGCGGATGTGGTTTATGAATTAAAGAAAAATAAAATAGAAAAACATGAATTGTCGGAAAAGTAGGAAACAAAGTCTTTCTTACTTTTTAATTTTAAAAAAATAAAATTATGTAAAAAAGGAAAAACTATAGTATACTGGATAGAGAAAACAACAAAATAATGACAAGAGGGGAAGAGAAAGATGAAAGTACTTAGTTTAACCGAACCATATGCTACTTTGATTAAAGAAGGATACAAAAAAACAGAAACGAGAAGTTGGAAAACAAACTACAGAGGAGAAATCTATATACATGCTAGTAAAACCAAGATCCCGAAAGCTACTTTAGAAAATCAAAAATTAATGAGTCTTTGCGCAAATCATCCACTTAATTTTGGGAAGATCATTTGTAAAGCGGAATTAGTAGACTGTATTCCTATGACAAAGGAATATATCTCAGATATGAAACAAAATCATCCTCAAGAATATCTCTGTGGCGATTATCAAGAGGGAAGATATGGTTTTGTGTTAGAGAATATTGTGCCTGTAGAAAATCCAATTGAAGTAAAGGGACAACTGGGAATTTGGGAGTATTATACGGAAGAAGAAATCATGAAAGTCATGTCTCAAATCGAGTATGGTTGGGTCGATAAGAATAAGAACCCCCATAAAGAATTGGGAGAAGATTTTGAAGAGAACTATCAACTACAAAGCCCTAAAGAATTACTGAAAAGTAAACTTGGGGTTTGTTATGATCAGGTAGAATTAGAACGTTACTACTTTAGTAGTCATAGTGAGAAAGTAACGACGTATTGTATTATGTACGAAGCCCCTGACCATCATAAAACTAGGACGCACACATTCCTAACTTATGAAAAAGAAGGAAAGTATTATTGGTTTGAACATGCTTGGGAAAAATTTCAGGGAATTCATGAATACACTAGTTTGATGGATCTATTTCTCGATGTGAAAGAAAAATTTATTCTTGATCAAGTAAAAGAAGAAGTAGAAGAGAATACCATTTACTTTTTTGAGTATCAAAAACCTAATTGGCACTTATCTGCCCAAGAATTCTTTAATCATATCATTAGCGGAAAAGCTTGTTTATAAAGAAATTTGACTAAGCTTTTTCTTTTTTTGTATAATAAGTCCCGAAATGAGGGAAAAACATGGATGAAAACAACATAGAAGAAAAAATGAAAAATCTACTGTTTGAAGAAATTTATTTTCAAATCAATCAAAAAGAATTACCTAATAAAACCAGAAATAATCGAGATAATGAACTAAAAACAATATACGAACAAAAGACAGGAACAAGTTTTTCCTTAATGACTGATGATGATCGAAAACAATTGTATGAATGGTTAAAAAAAGAATCTAGATATCCTTTATTAAACGATCTAATCAAAAGTGAAATAGAGGTATTACTTGATCCATATTTTGCGTTAAAACTTAGCGATGAACCAAAAGAAGATCAATTTATTAACAATAATCTTCTCTCATTATTGGAAATCATCAGGATGAAGGTGGCAAGTTCTATATCCATTCTTTTACAGGACAAAACCACTACCGAACCAAGTAAAATTACAAAAACTCAAAGAGAAGAAATAATTTCTCAAATCTTATTAGAATTAGATCCAAGTGGTAACTGGTTATCGATCTATGGTAAAGCCAAAGAACAAGGAAAAATCATCAATTTAAATGAATGTTCTCCTAAAGAAAAAGAAATGTTATGTAAGGAACTAGAATTAACCGAAGAAAACTTACCTGAAAATGCTTGCGTCTGGAAAAAAAAGTCCGGATATTTATCTCTTATTATCTTTAGAGGGAACTACCGAAGATATTCTTACCATCATGCACGAATTTGGTCATTATCTACTGCATTACTATAACCCAACTAAAGAACTTACTTTAACTTTAAAAGAATTTTATCCGACATTATTTGAATTTCTTGCGAAAGAATATCTAAAAAGATTGGGAATCTCTGCTGAAGAATTGTTTACTATCAGTAATTTTCGTTTAATAGATACTGCGAATTGTGGAAATCTTAACTTGGTTATCTATGATTATATAGAGATGTATTTAGTAGAAGAAACGATTAGAGAAGAAAGCGATATTAAACACCAAAACTTGATAATTAATACACATAAAAATGCATTAAAGAGAATATATGGAGATCAAGCTACCTTGTTTTTACCTCAGACTATTGCCTATTGTGATTGTGATAGTTGTATAGAGAGAATAATCACTAATCCCTCGAAATTAATACAAAGCTTTTCTCATATTATTGGTCACTATTTAGCTGAATGTGGAATTGAAAAAGTAATTCAAGATAGGCAAGTATTAGAAAAAGTAAAAGAGTATATAGAGCATCAGGATATTAACCCTTATGAAGTGTTTAAATTAGTAGGGTGTAGCGTAGATGATTTGGGATTAAAATCAAGTATAGAATTAACTAATATAAAAAATAAAGAAAGGAGCTTAGGAAAAAAGTACTAAAAGTTCTTTTCTTTTTCTTGACATAAAGTACACTTTAGATATTAAAATGAAGTTGCAACTTAAAGAATATCAACAAAATTATCCAAACACTAAAATAAAGTGTAAATAAATTCCTCTATTAATTTTAAATAAAATGGCAATCTTAATAATGGAGGTATCACAATACTAAATAGAAAAAGTACAAATATCAAGATGGATACTTAAGATATCTCATCATTAAAAGATCGAAAAAGTATTGCGAAGCAAAAGAATTAAATTTAAAACGAAAAATAAGGAGAGATGAAAATGGAAAAAGCAAAAGTATATTTTACAAGTGAAGTATCACCAGAAAGTGTAGTAAAAATCTATGAGGCATTAGGAATAGAATTACCAGGCAAGGTAGCAGTTAAGTTACATTCTGGAGAACAGGGTAATCAAAATTACTTGCGCCCTGAATTTGTCCAAAAAATGGTAGAAAGAGTAAATGGAACTGTAGTAGAATGTAATACCGCTTATCCAGGAGCTAGAAACACTACAGAAAAACATAAGAAATTGATGGAAGAACATGAATGGTCAAAATATTTTGATGTCGATATCATGGATGAAGAAGGTCCAGATATGGAGTTGGAAATTCCAGATGGTACCCAAATCAAGAAAAATTATGTAGGTAAACATCTAGCGAATTATGATTCCATGTTAGTATTATCGCATTTTAAAGGTCATGCGATGGGTGGCTTTGGTGGCGCCCTAAAACAATTATCGATTGGTTGTGCTTCCTCTTATGGAAAAGCCTATATTCATGGAGCAGGAAATCCAGATGGAGATATGTTTAAAACAGAACAAGTTTCTTTTGTGAAATCAATGGGAGATGCTGCAAGTAGCATTCATAAATATTTTAAGGGAAATATTGCTTATATCAATGCAATGGTAAACATTTCTATTGACTGCGATTGCGATGGAAATGCCTCAGCTCCATGTATGAAGAATATTGGAATTTTGGCAAGTACTGATCCTGTTGCGATCGATCAAGCATGTATCGATATTGTTTATCATAGTACTGATCCAGGTAAAGATAAATTAATCCATAGAATAGAAGAGAAAAAGGGACTATATATCATTGATACAGCAGAGAAATTAGAAACAGGAACTAAAGAATACGAATTAATTAATATTGATGAATAAGATCACTAAAAGAAAGTTTTTTAGAAAAGCTTTCTTTTTTTTTGCGGTCAAAAATAACCGAAACTCCCTAATATTCATATTTTATATTAGGTGATAAACAATATGAAAAAATTCTATCCTAATAACTGTTTTATAATTGGTCCAACCGGTCCAACTGGCCCAATAGGCATGACAGGTCCAACCGGCCCAACCGGACCAACGGGTTCGACAGGTCCGACAGGACCAGAAATAGATAATAATTATGCTACGTTTCAAAATCAAAGTACCGATATTACTTCTGGCACCTTAATTCCACTTTCTACTCAATTTAGTGGAGGAAGTCCAACCATTACCGTTAATGGCCAAACAATAACTTTACCTAGTCCTGGAACTTATTATGTTTCTTTTAGTTTAACAGGAAGGCTAGGACCAAATCAAAGTGGAACTATAATTCCTATTATTGGTGGAGTCATTCAAGATCGTTATACTACCATTAATAATACGAATAGTGTAAACAGCGATATCACAATAGAAGATGGCATTCTAGTTCAAGCACCCACAGACACTACCGTCCAATTCTTTTACAGTGGAAGTGCCAATATGTCTAGGGCGAACTTCTTTGTGTCTGTGTTTAAAGTATCAAACAAATAGAAAACAAGATTATATTATGCTTAATAAGACTACTGAAAAAGTAGTCTTTTACTAATAAAAAAATAGGTAAGTATATTTAGAATATAATATCTAGATTTTTATAAAAATTATGATATAATGAAAATGTAAAGTTAAAGTAAAGGAATGAGTAGTATGAAATCAAAACGATTGTCTTGGAGAGTATTGTTTACCTTGATGGGTAATTTAATTTTAGTCTTTTTCCTAATCGCTATATTTGTCACAGAAACTAAGTTGGGATCGTCTTCGATTATTGATCAAAGTGATTTTATTCAATATATGGAAGATAAAGGTTGTTCGTTAGTCGATGTTCAAAAACAAGAAAACTATCCTGGTGTAGATACTTATCTAGTTACTTCTGAGAATTCTTGCCCTTATTTGGTTAGTTATGCCGTTTTCGACGATCAAGATAGGCAAAATAAATTTTTTGAACCGTTAAGAAATGAAATTTTGAGTGAAAAAGGTAATTTTATTGCGAGAAGAAGTATTGAATTTCCTCCTAAATACCTTGAATACTCAGCTAGTAGCAGTGACTTTTACAAAATAGTTACCTTAAATCAAAACTCGGTATTATATGCATCAGCAGATAGTGCACATAAAGCAGATATTATGACACTTTTTAAAACTTTTAATTACTATTGTCCAGATACTATTTTCTATGCATTAAGTTGTTTCCTCATCACGCTTTCTATTGTTTTCATCGTAAGTTTCTGGAAAATAGAAAAGAAAATTAGAAATAAGGGTTGGGTTATCCTAATTCCATTTTATAACATCGGTTGCTTAACTAAAGATATATTTGGATCAGCGTGGTATATGCTTTTACTACTTGTTCCTATTGTGAATTTCTTCGTTATTCCTGCGTTCTTCTATAAAGTAGGAAAAGTGTTTAAGAAAAGTACTCTCTATTGTATTGGACTTATATTTTTACCGACGATTTTCTTACCATTACTTGCTTTTGATGATTCCAAATACAATGTAGATAGGGGATAGTCAACTGACTATTCCTTTTTGGTTGTTTTTAAGAAATAGATAATAGGCTGAAAGAAGAATTACTTCCATAAAACAAATAAAAGTGAATTTTTGTCCAAAGTGTTATATAATAGAGGACACGAAAAAAAGAAAGAAGTGTCACGATGAAAAAATATAGCGAGAAGGAAAAACAGAGCCAAGTAGAAGAGTTTATTGCTAACATAGATCAGTATTCTGATCAAGAAATCATGGCAGAAACTCAAGAGATCACTAAATATTTACGTAGTGATTATAAATATGAATTAGAAAAAAAGGTAAAAATACTTAGTGCTTTAGCGATTAAAGATTTAAACTTAAAGTTCCAATTCATGCGTGAATATTTTTTTACTATGATTGACAACATTCCGATATATGATTGGTCATCGATGATTGCTATATTAAACTCTTCTCCTGATGAAACACAAGAATTTTTATTAGATCGTTTTTTTTCAAAGCACGAATTTGAAAGAGAACAAGAATGTTTACCTATCTCTAGTTGTTTACGCTATGGAGTAGAATTAGAATACTATTTTTTACGATTTCAAACGATAAAAGAATTGGCAACTACTAATCAGTTATTAGAAAAAATTATGCATAGCATGAAAATTCCGGATGATTTAATTAACCAAATGATTAATCACCTTGGTTTTGAAGAAAAAAACGCCTCTATAAAATGGATATTATCTAAAGAAGATGGTAACGATAAGTTTCCAGAAATATCTTCTCCTATTATGATGAATACCCTGACCGATTTAAATCAATTAAAGGCAGTTTGCTTGTTATTTAAAGAGTTAGGGGCTATGACTAATAGTTTTACGGGACTACATATTAATATCGATGCGAACTATTTTGAAGGAAATATTGAGGCTTTACAAAATTTATTGACTATTTGGGGTGAATGTGAAGAATTATTCTATAAAATAGCAAATGAAGAAGGAGAAAAAATAAGAAGTGCAGCTTATTATTCCAGTGCTCCGATTAAAGATAATATTCAAATGGCTTTAGAGGAAAATCCTACTTGGAAATTAGAAGATCAAGAAGATGATTTAAACTTTCTTTATTCTATTCAAGTACGTAATCGATTAGAAACAATATTGAATTTTGAAGAAATATCTTTGGATGATACTAATCCGGTTACTGAAAAGAAAAAATACGAATTTTTTAACGAGATGCTTAGAAATAGAGATATTAACGATACGGCTACTCGTTATACAAGCCTTAATTTCAGTCATATGAAGTGGCATCAAGAAGATAAGGGAAGAATTGAATTTCGTCTATTTAACAGCAGTTTGTCTTATCAAACAATTGCCGAAAATTTACTATTGGTAGCTAAGCTTTGCGAAGTAAGTTTAGAGTTAGCAAAGAATAAGAGTAAGAAACAACATCAATTTCTTTTACTACAGGACCATACGGTAAATGAAGAAGAAAAGCTCGATCGCTTGTTGGCTTTGTTATTTGATGAAAAAAAGGTAAGAGAAGTTTTTAAACAAAGATGGAAAGAGATAGAAGATAATTCCTACTATCAACAATATTATCAACGATTTGAAAGGGGAGTACCCACTTTTACTTCTAGTAATGAACAATCCCATAGCTTATCTAAACAGTTATAACACTTCATAATGATTAATATTTAACAAATAAAAAAGATAGATAATTCAATATCTATCTCTTTTTGACTAATGATTTATATAGAGGACTACCCAATTGATCCTTATCCATATTCTGCATATGTCCTTGATATTGGATAGTAGCTTCGCCTTCAGGAGTTAAATAATAAACCTGACAACATTTAATATCTTTAGTAAGTAAAATTGGCTTAACAGCTCTAATTCCCATGTGCCAATATCCTTGATAACCAATCGAACCCATTCCTGCTGAACAGTGTACATGAAGACCATTTCTACCTAATGAACTTCTACCACTTACCATAGGAATCAAATGATATGTCTCGGTCCATTCATTGGTTCTTCCTAAATAGATTTCATCAGGATAAAGCCATATCCCTTCATCACCAATTTGAATCTTTTCAATTTTATTATCTTTTTTCATATCTAAGACAGGATCAGTATAAATCCCAACCGTATCATGTAAAGTTAAGTTGACGGAATTAGGATTAATTAAAATTTTATCTTGAGGATTAATCAAAATATCTGGATTTTCTCCCTGCATTCTTTTTTTGATTTCCTCTCCACTTAACATTCCTGATGAATACAATCCACAAATCTTTTCTTCATTGATATTTCTTATCTCATTAGATTTTTCTAAACTAGGGAAGAAAGCTAAATTCGCAATTTTAATATCCGGATAAATAATGGTCGGTTTAGTAGCGATAATACTCAAAAATAAGTGGCCATCAAAATTATCCGTTTTATAACCATTCGTTAACTCGATACTAACACCTAAAAGAGACAATGTCGCTTTACCGTTCAACACGGGAACAAACCCATGAGTAGTTACTCTTTCTATTGTTTTCGTCAAATATACCTTATGTGGCTGTAGAAGTAATCCTTCTTCTGGTATGACCACTTTTCTCAAGTTGGTAGTCTGATCATTTAATACTTCTTGTAAGTAATTATGGCTGTTTTTGGTATCGATAATATCATAGTCAAATACATATAGGGTATTTCCTAATCTTAAATCACAACTGTTTGGTTTATTTAAAGCATCTTCTTGTAAGTTTTCAATCACAATATTTCCTAGTTCTATCTGTTTTTTGATTTCCTTATTTGTTAACATCTGTTTTCACCAATACTTTCTGCTTTTGTTCATATTCCGTATAGAGTCTAGAAGCCGTTGGCTCCACTTGCCCAAAATATTTTCCTTTATATTCGATATTTCCATCTCCGATTAATGGATAGTAGTAAACTCGTCCAATTGGCATATTTTTATACACCCTAGTTGGATTATTACAAACGATTTCTAACGTCCAAGTACCTTCAAACCCATTATCACCAAAACCAGCAGTAACATGAATTTCCATCCCGATTGCCGCTAGTTCATCTGTTCCTGCTAAAAGAGGAACAAACCCATACGTTTTCGTAAATTCTAAAGTTCTCCCAATATAAAGTTCATGTGGCTTTAAAATTAACCCTTCATCGGGAATCATAATCTCTTTTGTTGGTGTAGACTGAGTAAGACTTAAAAAAGGTGCGTCATATATCTTGACAGAATCCCCAAGTGTTACTTCAATAAAATTCTCCTCTAAGTGTTGTTCACTATTATCTACATATATACTTTTTCTCGTTAATTCTTCTTTAATTGCTTCCTTACTTAACATATAGACCTCCTTCAAAAATTTTAACAAAAATCATATCAAATAACAATCAAAATTAAAGATTTTCTAATAGTTATCTCATCTTTTCATAGAAAGATAAAAATTTAATATAAAACAAACTTTAATTAAATGAAAGAAAGGAAAATAGGAAAGTAGAAAATCCTTAGAAAAATAATGATTAACAGATAATAGGAAAAGATAAAAAAGTAATTTTTTCATTTTCTTCTCCTTTTTTGTTGACTCGGGAGCAAGTCACGGGTGTATGATGAGACTGAAAGGAAGGATAGGAATGAGTAAAATTTTATTTCTAAATTGTAGTCCTAATCGAAAAGGAAATACTTATTTGATTGGAGAAAAAATATTAAATCAAAAGGAACATGAGGTCCTACACCTTGCTGATTATCGCATTTCTCAATATGGTCAAGTATTTGAGGATGATCAAATTCGTGAGGTATTACAGAAAATAGAATCTACAGAAGTATTGGTCATTGGAACACCTGTTTATTGGTATACAGTAAGTGGTCTTTTAAAGACATTTATCGATCGCCTTTATTTACTTCCCGAAGCTGCTGCTTTAAATGGGAAAAGAGTATATCTATTTGCCCAAGGTTCGTCTCCTAATGTAGATACGATTCATTCGATTACTTTTTTAGCGCAGAGATTAGCTACTTTAATGGGAATGGAGTTAAAGGGAGTTGTCGTAGATACATCGGATGGAGCTAAGATTATCAATACATTAGATCTAAGTCGCGAATAAATTAGGAGAAAGGATTAATCTGAAAAATAAAACTAAATTTATTTTAGGAAAAAACCTAAAAAAGGGCAGACTTCCCCTTACCCCAAGAAAA
>CALVVF010000012.1 GCA_944363785.1 uncultured Bacilli bacterium
TCAGACTTATGTCTTTTTATTTAAATAAAAATAGCATTAGTGAAAATACTCACCAACACTATTTATAATACAACCTGTTTTATGCGCATTACTTTTTTTGTTTTTATTGATTGCAGTTGCTGTTTTTGTTATACTCTTCTTAGAGTAGAGGTAGTTATAAAATGAAAAAGATGTTTCGTAATAGTTCGGGGTTATTAGAGTTGGTTCTTGTTGGATTAATCATTGCTATTTTGTTTATTATTGTGGTACCTACTATTTTGGAAAGAATTAGTACATCGAAGAAAAATGGGTATATAGATATGGTAAAAATGTATGTGGAAGCAGCAAGAATGGATAATCCTTATGAGTTAAATCAGGCTATAATGATTAGTTTTGAACAGTTAGAGCCTTTTTTAGAAAGTGGTGGTTCTTCTAGTTCCTATGGAAATGAGTGGGATACGAAACATTCTTTTGTTGTTGTTGTCAATGAAGGAACAACTGACGATAGTAGCAAATATACTTATTATGTAGCAGCATGGGATGGAAAGCATGCTTTAGGAGATGCTACTAAGGAGAAGAGTGAAGCGAGAATTATTTTAGAAAATGATCTTACTGCTGAAAATGTAGTGAATACAACAGAAGGAGTAGAGGTTTCTTCAAATAGTAAATATTCAAAAAAAGTATCAGCTAGTGGAGTTAGTTATCTTGCCTTAGATCCAGATGGGACAATTCAGATGTTTACTTGTGATGATTAATAAGAGTGAAATAAAAAAGATATGAACTTCGTTTCTTTCTTTCAGAGACGGAGTTCATATCTTTACGATGCTTTTTAAATTCTTTTTCCTTTTTTATCCATTTTCTTTTTGTAAAGAGAATAGACAGTTTTATTGATAATTAAATCAAATTCTCCAATATATTCAATGGCGCTTGCACTATAGCCTAATTTCATTTCATTTAAACCAGAATATTTATTTTTGTTTTCAAATTCTCCACTTATTCCATTTAAATTAAAATAGTTATAACCAAGATTATTGTATTTCTTTAGAATTTCCCATTTTAGAAGATAATTAGGATTATAGCTTTGATAGTTTTTGTCAAACCCTTCGATAATTAGATTAATGCCTTTATCATACTTGATGATTAATGCTCCTCCGATGATTATGCCATCTGGTTGTTCTTGTAGTAATTGAGTAGCTTTTAGTAAGTTATTTTGATAAATAGTTAAATTTTTATCTGATTCCATTTTGGTGTTAATTATTCTTTTTACATCTTGACCTGTTTTACTTTTTTCTTGTAGAGCTTGATTATATTCTTCGTTCTTTTCTAATTCTTTTTCGTAGAGATCTTTACTAAATTTAACATATTTTTGCGGATTAATGTAGGCAAAATAAATTTCAGCATCATCTTGGAAACTGTCTAGGATTGCTTGATAGTAACGGATATTTTTCTTTCTTTTACGTTTAATAAATTCATAAAAAATCTTTATATTTTCGGGATCATTTCTATCAGCTAGGTAAATATCAACACCTTTTTTATTGGCATTGTTGATTTTATTTCGTATTTGTTTTCCTAACTGGTGATAGATTTTATCATTAGTTGTTGTTAGTTTTGTTATAGCTACCCATCTAGGTTTGTTGTTTTCAAAAAATTTATTGAAACCATGATGAAGATAACCATTTCTTTTTAATATTTCTAAAATATCATTAATTTCGGGGTTATAGGAGATAATTTTGCCACTTTTTTCTCTTTCAGCACAGTGAACTAGGGGATTTATTTTTAAGTAGATGAATTTTTGCTTAATCAATAATTTCTTTATACGATTAGTTAATTCTTCGACTAGATCATTATTGGTATAATCAATTAAAAAACCATAGGGAGCATAGGCAACTTTGTAATTCATCAATACCTTTTTGTACAATAAAAGTGTCGCACCAATTAGTTCGTTACTGTTATTGATGAAGCCTAAATAATGGTAATCATATCCTTCAGTTTTCATTACTTTGGCATAATTAGATGTTTGATATAAACTTTTATATTTATGATTTTTCGCAAATTGATTAAATTCTTCTTCCCTTAATGTAATTATTTTCATATTTATCCCCTCTTTTAATAGTGGTGTCTATTATATCATTTTTTTTCATTTTTGACAACTGTTCTTCTCGCTTTTCTCTTTCTAATATGAGTATGAAAATTCTGTAAGTTAGGGATTGAATAGTTGATTTTTAAATTGTTCTATGGTAAAATATATGACAGTTATGGAGGGATACTATGCAGACTATATTACTTGTAATTTCGGTATTATTGATCGTTATTGTATTATTACAAAGTAATCGTGCAGAAAGTGGTGCTCAAATCATTTCAGGTGGTAATTCTGATTTGTTTTCTAATCGTAAGGAAAGAGGATCTGAATTAGTAATTACTCGCGTTACTTTAGTATTGGGAATGGCTTTTTTTATTATCAGTTTTGTAATGGAATTTATTTAATGAATAAATTATTTTGGGATGAATAATAAAGTGGGATGCTAAAGATTAGTTATCTCATTTTTTTCATTAAATTTATTATTCTTCCATCGCTTGTTTGTTTATTTGGTAATATAATATAGGAAGAGGTGAAGAAAATGTTTGAAAATCAAAAGATCTTGATTTTAGGATTTGCTAGAAGTGGTTATGAAGCAGCTAAGTTATTGATTGCTAGAAAAAATAGTGTTGTTATTAATGATAATAAAGATAAAGAGAAACATGATGCTTCAAAGATTAAAGAATTAGAAGATATGGGAGTTCAGTTCGTATTCGGTGGACATCCTGATGACTTATTGGATTCTTCTTTTCAGTATTTAATTAAAAATCCTGGTGTTCCTATTGATCACAAGTATGTATTAAAAGCGAAAGAATTAGGAATTCCTGTTATTAATGAAACGGAAATGTCGTATTTACTTTTACCTAAAGATAAAAATATTCAGTTAATTGCTATTACGGGGACGAATGGGAAAACCACAACCACAACTTTAGTTTATGAATTTTTGAAAGCAGCAGGAAAAAAAGTACATTTGGTTGGAAATATTGGGTATCCTTTCTGTAGCTTTTTAAATAAGCTTGAAGAGGGAGATATTATTGTTGATGAAGTTAGTTGTCAACAATTAGAAAATTTAGATCAATTTCGTCCTAATGTTGCGATTTTAACGAATATTAGTGAAGCACATACGGACTTTATGAAGACTTATGAACATTATACTTCTGTGAAGAGAAAGCTTTTTAAAAACCAAGATAAGAATGATATTGCTATTTTAAATCTTGGTAATGATGAATCACTACGTATTACTAAAGGTATTTCTGCTACAGTTAAATATTTTAGTAGTAAAAGTCAGATTAATGGTGCTTATATCCAAGATGGGGCAATTTACTATTATGATGAATTAGTTGTGCGATTAAAAGATATCAAGTTGGTTGGAATGCATAACTATGAGAATATTATGGCCGCAATTATAGCAGTAAAGGAATACGGTGTTTCTAATGAGGTTATTATTCAAGTATTAAAAGAATTTACTGGGGTAGAACACAGGTTAGAGTTTGTACGAGAAGTATCAGGTAGAAAGTTCTATAATGATACTGAGGCAACTAATATTAAATGTTGTCAGATTGCTTTATCTTCTTTTAATCAACCAATTATTTTATTTCTTGGGGGCTTAGAACGAGGACAAGATTTTATGGAGTTAAAAGAATATATGACTTCAGTTAAAGCTATTTTAGCTATTGGACAATGCAGGAGCCGTGTAAAAGAATTTGGGGATAGTTTAGGTATTCCTACTTATGAATATGAATTTTTGAAAGATGCAATGCCAAAAGCCTGGGAAATTAGTGCAAATGGTGATATAATATTGCTGAGTCCGGCGAGTGCTTCGTGGGATCAATATAAGCAATGTGAAGATAGAGGAGCTGAATTTAAGACATATGTTTATTCACTCCTTGAAGAGCAGTAATCATAATAACATTTATTTGTCTTTTGATAAGCAGTTATGGTAAAATGTAAGAAGAAAGGATGTAGAATATGAAGATTAAAAATGTTATAGGAAGAGAAATATTAGATTCTAGAGGGAATCCAACAGTCGAAGTTGATGTTATTTTGGAAAACGGTGTAATGGGAAGATCTGCTGTTCCAAGTGGTGCTTCAACTGGTGAAAGAGAAGCATTAGAGATGCGTGACGGTGGAGATCGTTACATGGGAAAAGGTGTATTAAATGCAGTTAATTATGTAAATGGTCCACTTCGTGATTTAGTGATTGGAATGGATGCCGCTGATCAAAAAGCACTTGATTATGCAATGATTGAAGCAGATGGTACTGAGACTAAGTCAAAATATGGAGCTAATGCTATTTTAGGTATTAGTATGGCTGCTATGAAAGCAAGCGCTAATAATTTGGGACTTCCTTTATATCGTTATATTGGAAATGGTACAACTTTACCTCGTCCAATGATGAATATTATTAATGGTGGAGCTCATGCCGATAATAAACTTGATTTCCAAGAGTTTATGATTATTCCAATGAGAGATACAATTAAGGAAAGATTACGTGTTGGTGCTGAAGTATTCCATCATTTAAAGAAAGTATTAAATCATAAAGGTTTAGCAACTGGTGTTGGTGATGAAGGTGGTTTTGCTCCTGATTTACAATCAAATACTGAAGGATTCGAATTGATCATGGAAGCAATCCGTGAAGCTGGATATGAGCCTGGTAAAGATGTTTGTATCGCTATCGATGTTGCCGCAAGTGAATTTTATAAAGATGGAAAATATGAACTTGTTGGTGAAGGAAGAAGCCTTACTACTGATGAATTAATTGACTTTTATAAAGAGTTAGTTGCTAAATATCCAATTATTTCTATCGAAGATCCAGTTGATGAAAACGATTGGGAAGGATTCACTAAAATTACAGCTGAACTTGGGGACAAGGTTCAACTAGTTGGTGATGACTTATTTGTTACGAATAAAAAATGTTTACAAATGGGAATTGATCGTCATGCCGGAAATGCAATTTTGTTAAAAGTAAATCAAATTGGTACAATTACAGAAACATTAGAGACGATCGAACTTGCTAGAAGTCATGGTTATAAGACTATTATTTCTCACCGTAGTGGAGAAACTGAGGATACGACAATTGCTGATTTAGCTGTTGGACTTGATTTAGGACAAATTAAGACTGGTAGTATGTCTAGAACTGATCGTATTTGTAAATATAACCAATTAATTCGTATCGAAGAAGAATTAGAAAAAGCTAGTAATTAATTCGTTAATTTGAAAGGAAGAACTTGTAATAGGTTCTTTTTTTTGATTAAGATAAATGATGAATAATGATATTTGCTTATTAATAAGTTTTTAAGAATATAAATTTTCTTATCGTATTTGTTTTTCTTTTTAATGATAGGTAACTATAAATTATTCTTTGGTTTACCTTTATTGATGTAAATATTTATTTCTAGTGATTGTGTTAGTGCTTATTTTCTTCTATAATAGTATTATAAAGATAGGTGAAATTATGAGAGAGGAAATAATTAAGATTTTACAGAATAAAAATAAAGCATTAAGTATTGAGGAGTTAGATCGTTTACTTCATCATCAAAATCTAGATGAATATCGTGAATTAGAAGATACTCTTCAGGAAATGTGTAATGATTATACACTTTATCGTTCGAATAAAGATAGGTATATGCTTTTTGATCGTGGACCATTAAAAAAGGGAGTTTTACGGGTTAATCGTAAGGGCTTTGGGTTTGTTGAATGTGAAGACGAAGAAGATGTCTATATTCCTGTTGCTAATATGAATGGTGCTTTACATAACGATTTAGTTGTTGCTGAAGTTTTAGGAAGAAAAGAGAACAACAAGTTAGAAGGAAGAATATTAAAAGTATTAGATCGTAAGTTAAGTACAGTTGTTGGGGAGTTCTTTTTACGTAAAGATGGTAAAGGAACAATTGATTTGGATGAAGAAAAATTAAAAATGAGTATTGAAATTGATCCAGATATGATTCATGGGGCAGTGGATGGTCATAAAGTAGTTGTTAAGCTGCTTGGTTTAATTGAGAATAATCGTTATCGTGGTGAAGTAGTAAAGATTATTGGTCATCGTGATGATCCTGGTGTTGATATTTTATCCATTGTTTATAAATACGAAATTGAAGATCAATTTTCTGATGAAGTAAAGGAACAATTAAAAACGATTCCTGAAGAAGTCAGTCCAGAGGAGAAAGTTGGTCGTCGTGACTTAACTGAAGAACAAATCTTTACTATCGATGGTGTGGATACTAAGGATATTGACGATGCGATTTCGATACGTGTATTGGAAAATGGAAATTATCAGCTTGGTGTTCACATTGCGGATGTTAGTTATTATGTAAAAGAAGGTTCTCCATTAGATATCAGTGCGATGGATAGGGGAACAAGTGTTTATTTGGTCGATAGAGTAATTCCTATGCTTCCTCATCAATTGTCAAATGGTATTTGTTCGTTAAATGAAGGTGTTGACCGTTTAGCTATCTCTTGTGTTATGGAATTTGATCATAATGCCAAAATGGTTGATTATGAGATTTTTGAAAGTGTGATTCGTTCTAAAAAGAAAATGACTTATCAAGCGGTTAATTCAATTTTAGAAGATAATATTGTACCAGAAGGGTATGAGCCATTTGAGAAAGATTTACGTTTGATGGCTGACTTAGCTAGTATTTTACGGAAAGCTAAGATTAAACGTGGGTATTTGGATTTTGATGTTGATGAACCAAAAATTATAGTCGATGAAAATTGTCATCCAATAGATATTGTCATTCGGGAACGCGGAATTGGGGAAAACTTAATCGAAGACTTCATGATTGCGGCTAATGAGTGTGTAGCTTCTCATATTTTCTATATGGAACTTCCTTTTATTTATCGTGTACATGAGTATCCAAAGGAAGAAAATATTCGTGAGTTTTTAGATTACATCGGTACTTTAGGTTATCAATATTATGGTAATTTAAAAGATGTTAGACCAAAAACAATTCAAGGTTTACTAGAATTTTTAAAAGATAAAAAAGAGTTTAAAATTTTATCTAGTTTATTACTTCGTAATATGAAAAAAGCGGTTTATAAGCCAGAAAATTTAGGACATTATGGATTAGCTAGTCCTTGTTATACTCATTTTACTTCACCGATAAGACGTTATCCAGATACTACGGTTCATCGTTTACTTAGAACATATTTATTTAAAAACGATCTTCGTCCTGAAACGATTCGTCATTGGGAAGAAAAGTTACCATTTGTTGCTGAACATTCGTCGATGAAAGAACGTTCTTCGATCAATTGTGAGCGGGATGTTGAAGATATGAAGATGGCAGAATATATGGAAGATCATATTGGCGAAGAATTTACTGGTATGATTTCTGGTGTGACTAATTTTGGGTTATTTATTCAATTAGATAATTTGGTAGAGGGATTATGCCGTTTAGCGGATATGAAAGATTTCTTCCATTTTGAAGAAGCAACTATGTCGGTAGTTGGAGAAAAGACTAAGATGAAATACAGTTTAGGAAATCGTGTATTAATTAAGGTTGTTTCTGTATCTAAAGATGAAGGAATGATCGACTTCCAAATTTTAAAGAAGTTGGATGATGAAGATTCGGATGTTAAAGGTGCTAAGAATAAACAAAAAAAGAATTTTGAAGAAGATATTATTTAATTAGGTATAGGTGTATGGAGAGGTTTCTAAAGAATTCTATTTTTCTATTCATTATCATTATTGCGTTATTACTTTTCTTATTGATTTACCGTATATTTCCTTTTTCTGTTTATTGGCAACAATTATTTGAATATTTTGAAGAGGTAGAAGTTCAAGAACAGGAACCAGCTCCAATTCCTCCATCCAAGACACAAACACGGGCTTCTTTGTTTATGGTTGGGGATGCATTGATTCACAGTGCGGTCTATGCTGATGCGGATACGGGAAATGGTTATGATTTTCGACCAATGATCGAAGAAGTGAAAAAAATATCAAAAGATTATGACTTAGCTTTTTATAATCAAGAGACTATTTTAGGTGGTAGTGAACTTGGTTTATCTAGCTATCCTCGTTTCAATTCCCCTTATGAAGTAGGAGATGCTTTTGTCGATGCAGGGTTTAATCTTGTATCTTTGGCGAACAATCATACCTTAGATCGTGGGGAAACTGCTATTTTAAATTCTCACCGTTATTGGGGTAAACATCCTGATGTCAAAACAGCTGGTAGCTTTTCTTCATGGGATGATTTTAATCAACCCAATATTGGTGAAGTAAATGGAATTCGTTATGCTTTTTTTGCTTATACGGATTGGACAAATGGTCTTACTGTTCCTTCCGGAAAAGAGTATTTACTAAATCGTTATTCTAATGAACTAGCTAAACAAGATATTGAAGCTGTTCGGGATCGAGTGGATGTTGTTATCGTATCGATGCATTTTGGAGATGAGTATTCTCTTAATGTCAGTTCGAGACAGAGAGAAATTGCCACGTATCTTGCTTCTTTAGGCGTTGATATTGTTATTGGTCATCATCCTCATGTTGTTGAGCCAATCGAAATGATCGATGATACATTAGTTATTTATTCTTTGGGAAATTTCATTTCAGCACAACGTGGGGTAGAAAAGCTTACAGGTATGATGTTTTCTTTAGATATCGTTAAAACTACAGAAGATGGAGTTAGTAAAGTTACTTTAGAAAACATGAAAGCAGGATTAGTTTATACTTATAGTGATACAATAAATGGTATTCGTCGTAATTTTAAAGTATATCCATATCAAAATTTAACAGAAGAACTTTTACCTAACCATGAAATGTATTATAATAAATATATGGATCTCATTTTACAAAATGTTTCTAACGTAGAAAGATGGTGATAACATGGAAATCGTTAACCGAGTAGCTAGGCATGATTATTTCATTGAAGATGAGTATGAGTGCGGAATGGTTTTGACTGGTACGGAAATTAAATCTATTCGTTTAGGAAAAGCGAATATTAAAGATAGTTATGCGATAATTAAAAATGGTGAAGTTTTTCTATTAAATATGTTTATTAGTCATTATAAAGAAGGTAATATTTTTAATCATGAAGAAACAAGAACAAGAAAACTATTATTACATCGTTCAGAAATTTTAAAATTGAATGATAAAGTTCGATTAGAAGGGTATACTTTGATTCCCTTAAAAATTTATTTCGTAAAAGGAAAAGCCAAATTGTTATTAGGGGTTTGTAAGGGTAAGAAAAATTATGATAAACGTGAGGTTTTAAAAGAAAAAGATATCAAGCGTCAAGTAGAAAAAGATTTAAAAAATAGATATTAATTGAATAAAAATAATCAGAGGTTAGTTTTGATTATTTTTTTATATGTATATATTGCTATCGAAGCATAATCGTTTTACAAAAGTGTGCAGTTGTGCGTGATGTGAGACCAAAAAGGGACTTTTCATATCAAGAAAAGTGTGGTACAATTACGTCCATGGGGATGTTCAGGTTTCGACAGGATCAGTGGCGCTTAAACGGCAAGTAGATGGCAATCTTAAAATGCGTCAGTTAAAATAACTGGAAACAAATATCAAATGGCTTACGCTGCTTAATTAGCATATAGTGTAAGGCTCTTTTAAAAACTTTACCTGTTGGTTTTTATAAAGGGCTCGATTTTAACAGGTTATATTATCTCTTTGTTTCGGAGGGGTAATGAATTTTAGAAACTAGCTAATATAGTGTTTGTTGGCTAACTTCTATATTGGTGAATTTACTTAGTCAACTAAACTTGTAGATGTTTTTGCTTAGCTGATTTTGGACAGGAGTTCGATTCTCCTCATCTCCACCATTGCGGTTGAAAGTCGCACATTTCGCGATTTCTATATAAAGAAAAGTTCATAATATTTGATAGTATGGACTTTTTTTCATGCTAAAATGAGAAATGAATATTTATGAAAATGATTACAACAGGAATACCTTTTCTTTGTGAAATTAAAAAAACTAAAACGAAAGTTAGTATGGGAAAATTAGGAATCACTCTTTTATTGAAACATCTTATCAAAATAGATGATGCTAACATTAGTATAGAGGATTATTATAAAAGAAGAAAATACACAGAATAAAAGTGATAAAGTTAACAAATGATGATATTAATAAAAATCATGTGGATATTACTCGTTAATATTATGTGTTAGATTACCTAAAAAAATAGCTTGATATTATCAGCTTTGAAATTTATCTGTATGACAAAGATATAAAGAACTATCGATAAAACCTAGAAACTGAGTAATTTTAAAAGGGATAAACGTGAGGTTTTTATCAAAAGGACATAAGCAGTAAAAAAATATGTTGATGTGACATTTAATTGAATTACGAAAATTTATTAACTATTCTATTGATTTTCGTACTTGGTAGATCTAGTAAAAAGTGTTAGAATAAACAATATATTGTGAAGGGCTTGGTTCTATGGTTTATATTGAAAGTTTAAAAAGTTATATCGGGAAAATAAGTGATGAAGAATTTGCAAATTTAGCTAAAAGAATCTATGAAATTACTGATTTTATTTGTGAAGATTACCCGAAATATAAAGAATGGTATTTTTATAAACAACTACCTAGAATTTTTACACCAAGTGGTGAGATTTTGTTTGCGAGATCAGACGATGATACTAACACTATATTGGCAATGGCTTGTTTAAAAAAAGATAAAGAAGAAAAGAAGATTTGTACTTTATATGTGTCAGATCAATGCAGAACTCACCATTTAGGAACAAGGATGGTAGAAGCTTCTATGGATTTTCTAGAAACTACAAAGCCCCTGATTACATTAGCAGATTATAAATTACCTATGTTTCAACCAATTATAGATAAATATGGATGGGAATTAACCGAAATTGTTACAGGATTATATAATGGTAGTGGTAAAGAATTATGCTTTAACGGAACACTTACTAAACAAGCGAACATAGATAAGCAAGAACCATACACCCTGCAGTTGAATGATAAAATATTGTATTAGAAATTGAAAGAGCTAGTGAGCAGATAAAGTTGGTCGATCAGAGTAGGATATATTCTACGTAGAGTTCTATGGAAGTATATTAGGAAAGATAAAATTTTATCACCTGATATGAAAATAAAAAATGTTGTTGTTAGAATTTTCAACCTATATCATAGTAGGCTTATCCTATCAAAAAATATTTTTAATAAAGAAAAAGTATTAGTTAAAATAAATTGGTATGATACTGTAGTTTTAAAAATCTTGTCTTGAACATTTGATAAATAAAATATTCTCTAAAAGAAATAAGAGAAAAATATATGTATTTTTCCAAGAATTTATATTCTTATGATGTTATTGATGATAAAGACGATTTTGAGATTGAAATATAGGGTTTTCTGTTATAACATTGATTGTTAAATGAGATTGTGTATAATAGTAATATATTTGAAAGGAGAAAAAGCTTTATGATTATACCACGAGAATATAAATATAATTATGATTCAGAAATTTCTAGTGATGAACTTGAAGTTATAAACAAATTTTTATTTTTTTATAGAAATCAAAGTATTATAGTTGCTGATGAGTATAGACAAGATTTTGGTATGGTCCCATTAGAAAATGATAGAATAATATTTAAAACTAATGAAGATGAATGGAAAAGTATAAATTTTTGTAAGAGAATATTTCATGAAGGTAAATCTTATGTAGTAGAATTAGGTTTACGGCGCGTCGGACATAGGGAAGATTATCCAAAATGTTTAAGTATACACAAATTTAGGATTATTACAGATGGAAAAGTACATTCTATTATTTTGGATACTGAAGATATTACAAGAAGGAATATATTATTTAATATTATTAGTATATTTGATGAAAAGAAAATAATATCTCCAGAACAAGCATATTCTAAACAAATGTATACGGATAAGACATTGCAAAGATTTATTGAAAATCATAAATGGCAAAATATTGATACAGGTATACAGCAAATGCCCCAATTAGCCGATGCCTTATTTATAATTAGAGAGGGTTTTGAAACTACTTCTTGTTATACTGCTGATTTTGGTACAATTTTATATCAATTACTTTCATTTAGAATGAATAACTATATTGATGGAAAAGATTTAAAACAATTAGATGAGTTAATACTAAAATTAGAAAAAACACAATTATTAAAGGTACAACTTTATGAACAATCTAATAACCTAAAATCTTTTCCTACAAATTCAATCTTACTAAAATCGAATAATTATAATGGTAGAATACATAAATCTCAACAATACACAGTAGATAACACTGAATTACTAGATGAACATAAAGAATTAAATCAATATGTAAAAACTTTAAAACCTAAACATAAATAGAAAAATAGCGGTTAATTTCAATTAGCCTTTTTTATATGCTCGAAAAAGTTGCTTAGTTATTAAACAATAAAGAAGCAATTTAAGAAACACTAAATAAGAGAATTAAGAATATATTAAAGTAAGGATAGCTAATAATAAGTATTCTTAAAATAAATTTAGTTTATATACTCTCACATAAGTTACAGATAAAGGATATAACTTATCTTTTCTTTTAAATGGTGTTTTTGACAAATTAACATAAATATGCTATGCTTTAGTTACTTTATGAAAGGGAGCGATTATTATGTTAAAAAATATAATGCAATTAAATCATCATCATAATAGTCTGCACTTGTTAATACGACATTAAAATTGTTGTAGGTACAAGTGCTATTTGTAGTGCTTGTATCTAGCTTATAAATAAACTATTATGCTATGCAAGTACTACTTGTATAGCTTTTTTTAATGAATTAAGAAGAGAGGAATATTATGAAAATTGAAGATATATTAAGTGATTTAATAAAAATTAACACAATTGATGATTTAGAAAATAGAAAGATTATTGACTATTTAGAAGATTATTTAAAAAATATTGGTTTTAAAACTGAGTATAAAACAAAGTGTTTAGTTATGAGTATCGGAGAAAATCCTATTCTGTCATTTGTTGGACATACAGATGTTGTGTCTGTTTCCAATGATTGGAAATATCCACCTTTTGAATTAACACAAGAAGATGATAAGTTAATTGGTCGTGGAGTTTCTGATATGAAAGGTGGAATTGCAGCATTTCTTTATGTATTAAAACAAATTGATTTAAAAAAACTAAAAAGAGGAATTAGAGTTTGTTTTACTTATGATGAAGAAAATGGTTTTGAGGGTATAAAAGAATTAATTACAAAAAAGATAGATTTTTGTGAATATAGTATTATTGGTGAACCAACCAACAATTATCCATGTATTGGTTCTAAAGGATTATTAGAGTACGAATTAATTTTTAAAGGAACAGCAGTTCATTCTAGTAAACCAATTCCTAACGAATCTAGTAATGAAAATTCTATTTTATTTTTAAACGAACTTTTAAAGTTAAATGAGTTGTTTCAAAAAGAACAATGTAGTTTATTTGAAATTCCTTTTAATACAATTAATGTTGGTGTGATAAATGGTGGTACTAATATATGTACTACTTCTGATTATACTAGAGTTTTATTAGGCTTTAGAATAACTAAAAATTCACAGGATATTGAATTTATCAAAGATTATGTTGATAAATTAATTAATAAATACCCAAAAGTAGAATATAAAATTTTAAATGAAATTAAACCATTTTATAATGAGGATTTAATAGTTAAATTTTATGAAGATATATCAAATAAAAATAGAAAACCATTTTTTGGAGTAAGTGAAGCAAGTTTTATAGATAATAATCGTCTTATTTTAGGACCAGGTCCCGTAACGGCACATGAAAATGATGAATTTATTTTAAAATCTTCATTAATTGAAACTATAGATATTTATAAAAAGATAATAGAAAG
This sequence comes from uncultured Bacilli bacterium, assembly GCA_944363785.1. GTDB lineage: Bacteria > Bacillota_I > Bacilli_A > RF39 > UBA660 > Alloscybalousia. The sequence goes on from CALVVF010000012.1 coordinate 13,853, forward strand.
GATTTGTATGTAATGGAATATATAAGAAAATTGAATAATAATGATTTTGAGAATTTTAAGAAAGTTTTTATCGTATTTGAAGCCGAACCTTTTTATGAGGCATGGACGGAAGAGGAATATATTCAAGAATTTTTAGATTTTATAAATAATGGGCAAATGTATGGAATATTTTTAGAAAATGATATTTGTGGTTTAATTACTATTAAAGAAAAATATTTAAAATGGGATGAATTAGAAATAGATGTTGAAAAATCTATTTATCTTTCAGATATAGCAGTTCGTAAGAATGTACGAAATAGAGGTTATGCAACTCGATTAATGCAATATATTATTTCAGAATTTGGAGAAAATTACGATATTTATATGAGAACGAATTTAGAAAATAGTATGTCTGAAGGAATAGCTTTAAAGAATAATTTTGAACGAATAGAAAATAAAGTAGAAACAGTTGTTTTTAAAAGAACTAGGACAGATATACCAGAATCTGACAAAAGAAAATATTTGATCAGAAGGAGGAATAAATATGAAGATACAGAATGTTAAAGGTGGATATGATTATTTACCTAAAGAACAAAAAATAAGAAATTATATCAATGATATTTTAAGAAAAATATTTGAAGAATATGGCTATAATTCCATTGAAACGCCTATTTTATGTTATTACGATATTTTAAGTGATAAATATGATAAGGAAAGTGATATTTTAAAAGAAATATATAAACTATCTGATCAAGGCGACCGAGAACTAGGATTAAGATATGATTTAACAGTTCCATTTGCAAAATTTGTTGCATTAAATAAAAATAAAATTTCCTTCCCCTTTAAAAGATATGAAATCGCAAAAGTATTTAGAGACGGACCTGTTAAAATAGGAAGGGACAGAGAATTTACCCAATGTGATGTTGATGTGGTTGGATTGCCAGGACAATTAATTGAGGCTGAGTTATTGACGTTATTTAAAAGAGTTTTTGATCAGTTAAATATAGATATTTATATTGAGTATAACAGTAGAAATTTAATGAATGGTTTAATTTTAGAAAGTAAGATAGATGAACAATTATTACCAGCTGTAACGACTATAATTGATAAAATGAAAAAAATTACTGTTGATGAATTCAAAAAGTATTTAAAGGAATTAGCTCTAACAGATTCACAAATAGAAGAGTTAGAAAATAATTTGAATTTAAGTTTGGAAGAACTTAATAAAAAATTTGATAATACATCGAGCAAATACATCAAAATTGGATTAACTGAATTAAATGCTTTATATGAGTATATAAATGAACTTGGTATGTCTAAAATTTGTATTTTCACTCCATCTTTAGCAAGAGGTCAAAATTATTATACTGGAAATGTGTTTGAAGTTTTTGATAAAAAACAAAGAGTGAGTGGTAGTATTGGTGCAGGTGGACGATATGATAAAATGGTTACTAATTTTATTAATGATGGAACTGAGTATCCAACAGTAGGAATTAGTTTTGGATTATCATCAATATATGAGTTATTAAAGAATAATGAGATGTTTGGGGATAGATCAGATATTGATTTTTATATAATACCAATGAATACAAATATTGAATGTTTGAAATTAGGTAATAGTTTGAGAGAATTTGGTTATAAAGTTGAAATTGAAATGCAAGAAAGAAAATTGAAGAAAAGTCTTAATTATGCTAATAAAGAAAAAATTCCCTTTGTTATAATATTAGGGGAAAATGAATTAGAAAGTAATAAGTTCAATTTAAAAGATATGTTTAATAATAAGGAAATAGTTATTCATTTAGACGATTTATCAAAGATAAGAGAAATAGTCAAATAGTTATGGTATACTTATTGTATAAATTAATCTTAATAAAAATTTTTGGATGTGTATCTTTATGATATCAGTAGGAAATTAGTTGAGCTAATTGACTTTAAATAAAGATAAGGTTAATTTTGATTAACCTTTTTTATTTGCTTTTGAGTTTATTAAAAATATGATACTATATAAACATAATCTAAGTTGGATTTTAGAGGAGAGTTGTTAATAAAATGAAAACGATATATTTTATGAGGCATTCTGAGCCGTTAAAAATAGTTAATATAAATAATAGTGATTCCTTACAAGTTCAAAATGAAAAATGGGGATTGACCATTAACGGCGAAAAACTAGCAGAAAAAAAGAGCCAGCTAAATGAACTTGCCAATTTTGACATCGTAATTTCTTCTAACTATGTAAGAGCAATATCAACGGCTAAATATTTTACAAGAGATAAATTATATGTTGATGAGAATTTTGGCGAAAGAAAATTTGGTATAAATAAGTGGGAGGACTTAGCAGAAGATTTTGAAAAGAAACAATTTGATGACTTTGATTATAAATTATCTTGTGGTGAATCAATAAATGAAGTAATTCATCGAGAGTATAATTCATTAATCAATATTCTCAATAGTTACTATGATAAAAAGGTATTGATTGTAGGTCATTCAACAGCATTAGCGAGTTTATTTAGTAAATGGTGTGAAGTTAATTATACAGGTAGTTATAAATTTAATGGAAAAGAATTTTTTGATGGAAAATGGGATTATTGTGAAGTTTTTAAATTAGAATTTGATGATCATAATCATTTAATCGATATACAAAATATATAATCTGTTTAGGAGATAGTTTATGAACAAGTATGTAAAAGTGATGTTTGATACTACTTCTGGTGCGAAAAGTGATTTTGAATATAAAGTTAATGAAGTTAATATAAGCAGTAATTGGAATCCAACAGCTGAAAAAGGTAGAGATTTTGGTGGTTTTAATTATGCAACAGAAGATTGTATATTAAGATGGTTGCACCGGGGAGATACAATTTATGATGTTGAAGTTCCTAAAGATGCAGAAGTTGTTAAATTAGATGGTGCAACAATAGTATATAGGACTAATAAAATTATTATAAGGAATCCAAGAAAAGTAGATGATGAATTAGCATTATATTTTTATAAAATTTCTAAAATACCAGAAAAATCTTATTATAAAGCCTTAGGTGCTGTTAGTCTTATGAATTATATAAAAACAGCTTATACAATACTTAAAGAAAAAGTGAATAAAAACAATATTGATGATGTTTTAGAAGAATTGAACATGAAGTATATAAATCTAGAAGAATTAGGTAAATAATAAAAAATATAATGATTATTCGTTCTTATAAAATAACTATATTGTAATAGAATATAGTATGAATGAAAAGTTAGATAGATTAAAGGATATTAAAACAGAAAATATTATATGGGTTATCTACATTGGGATTATTTTGCTTAGTTGGTATGCTAATAGTAAGGAAAAGAGAGCTATATTGTATGATGATAAAAAAAGTAGGGAAGAATATCAGCGATTAATTATTTGTATTTTTTCTATTCTCGTGGTAATCTATTATTACTTTGTTAAAAGTAGTTATGAAAGTGTGCAAGAATTAAACTCCTGTGATACTCTGAAAAAGAAAAGATTAACAGAAGCTTCATTTATAGGATCTGTTTTAGTTTTTATTAGTGGTCTTATATTTTTAGGAATTGCTATTCTTGATGAAGATATTGATGTAGAGATTGCTTTTAATTAGCTTGAGGCATGTTGATATTTAATTTTGTAAAGAGGTTAATTTTATGGAGAAAGAAGAATTAAGAAATCGTCTATTTGAACGATACTTTGAAGAAATAGATGGTATTTATATTTATGCTGGTGATTTTGTTTCAAGGTTGTCTTTTATTCATGATTTATATCAGAATTTAAATGAGTTATGTGTAAGTAATATGGAGTATTTTGATTGCTTTGATTCTATAGAAAAGATTAAAGTGATTGAGCATAAGTCAAAACCGTTTTTAATTTTAAAAAAGCGGAGTTGGAATTATGGAATTATTGATATTGAAGAGAAAAAAAGTATTACAGAAGAGGAGTTTAAAAATATTTTTGATGAAGATTTCTTTGTAGAAAATTTTGGGGAAAGAAAAGGAAATGAAAGCTGTTTTTGCTTTTATCATGTTGATCAGTATCAAGGAAATATCGAGGAATTAGTGAAATTTTATTTTGATAATTATTCTATATTTACTTTACCAACTGAATTATATTATTGTCATGAAATTGGAGAAGCATGGACTTATTTTTCGATTAATTTAGCTCATGGTACGGCTCAATTAGGATTTCAAACTCCTGATCAGTTTTTATATGAACAATTGTTTTTACAGCATGATTTAACCCCTTCAAGGATGCAAGATGCTGTTAGTAAAATCGGAAAAGAAAGAATACAAGAAATGTTTAACCAGATAAAGGAAATAAAATTACCTGTAAAGATTATTCCAGAAATTTTACTTCCTTATTTGGATTTATCTTTACAAAATAAAGAGATGGATTTAGTGGGTAATCAGAAATTAATGGTTAAAAAAACGATTTAAATGTATTTATCCTCTTTCTTCTTTTTGTTATATGAGAAGTGAAATGGTAATGAAATCTTTAAAAAAAACTTATTAATTCATGTTAAAGAAAGGTTGTTTGTCGATTATTTTGTCCAATTATGGTAATTTATGGATAAAATTAAACAATTTTTCTTTTTTCTTTTTTTTAATCTGTTATACTGAAAGTGAAAGTAGGTGTAAGTATGAAATGTGTAGGTATTGAAAGTGCAAAAAAATTAGTAGTAAAGGAAATAGACGAGCCAGTTAGTCAAAATGGTTTTGTTATTGTTGATGTTAAGACCGCAGGAATTTGTGGTTCTGATATTCACTACTGGGAAGCTGGTCAGCCACTTGGTCTAGTTATGGGGCATGAGTATTGTGGTGTAGTTGTTGATCCAGGCTCTAGAAGTGATTTAAAGGTGGGAGACAGAGTAACTGCTTTGCCAATTTCTCCATGTGGTCATTGTTCAGCTTGTTTAACGGGAAATCCACAGTATTGTCGTGAGACTTGGACTTATGCGACAGGATTATCTTTAACTAATTCTGGTGCTTTTGCGTCAAAATTAGCTGTTCGTCCAGATATGGTATTTAAGGTGCCAGATGGTGTTACAAATGAAGAAATGGCGATGGTGGAACCTACGGCAGTTGGGTTACATGCGATTCATTTAGCAGATATTAAAGTAGGAGATAAAGTTTTAGTTGTTGGTGGTGGAATTATTGGGTTAGTCTGCGCTATGTTTGCCAAAAAAGAAGGGGCTAGTTATGTAGCTGTTTCTGAGACTAATCGAGCACGTGGAGAAAAGTCAGTACAATTAGGTGTAGCTGATGAGTGGATGGATGCGACTGATGAGAAATTTTTAGAAAAAGTAATGATGAAAACAGGTGGCGGCTTTGATTTAGTTATCGATTGTAGTGGTACCTCAGCCGCTGTTACTAGTTGTTTTATGAGTGCCAAGCCTGGTGGTACCGTTGTTTTAGTCGGTGTATCTTTAAGTCCAATTACGATTCCTACTGTAGTTGCTGTAATGAGCGAATTGACAGTAAAAGGAGCAATTGCTTATACTAAAGAAGAATTTCATACTTGCATTGAATTGATCGCCAATAAACAAATTGATGTTTCTAAGTTTGTTTCTAAAGTTGTAGGTTTAGATCAAGTACAAGCTTCTTTTGAGGAATTAACGTCTGGACAATCTGATTCCATTAAGATTTTAGTTGATCCTAATCGTTAGTGTTATTTAGATAAAAGTCAAATTTTTGGTAGTGTTAAAAAAATAGATACAACCTGTTTTTTGGTCGTATCTATTTTGTATTATCAATTTATCTTTGTATTGATTATTTTGCTTTTGCTTTTACATAGATTGCTTTATGGTCAGATAATTCTATCATCTCTTCATCCTGAATAACACCACAGTCTTCTACTATCCAATTTTTAGGAATAAAGATATGGTCCTCTGTTTTACCGTTACCTTCTTTAGGACACCATGTGTTTTCATTAATTTCTACTCGCTTAATATTTTCTTTTTCCATACTTTGGACAAATTCTTTAAAGTGGTCTTCTTTAAGTTCCATATTGAAGTCACCAGTTAGAATGATTGGATATTGAGCAGAATAAGTTTTGATTATTTTACTTAATGCTTTTAATTGTCTAATTTGAATACTAGGTACTTGATAATCTAAGTGGGTGTTAATGGTACATAACTTTTGCCCGTTTTCATTTTCAGTAATGGCAATTGTTGCTATTCTTGGCATGATTGATGCCTTACTGATCGAAGTTTTAAGATCTTTTGGATTATGTGCAATAAATGGTAACCAAATTGTTTTAGTATTTAAAATTTTTTGTTTAGTCATGATTTGATTATTTTCATTGTAAGGCATATTGACTAGTGCATTACTGTAACGATAATCTCCACAAAATTTATAATTGGGTAATAGTTGCTCTAATCTGGTGGTATATTTTATAGTTAGTTCCTGAGTTCCAAGAATATCAAAATCTTTTTCTTTGATTTTTTGGGATAGTATTTTGGCGTTATCTGTACCATCATTTCTAATTCCGCCATTTCTATTGATAGCATTGTCTTTAGTATTAAATGAACCGATTATTAAACTTGTCATAGGCTCCTCCTTTTTAATTGCCTATTAGTCTAGCACTTATTATTATGTATGTCAAAAATTTGATCGGTATTTTGTTCATGGGATAATGGGGTATGATTACGGGAAAACAATCCAGAAAATCTTTGTGCTTTTCATCAGGTTATTTTTCTTTTATCTTGTTTATGTTATAATGAAAATGATTATAGGAGATGAAGTGATGAATCGATATCAGAGTACAAAGAGGGTAGCTATCCTCGGCGTTGTTTTCAACTTGTTTTTATTGATTATCAAATTGATCGTTGGTTTTATTAGTCATAGTCAATCTATGATTGCTGATGCGGCTAATAGTGCTAGTGATATTTTTGCCTCTTTCATGACGATGATTGGGAATAAACTAGCTAGTGTTCCACGAGATGATGACCATAATTTTGGCCATGGAAAAGCAGAATATATATTTTCTTTTCTGATTAGTTTATCGATGATTGCTTTATCACTAAAACTTTTCTTTGATTCTTTCTTTGCTATTTTAAACCATAAAGTACTGATTTATTCTTCTACACTAGTTTTTGTGTGTATAATCACTATTATTACTAAACTAGGACTCTATTTATATACAAAGAAAGCATATCAAAAACATGAAAGTTTACTTATTTATTCTAGTATGAAGGATCATCGTAATGATTGTGTGATTACTTGTTGTACTCTTTTTTCGATTATTATGAGTAATTTTAATGTATTCTTTTTAGATGGTATTGTAGGTATTGGTATATCGATTTGGATTTTTTATACTGGCGTTAAAATATTTATTGAAAGTTATCATATTTTAATGGATGCTTCTTTGAAACCGGAAGTTACTGAAGAAATTGCTTATATGATTAAAAATGATATTAAAGTTGAAGAGATTAAAGATATGTATTCAATTTCGACTGGCTATAAATATATTCTTTATTTAACTGTTTGCGTTGATGGGAATATGTCGACATTTGAAAGTCATGAGATTGCTAATCGTTGGGAGAAGTTATTGCCTCAAGAATTTGAACAAGTTGATCAAGTGATTATTCATATTGAGCCGATTAAAGTAGAAGTAGTTCAAGGTGAACAAATAAGGAGAAAAAAACATGGAAAATAATAAAGGATATATTAAAGAACGTGAAGATTATACTTTGAAAGAGTTAAAAAATGGTAAAAAAATTACGGTTCGCGATTTACAAATGGAGATATTAGATATTATGGATGAGGTACATCGTATTTGTGAGAAACATCATATTGAATACTTATTGATGGCGGGTAGTGCTTTAGGTATTTGTAATTATGGTGGATTTATTCCATGGGATGATGATATGGATATTGCGATTAAACGGGAAGATTGGCCTAGATTTATCAAAGCTTTACAAGAAGATTTGAGTGATGAATTCTATTTCGATTGTTATGAATTAGATAAACGTTATAATCCAATATCTGGACCGATGATGAAGATTAGAAAAAGAGGAACTTATATTGAAGAAGTAAATACGTTACTTAAAAATCGGTGTCGTCAAGGGGATGGCGTTTTTGTCGATGCGATTGTCTATGATAATATTGCTGAGAATAAATTTGTCGATGAGGTTAATCGTACGGTTATTAAATTAGTTATGCCATTTATCGTTTTACTTGATAATTTGCATATTAATCCTATCCCACTTAAAAACTTTGTTGTGTGGTATAGTAATCGTTATTCTAGACATCATGAAGATAGTAAATTGGTATCGCAACCTATTTCTGTTCCTTGGGAAAAGTTTTTAAAAGAACCTGTCTTTTTGAAAGAAGATGTCTATCCAGCTAAAAAATATACTTTTGAAGGAAGAACTTATTATTCTTATCGTAATATTGAGAAAGTAATGAAAGAGTGGTATGGTCCTAACTGTTTAAAAAAATGGGATGGAAAAAAATGGGTAGAAACTTTGCCTGTTGAGAAAAGAAAACCTAAACACGTTAAAGATATTAATTTAGATGGTGAAGAACCTCTCTCTTAGTTCGTAAAATTTTTTATTCTAAATACAAAAGATTTGTGATAGAATGAATTATAAGCATAAAGAGGTGTATTATGGAGGAAAAAAAGAAAAAATCTGTTCATAAAAGTGAAAAAGAAGAATTAGAAATAAATGAAGATATGGAAAATCAACTTCCTGATGTGAGAGAAATTATCGTTGAGAAAAAGGTTGGTTTTAATTACTTAGAAGTTATTTTAATTATGATTATTACCCTCATTATTGGTGGTTTTTTAGGGGGCTTTGTCAATCAATTTGTAAATAAAACAACTAAACAGGATTCGGCTATGGTTTCTGATGAGTTTCAGGAATTTTTAAATACGTATGAAGATATCAAAGAGAATTACTATGAAGAAATTGATGAAGGTAAGATGCTTAGTGCTGGGATTAAAGGAATGACCGAATACCTTGGCGATAAATATTCTGTTTATATGGATGAAGAAGAAACAGAGGATTTTAATGAGCAAGTAGAAGGAAAATATGTTGGTATTGGTACGGAAATTATGCAGTTAGAAGATGGTAGTGTAGTTGTTTCTAATCCATTTGAAGGTAGTCCTGCTGCTAAAGCTGGTTTACAAGCTGGGGATGTTATTATTCGGATTAATGATACGGATGTTACAGGAATGAGTTCTTCAGAGGTTTCTAACTTAATTAAAAAAAGTTCGGATTCTACTGTGGATATCACTGTAAAGAGAGAGAATGAAGAATTAACATTTACTGTTCAACGAGAAACAATCGAAATTGAATCAGTAGATTCTTCTGTTTTCCAGATGAATAATAAAAAAGTTGGTTATATTTATATCAGTATTTTTGCGGCTAATACTGATGAACAGTTTGAAAAAGCTTTGACTGCATTGGAAGAAGAAAAGATAGATTCTTTAGTTATCGATGTTCGTAGTAACTCTGGTGGTTATTTAGATTGTGTTACTGACATTGCCTCTTTATTTTTAGGAAAAGGTAAAGTTATTTATCAATTAGATACAAAGGGAATTATCGAGAAGGTTTATGATGAAACTAAAGAGAAACGTGATTATCCTATCGCTGTTTTAATCAATAGTAGTAGTGCTTCGGCATCAGAGATTTTAGCGGCTGCTTTAAAGGAATCTTATGGAGCTGAAGTTATCGGGGTTAATTCTTATGGAAAAGGAACTGTTCAACGTGCTTACCAATTAGAAAGTGGAGCAACTGTAAAATATACCATTCAAAAGTGGTTAACACCAGAAGGAAATTGGATAAATGAAGTGGGTGTTGAACCTACACTTCGTGTTGAAATGAATCCAGATTATTATCAAAATCCAAGTGATGATACAGATAATCAATTACAGGAAGCTTTAAAGAAAGTTACAGAATAGTGTTTGATGGCTCTTTTATAAGAGCTTTTTTTCTGTCATAAATTGTCAGTTTTAGCACTCTCTATTGACAAGTGCTAATTTCAGTGTTATAATGTGTGGCAGAAGGGGTGATAGATATGTATCCTAATATGGAAAATAATGAGAATGTTTTAGAAAAGTATGGAAGAAATATTACGGAAGATGCCAAAAAGGGTAAGATTGATCCTGTCATTGGTCGTGATGAAGAAATTCGTAGTATTACTCGTATTTTATCTAGAAAAACTAAGAATAACCCTGTATTAATCGGTGAGCCTGGTGTAGGAAAGACAGCTATTATTGAAGGGCTTGCGCTACGTATTATTAGAGGTGATGTACCTAACAGTTTAAAAGATAAGACAATATGGGAACTTGATATGGCAAGTTTAGTTGCGGGGGCTAAATATCGTGGTGAATTTGAAGAGCGATTAAAGAACGTGTTGAACGAAGTCAAAAAGAGTGAAGGCGAAATCATCATGTTTATCGATGAAATTCATACGATTGTAGGAACTGGTGCCGAAGGTGCCATGGATACGTCTAATATTTTGAAACCAATGTTAGCTCGTGGCGAGATTCATGTAGTTGGCGCTACTACATTGAATGAATATCGTAAGTATATTGAAAAAGATGGTGCTTTGGAACGTCGTTTTCAAAAAATTAAAGTCAGTGAACCGACTGTAGAAGATACGATTACAATCTTACGTGGTTTAAAAGAGCGATTTGAGATTCATCATGGAGTAAATATTCAGGATAAGGCATTAGTTAGTGCAGCTACGATGTCTAATCGTTATATTACCGATCGTTATTTACCAGATAAGGCGATTGATTTGATCGATGAAGCTTGTGCAACTATTCGTGTTCAGATGGATTCAGTACCTAATGAGTTAGATACATTGACACGTGAGATTATGCGTTTACAAATTGAACGTGAGGCAATTAAAAAAGAAAAAGACGAATTGTCGAAGAAAAGAGTCGAATCGATCGATGAGACTTTAGAAAATCTTAAAGCGCGTGAGAAAGAATTGACTGCCGATTGGGAAAAAGAAAAATCTATCAATGACGATATCAAAGCCAAGAAAAAAGAAATAGAACGTACTAAATTTGCTTTAGAACAGGCAGAAAATGATTATGATTTGGAAAAAGCTGCTCGTCTTCGTCATGGAGAACTTCCTCGCTTAGAAAAGGAGTTAGCTGCACTTAACAATCTAGAAAAAAATAAGATTTTAAGTGACGTTGTTACGTCTGAAGATATTGCACAAGTAATTTCAAAATGGACCAATATTCCAGTTAGTAAACTAATTAGTGGAGAGAAAGAAAAACTTCTTCATTTAAAAGAAAACATGGAAAAACGGGTCATTGGCCAAAGTAATGCCATTTCTTTAGTGAGTGATGCGATTATTAGAAGTCGTAGTGGAATTAAAGATCCGAATCGTCCAATTGGTTCCTTTATCTTTTTAGGACCAACTGGTGTTGGTAAAACTGAAGTAGCTAGAACATTAGCTTATGAATTGTTTGATGATGAAAAACATATGGTTCGAATTGATATGAGTGAATATATGGAGAAATTCTCTGTATCTCGTCTTATTGGTTCTCCTCCAGGATATGTTGGTTACGAAGATGGTGGGCAGTTAACAGAAGCTGTTCGTCGTAATCCATATAGTATTGTCTTATTTGATGAAATTGAAAAAGCCCATCCCGAAGTATTAAATTTATTACTTCAAATTTTGGATGATGGACGTGTTACTGATTCAAATGGTAGAACTGTTGACTTTAAGAATACGATTATTATCATGACTAGTAATTTGGGTAGTGAGCATATCTTAGATGGTAATCGAGAAAAAGTAATGGATGAAGTAAAAAGATTTTTCCGCCCTGAGTTTGTCAACCGTGTAGATGAAATTATTGTATTTGATCCACTTACTAAAGACGTGATTTCTAAGATTTTAGATAAATTGATTGCCGAGTTAGAACTTCGTTTACGTGATGATAATATTCATCTTGTTTTAACAGATAAAGCTCGCAATTATCTCGTTGAAAATGGTTATGATATTACTTATGGGGCTAGACCTTTAAAACGATTAGTTAGTCGTACAGTTGAAACGGCATTATCACAGATGATCATCCAAGATCAAGTTTCGTATGGAGAAACCTTAGTTATCGATTATGATGGGAATAAAATAGTGATTAGAAAAGAGGAAAAATAGTTCCTCTTTTTTCTATGCTTGAAAATTTGCTGAAATGAAGTTATAATTTATGGTAGTTATGGGGTGTTTTGATGAAAATAACAGCAAAAAGTTTTACTTTTTTTTTCGCATCGATAGTAACAATTTTTTCTTTCCTTTTCTCAGCCTCTTTTTTGACTGTTTTTTCGTATGTTTGTTGGCTTTGCTTCTTTTTCTTTTCTTTTCGTAAGGAAAATACGAATTTGGTTGTGGTATTGCTTCTTGCTTTTCTTTTTCTTTTTATTTCCCGTCAAACTCAAGGATTATTTTTATTGATGATTTTTGGATGTTGTTCTTTTTTAGAAGATATTTTATTTACTTTTTTGAACAAGAAGAGAATATCTTCTTTTCCAACTGATCAGCAAATGGTTACTTTATTTGATCAAAAAACTAAAAACTACCATTCTATTTTACTTTCGGATGTTAAAGTTGATGATATTATTGTAGTTAAACCAGGTGAGATGATTTTAGTAGATGGTATAATTACTCGAGGTAGAACATTATTAAAATGTTTTTCTACTTCCTCTCGTTTAACGAAGAAAAAAGGAGATTTTGTTTTTGCGGGGGATCAGAATTTAGAAAAAGAAATTTATGTTCAAGTTCAGAAAGAAGTTTCTACTTTTTCTTTTATTCAGTTAAGAGACAAAATTAGAAGTGATTTTAGTGAACATAAATGGTATTATAGTATTCCTTTTTGGTTTTCAATTCTTTTTTTTATTCTTCTATTCTTGGCTTTGATTTTTCTTTTTACTCATTCCTTTTCTAGATTGTATTTTATTTCTACTTGTTTATTTCTTTTACTTATTCATCCCTTTACTTTACTTTTACGTATTATTCCACTTTTAATGTCTATTCGTTTTGAGAAACAAGGAATTTATATTCTTCGTTCTTCTTCACTTTTTGATTTATTTTTTACAGAGAATATTATTTTTACTAAGACAGGTATTTTGACTTTAGGAGACTTTACCGTGGAAAAAGTGATTACGGAAGAGGAAAATGATTTTTTCTATTATCTAAATTGTGCGTTAGTCAATCATGAGGATAGACTTGCTACTTGTATTCGTGAATATCGACCTATTCATGTTGATCAAAGTAGAATTCGTCATTATCAATTTCATGATGGTGGTCATTCTTTCGATTATATGGAACATAAGATATTAGTAGGTAATTATCGTTTTATGGAAAAACATGATGTGGTTGTAGAAAAATTGCTTGATGTCGGTACGATTTTATATGTTGCTGTAGATGGTGAAGCTATAGGCGTAATTGTGGTTGCCGATAAAATTAAAATGAGTTTGAAAAATGAAATTTCCAAGTTAAAAGATTTAGGAATTAAGCATTTTGGTACTTTTTCTCATGATGATGAGCGAGTAGTGTATGCTGTATCCAGAACACTTGGAATTAAAGATAGTTATTCGCGGTTAGATGCTAAACGTTGGCAGTTTTGGTTACAGTATTTTGAACAGACCTATGGTACAAAGACTTTATTTATTAGTGATTGTATAGAAAAACCTTGGGCACAAGTAAATTGGTTGATGAATGGTATTTCTGCTAAATTAGAAAATAGTGATATAATGATAGTAGACAATGATATGAGTAAAGTGGTCATTTTATTTCAGGATTGTCATAGGATAAAAGTAGGGTTTAAAAAGATTATTAAATGGTTTTTATTTAGTAAAGGTTGTTTATTATTTTGTTTTCTTTTTGTAACTAGAAATTTTTATTATATTTTGATACTTAATCTTTTATCTTGTTTACCTATTGTTGTTTGGCTAAGTAGTATATACTTTGAAAAAAGGAGATGATTTAGATGTTATCGATCGTAGAAGTAGCAAAGAAGTTGGGATTGAAACAGGAAGATATTTATGTATATGGAAAGGATAAAGCGAAAGTAGTGAAGGAAGGTTCTAATTCTTCGTCTTCTCATTTGGTTTTAGTAACAGCGGTTAATCCTACTCCCCATGGTGAGGGGAAAACGACTGTTAGCATAGGATTAAATGATGCTTTATGCCAACTAGGAAAGTCTTCTGTAGCTGTCTTAAGAGAACCTTCTTTAGGTCCAGTATTTGGAATGAAAGGAGGAGCGACTGGTGGTGGGTTAGCTTCTATCGAACCAAGTCAAGATATCAATCTTCATTTTACTGGAGATTTTCATGCGATTACTGCGGCGAATAATTTACTTTGTGCAGCAGTAGATAATCATATATATCAAGGAAATGCTTTAGATATTGATCCAGCTACAGTGAGAGTACGGAGATGTTTGGATGTTAATGATCGTAGTTTGAGAAGTAATTTTGATATTACGGCTGCTAGTGAAGTAATGGCAATTTTTTGTTTAGCTACTGATCGTGCTGACTTAAGAAAGCGTTTGTCTCATATTTTGGTGGCTTATAATAGAGATAAAAAGCCTATTTTTGCTAAGGATTTAAAAGTAGATGGTGCGATGTATTTATTGTTGGAACATGCTTTTTATCCTAATTTGGTACAATCTTTAGAAGGAAATCCTGTTCTTGTTCATGGTGGACCATTTGCGAATATTGCCCATGGTTGTAATAGTATTGTAGCTACAAAGTTAGGGTTAAATCTTGCGGATTATGTGATTACGGAAGCTGGTTTCGGAAGTGATTTAGGAGCAGAGAAGTTTCTTAATATTAAGTGCCGGAAAGCAGGATTAAAGCCAAATGCTATTGTATTAATTGCTACTGTTCAAGCGATAAAGCATAGTGGAATCGATAATTTACAGGCGCACATCGATCACTTAAAACAATATTTTGTTCCTTTTTGTGTTACGATTAATCGCTTTTCTGATGATACTGAGGATGAAATTAAGGAACTTGTCGAATTTTGTCAAAAACAGGGAGTTAAAGCCATTGTTTCTTCTGCCTATTTAGAAGGAGGTAGTGGATCTATTGATTTGGCTAAAGAAGTAGTTGCCCTTTGTGAAGAGTCATCATCTTTTGACTTCCTTTATTCATTAGATCTTTCTATCCCAGATAAAATCCAAATTTTAGCTAAGCAAGTTTATCATGCTGGAACTATTGTTTATCAGGATGAAGCAAAAAAGAAGTTGGAAGAGATTGAACGCCTAGGAATCTCTGATTATCCAATATGTATGGCGAAAACACCATATTCAATCAGTGATGATGCGAAGAAGTTGGGGTATCCTAAGGATTATACTTTGACTGTTCGTGATCTTTCGTTTCAAACGGGAAGCGAAATGATTATTGTTTTTTTGAATACGATTATTACGATGCCAGGTCTTCCTAAAGAACCAAATTACGAATCATTTGAATAGAAAAAGTTTATCCCTTTTGTGGATAAACTTTTTAACTAGTAAACATTCTTAATCCTTTAGGATAATGATTCTTTAATTTTCCCTTCGTAGCTTTAAATCCACCAACAGGACATCCTTCGATTAGAATAACACCCCAGCCATCTTTTACCTGATTATCTTCTATTTCATAACCAGTCAAGTATTGTTTCACTCGGGGATCTTCCTTTTTTAGATTTAGTTGATTTTTAATTTCTTTTCCAAAACAGGAGAAGAATTGATGATGTGGTACTAAACGGTTTTTCTCTATTGTTCCTATAGTGACTCCTGCTGATAAGACTTGATATTTATAAACAGGTAGATCATGTGGATAATAGATAATTTTATCTTTATAATGGTAGAGATGATTGGGAATTTTTCCAAGTAATTCTTCTAGAAAAGGAAAAATAATCTGTTTTTCTTGTTGACTTAACATTTGAAGAGCACTATTCCAGTTAGCTGTTTCCATTTGTTTTTCTTTTTTTCGAAGTACAGCTACGAATTGACCTTCTCCTTTTCCAGTATGGGGATAAAATCGCCTGCAAATATCTGTTTTCTCAGTTGTAACAATTCCTGCTGTAGTTACTTTCTTTATTTCTTCTGGTACTTCTATTAGTTCATAATGATGTGTTTTTAAAAACTGTTCAATGACATCTTCATTTTCTTCTTTCGCAAATGTACAAGTTGAATAAATTAAGTATCCGTTTTCTTTTAAACAAGCATTTATTGTATCGATTAATTCTAAACTACGTTTACTACAACTTATGACATTTTCTTCGCTCCATTCTTGAATGGCGTTATCATCTTTTCTAAACATTCCTTCTCCAGAGCAAGGAGTATCTAGAAAAATAAAGTCAAAAGTATTCGGATATAGATCATGTAATTGTTGACAATTAAAATTAGTAACAATTGCGTTTTTAGCACCTATTCTTTCTATATTTCCTACTAAAGTTTTCGCTCTGGTAGGATTAATTTCATTAGCTATTAAAATACCTGTTTCTTGTAATTGATTTAAAATACCAACACTTTTTCCTCCAGGAGATGCACAAACATCTAGGACTATACTTTTCTTAGGAATAGTTACACTGTTAGTTACGATCATCGCTGATGGTTCTTGGACATAATAACTTCCGGCATGATGGAGAGGATCTTTTCCTGCTTTTAATTCTTCTTCAATATAGAAACTATTTTTAGTATAAGGTACTTTTTCTATTTTTTTATCAAAACATTTTAGAAAGGAATCACTGTCTATTTTTAAAGTATTGACTTGTAATCCTCTACTTGCTTCTTTGCTGTATTCCACGATAAATTTTTCCCAATCTTCTTTTAATAATGGTTTTCTTAATTCAATAAATTTTTCTGGTAATCTTTTTTCTTCTTTCATATTAATCACGATTTTTATTATAACACAAAAATTATTTTCGATTGAAGCATAGCTTTTCTTTTTTTTTCGCATATTAAAAATGGTGATATCTATGATACAAATTCTTTTTTTACAAGATTTATTTAATTTAGGAAATTGGTTGGATATTTTTTTACGTAGTATTGTATCCTTGTTGGTTCTTTTTTTAATTACAGAGTTAATGGGAAAAAAACAGATTAGTCAACTTAATTTATTTGATTATATCATCGGGATTAGTATTGGTTCCATTGCGGCTAGTTTGAGTGTTGATGATTCAATTGATTACATAGATGGTGTATTAGCTATTGTGGTATATGGGGGATTTGCTGCTTTAATTTCTTATATCACAACTAAAAGTATATTGCTTAGACGTTTTTTTACTGGTACACCTGTTATATTAATGAATCGTGGGAAAATTTTATATGATAATTTGAAAAAAAGTAAGCTTGATATTAATGATTTTTTACAAGAAGCTAGAGAAAATGGCTATTATGATATTAACGAGATTAATTGTTCTATTTTAGAATCTAGTGGGAAAGTTAGTTTTTTACCGAAAAGTAAGTATTTACCAGTTACACCTCAGGATCAAAAATTAAAAGTATCTGAAAATGGATTAGTGTGTAATTTAGTATTAGATGGTAAGATTATGGATAAACATCTATTGTATATTGGAAAAGATAGGAAATGGTTGTTAGCTAGATTAGAGAAGATGGGGTATGTGAAACTTGAGGATCTTTTGTTGGTTACTTGTGATAATAAGGAGAGGATAAGTGTTTTTGTCAAAGGAAAACAGCCAGAACAAATAGAAGTTTTAGAATAAAAAAAGTAGTATGTTCTTTTCAACATACCACTTTGTTAATTATTTATATTTGTTCTTCTACGTATTCATTTAATGGTTTTGTACGGTATTTCAATTCTCTCATTTCAAATGTACCGATAAATCCAGGTTTAGCACTGATTAAGTCTGGTAATCGGTTAACCACTGTCGCACAAGTTAACTCTACAGTAGAAGGTCTGTTAATTACTAGTGTTGTATTAGGTTCTCCTTCGATTGTCCATTCATTTTTATCGAATTCATCTGGTGCGTAAACTTTACCGACACATTTAGATTCGATAGTGATTCCTTCTTCGGTTTCAGTAGTGACAACTGCGCTCATTCCGGTTGCGTTTCCGGCTTTGACAACCATTCCTAAAGTAGATGAGTTAATGTCTTCTGGATAAGTTTCTGGGACACATTTTTGGGTTTGCCTTTTTACAGTAAGTCCTAATTTACCACATAGCCATCCATTTACATTCCACATATAACTAGGGGCATAGTTACCACTATTGATAATGGCTTGTCTTTCTTCATCAGAAATTCGATCAGCTGATGCTACTTTTTGATCAAATTCTTCTAAAGTTAAACCTGCTCCATGAGCTTCTGCTAAAGCGATTCCATAGTCTTCAACATTGTACCATGATTCTCCTTTTATTTTGGTGATTTTGTGAGTAGATGCGGCAATCGCACTGATTAGTTCTCCCCAATAAATATCTTGGTAACCACTTCCTGCAATTGTACAGTTGTTTTTCTTTGCCATTTCATCTATTTTTTGATACAAAGTAGGGTTTGAGTTTTGACAGAAGAAAGCTTCTTCGCAGGTAGTAATTGCGTTAATTCCTAGTTCTGCACAAAGCATTAGTGCATCTTCACACTCAGAAAGTAGACTTCTGGTTGTGATAATACAAGCATCTGGTTTTAGCTCACTCATTATTTCACGTGCTTTGTCGATGTTAGAAACGATTACTCCTTTGTTTTCACATTCCATGATTTCTCCAATATCTTTACCAATAACGGCATCGCTCATATCGAAAGCAGCTACAATTTCAGCTCCTTTTTCGTATACATAGCGCATAGTATATTTTGCCATCTTTCCTGTTCCATATTGGACAATTCTTAGTTTTCTATTATTCATATTTTCCCTCCATAGTTTAAAATTACTATAGATATTTTTTTATTTCAAGATAAAGCGATCTATTTTTTTCGACTTTACTTTATTTTTACAAAACTTTATACTTTTTGAGTTTATTTGTGGAATTGAAATATACTACTGTAATTTTAGATTAATTAAGAATATAGACAAATATATTCTTTTTTTTTAGTGGAAGTTGTGATATGATAGTGGGACGTTTGGAGGGGTGAACATGTTAAAAATATATAATACAGATATGAAAACAGATGCTTTTGATACACTAAAGAAGATTAAAAAGGGGTGTTGGGTTGACTTAGTTAATCCTAATCAAGAAGATATTAAATTTTTAACTGATTCTTTGGATGTTGATACTAGTTTTATTAGTTATTTACTTGATGATGAAGAGCAACCTCGTATTGATTATGATGAAGATAATGATATTAAAATGATTGTTATCGATGTTCCGATTCGTGAAAAAAAGAAAAATGTTTCTCGAATTACAACGATACCACTAGCTATTTTGATTATTAAAGATAGTTATATTGTTACGGTATCTTTAGAGGAAGTTGATTTACTTAAAGATTTTAAACAACAAAAGGTAAAAGAATTTTATAGTTATAAGAAAACTCGTTTTGTTATTCAAATTCTTTATCGTACGGCTTCTTTATATTTACGTTATTTAAGACAGTTAAATCGTGAGATTGAAAAAGCAGAGTCAAAAATGTTAAAGGCAACAAGTAATCGTGATTTAGCGCATTTACTTAGTGTAGAGAAGAGTTTGGTGTACATAACCACCTCTTTAAAATCAAATGAAGTAGTATTAGAACGTATTTTAAAGGGAAATGTTATCAGTTTGTATGAAGAAGATAATGATCTGTTGGAAGATGCGATTATTGAGAATAAGCAGGGGATTGAAATGGCAAATTTATACCGTGAGATTTTGGGTAGTACGACTGATTCGTTTGCCACGATTATTTCTAATAATCTAAATACGATCATGAAATTTTTAGCCGGAATTACAATTGTTATTTCTATTCCCACTATGGTGGCTTCTTTTATGGGAATGAATGTGCCACTTGTTCCTATTATGAATACGCAATATGCTTTTCTTATTTTACTTGGTGTTTCCTTGGTTTTATCACTCGTTGTAGCATTTATTTTAAAGAAGAAGAATATGTTATAGTATCTTCTATTGTTTTATGGTATAATGATCATAAGGAAGTGAAGATGAATGACAATAGTTTGGTTAGTTATTTTTCTACTCTTGGTAATATTAGAATTTGCCACGATTAACTTAGTTTCGATTTGGTTTGCACTTGGTGCTTTAGTTTCCTTCTTTGTTAGT
The DNA here is from genome assembly GCA_944363785.1 of uncultured Bacilli bacterium. Taxonomy (GTDB): domain Bacteria; phylum Bacillota_I; class Bacilli_A; order RF39; family UBA660; genus Alloscybalousia. The sequence continues at coordinate 33,973 of CALVVF010000012.1, forward strand.
TTATACGTTGATAATATAACTATTCAAGTAGCCATTTTCGTCATTGTAAGTTTTTTATCGGTGTTACTTACAAAAAAGTTTGTACAAAAATTACGAAACAAAAAGCCAGAACGCGTCAACTTAGATAGTGTTGTTGGTAAAATCGGTACAGTAACTGAAAAGATTTCTCGTTATAATCCTGGCGAAGTGAAAGTGGGTGGAAAACGATGGACGGCGATTAGTGAAGAAACCATTCAGAAGGACAGCCATGTGAAAATTCTTTCTATTGATGGGGTTAAATTGGTGGTTGAAAAAACTAAAACTGATGAATAAGAATAATATAGAAGTTTAGGAGTTGAAAATATGTTAGGTTGGATTATTTTTATTATTATTTTATTGATTGTTGTATTTGGTATTAAAGTAATACCACAATCAAGAGCAAAAGTGGTTGAACGATTAGGATCTTATCATGCGACATTGCAAACAGGAATGCATTATGTAATTCCATTTGTTGATCGTGTTGCTTCAGATGTTAGTTTAAAGGAGATTGTAAAAGATTTTGCACCACAGCCTGTAATTACTAAAGATAATGTTACTATGCAAATTGATACAGTTGTTTACTTTCAAATTACTGATCCTAAGCTATATACGTATGGTGTTGAAAATCCAGTCAATGCCATTGAGAATTTAACAGCAACGACACTTCGTAATATTATTGGGGATTTGGAACTTGATCAGACTTTAACTAGTCGCGACATTATTAATTCTAAAATGCGTTCTATTTTGGATGAGGCAACTGACCCTTGGGGAATTAAAGTAAATCGTGTTGAGGTAAAAAATATTATTCCACCACGCGATATTCAAGAAGCAATGGAAAAACAGATGCGTGCGGAAAGAGAACGTCGTGAGAAAATTCTTCAAGCTGAAGGAGAAAAGAAATCGGCTGTATTAATCGCTGAGGGTGAAAAAGAAAGTGCTATTTTAAGAGCTGATGCTAAACGTGAGGCACATATTCGTGAAGCTGATGGTGAAGCACAAGCCATTATCAAAATTCAAACTGCACAGGCAGAAGGACTTCGTTTATTAAAAGAAGCAGGTGCTGATGAGACTGTATTAAAGTTAAAAAGTTATGAAGCAATGGTACAAGTAGCAAATGGGCAATCTACTAAGATTATTGTACCTAGTGAGCTTCAAAATTTGGCTACTGCCGGTACTGTTTTGGCAGAAACTTTAGAAAAAACATCAAAAAAATAAAGGTATAAAATTTACCTTTTTCTCTCATCCTATTAATGGTGATGATGATGACGAAGAGTGAATATCGATTTTTGTATTTACTTGGTAAATATTATTACCGTGATGTGGAAGAACATCCTATCAAGCATAGATAGGTGTCTTCTAAAAGAGTACTAAGATTAGTACTCTTTTTTCTTGACTTCAATTAGATATGGGCTATTTGATTTATCGTCGTTATGATAGTAAGTTACTTTTTTATTTTTGAAGTATTGTCGTATAGCTTGATCTTCTTTTTTTCCTTCTTCATGTCCTGGATAGACTGTAATTAGTAATATACCATTTGGGTGTAGAAGAGATAAACTATTCTCTATTGCTTGAATAGTAGAAGAAACTGTAGTAGTAATTTTTTTATTTCCAGTTGGTAGATAGCCGAGGTTAAAAGTAATTAAACTTATTTTTCCTTTTTGATCTTGTAATATATCTTCCATTTGATTGTGATTTTTTTGAAATAAAATTACATTAGTGATCTTATTTTCTTGTAATTTTTGTTTAGTGTTTTCGATTGCCTTTTCTTGAATATCGAATCCATAGACAGTTCCTTTATAAGCTAGTTGAGCAAGATAGACGGTATCATTTCCATTACCCACTGTCGCATCGATTACTAAACTATTATTTTTAACATAATAAGAAAATCGTTCGTGAACCCGATTTAAAATTGATTTTTGAAATCCTTGATAAGTTCGTCTTCTAGCTAATTCTTTATCAATATCATTTAGGACACAAACTTTTTTTAGTACCCAGTTAGGGGCGATTAATTCTTTTTTATCAGGGTCACCGGTTAAACGATGAATAACAATTTCTGGACGTAGGAGTTCTAATTGATCACAAACGATATCGACGTATTCCTCTTGAGTTAGAAGTGGAAACTTTTCTTCTTCATAAAGATCAGCTAGTTTAGTATTTTTTACAATGTGTAACATATGAATTTTAATTCCTTGGATATCTAGTTTATTTAGATATTTAACAGTTTCTAACATCATTTCCTTATTTTCGCCAGGTAAACCGTTGATGATATGTACAACGACATTTAGCTTTTCTTGACGTAGACGTTTTACCATTTGTTCAAAACAGGCTAGGTCATGTCCACGGTTAATAAAACGAGAAGTCTTTTCATGAATCGTTTGTAATCCTAATTCGATTGTGAGATAAGTTCTCTGGTGTAAATCTTTTAAGTATTCTATGCATTCTTCACTAATTGCATCGGGACGTGTCGCAATACTTAGACCAATTACTTTATCTTGTTTTAGAATTGGTTCATATTTTTGTTTTAATACTTCTACTTTGGCATAAGTATTAGTATTGGCTTGAAAGTAGCCAATATATAAGGTATCTTGCCATTTTTTCTTCATTTCTTCTTTTATTTCTTGAAATTGGGTAACGATATCTTTATTTACTGATCCTGCGAAGTCACCACTACCACTTTTAGAACAGTAGATACAGCCCCCTGTTCCTTTAGATCCATCTTTGTTGGGACAAGTAAATCCACCATTTAAACTAATCTTACATACTTTTTTTCCAAATTTATGCTTATAAAAATAATCTAAGCTATGATATCTTTTATTAGAGTCACTATAAATAAAGGTATTTTTCATCTTTTTACTTCTTTCTTTTTTTTCCCTATTATATCATACGTTTTTACTTTCTTTTAAAAATTTGCTTTTCTGTTGCTTTCATATTCATCATCAGTTATAATAAAATTAATATAGGAGGTAAATATGAAATGTAGTGATTGTGGTTACGACTTAAAAGAAGAGGATAAAAAATGTCCTCGTTGCGGGAGAGAAGTAAATAGTAATTCTGGGAAGAAGAAGTTACAGAAGAAACATTTGATTATGATATTGGCGATTGTTTTATCGGTATTATCTATTTGTCTTGCTGTGATTGGATTTAAATCTTTTTCTAGTCCTAAAACAGTGATGTTACAGAGTGTTTCTAATTTTGCTAGTAATGTAAAGGATTCTCTTACTCAAGTAGAGTCTACTTTCATTAAGCAAATAGCTGATCAAGACAGAGTAAAATTAGATGGTACGTTGGAGGTTGAAATTGATCCAGCTTTAGAACTTGGAATAGAGAATTTCGGAATAAACTTTGCTTATACTGAAGATGAAGGTGAAGAAAAAACAACTATAGATATGGCTATGGTTTCGGGAGAAAATAGTCTTTTTGATTTAGATATGATCATGGCAGATAGTAAGTTGTATTTTGATTTAAAGGAAATTACAGAAAATTATTATTACATGGACTTTGATTATATTTCTTTATTTGAAAATGTGGCTTCTATTGATTATGGTAAGTTAGTTGATATTGCCAAAGATAATTTTACAGCGCAAATTGATCAAGATAAAATAGAGGAGTCAAAACAAGAAATTACTTTAGGAGATAAGAAAAAGAAAGCAACGAAGTTATCTTATCGTGTTACTAATCAAATGATTAATGCGACGTTATCTGGTATGTTAGAAGATATAGAAAACGATCAAGAATTATTAGATAATTTAGCTAAGATGAATGGGGTAAGTAAAGAAGAATTTTTAGATTCTATTGATCAAGCTATTCAAGGTATGCAAGATATTCAAGGAGAATCTTATTTCTACTACAATGTGTATTATTATGGATTTAATAATATCGTAATGGAAGAGATTACCGATGATACAATTTCTCTACAGTATTATCATTATGATCAAACAGAAGAAATTATCGTTATGTCAGAAGGACAAGAATTGTTCTACATCCAAATGGTAGAAAATGGAAATAAAATAGATATCGATGGTAACTTGTCTGGTTATACTTTTTCTGGTAACTATCAAAAACAACAAAATGGTGGTTCTATTGAATTGACACTTGAGCTAGGGACAGATCGATTAACATTAGCCCTTTCTACTTCTAACATGGAAAATAAAGATCAACTTCGTTCTAAAGTTGAGCTTAAAATAACTGGTAATTTCCAAGGGGTAGATTTAAAAGAAGGAATTACTATTCGTTGTGATGCAGCTTATACATATGGTGAAGAAGTTCAACTTCCAGATCTAAGTGGAGCTAAAGATATTAACATGATGACTGAAGAAGAAATGAATACGATTATTACGAATATTCAAAATCATCCATTCTTATCGACAATATATAATAGTTTAGTAGATAGTACAACTGGAGATGATGATTCTATTTATGACGATTACGATGATTCCATTTATGATGATTATACTGATGAAGAGTCAGATATATTCCAAGATGATGAATATTCTTATTAGAATTTAAGGGATTATTAAAAGAATACTGAATTTTATAGTCAGTATTCTTTTTTTTGACTTGATAGATTGTGAAACTTGACGGTCATATGGTAAAGGTGTTTTTAAAAGTGATTAAAATATGGAAAAAGAAGATATTTTAATACAGGTTATGAATTAGATTAATTGGCTAATATTGCGTATAGAAAGAGGAAATACTCTTTTTTTTTCGATAGGAATATGGTATGATAACTATAGTATGATAAGAATAATGGGGTGATGATATGAATGAGAAGAATGCAGATGAAGTAAAAATTGAAATGGAAAAATTAAGAGCCAAAGAAGAGCCTATTATTAAGGGAGAGCATTATCGAATCAGTGTTTTAACAGAAAGATTATTACGTTTAGAGTATAGTCCTACTGGTGTCTTTTATGATAATAAAACACAGTTAGTTTCGTTTAGAAATTTTGAAAAACCCCAGTTTGAGGTTCAAGAAGATGAACGGTATTTAGTGATTAAAACAAAGTATTTTTCTCTATCTTACAATAAAGAGAAGAATTTTGATGGTGGTAAGGTGATTCCTTCTTCTAATTTACATGTCGATTTAGTAGGAACTGACCGTAGTTGGTATTATAAACACCCTGAAGTTAGAAATTTTAAAGGACTTTGTGTTGGTTTGGATGGTAGTGAGACAGATGCAAAATTAAGAAATGGTCTATATTCTTTAGATGGTTTTGTTTCTTTGGATGATAGTGATAATTATATTTTTGATGAACAAGATAAGTTAGTTAAACGTAGTGAAAAGGGCATAGATATTTATTTGTTTATGTATGGAAATGATTTTTCTCTTGCGTTAAAAGATTATTTTCAGTTAACTGGTTATCCACCAATGATTCCAAGATATGCACTTGGTAACTGGTGGTGTCGGGATTTGGAATATACAACGGATGAGATCATGGATGTGGTTAGTCATTTTGAGAAGTTAGATATTCCTATTTCTGTTTTCTTATTAGATAAGGATTGGCATATACGTCGTAGTAGTGATAATAAGTTACTCGATACGGGATATACTTTTAATCCAGAGTTAATTCCTGAACCTGAGAAATTATTAAAAGATTTGCATGAGAAAAATATTCATGTAGGGCTTCATTATGACCCGATTAATGGAATTTTCCCTCATGAACTACATTATCCAGAAATTGCGAAATATTTTGGGATTACCGATAATAAAATTATTGCTTTTGACCCATTAAATCCAGTACTTTTAGATGCGGTATTTAAGTTTTTATTAAAACCACTTCGTGAGATGGGAGTAGATTTCTTCTGGAATGATTTTAAAAAGACGGATACCGGTTTAGATAATTTGTGGTTTTTAAATCACTATCTTTTACGAGGAGATCCTAAGGATTTATCGATTCGAGATATGATTTTAGCGCGTAGTACTCCGCTTAATCCTCATTTACAGGCGATTACTTATACTGGTAAAACTATGGTTGGTTGGGAGACTTTGCGAAAAATTCCGATGTATAATCAGAATGCTGCGAATGCTGGTGTGTCGTGGATTAGTCACGATGTAGCTGGTAACTATGGTGGTACGGAAGAAGAAGAGTTATATATTCGGTCGATCGAACTTGCGACATACAGTCCTATTTTAAGATTCCATGCCCCTCGTGGACGATATTACCGTCGTGAACCTTGGAGATGGAATGCTAGGACATTAGAAGTAGTGGATGATTATTTAAAACATCGTCATCGTTTGATTCCTTATATTTATTCAAATGCTTACTTATATCATCATGATGGAGTTCCCCTAATTAAACCATTATACTATGATAATCCTTGGGTATATGATGATGCCAATTTCAAAAACGAATATTATTTTGGCGAACTATTAGTTGCCCCTATTCTACAGAAAAAAGAAATTCTTATTAATCGTACTGTTCAAAAATTTTATTTACCAGAAGGTGTTTGGTATGATTTTAAGACTGGTAAGAAATTCCCAGGTAAAAAAGAACATGTTTCTTTCTTTAGAGATGAAGATTACCCTGTTTTCGCAAAACGAGGAGCGATTATTCCATTAGATAACTCAAATAAAAAGAATTTTACAGGAAATCCTGATGCATTAGAGATTCATGTTTTTCCTGGTGAGAATAATGTTTTCCAATTATATGAAGATGATGGGTTAAGCGATATGTATAAAAGTGATAAGTTCTTGATTACCCAAATCGATTATAACTATCTTCCAAGTAATTATACGATTATTATTCGTAATGTAGCGGGTATGAGAGGAATTGTACCAGATTACCGTGATTATAAGATTCGTTTTCGTAACACAAAAGAAGCTCAAGATATATTAGCTTATTTTAATGATACTGAATTAGAGACTGTTTCTTATGTAGATGATACTGATTTTATTATCGAGGTTAAACAAGTACCTAGTTATGGTCAACTTACCATTAATTGTAAGGGTAAAGATATTGAAATAGATGCGCTTCGTTTGATTAATGATGATATTGATAGTATCTTATTGGACCTTCCAATTAATACAGTATTAAAAGAAAAAATCTCTTCGATTATGTTCTCTGATTTACCATTAAAGAAAAAACGTATCGAGATTAGAAAATTACGTAAGTTTAATTTGACTGGGGAATATATTCGTTTATTCTTACGTTTATTGGAATATATTAGTCAAATATAGAAAAAAAGTTGTACATAATTTGTTTAGGGTGTTATAATAGACTATATTTCACGTTGATCTAGGAGTAGTAGTAAAACGATGAACTTTTAGAGAGTCTATGGTGGTGAAAATAGATAGTTGTAGTTTTATGAACTTGTCTAGGAGAGTGAAATCGGGTAATTCCGTTAACAAGTAAAGGGTATAAGCAATTTGCTTATAAAATAAGGTGGTACCGCGATTTTTCTCGTCCTTATGGAGGGGAAGAATCGTTTTTTCTTTTGGAGGTGAAGAATGGAAGATATTATTTATTTCTTAGGTATTTTTGTAGTAGTTTATATTCTTTTTTATCTGTTTATGGTTAGAAAAGCTAGAAGAAATAGTAAGAAAGTTCCTATTGAAGTACAGTATCTATTAATTCGCTATAATTTAGATACAAAGAACTTTCGCTATAAACAGTTTATGAATACGGTTGCCTTAGTGGCTAGCTTTGATATTTCCTTAGTGGCGACGATTGTATTTCATATTGAAGGGTTTATTTGGCAACTATTATTCGGGTTTATTTTCTTGGTACCTATTATCTTAGTATCTTTTATGTTAGTAGGAAAATATTATCAAAATAAAAAAGAGGACTTTGATTTAGAAAAAGAAGAGAAACAAGCGGAAGAAGAAGAGCGAAAAAGACAAGAAAAAAAGCAAAAGAAAAACAAACGAGGAGGGAAAAAATAATATGGATATTAAAAAAATAGAGAAGAAATGGCAGGATTATTGGCGTAGTCATCATACTTTTGAGGCACATATCGATCCTAATAAAGAGAAGTATTATTATTTGGTGGAGTTTCCTTATCCAAGTGGTGCGGGGCTTCATGTTGGGCATGTTAGAAGTTATACGGCTTTAGATGCTTTAGCGCGTAAAAAACGAATGATGGGATATAATGTTTTATTCCCAATTGGTTGGGATGCTTTTGGGGCACCTACGGAGCAATATGCGATTAAGAATCATATTCATCCTAAGGTAGCGACCAAGAAGAATATTGAAACATTTAAGAGTCAGATTGAGAAACTAGGCATTTCTTTCGATTGGTCGAGAGAGTTTTCTACGACTGATCCTGAATATTATAAATGGACGCAGTGGCAATTTTTACAGTTCTTTAAACATGGAATGGCTTATAAAGCAAGAAAGAATATTAATTGGTGTCCAAAATGTAAAACGGGATTATCGAATGAAGATTCTTCCGGTGGTGTTTGTGAACGTTGTGGTACGCAAGTAGTACAGAAAGAAAAAGAACAATGGATGCTTCGAATGAGCGATTATGCAGAACAATTATTGGATGGTTTAGATGATACTAAGTTCCAGGAGAAGATAAAAACGGCACAGATTAATTGGATTGGTAAATCTAAAGGTGCTGAAGTTGATTTTGTTTTAAAAGGAACAGATGAAAAGCTAACGGTTTATACAACTCGTCCAGATACGTTATATGGAGTTACTTTTATGGTCATTGCTCCAGAACACCCATATATTGATTTATATAGTGGACTTATTCACAATATGAATGAGATTATCGATTATCGTGAACAGACGAACAAGAAAACAGAATTTGAACGTACACAATTAGTGAAAGATAAAACTGGTGTGAAGATTGATGGATTAGTTGCCATTCATCCACTAACCGGTAAAGAAATTCCAATCTATATTTCTGATTATGTTATGATGAGTTATGGAACAGGGGCAATTATGGCAGTACCTGCTCATGACCAACGTGACTTTGATTTTGCTAAAAAATATGGTATCGATATTATTCAAGTTCTTGAAGAAGAAACAGGAGAACCTCACGAGAATGAAAAGAAGAAAAATTCAATCGTAGCTATTCTTTGGGATGAAGAAAAAGATCAATATTTGACTCTAAATTGGAAGGAACTTGGAGGCAGATTATTTATTGGTGGTACGATTCAAGAAGGTGAAGATGCTCTTACTTGCGCGATTCGTGAAATTAAAGAAGAAACGGGTTATACCGATATCTCATTAGTTCAAACTGGATTTAAGATTAATCATCATTATTATGCGTATAACAAGGATCAATACTTTAATGTTGAAGCAACACCATTTTTATTCCGCTTGAATAGTTCAAAACAAGAAGAAAGTGCCTTAGAAGAGGATGAAAAATTTGAACTTGAATGGGTAGATAAAGAGACGATTAATCGTGAAGTAGTCGATATGTTACATCAGAAGTCTTTCCAATACGTCACAACAGGTGGTGCGATGTGTGGTGAAGGTATCCACATTCATTCTGAGATGCTTGATGCACTTTATAAACAAGAAGCAATCGATAAGATTATTGCTTATTTAGAAGAAAAACAAATCGGTAGACAAAAAACAAATTATAAACTTCAAGATTGGATTTTTACCCGTCAACGTTTCTGGGGAGAACCTATTCCTCTTATCTACTGTGAAGAATGTGGTTGGGTTCCCGTTCCTGAAGAAGATTTACCAGTTGTTTTACCTGATGTTGCTGAATATGAGCCAACAGATGATGGTGAGAGTCCATTAGCGAGAATTCCTGAATTTGTTAATACAACCTGTCCTAAATGTGGTCGTCCAGCTCGAAGAGAAACCGATACGATGCCAAACTGGGCAGGATCTAGTTGGTATTGGTTAAGATATATGGATCCGCATAACGATAAAGAATTTGTTTCAAAATATGCTTTAAAATATTGGGGCAAAGTTGATTGGTATAATGGTGGAATGGAACATGCAACGAGACATTTATTGTATGCTAGATTTTGGAATCAATTCTTGTATAATATCGGATTAGTACCAAATAAAGAACCGTTTGAAACTCGAGCTGCTCATGGCATGATCTTAGGTGAAGGCGGCGTTAAAATGAGTAAGAGTTTAGGTAATGTCATTAATCCTGATGATATTGTAGATGTTTATGGTGCTGACAGTCTTCGTACTTATGAGATGTTCATAGGGGATTATGAAAAAGAAGCCGTTTGGAGTGAACAAGGATTAAATGGCTGTCGTAGATATCTAGAAAAAGTGATTCGTCTTGGAAATAAAGTAGTAAAGGGAGATACTTATTCAAAAAATACTGAAAAAGATATTCATCGTACGATTAAGAAAGTAACAGATGATATGGATAATTCTAAGTTCAATACAGCATTATCTGCTTTGATGATTTTATTAAATAAGATGGAAAAAGAAGAACATATTACCAAAGCCGATTATCGTACATATTTACAGTTATTAAATCCAATCGCTCCTCATATTACGGAAGAGTTGAATGAACAGTATCAATTAGGTAATCCTATTTGTGAATCTAGTTGGCCAACTTATGATGAAGCTATGTTAGAAGATAGTGAAAAAGAAATCGCTGTTCAAGTAAATGGAAAAGTTAGAGCGACGATTATGGTCAACATGGATGATGATGAAAAAACAATTGAAGAAAAGGCTAAAACTGCTGAAAATGTGGTTCGTCATCTTCAAGGTAAGGAAATTGTGAAAGTAATTGTCATCAAAGGAAAAATTGTCAATATTGTAGTGAAATAAGAGAGGAAACTCTCTTTTTCTTTACTTTTTTCCTCTTTTTTGTTATAATAAGCCCTGCTTTTATTAAGAAAGGGGTTTTTTATATGCCAGAAGAAAATATGAATTTTATTCGAGAGCTACCTAATGACATTAGTGTCGATGAGTTAATTGCTACTTTAAAACACAATGTTACCGTAGCGAATGATATGAGAAATAGATGTGAATTACTACGTCAAATCAAGGAAGATACTCCTTCTTCTATTTCTAAAGAAGCGAATAGCGAAGCTAAGTCAGGCTATTTAGAAGAGAATGATGAATTAACAGAAGAGGATGTTGAGGACTTTTATGCTTTCTATTATAAGCCAATTATAAATTTAGATCATTTTGATTCTTTAGAACAAACGAAAAAAGAAATTATCGAGTTGTTACCGGATAGTAAAAATAAGCAATTTTCTAGTATTATTGGTAGAATTCAGTTAGAATTATTAATCGCAGAAAAAGAGTATCTAGAACTTTTAAAACCGGTACAAGATTCTTTAAATAGTGATGATGTAGATTTCTCTAAGCAGTTAGAAAATGAAATTACTTTTTTACGGTTAAAAAGAGAAATTATCAAAGAATATGTTGCTACACTTGGAGAAAATTTGAAAACGACTAATGAGAGTAATGATTTTACTTCTAATCATTTAATTTACATGCCAACAGTAACTGGTAATTTATATGTTAACAATGATTTACTTGCTATTCCTATCGATTATTATTCTTCATTCAAAGATTTATTTACTTCAATTCAAGATGGAACTTTTAAAGGATTTAAGCGTTTGGTTGGTGGAGATATTACTTCTAGTGGTATTGGTATTAGTGAAGTGAAAGATTATCAAAGTCGAATTGTTTTTGATAGAATTGGTTCTAAGAGCTTTGCTATTTTAGATGTCTTTGTAAAAAAAGTAGATTTAGATAAGGAATATATGGAATCATTGGCTGGTCGTGTTCATAATTATCGTCGTATTAAGCCTGAACTAGTAAAAGCTATCCAGGATCCTGAGTTTTTACGTCAACAAGATGAAATTACGGAAGAGATTCTTACTTCTTTAACTGAGAAGAATCGTGATAAGGTTAGAGCCATAGGTAGAAATCGAGGTGAAGTTTAATGAATAATCATAATCATTTAAAAGAACATGTTTTAGAAAGAATAAGTGAGTTAGCTAATTCAAAAACTAATTTACCATCTTTGGAATATTTAGATAAGTTTTTTCTTAATTATTCAAGATCAGATAGACTTTCTTTTTTAAACTATGATTCTCATCAGTTTTTGTTTTTAATTATCGCTATGCATCATGAAAAATTTCCAGATATTGCTTTAGAAGACGCTTGGGGAAGTGGTTTTTGTTTTTTAGAAGCTCCTAGTAAAAAGATCATAGAGGCTTTTCGTCTTGTTTCAGTGATGAAAGATATAGATATTCTTGATCAGTTTTATCAATTATTAGAAGATGAAGATTTATCCATTTTAGACTTTTTTAAGAAGATGGTTACTTCATCTCTTCCTCAGGCTTTAGCTTTAAGTTCTATTAAAGAAGTTTCAGATTTTTATCCAGAACTAGCTCGTTTTTTAGTTCAAGATTCGGAACTTTTCTTACAAGTATGTGGTTTCTTAAGAAATGTGGATGATCTTTCTATTTTTGAACCATTTTTAACTTATTTAGAGATTTTGGATTCTACTTTTGACTGTCTTTTAGCTAATAATACTGAGTATGATAAACATCTTGTTCAGTTAGTAGATAAAGTGGAACAATATTTTGAAAAATCTTATTATAATTATCTCGATAAAGAGAAACAATGGAAAAATGGTAGAAAATTAGTGAAGAAGACAATAGTTGATTATCAACAATTTTTACAGAAATACACTACTCTTTTTCATAAAAAAGAAGTGGTTCAATTTGAAGAAATGGCTGCTTTATTAGCTGATGAAGACTTAAAAAAGGAATTTCTTACTGAGGTTTTTTATCATAATCAAGCTGAATATTCATCGATTGAAGAGGAATATCAACAACTTAAAGAACATTCTCTTTCTCGTTATGTAGAACTTTTCTCGCAATATAAATATGCTTTTACAGAACTACCTCTTCAGACGCAACAAAGTATTCGTAATATACCATATGAAGAATGCCAGAGTCGTCTTGATATGATTAGTCAGTTTAAACTCCAGAATTTGGAGGCAATTGCTACTTATCTTATTTCTTGTGATAAAGATAAATTAATGCAGATATCTTCATTTCTTAATTCACAACTTCTTACTAGTGAATTATTAGATGATATTTATCTTACTCTTCGTCAAGAAGATAAATATGAAGCTTTACTTACAAATGTAAATACAATTACTCAAACTGGTATACGTTTAGATAAATTCCATTCTCAATTAGATCTTTTATTTACCGATCCAAAAGTTATCGCTAAAAATGTTAAGTTACTACAGGATTATGGTTGCCGAATTACTTCTCGTAAAGTAGAGGATTTTTCTATGTTGGCGAATGAAGATTTGTTAAACAAGTTAGATTCTTTCTTAGAAGTTGGGTTGGAGAATTTTATCGTTACTAATCCTGAGATTTTGAATGTGGATCAACAATTAGCTAATCGTATTTTGATATGCAAAATGATTAATTTTCCATTTATAGAAAATGGGGAGTTTGTTCCAACAGTGTTAGACCCTAAGAAATTCTTTGTTAGTAGTGATCAGGTTTCTAGTTATGTAGATTTTAAACCTGTTGATTTAGAAACAGTAGATGAAGAAAAATTAACTGATTATTCGTTACTTACTTATCAATATGATCATCAACTTATTTCTAAGAAGAGATGGGAACGTTATCAACAACAAGTGATTTATCAAAAATAGAAAACGACAAAAAATGATTTGTCGTTTTTTTATACTTAATATGGTGATATTATGCAGGTAAAAATATTTGATATGGAAGATGAAAAAGATTTGGAAATGGCAATCAATGATTTTTTGGATGAGGATATGGATGTGATTGATATTAAGTATCAAGTTTCTTCTAGTATTTATAGTGAAGAACAGATCTACTGTTTTTCCGCAATGATCGTTTATGTTAGAAAATAAGAGAAATTATTTTAGATATGGTATAATGATAATATTGTGTATTGGGAGGTAGTGATGTTAGAGGAAAAAATATATTTAACTTCTGATGGATATATGCAGTATTGTGATGAAATAGAGAAAATTAATGCTAAGATTTTAGAAAATAATACGTTGAAAGCAGAGGCATGTAGTGAAGCTCCTGGAGATGGGTGGCATGATAATTTTGCTTATGAAGATGCTTGTCGTACAGAGAACATGTTATTAAAACAAGTGGAACAATTGCTTAAGCAGAAAGATAGAATAGAAATTGTGGATTCTAATAATGATGAGCAAGATTTAGTCAATATTGGTGATTTTATTCGAATTGAGTTTATCTACGATGATGGTAATGTTGATATTGAAGAAGTAAAGTTGACGGGAAACTGGAAGGCTACTTTAACGGATTCTTTACAAGAAATTTCTTTAAATAGTCCCTTAGGTAGAGCTATTTATCGAAAAAAAATAGGTTCTATGCTTAGCTATTTGGTAGATGAACGGGAGATTCGTATTCATATTTTAGAAAAACGATGTGTTTAGAAGTACTGGGAGTACTTTTTTTATTGTCACTTTATATTAAAAATATAACCAATTGTCTAGATAAACAAATATCATGTCTACATACCCTCTTTAGTTGTCTACTTTAAGTTTATCACTGCATGTTCAGAAGTAACTTCCCGCTACTAAAACTACCCCCAACCCCCATTGACTTGGGGGGGGGGTAGTTATGATACAATAGTCTAGTAAAATAACGGCTATTTCTATGTGTTTTCTTTTATTTTTGATGTAGTTTAAAAATTAAAACATATACATAGCTTGGTATATTTTAGGGTTTAATAATAGTGATTAGTGTAAAAGTATGGAGGGTTAGCTAGTGAAAAAAGAAAAAAGGAAATTATTTTTTGATAGAGTGAAAACTTTTTTTTATCGAAATAAAATGATTTTGATTATAGGATTTAGTATCATTCTTTTAGTTAGTTTACTTTTATTAGGAAGTACTTATGGTTACTATGAAGAAAATCTGGAATTACAAAATTCTGTGGAAATGACTGTAGCTACTCTTTCTTATGGGATAAATGAAGAATATAAAGTAGTTGTACCAGCTGGGGAAGAGGTAAAAGTTCCTATTGCGGTTATGGGATTAAATAGTGT
>CALVVF010000013.1 GCA_944363785.1 uncultured Bacilli bacterium
ATGTCTATTTTCGTGATTTTTGACATGGTATAATATTTTTATAAATTTAGTATTGACAAAACTTAGATAGTCAATTTAGCGATGAGTCAGAAAATAGGAATTTGCTAAGGAGTTGTTATGATGTTAGTATCAGAAAAAATTACAAATGCAGATTTAGAATTGTATGCTCAAAAAGTAAAAGAAGATATAAAATATGGCGGCGAAGGTATATTAATAGATGAAGCTTTGAAAAAAAATCCATATAATAATAACAAATCTATCGTTGCTATGAAAATTTGTCTAATAGATATTACCAATGGAACTAATTTAAGTAGAAATCTTGGTAAAAAAGGTGGATTATATAAATTATCAGAAAAAATAGCATCATCAAATTTTGATGAAAGAGTCAAAAACGGAGATATTTCTATTGTAGAAGAATTAGCAAGATGGACTAAAGAAGAATTGGGTAAAAATCTATTTTCATTTATAACAAAGTATTGTTTATATCATAATAATCACTGTTATGAAAAAGATGATTTTGCTATATATGATTCAGTAGTAAGTAAAAACCTACATAAATATATAACCGAAGAAGAATATTATAGTGTTACTGGTAAGAAACTAAGAAAAAACTCATTTGCTAAATTAAAAGATGAATATAATTATGAGGAATATATGCGAATAATAGATTATATAATCCAAAAAAATAATATAACAGTAGATAAACCGCATAGAAAGCTTGATTGGTTTATTTGGTATAAAAATAGATAATAATTTGTAAAGAGATTATCGATGGATAGTCTTTTTTTCTATTGACATGTATTATGCGATGTACTATAGATAATATGAATATGACTTTAATTATTTGTAGCATTATAAGTGTTGTTATATATGATTTCTTGGATAGTATCATTACAAAAAATAAAAAGTTTTAATTAAAAAAAGTAATATAAGAAAGTGTTTAAAATGTGATATTGAAATGGTAGAAATTTAGATGAAAAATGGAAAGAGGTGGGGATAAAATACAAATGTTAATAAGCATTGCTTGTAGCAACGGACTGTTCTTTATATAATACTTGTAAAGAAAGGAGTTGTAAAATGCTAAAAAATAACATTAAAGCAATAAGAAAGTCAAAAGGACTTTCACAAGAAGAACTTGCAGTAAAATTAAATGTCGTTAGACAAACAATTTCTAAATGGGAACAAGGTTTGTCAGTTCCAGATGCAGAAATGTTAACCTCAATATCAGAGACTCTTGAAACCCCTGTAAGCACATTACTTGGAGAAAATATTACTGAATCTAAAACAGATGATTTAAAAACAATTTCTGAAAAACTAGAAATAATAAACTTACAATTATCAAAAAGAAACGAAGAAAAAAGAAAAATGGTTCATTGGTTACTAATATCATTGTGTATAATCATAATCATTATTTTCATAGCTTTAGTTTTACTAAATAGTCCATACTTAAATTGGGATTATAGTAATCCTGAAAAAGCTGTTTTAGGAGTTGCTTTTCATTCTTTTGAATGGTTATTTATCAGAATAGCACCAATCATCCTTATTGGATTAATTATTGGAATTTTCTTAACTAGAAAAAAAGATTAAAATATTTGAAACTATTTAGACTACAAATTATAATTTAGTACTTACTTAGAAAACAATGATCTATAAGGCAGATCGACTAATGTAGTAGATTTGCTTTTTTTATGGTAAAATATTTAATATAGTTGGAGGTATAACGAAAAAAGAAGAGGTGATTAATTATGTGGAGTGATCAACAAGAAAAAGAATATACAAAAAAATATTTAGCTCAAATTATTCAAATAGCAGGTGAAATAAAAGAAACTTATGACCAGAATACAGATGGAAAAGAAGATTTAGGAAATATTGGTATTGTTTTAAATAATAAAATGGTAGAAATATATCAAATTTATGCAAGAAATAATGTCTCCTATGCCCCGTCTGCTTTAAAAAATGTAATTTTCTTTTATTTAACGGATCTCACATTGGATGCCATAAATAAATTACAAGAATATGTAGATGTATTTGCTGTAAATATCGATAAGATAAATGCACAAGAAGAAACACTTGAAATTCTGGCTCAAGCTAATGAAAAACTTCAAGAATATAGAGAATTCTCTGATAAAATATTTGCGTTTGATATCAATAGAGATATTGTACATGCCGTAGAGAAAGATATAGAACATAGTCAAGAAATTGGTAGAGAAGGTGGTTATGATCGTTATTTAGAAAATCCTGCAGAACTAATTAACAATTATAATCAAGAACTCGAATCTTTAGGGATGACAACAAGAGTTCCCATGTCTTTAATCGAAAATAAAGATACGTTTAAACACTAATCAAATAATATTGTTAAAACTCTTTGACAAACTTCCAAAGTACTTCTATAGATTTGTTAACCGTCTATTATCTATAATGGTCAGTGAAAGGAGAAATAGAAATGAAGTTAGGTGAAAACATTTTAAAGTTAAGAAAACAAAATGGATTATCCCAAGAACAACTAGGGGAACAAATAGGAGTTACTAGACAGACAATTTCTAATTGGGAATTAAATGAAACAACACCCAATCCAGAACAATTAAAGGCTTTATCTAAAGTATTAAGTATTAGCCTTGATGAATTATTAGATAATGATGTTAAAGGAGTTTTAATGAAAAAAGTTAGCAATACTGAGCAATTAGCTGGAACAATTAATAAAGGATTAAGAATTTTTGGCAAAGGTTTTCTAATATATGTTGTACTAGTAGTAGTTGCTTTAATTAGTTTAGTTATATATTCTTTGGTTAAATAATTAAACTACCGTTTATAAAGTAAATCACCAATATAGGAGATTTACTTTATTTTATGATGTAATTTAGTATAAATAAAGTAGTAAATAATAATTGGAAAAGAATAGTTGAACAGTATAAGAAAATACTTAAAGATAATCAAGATTTTGAAGTAGTGATCAAAAAAATGCTTGGGCTAAATACAATTTATATATTGACTCTATTATGAAAACTATTCTAGATTTTTAAAATATGATATAATGATCATAAGATAGAAGTAGGAGTGATAGTAGTGAAAAAAAGAAAGCTTCAGTTAAATAAAAAAACAAGAATTATTTTATGGAGTCTATTAATCGTTTTAATTATAGTTGGAGTATTATTATTCTTCTTTGTTAATCAAGCAAATAAAGACGATTCTAACAAGAAAGAAAATGAGAATCAACAAGAAGAACAAACACCAGAACCGGTTCCTGAAAAGAAACTACAAATTATTGACTTAGATTCTAAGAGTCGTAATGTTGCAGTAATGATCAATAATATTCGTAACGTATGGGGATATCAATCTGGCCTACAAGATGCTTATTTAGTCTATGAGATGATTGTTGAAGGTGGATATACTCGTTTAATGGCAATTTATAAAGATAAGATGCCAGAGAGGATTGGTTCTGTTCGAAGTGCTCGTCCATATTATTTAGATTATGCTTTAGAAAATGATGCTTTATATATTCATTTTGGGGGTAGTGATCAAGCACTTAGAGACATTCGTACATTAGGAATTTCCAATATAAATTTCTTGTATGACAGTGGTTATTGGCGGGATCGCTCATTAGGCCTTGCTACTGAACATACAGCATTTACTTCGATGGAAAACATCAATCAACAAGTAGCTAGAAAAGGTTATCGAACGACAACGGATTTTTCACCTGTTTTCCATTACAGTGTGGATGAAGTAGATTTAGCTAGCCATGGTACAGTAATGCCCGCTAACCGGGTTTATATCGATTATTCAGGTAGCCGTAATACTAGTTTTGATTATGATCCAGTAAACAAAGTATATTACCGTAGCCAAAATGGGACTGCACATAAAGATTATATAACCGGTAATCAGTACACAGTAAAAAATATCATTACATACCAAGTACGAAATTATAGCTTAGATAGTTATGGTCGTCAAGCCTTAGACAATATTGGAAGTGGAAAAGGATACTATATTACTAATGGTCAGGCAATCGAGATTACTTGGGAGAAAAAAAGTAGAGGGGAAAAGACCGTTTATCGCTATATGGATGGTACCGAAATTGAACTTAATGATGGAAATACCCATGTAGAAATTCAACCCTTAGGTAGAACTTTGACGATCGAGTAAGTATTATAAGAAGTAGAGATACTTCTTTTCTTTTCGTAAAAATTTCAATAAAGACTTGATTTTTCTTTTTTAAAAGAGTATTGTGGTTCATATATTATTTTTTGAAAGGATTAATTATGGAAATTAGAGCGAGTCATGACATAGTTTATGAGTTAGATAAAATCGTCTTTTGGTTAAAGATGTTTTCTTGCTGTTTCCTTTTAAAAGTGATTATGAGTAAAAAAAGTATGGCGAATAAATACCGTCATGCTTTTTGTTTTGGGAGGTAAAGATGGAAAAGACTAATTTGTCATTACAAAATTTACAGAATATGGTAAGGACTTATAATCCTGATGCTATTGATATAATTACTAAAGCCTATTATGATGCCGAAAATTTACATGCCGGAACTTTTCGTCAGAGTGGAGAGCCATATATTACCCATCCTCTTGAGGTTGCTTGTATCCTAGCTGAGATGCATGCTGATTCCGATACGATCTGTGCCGGACTCTTACACGATGTATGTGAAGATACCGAGGCAACAAAAGAAGATATTTCCCGGGAATTTAATCAAACTGTTGCCAATTTAGTCGACGGGGTAACTAAGATAAGTAAGATGAATTTTTCATCAAAACATGATCAAAACTTAGCCAATACTAGAAAAATTATTACGGGTTTAACGAGTGATGTACGAATTATTATCATTAAGCTAGCCGATCGACTTCATAATATGAGAACTCTACAATTTAAATCAGAATTTAAACAAAAAGAAAATGCTATGGAAACGATGGATATTTTTGTTCCTTTGGCTTACTATATTGGTGCTTATCGAATTAAATCAGAATTAGAAGACTTGTCTCTTCGCTATCTTTATCCAGAAAAATATTTTCGAATTGAAGAGATTAAATGGCGAGTCGAAGAAGAAAGTAAACATTGTCTCATGGAGATGCTACAAACGATTCAAGAAATATTAAATCATGAACAAATTCCTCATGAGATTAAAGTACGAACGAAAAATATTTATGGAATTTATAAACGTTTGACAGAAGGACATAAGTTATCTGATATTCATGATCTTTTGGCTCTTAAAGTTATGGTAGATAATATTAAAAATTGTTATCAAACATTGGGGTTAGTTCATTCTAAATATCATCCGATTAATGATAAGTTTAAAGATTATATTTATAATCCTAAGACTAATATGTACCGTTCTATACATACGACTGTTTTTGGGGAAGATGATCGTTTAGTCCAGACTCAGATTAGAACTTTTGAAATGGATAAAATTGCTTCCTTTGGATTAACTGCTTACTGGGATATTCATAAAGGACAAGCTCGGGATGAGATGCAGAAAGAATTAAAGAATAAATATCAATTTTTTCAATCATTAGTAGAGATTAACAGTATGTTTTCTGATAATCAAGAGTTTGTCCATCAAGTAAAAACGGAACTATTTTCTGATAAAGTTTATGTCTATACGACAAAGGGAGAAATTATCGAATTACCGAAAGGTGCTACAGTTATTGATTTTGCCTATCATATTCATTCAGATATTGGAAATCAAATGGTCGGAGCGATCGTCAATGATCGAGAGGTAAATTTAGATTATGCGTTACAGAATAAAGATCGAGTTCGTATTATTACCGATATTCTATCTTTCGGTCCTAGGGAAGAATGGTTAGGCAAAGTACAAACCACAACCGCTAAACGAAAAATTAAAGAGTTTATGAGAAAAGAAAGATAATAAAAAAGACCGCTAATTGCGAGTCTTTATTCATTAAATAATACTTTTTCCGATTTATACTGTTTGATAATGATGTAAAGAGTTACTCCAATAATGATTATTGTCGATACTAGCATCACTTCAATTTCTAAGATATTAATGTTTCCGGCAGTGATATCAGTAAATAGTAGAGTGAAATTTAAGAATGGAACTAAAGCGAGTAATAAGCTACTTTTTACATTAATCATGAAAGCAATCATGCCTGGGAAGAACGAAATGAAGGTGAGTGGAGTTAAGGCGCTTTGTGCTTCTTTAAAGGTTTTACATTTGCTGGCAATCGCGATACATAAACCACTGATTAAGAAAGAGTAGGCGATAATCACGATGAGAGCAAAGATAAAGCTTGCACTTGGTAACATGAGATTTACCCCTTCGTAGATCGTGAACATATCTTGAACGATGACTAGGGAAATAAGCATTAAGATAAAGCTGATTAATCCAGTAATAATAGAAGAGAGGGATACACTTAAGAATTTTCCAATGATGATATCTTTACTTTTGATAGGAAAAGTAAGTAATGTTTCTAGTGTACCTCGTTCTTTTTCTCCGGCTGTTGTATCGGTAGCTGGATAAGTGGCAGATACGGTAATTGCCATGATGATAAATAAAAATGCATAGTTGGTAATGTAAGAAGCATAGAAATTATCTGCTTCTTTGATGTCTTTTTTTACATTAATGATATTAATGACATCGTCTGATGCGATGTTGTTATCGGTTAAGTATTCAGTTTGAAGATATTCTTTGTAAGTGTTGAAGTAACTTTCTACTAGGCTACCTGCATAGCTTGTTGTTTCATTATCGTCTCCATGAATGGTATAAAGATTATCTTCTTTCGTGACGTATAAATCGATTTCTCCTTCTTGGTAAGCATTTTCGATTTTCTCTAAGCTTTCGTAATAGTTCACACTGATCCCACTATCTTGGGCAAGTTTTTTCTCCTCTTCACTCATTTCATAATTAAACCCAATTTGATTATATTCTTCTAATGGTTTATTGATTTGTGCTTCGAATAAGGCACTCATCCCAATGATTAGTAAAGGAATCATAATCGGAATAATCAACATCATCGATAACGATTTTTTATCATTGAACATTTCTCGTAATTCTTTTTTTAAGATATTCCATAGATTATTCTTCATGTTGATCACCTCCAATCAAAGTAAAGAAGGCATCTCTTAAGTTAGTGGTTTTGGTTTTCTTTTTAATTTCATCGGGTGTTCCTTCTTGAATAATGATACCCTTGTTAATCATAATGACGTAATCACAGATGTTTTCTGCTTCTTCCATATAATGAGTTGAGTAAAGAATCGTCTTTTTTTGTTTCTTTTCTTTTTTAATGAAATCCAAAATGACCTGACTAGAGATGATATCTAATCCACTTGTCGCCTCATCTAAAATGTAATATTTTGGGTTATGAACCATACATCTAGCAATATTTACTCGTTGTGTTTGTCCGGTTGATAGTTTTTCGATTTTATTGTATAGAAATTCATTCATATGGAGAGTATCTGCGATTTTCTTTATTCTTTTTTCACTCGTTTCTTTATCTACTCCATAAATATCACAACACATTTTGAGTAATTGATAAGTAGAGAAGGTATTATAGATTTTGGTATTACCAGATAAGTAGGCAATACTTTTTTTGATTTTGATTTCATCTTTTTGATAAGTTAGTCCATCAAAATCAATTTCTCCTTCTGTTGGTTCTAGAATTCCCGCAATCATTCGTAATAATGTTGTTTTTCCAGCCCCATTTGGGCCTAAAATCCCAATAATTTCTCCTTCTTTCGCTTGGAAGGTAATTCCATTATCGGCATAGAATTCTTCTTTTTGTTTTTTCTTGTTGTATCGTACAAATTTCTTTTTCAAGTTTTTAACTGTTAACATATTTTTTCTCCTTTGTTCATGATTATACTATATTTCTTTTCAAAACACTCTTAAAAAAGTTATTTTTTTTCACTTTTATTTTCAAAATATTCGTCGATATTTTCTTGTATAGTTTCTCTTTGTTTTTCTTTTTTCGGAACCATGAGAAAGAGTTCTACGATATCGGTTACGATGAAGACTAACCATGTAGTTAGAAAATATGAACGTAGGCTATCTTTAACGAATAATAGAATTAGACTAATGCAGATAATGGTAAATAAAATTAGTTTAGCTAAATTATTTTGATAACTGATTCCTTTTTCTTGTAGAGGCTTTCTAATTCCATAGTTAATCGCTAAATAATTAAAGGGAATAAGAACAATGACTGGTAAACTATAAATACTAGGTATATGAAGAATATAGATAAAGTGGGCAAGTAATAAAATTAGGGGATAGCGATATAAAACCGTCAGTTTCATCTCATCGCTCCTCAATTAGGTCATTTTCTAGTAAGAAGTTTTTCGCTACTTCACTTGGTGTTTTTCTATTTTCATCTACTTGGTAATTTAGATTACGAACAACTTCGTCATTTAAATAGTGACTTAATTCTTCTAAAAGAGGTTCTACTTCTGGAAATTCTTCGATTAAACGATTATTGGCAACTGGCACTGCTTGATAAGGTAAGAAGAAGTCACGGTCATCTTCTAAGACGACGAGATCGTATTTTTGAATTAAACCATCTGTTGAATAGGCATCGACCACATCACTTTCCTTATTGGTTAAAGCAACATAACGAGGTGAACCGTCTATCGGTATAATGTCTTGAAACGATAAATTGTAGTGTTCTTCTAATCCTACCCAACAGTCTTTTCTTTCCATACAAGTAAGAGTTGGAGAAAAAATTAAGTTTGGTGCGACTACACTTAAATCACTAATCGTTTTTAAATTATATTTTTCGGCTGTCTCTTTAGTTACCGCTAGAGTATAGGTATTATTGAAATTTAGATCATTTAAAAGATTTAATTGATAGTCTTCTTTTAATTCCCGTTTAGAAATATCGTATACTTCCTGCACATCGGAATTTGGGTCATGTTTTAAAATATTTCCGTAAATGGTTCCTGTATAGTCAATATAAAGATCGATATCATTCGTTTCTAAAGCGCCCATTACAATGGAAGAAGAACCTAAGGATAAGCGTTGTCTTACGGTGATGTCACTATTATCTTCGACTAGGTATTTTACCATATAAGATAAGATTTCTTGTTCCGTGAAGTCCATACTTCCAATTGTGATTTCTCGTTCATTCTTGGTAGTATCTATGGGGTTAAAGATAATCATTAAGATGATGAGTATAATCGATAGGAAAAGAATAACTTTTTGAACAATAGGCTTTTTAAAAAAGCTTTTTTTGGTATTTTGTTTCATACTAGCAGGGGTAACTAAGTTCTCAACGAGCGATGCGAGATAATCGATAATTAACGCTAGTAAACAAGCAGGAATGGCACCAGCTAAGATTTGAATATTGTTAGCAGAACGAATTCCCGCATATACTAAGTAACCTAAACCGCCAGCACCGACAAAAGCAGCAAGCGTCATTAATCCTACCGCACTAACACTAGAAATACGAATTCCAGCCATGATCATGGGTAAGGCTTGTGGAATTTGTACTTTGGTTAGTACTTGCCAATTCGTTAAGCCAATTCCCTTAGCGGCTTCTACGATTTGTGGCGAAATATTTTTGATTCCTGTATAGGTGTTTTTAACGATGGGTAGTAATGAGTAAAGGACTACCATGACAATAGCGGGTTTACTACCGATTCCTAAAAAGGGAATAACAAAACCTAATAGAGCCATGGAAGGAATAGCTTGAACGACATTGGTTAATCCTAAGACTGGTTTTCCTAATGGCTTAATATAACTGATCAATATTCCTAGTGGAATCCCGATCAATACAGCTAGTCCTACTGATAAGAAGGTTAGTTCAATGTGTTCAATCAGTAGAGAAATAATTTCACTATGATTGTCGATTAGATAATTCAAAAACTCCATTATTCTTCCTCCTCTAAAAATTGTTGACTGAGTGATGTAATTAAACTACTTCTGGTGATTAATCCTTTTAAAATACCATTTTTATCGACAACTGGTATAGTCGAAAGTTTATTTTCATCGACTAGTTTTAATACATCGACAATCGAGTCTTTTGGATGCGTAGTAATCACATCATTTTCGATAAAATCAGATACTTTTTTCCCATCATAGTTAATTCCTGTTAACATTTCGGCATATAAAACACCTAATAATTTTTTGTTTTCGTCTACGACCATTAAACTATCTACTTTTGACATTTTCATTTTATTTAGACAGTAAAAACAAGAAAAATTAGGACGACAAGTAACGGGATTAGTGATCATAATATCTTCTACTTTAATTAATTTAGGAGATGTCCAAATTCTTTTGTTGCCGACAAATTCTCTTACGAAGTCATTAGCTGGATGTTTTAAAATTTGTTCTGGTGTACCATATTGAACAATTTTTCCGTTATCCATAATCGCAATTTTATCCGATATTTTGATGGCTTCGTCCATATCGTGAGTAACGAAGACAATTGTTTTTTTGTATGTTTCTTGAAGTCGTAATAATTCTTCTTGTAAACTGCTTCTCGTTAGGGGATCCAAAGCACTGAATGGTTCATCCATTAGAATGATTTCAGGATTATTTTCAAAAGCTCTAGCGATTCCTATTCTCTGTTGTTGTCCTCCAGATAATTCAGTAGGGTAGCGATCTAAATATTCTTCTTCCAAACCCACCATATCAAGCATTTCTTTTGTTCTTGCTTCGATATCTTTTTCATTTTTCTTTTCTAATCTAGGAATAATCTCGATATTTTGACGAATCGTCATATGCGAAAATAAACCAGTCTGTTGAATGACATAACCGATACTACGTCTTAAATCGATGACATTTTTCTTTTTTATATTGACAGAATCGATTAAGATTTCTCCTTCTGTTGGTTCAATTAGACGATTGATCATTTTTAACGTTGTCGTCTTACCACAACCACTTTCTCCAATGAGAGAAGTAATTTTATTTTTTTCAATCACAAAAGAAATATTATCTAATATTTTTGTGTTTTTATATTTTTTGGTTACATTTTTAAATTCAATCATGTCTGTCTCCTTATCTATTCTTTTTCATTATACCATGTTTACCTAATATCGTCTTAATTTTTGTATACATAAACTATATATTTTATTGCATTTTATTCTCTTTGTAATTTATAATAGGGATGTCTTAAAAAACAAGAATTTTTCTAATCTTTTAAGATAATAAGATTTAAAGTTACACTCAAGTTTCATAGAAAGGAGACGATGTTGTGTTAGAATTAATCGATATTTGTTTTACCCGTGATCATAAGAAAATATTAGATCATGTTAATTTACAATTAGAAAAAGAAAAATTTTATGCGATAACAGGGCCAAATGGTAGTGGAAAAAGTACTTTGGCTAAGATTATCATGGGAATAGAAAAACCGGATTCAGGACGAATTCTATTAGATGGCATCGATATTACCGAAAAAACAATTGATGAGCGGGCGAAACTTGGTTTTGGTTTTGCTTTTCAACAACCAGTTTGTTTCAAAGGAATTACGGTTTTTGATCTATTAAAAATCGCAACAGGTAAAGAGATAAAAAAACAAGAAGCTTGTTCTATATTATCTAAAGTAGGGTTATGTGCCCTCAATTATATTGATCGTGAAGTAAACAATTCCTTATCCGGAGGCGAATTAAAACGTATTGAAATCGCAACGATTTTAGCTAGAAATCCTAAAATTGCGATTTTTGATGAACCAGAAGCAGGCATTGATCTATGGAGCTTTCGCTCTTTAAACCGTGTTTTTCAACAAGTACAACAAGCTAATCAAGGAATTACTTTAGTCATTTCTCATCAAGAGAAGATTTTAAATATTGCCGATTGGATTATTTTAATGGAAGAAGGAAAGATCAATAAGATCGATACTAAAAATAATATGATATCTTGTATTTTCCAAGAAGCAAAATGTTGTATAGGGGGTGGAAGTGATGCATAAGGTAGAAAAACATCTTTTAGATGAATTACTACAAGATGATATAGAGAAAGCGGATGTTTATAATCTTAGACAGAATGGACACTTAGTAAAGCGAAAAGAAAACCCTTATATTCATATTCGCTCAAAAGAAGATGGTAGTGGAATCGATATTGAAGTATTACCAGATACTTTATTTGGTGTTATCGATATTCCAGTCATTATCACAGAAAGTGGTCTTACCGATATCGTCTATAATGATTTTTATATCGGGAAAAATGCTAATGTAACAATCGTAGCTGGCTGTGGTATTCACAATCATGCTGAACAAAGTTCTAGACACGATGGAATTCATCGTTTCTTCCTAGAAGAAAATGCCAAGGTTCGTTATATCGAAAGACATTATGCCGAAGGTAAGGGTGAAGGAAAAAAAGTATTGAACCCCACAACAGAAGTTTCTCTAAAGAAAAACGCTTATCTGATGATGGATACCATTCAATTAAAAGGAGTAGATGAATCCGTTCGACTTACAAAAGCTAATGTAGAAGACGGTGCGACTTTGGTAATCAATGAAAAGATTTTAACTAGTCAAAACCAAAAAGCAACTACTGATTTTCAAGTAGTATTAAGAGGAGGAAATGCGAGCTGTCATGTCGTTTCTCGTTCTGTCGCAAGAGATAACTCCTATCAAGAATTTTCTTCTAATATTATTGGAAAAGATCAGTGTTATGGCCATGTCGAGTGCGATGCGATTATCCAAGATAAGGCAAGAGTAAAAGCAATTCCTGAAATTGATGCCCAAAGTGTAGATGCCAATTTAGTTCATGAAGCAACAATTGGTAAAATAGCCGGTAGTCAATTAGTAAAACTTATGACATTAGGATTAAGTGAAAAAGAAGCAGAAGAAGTGATTATTCAAGGATTTTTGAAGTAAAAGAATAATCTCTTCTTTTTTTCTTTACATGGAATAGAATAGGAATAGGTGATTACGTTGAATAAGAAAGAAATTCAGTATCTATGTAAAGATAAAATAAAAAGGAAAGAAGATCAAACAATCCTTACTTTAAAGTTTAATCATAAGTATTACCATACGATCCAAAAAATGGAGAAATCATCTAGTAATTTAGGAAAGTAGGACGAAAAAAAAAGTGGAAAGAAAATTACGAGTAGTTTTATATTTACGTTTATCCGATGAAGATAGGGATAAATTAACTAAGGAACAAAAGTCAGAAAGTATCAAAAATCAAAAACAAATGTTAACTAGTTATGCCCTAGGACAGGGTTGGCAGATTATCCATATCTACGATGATGAAGATTGGTCAGGTGCCGATCAAACACGTCCGAATTTTAATCGCATGATTTCTGCTTGTAGAAACCAAGAAGTAGATATTGTTTTAGTAAAATCACAGGCTAGATTCGCAAGAGACATGGAAATCGTAGAAAAATATGTTCATGATAAATTCATCGAATGGAATGTTCGGTTTGTTTCTTTGATGGAAAACATCGATAATACCAAAAGAGAAACCAAAAAGACGAGTCAAATTATCGGTCTTACCGATGAATGGTTCTTAGAAGATACTTCCCATAATATTCGTGAAACCTTAAAAACTAAACGAAAAAATGGAGAATATACAGGAAGTTTTGCGCCCTATGGCTATCAAAAAGATCCCGAAAATAAAAATCATTTAGTTCCTGATGAAAAAGTAAAACCCTATGTTATTCGAATCTTTGAAGAATATAATCATGGATACGGAATGGAAAAAATCGCTCATCATCTAATGCAAGATGGTATCTATAGCCCTTTAGAATATAAATTATCCACGGGCAGTCGTTTAAAATTACCATTCTTTTCCCAAAATAGAAACCCACAAAAAATCACAAAAGCCGGTAACTATGTTATTCATATTCAGTACTATAATACCAGTCGAGAAGTTTTAACTAATCTTACGACCTTAGAATACTTTTATCCCCAAACCTTCTATGCCGATAGTGAACTTGTTTTATCCCGAGTAAAAAATGAGAATACGCAAATCTATTATTCAGAATACTCCCTAATAGACTTAGGTATTCAAAAAGAACATGGGATCACACTAGAAAAAGCTGAATTATTCAACTTCAATGATCATGATCGATGGAAACCATTATCTTTAGGCGAAAAAGTATCAAAGAAAACCACTTGCTTAGCCGTCCATACCAAAAACCTAGATCGAATGAATGAAATATTTTATGAGTTTAACCTAAAACTAAAACAAAATCCCCAGCGCTTAAATTATGATTATCATCTCTACTGTATCAGCCCAACAACTACTATAACTAAAGACTATCAGATCCAAATTAGACCCCAATATCAGTGGAGCCTAGCTACAATTAAAAAAATTTTACATGATGAAGTATATATTGGAAACCTAATTCAGTTTAAAACCACAACCGTCAGTTATAAAAATAAAAAAATAATTTATAACTTAGAACAAGATAAAATTCGAGTGGAAAATACCCATGAACCATTAATTGATCAACCATTATGGAACCAAGTACAGAAAAAACTAAAATTAAGACAAAAGAGTAATAAAAATGGTAAAATCCATCTTTTAGCTGGCAAAGTATTTTGCTCCTGTTGCCAAAGTATTTTCTATAAATGTGGTAAAAAAGATAAAGTAGGTTCACGTTATTTGTGTTGTAAAGACAAAGTAAATAAATGGCGTAATTGTACCAATCAAAAATATATTAAAGAAAGTAAACTACAAGAAATAGTATTGACCCACTTCAATTTTCTATTACAGAAGTATTACCAAATTGATCAACAATTAACTATTCATCACCAAGAAATGGAAAAAGGTTGGTTAGAACAAGAAAAAAAACGAATAGCTAAAGAAAAAAAAGAACTTGTAGAAGAATTAGAAAAAAGACATACCAACTTTCAAAATTTATATGAAGATTTAAAAAAAGATCTACTGGATCAAGAAGAATATTTCTTCCTAAAAAAGAAATATCGTGAAGAGTATGAAAAACTAAACCACCGTTACCAAGTTTTAGTAACAAAAGAAAAAAAGATTATAAAAAAACAAACAGAATGGCAAAACCAGAAAAATATGTTTTTAAAATATACTAAAGTTTCTCAGTTAGATATAGAAATAGTCAATGATTTTATTGATCAGATTTTAATTGGTCAATATAATCCATTAACCAATACTAGAGAAATTGAAATTATTTGGAATTTCGATTAAATAAGTGTACTTATCTTCAGAGTATGATATACTAAAACTAATATCACTGTAGATAGAGGAGGAGTACATGAAAAGAAAATTAAAAGAACTAATAAAAGGAAATGACAAACGTTCTGTCTTTGTCTACTTTTTATTAAGAACATTGATTATTGTTTGTATGGTTAGAGAATTAATGAATGGTAATTTCCAAAATGCTATGCTTTGTGTGTTATCTTTATTCTTATTTCTTTTACCATTCTTTGTAGAAAAAAAGTTAAAAATTAATTTACCCAGTGTATTAGAAATTATTATTTTCTGTTTCATTTTTGCAGCTGAAATTTTAGGAGAAATTAATAATTTTTATGGAACTTTTCCCTTTTGGGATACCATATTACATACATTAAATGGTTTTTTATGCGCAAGTATTGGTTTTTCTTTAGTTTATCTATTGAATGAAAATAGTAAATCCTTTCATTTGTCGGCTATTTTTGTTGCCCTTGTTGCCTTTTGTTTTTCTATGACTATAGGAGTTGCTTGGGAATTTTTTGAATATGGAATGGATTTTTTTTTCAAATTAGATATGCAAAAAGATCAAATAGTTGATCATATTAATACCGTTACTTTAGATCCTAATCAAGATAATCAAGTAGTTTCTATATCGAATATCGACCATACGGTATTACATGGAAAAGAGAATGCCATATTAGAAATAGATGGGTATTTGGATATTGGTTTAAATGATACGATGAAAGATTTAATTGTTAACTGTATTGGTGCTTTAGTATTTAGTTTCTTTGGTTATCTTTATATTATAAATAAAAATAAATATAAGTTAGCCGGAGAATTTATTACAAAACGAGCCGATAGTTAATCGAAAATAATTATAAAATAAGAAAGTAAAGCTATACTAAGAATGGTTGAAGGGATGGATATATTTTGAAAAATCTTTATTATCATGGAACAATTATTACTATGGAAGAAAAACTTTATGCGAAGGGAGTTTTAGAAGAAGAAGGGAAGATTATCGATGT
The DNA here is from genome assembly GCA_944363785.1 of uncultured Bacilli bacterium. Classification (GTDB taxonomy): domain Bacteria; phylum Bacillota_I; class Bacilli_A; order RF39; family UBA660; genus Alloscybalousia. Next base: position 16,063 of record CALVVF010000013.1, read on the forward strand.
TTATTATGATCAAGTTCCCTTAGATTTAGAGGGTGTTTCTTATATCGATTTAGAAGGCAAAACATTAATGCCTTCTTTTATTGATGGCCATAGTCATATTGCTCAAGTAGCGATGACTTTACAGACGATTGATTTATCGAATTGTCGTAACTTTTCGGAAATAGAAAAAACTTTGACAGCGCATGTAGAAGAAAATAAATCTTGTTTAATTGGTTTTGGTTACGATCATAACATGTTAGAAGAAAAGAAACATCCAAGTAAGATACTATTAGATAAAGTCTCTACCACTATACCGATTTTAATTACGCATAAATCAGGACATATGGGAGTAGGGAATACTTCGTTTTTACAGTTAGCGAAGATCACTAAGGAAAGTGAAAATCCCGTAGGAGGATTGATTGAAAGAGATCAAGATGGAAATTTAACTGGTTATTTAGAAGAAAGTGCTTTCATGCAAGCTTCTTGTTGTCTACCACAACCATCCCAAGAAGAGATGATTAAGGCTTTTTCCAAAGCGGAACAACTTTATCTATCTCATGGAATTACAACTGCTCAAGAAGGATTAACCAAAGAGAAGGATTTCCAGTTATTAGATATGTTAGCGAAACAACACCAACTACACCTAGATATTGTCAGTTATATCGATATGAAAAATAGTGCTCATCTAGTTCCTGAACATCCTGAATATAAAGAATATCATAATCATTATCGAATAGGTGGCTACAAGTTGATTTTAGATGGCTCACCCCAAGGAAAAACGGCTTGGTTATCTAAACCATATGAGAATGAAGAAACTTATTGTGGTTACCCAGTTTATTCAGATTTAACACTGAAAACATATTTAGAACGAACAGTAAATGAGAAAGAACAAGTCCTTGTTCACTGTAATGGTGATGCTGCTTGCGAACAGATGATTAAAGCTTGTCAAGAACTAGAAGATATTAAAAAGTATCGTCCTATCATGATCCATGCCCAAACCGTTCGTAAAGATCAGTTAGAGAGAATGGTACCATTAGGTATAATCCCTTCTTTTTTCGTTGCTCATGTTTACTATTGGGGAGATGTTCATATTCAAAATTTAAAAGAGCGTGCCTACAAAATTAGTCCTAGCCATACTGCTTTAGAACTAGGGTTACCATTCACCTTCCATCAAGATACACCAGTCTTACCACCAGATATGTTTAGAACAATTTGGTGTAGTGTAAAACGTAGAACTATGTCGAATGTTTCATTAGGAGAAGAAGAAAGAATTTCCGTAATAGATGCCTTAAAAGCAGTAACTATCCATGCTGCTTATTCATACTTTGAAGAAGATCAAAAGGGAAGTATTTTACCAGGCAAGAGAACCGATTTTATCATTCTCGATAAGAATCCACTTGAAGTAGAAATTGATCGACTATTAGATATTCAAATAGTAAAAACAATATTAAGTGGAAAAGTAGTATTTACTAATTAATCATTCACAAAAATAAAGATAAATGATAAAATAGATATAGTAAAATACAAGGGGTGAAACAGTGAAAAGGAAACGATATTTTTTAATAGTGCTTATTTTATTAGGCATTGTTTTTTTAGTGACTGGATTAAGCTATGCTTACTTTATCGCAGCAGCGAATTCAGAGGAACAAGTAGTAAAATCAGGAGTATTAGAATTAACTTATCATACAGGACAAGATATTTCTACAGAAGGGATGTTTCCAACAACAGAAGAGAATGCTTCGACACATAAGTTTACTGTAGAAAATACCGGGACACTTGATGCACACTATAATATTAGTTTTATTGATATCGCTTTAACAAAAGGCGGAATGGATGTTACTTCGTTTAATTTAAAATGGGCATTATATCTAGCGGATAGTGATTATACAGAAGGAGACCCTGTTAAAGAAGGTAGTTTTTCTCCTAGTTCGGGTTACGTAAGTGGTGATGATGAATTCGTTATCAAAACGAATATGATTTTAGCACCTGAAGAAAAACAAAGTTTTATTCTAAAAGTATGGTTAGAAGAAACAGGTAAACCACAGAATGAAGATCAAGGATTAAATCTCGCAATGAAAATGCAAGTGGATACATTAGATAAACAAGAAACAGCTAGTAAACAAAGTGTAATGAGAGAACGGAATGATCAGTGGTCTAACGAAACTTTCTATGAGTATGATAATTCGATTACAAAAATAGTATTCCAAAATAAAATGAACCCTATTCCTGAAGCTGCTTACAGTTGGGATGTATCAGAGAATAATGATGGCAACTGCATGGCTTACTTAGTTTCAAATGGTGAAGAAACAGATCCAACTTATACTTTATATATTCAGGGAAATGATGAAATTTATTTATCGAGTGGACGTTATATGCTTTTTCGTTTTTCTAGTTTAGAAACTATTGAAGGTATGGAATACGTAAAAGGTAGTCAAATGACAGATATGAGTGATATGTTTGAAGAATGTTCTTTAACAAGTTTAGATTTAAGTCACTTAGGCACTAATCAAGTAAAAAGCATGGAAAGAATGTTTAGTGAATGTAATGAATTAGTCAGTTTGAATTTAGATAATTTTGATACTAGTCATGTAACGGATATGAGTTATATGTTTATTGGATGTTATAATTTACTTGGTTTAGATGTAAGTAGTTTTAATACTTCACAAGTAACAGATATGAGTTATATGTTTTCTGGAAACTCAAATAAGAGTCTTGCACCAGATTCAAAGCTAGCAGAAATTATTGGCTTAGAGAACTTTGATACTTCACAAGTGACGAATATGAGTGGTATGTTTTCTGAATGCTTTAGCTTAACTAGTTTAGACTTAAGTAGTTTTGATACAAGCAAAGTAACAGATATGAGTGAGATGTTTTCAGGTAAAACGACTGATAATTATTATGAACCTTATATGCAATTGACTCAAATTAAAGGAATAGAAAATTTTGACACAAGCCAAGTAATAAACATGAATTATATGTTTAACCGATGCGGTAGTTTAACAAGTTTAGATTTGAGTCATTTTGATACCTCCCAAGTGACTAGCATGGGAGCTATGTTTAATCGATGTAGAGGTCTATCCTATTTGAATGTGAATAGCTTTGACACCTCCCAAGTGATTGATATGAGAATGATGTTTGCTGGCTGTAGTAGTTTAATCAACCTAGATGTAAGTCATCTTAATACTTCAAAAGTTGTAGATATGTGGAGAATGTTTGCTGAGTGTAGTAGCTTAACCAGTTTAGATGTGAGTCATCTTGATACCTCGCAAGTAACGAATATGAATGAGATGTTCAATGACTGCAGTAGTTTAACCAGTCTAAATGTAAGTAATTTTGATACCTCGAAAGTGAAGGATATGATGTTGATGTTCGCTGATTGCAGTAAATTAACCAGTCTAGATGTAAGCAATTTTGACACTTCCCAAGTGACGAATATGTGGTGGATGTTTGCTGGTTGTAGGAGTTTAATAAATTTAGATTTTCGAAATGCTACTTTTACCACAGTAACTTCTTACAGTGATATGTTTAGTAGTGTCCCATCCACTATCCAAATTATCGTAAAAGATACTACCGCTCAATCATGGATGCAAGAAAGATTAGGTAGTGGTAAAGGTACTGTCATTATCGCATAATATCTTAATCTAATTACAATACTTATTGTTAAGTCTGACAATAAGTATTGTTTTTTCTATCCAAAAGCCAAAACATGGTATATAATAGGAGTATAGTAGGCTTTACTATTTTGGAGGTGGGAACATGAGAATAAGTGTTTGGTCAAAACAATAACATTGAAGAAAGGATGAGATAATGTTAGAAGCAAGTCATATTACAATTACTATTGGTACAAAAACTTTAATTGATGACTTGAATTTAGTGCTAAATCCTAAAGATAAAATTGCGATTATTGGCGAAGAAGGGGATGGCAAATCCACCTTATTGAAATGCCTTTTGGGAGAATGCGATTATGCAACTTGTCGAGGAGAAATTAAAACGAAAGGAAATAGAATTGGTTACTTAGCACAGTTTTTATCTCCAGAAGAAAAAAACTTGGCGGTAAGAGAATATTTATTTAAAAATGAAGAAGAGTACTATGAAAAAATAAATCACTTTTATTCTTTATTAAAACAGTTAAACTTAACCGATGATATTTTAAATCAGTCCCTCACTTTCCTTTCTGGAGGAGAGTGTGTGAAAATCCGTTTATTAAAATTATTACTAGATGAATATGATATTTTATTTTTAGATGAACCAACTAATGATTTAGATATTCCAACTCTTATTTGGTTAGAAAATTTCATCAATCAGGTAAATCTACCAATTCTTTATATCTCTCATGATGAAACATTATTAGAAAATACAGCTAATGGAATTCTTCATCTTGAACAGATTCAAAGAAAAACAAAACCACGTCATACCTTTATTCATATTAGTTATAAAGAGTATGTAAAAAATAGACTAAACCAATTAAATCATCAAGAAAAACAAGCAAAATTTGAAGAAAAAGAACAAAAAAAACGTCTAGAAAAACTAGATCAAATCATGAAAAAAGTAGAGTATCAACAAAATACCATTAGTCGTAGTGATCCTCATGGGGCTAGACTCTTAAAAAAGAAAATGCATAGTTTAAAATCGCAAGAGAAAAAATTTATTCAACTTACTTTAACAGAATATCCAGATGTAGAAGAAAGTATTCAACTATTTTTTAATAAAGTAAATGTTCCTAATCAGAAAACAATAATTGATCTAAAGAATATGGAATTAAAAGTAAAAGATAAAGTTTTATCCTCAAATATTAATTTAACAGTAACAGGACCCGAACATATTGCGATTATCGGTACAAATGGTTGTGGTAAAACGACTTTATTAAAAGAAATAAGAAAAAAATTAAATATGCGTAGTGATCTATCTGTTGGTTATTTCGCACAAAACTACGATGAAGAATTAGAAGAAGATAAAACACCGGTAGAATTTTTAACGACAACTTCTGATAAAGAAGAACAAACAAGAATTAGAGCTTATTTAGGTAATCTAAAAATTACTACCGAAGAAATGGAAAGACCGATTCGTTTACTTAGTGGGGGTACTAAAGCTAAAATACAACTTCTTAAACTACTGTTACAACAAAACAATGTATTATTACTCGATGAAGTAACAAGAAACTTAAGTCCGCTTTCTAATCCTGTTATCCGTCAATCTCTTACTAAGTTTCAAGGAACGATTATCAGTATTTCTCACGATCGAAAATTTTTAAGAGAAGTCTGTAATCGGTATTATGTTTTATCACAAAATGGACTAAAAGAAATAAATGACTTAGAAGACGCATAAAATAGAAAAAAAGGAGAGAAAAAAATGATTTATCGAATCTATAAAACGGCTAATATGGGACCGAAAGAATTAGGAAAGAAAGAGGAAATTAAAGAAGTAGTTCAATTGATTGACGAGGATATAAAAAAAGAACCATCAGGAACTTATATGGTTATTGAACATAACCCAGAAGAAAAAAGTGATAATATTTATAGGATGATAGCTAATGTTCAAGATTTAGAAGTGTGGCACCAAGAAATTGCTGAACAAGAAAAAACAAGACAAAGATAAAAGACAATATAGAAAGATGAGATGTAACAATGAACAAAAAATAGTCATGATAATAAGTGTAATTCTCATTATCCTACTCAGTATTTTGATTATATTTCTAGTTTTTAAAAGAAATCGTTATCAGGAAGTTAATGTTTATCTATTTTCAGGAGAAACTTGTCCTGTTTGTAAAAAAGCTAGAACATATTTACAAGAATTAGATCAAAAGTTTGACAATAAAATAAATTTGATCGAATTAGAAGTATGGTACAATGAAGAAAATAGAACAAATATGGATAAAGTATCCCAAGCATTAGGAGATACTTTATCCGGTGTTCCTTATATTATTGTAGGAGAAGAAAGCTTTGTTGGTTTTTCAGATACGATTAGTGAAAAACTAGAAGTAGCTATTGAAACAGAAATGAAAAAGGAAAATCCACAAGATATTGTAGCTCCTATTATAGAAAAGAAATAATATAAGAAAGAATAAAATTGTAAAATTTGACAAAAAATAAGAAAAGAAGAAATAGAAAAATAAAATTCTATCTTCTTTTTCTTTTGAATTCGATATAATGAATTTATCATAGAAAGGGAAAAAAGAATGAAAAAGAGGTCTCATGTGATTATCATTTTAGGAATAATTACTATAGCTGGTATTTTAATGCTTCCTATGTTTATGAATACGTATCATATTGGTCATGATACTGAGTTTCATATCACAAATATACTAGCTATCCAAGAACAGATTCTAGAAAATAAAATACCTACTAGTCCAATATCTCCTCATATTGCTAATGACTTAGGATATGGGACACGTCTATTTTATCCACCTTTAGCTCATACACTTACGGCTTATTTATCCGCCTTAGTTTTTAATGGAGATGTTTTACTCAGTATAAAAGTAATACACTTTTTTCTTTTAGCTTTATCAGGAATAACTATGTATGAAGCAAGTTACCGTTTTACTAAGAGTAAAAAAGTGGCTTTTTTTGCTAGTATTATTTATATGACTTTTCCGTATCATCTTTCAGATATCTATATTCGAGATGCTTTAGCGGAATGTGCAGTATTTGTCTTTTTACCGATGATTATCTCCAGTATTCATGGTCTTTTTTATCAAGATAAAAAACACTTCTATTTATTTTTTATCCTTGGATATAGTTGTGGTATATTATCTCATTTAACTATGATGATTTATTTTACTATTTTTCTATCTATTTTTTTACTTATTTCTTATCGTCAAGTTTTTAAAAAGAAGTTTATTATTCCTTTTAGTATTGCTTCAGGTTTAGTTTTACTGATTACTTCCTTCTTCTGGATAGGATTATTAACACAAAAATTAGGAAGTGAATATGCTGTATTTTATCCATCTATAATGGCTAAAAGAATAGCTACTTCTGGTTTATGGCCACTGGATTATATCAATTGTTTTCAATCGATATTTATTCATGATGTAGAATATTATTTTTATCCTATCGTTATCGTCTTATTATATCTAACACTAAGAAAATATAAAAAAGAATCTTTTCCCTATATGAAAAATTTTATTCTAATAGGAATACTAACCATAATCTTATCTTTAGAAATTATTCCTTGGAAATATGCTCCTGATTGTTTAAAGACAATTCAGTTTCCATGGCGGTTACTTACCTTTAGTGGTTTAATGATCAGTATGGTAGCCCCATATTGTTTAAAAAAGATAAAAGATAAGCGAATTTTTATTTTAACTTTTGCGGCATTACTCATTTCTTGTTATCCAGCTATTCATTTTTCTAGTGATGTGTTAATGGATATGAATACGATCAAATGGAATAAAGGTATGGGGTGGCAAAAAGAGTATTTAACGGTTAATGCTAAAAATTATTTAGCCCAAAATAAACGAAAACAAGAGATTTATTCAGTAGATGACGTAGAAGTAAAAATAATTGAAAATCAAGTTCCAGATTTAACTTGGCAAGTAGAAACTAAAGAAAAAGTAACTTTGGAATTACCAAGAATATATTATAAAGGATATGTAGTTGAAGATAGTAAAGGTAATCAGTATCCATTAAGAGAAAGTAAAAATGGCTTTTTAGAGGTAGAACTTCCTTCATCAGGGACTTATTCTTTAACTTATCCGGGAACTTTAGGCATGCGAATAGCTAGAAGAGTTTCTGTTTTAACTATTTTGGTTTTATTAGGAAGCTGGGGGATTATATTAATTAGAGATTGTAGAAGAAAAAAAGTATTTTAGTTTCTAGTATTAACCAATGTAAAAGGAGTACTTTCTTATTCAGTACTCCTTAAATAACTATTTTTTTTCGGGAAAAACTAATTTTGATACTATTGATGATTAGTTTAATTCCTACTAAGATAAAGAGTAGGGGGATAATGATCCACCACCTAAAGGATTCAATCATTTCTTTTAGGGAAAAAGTAAATCCTAGTTGATAGAGGAGGATACTAATTCCCAGAAATAAAAGCGATGCGCCGAAATAAAGGGTAAATATATCGAATTTCATTCGATCGAAACAACCTAAAATATTTAAAATGATAAGTACAAAGCTGAAGGAAACAAAGGTAAAAAAGACACCCAATAGGATAAGAGGACTACTATGATTAGTCTCAATTAGAGTAGCTTCTTCTGGGTGATTAGGGTTATATTGTACTTCTTTGGTACTGTTCATATCGGGCAGATAATTCATACCGTAATCTGTTTTTACCGTGTATTGTTTACCATCTACGGTATAGTGATAGAATAATTGATAAGTATATTGAATAATTTCGCCATTTTTTTCATTTCCACCATAGATGTCATAATCATAAAAATATCCGGTTGTTGTTTGGGTGTTTTTGGCTTTTTGAAAATTCTCATAAAATTCTTTGATCCCGAAAACTAACATCAAAATACCACTAACCAATAAAGTCATGACTAGAATACCAGGAATGATCAAATACAGCATATCCGTTACTGATTTATTCTTTTTGGTTATTAACTCTTTGAGATCTATAATTTTTCCTCTTCTATACATGATTTCACCTCATTATTCACTTATGACTATAGTTTAAATTTCTTCATAGGAGTTTCTTGATGATTTCATTGGTTATGCTTTTTATTGTTTTTCTTTCTTTATACGGTTACTTTTAAAATAGAATTGTCTTCTTCAGTAAGAATTTTTTTGGCATAGGAACAATCGGCAATTAACTGTTTATTTTCTTTTTGGGCTTTTCTAATAACCGCATCTACTAGTTTTCGCGCAATTTTTTGTCCTTGACAAGCAGGATCTACTTCTGTATGGATGATGTTCCAAACTCCTTTTTCTGTTTCTATGAATTGACATACTCCAACTAAAGTATGATCTAAGTACGCAGCAGCTTGGTTATGTTCTTTTTCAAAAATAATTTCGATATTCATTTGCTTTCTCCTTTTTTATTATTATATCATGAGGATAAGAAAATTTCTTTTAGAAAAAACAGTAAAGAAAAAGAGAGTAGGTAACTATTCTCTTTTGGCATTTCTTTTATTTTTTTAGCTTTAAACCGTCTTTGAAAGCCTCTCCAACTCTTTCCCCTATTTTGTAGTAGCCGTGGGTGTAAGGGTCAAAGCTAATTGCATTAACTAAGGAAACGTCGACATTGCCGTTTACTAGTACTTCTTCATCAGCAGAAACATTGACGATTTTACCAACTACACCACAACCATATTCATTATCTTGATATTCGATAAATTCACATTCCATACAAATAGGGAATTCATTAACGATTGGGGCATCAACGTTTTCAGACTTTATAGCGGTAAGACCACTATTTTTAAATTTATCAGGGGTATTATTTCCAGATACAACGCCAAAATAATCTGCTTCTACGACGTGTTTACTATCGGCAATACTAACGGTAAAAGCTTTTCTTTCTTTGATGTTTTTTACCGTCTTATGGGTTTCGGTTAGATTTAGAACGATCAAATCTCTTTCTAACATCATGCCCCAAGCAGCATTCATGACATCGATACTGTTATCTTCATTATAAGTCGCAATCATCAACACGGGCATGGGAAAGATTGCCTCGGTTGTTTTAATTTTTTTCTTCATATCATTTCCTCTATTTTTTATTATAGCACATTTATTTTTTTCTACAGGAAGATTATTTTCTTTTGACTAAAACAGGAGAATGGAGGTTACCCATATAATCGGAAAAATAGTCTACTTCTTCTTGATTTTGAATTTTTTTAAAATATTCATTTAAGTCAGGTTGATTTAAAGGTAGGATAACTTGGTGATACAATTCTTCGATGTTTATCGCATGAGTATTTGGATCAATATACTGTTCTAAATCGATGTCTAACCATAAAGATAGAAAAGAGATCATCACTTTGATATTATCGGTATATCTTGAGGCAATATTGATTTTATTGGCTCTACTATTTGGGCAAATGAGATAACATTGCGGAAATTTATATTCATCACCAGGAAATCTCATATAATCTAAGTCAGTGATGTAGCCATCCCCTGTAGGGGTAATTAAAAAATTATCTAGATGGATATCTCCTAAGAAAATGGAATTTTGGTGAAGAAATTTTAAAGCTGTATAGATATCCTGACATGCTTTTTGTTTGGCTTCTGGATGGATATGACTATTTATGGCTTTTCGAAAAGTTTTGGCATTTTGTATATATTCCATACTGTAACCAAAGAAAGTTTCTTCTTTAAACAGTTTATCGTAAATTCTAGGTGTGTTAGGAATTGGATGATTGATTTGAAAAGTAATGTTTCGTTCAATTTCTTCTTGAAAAGTATATAGATCACGAAATATTTTATAGATTGTTTTCTCGTTTGCGATGTATAGATTTCCTCCGTTATTGTGTGTATCTACAGGTATAGTTAAAAGGGGTAGAGTATTTAAATCTTTTTCCTCTATATTCATATTTTCACATGACCTCCCATCTTTATAGAATACTCGTTATTATACCACATTTTTCATCATAATAAAAAGTCAACTTTAAGAGCCACTAAAGTTGACAAGTACTTATATAATTTTAATCTACATATTTTTCTACACACTCAAATTCTTCTTTTGAAGATTTATAAATTCCATTGTAGGATTGTTCTATATAGTAATTTTCCTCTCTACTATAAATATACATGGAAGTAGAATTTCCTTCTTGATCACTAAAGGTAACAATGTATAATATATCGGGATATTCTGGATTTAGGGTTGTGCTTTCTTCTTCGGTTGTTTTATTGTAGAAAATATGATAGAGTTCTTCAATGATATCTTGGTCGTGATATTCTGTGACATTGTCTTCTAATGTTAAGTCATCGATTTTAACTGTTGTAATATCTTCTAAATGTAAAATGTCTATCGTATAAGGCTTTTCTCGATTTACATAAGCAAGGACTATGGTTATTCCGATGGATAAAATTAGTAATCCTCCTAAAATGATCCATTTTTTATTTGCTTTTTTCATTTTATCTCCTTATCGCTTATTTTTCCATTTTATTCTTCTTTTTCGAATATTAGATCAATGATGGTAGCTTCGCCAGTACCTCTTTGTTCTACAGGAACGAATCCACAATACGAAAAACCTTCTTTGGCTTTTTCTTCAATGATTTCTCTAGTATTTTCAAAATTATATTTGACTCCTTTCCCTAAACCGTAACCTTTAAGGGTTGATTTTATTCTTACAAATTCTATTGTTTTCATTATAAACTCCTTTCTTTACTTAGAATTTTCTTCTTTACAGACATCAATCCATTTTTTATAATTAGATGCTTGTTCTAGTTCTTTTAGGGTTAATTTTACTGCGCTATTTGAAGTACCAGCAGCAGGGTAGAGAATATCTAACGATTTTAGTGAGCTATCCAAATAGACGTTGACATTTTCCATTGCGCCAAAAGGACAGACCCCGCCAACGGCATGACCAATTAAAGGTTCTACTTGGTCAAAGGGAATCATTTTGGCTTTGGTATTAAATTCTGTTTTAAATTTATGATTATCGATTTTGGCATTACCAGAAACAGCGATTAAAATTGGTTGTTCCCCAACGAGGAAAGATAACGTTTTTACGATATTCTTTTCTTCACATCCAATCGCATTTGCTGCTTCAAGAACGGTGGCAGAAGAGACGTCAAACTCTTTGATTCTATCCTCTAATCCATATTTTTTTAAATGTTCTTTTGCTTTTTGTAGTGACATAGTTTCCTCCTTTATTTTATTATACAATAAAACAGCCAAATCTCCTAGGTAGTTTGACTGTTTTTCTAACTGTTTTGCTTTTCTTGCCTCGGCAATAAACTTTCCAATTCTTTTCTGATCCCTATATTTCTCCTTTCTCATTACAATTTATAATGAAAAAGTTCTTTTGAACAGGAAATATTCCTAGAGTATGATTTTATTTCTTATCTAAGTATTCATGAGCAAGAATATCTTTTAATACCAACATAGCGTCTAGTTCATTATAGTGATAAGTTTCTTGTAGATCGTTAAGTAGTTTTCTAATTTCTTGTTTGTATTTTTCTGTGTCCACTTCTTGTTGATAAGTTTTTAGAATAGGGTACTTCGTACTCCAAGCTTTAGTCCAATTTACTTTGCTTTGGTTCTCTTCATTAGTATTCTTAATAATTTCTTCTATATTTTTCATATGTTTTCTCCTTAAAAAAATCTACATTACTATTGTACTGTAGTAATATAGATTTTACAATGATTTACTGATTGAGAATACTGCTGTGAGCAAGGAAGAACTTATTCATGTAATTATTTATTCTTCATTATACTCAATAATAATTTCTGACATACCCATATCTATTTCTTCAGAAATTCTACTTTCTATTTGTCATATTATTGAACTATGCATAAAATTGGGATGATTCATGAGGGAATTTTTCCATATCGATGACACATTTAAAATAAAAAAGATGAAATATACAATAAAGTATGTTAATATAATAGTATATTATAACTTTACTAAATATTTTTAACTTACCTAGATAATGAATAGACTATTGGTTTGGAGTGGGATAGTATGAAAAAGAAAAAAATAGTGTTATTGATTATCTTCTTAGTATTTCTATTATTGGTAACGATAAGTGTTATATTTATTTTAAACAAAGACGACAATAAATCTTTAAATAACAAGGATAATAGATTCTCTGAAGTAGAGGGTGTTTGGGTAGCAGACAAAACTCAATATATTTATATCTTGGGTTATGAAGATGGGGAACCTATTTATTCTAAAGCAGATACTCCCTTTTATTTAACTTTAGATGGAGAAGGGAAGTATAAATTAGAAATGGCAGAAACTACGGAAACAGGTACATATACTCTTAATGGTGACAATTTAGTTTTACAAAATGAAGAGAAATTAATTACCGAAACTTGTAAAATAAAAAATAAAGAAGAATTACATTGTGATAAATATGCTTACTTATATGTAAGACAATAATGCTTTCTTCTTTTTTTTATTTTATTTATGTATTTCATTAACAATATGATCTAATTTGGAATAATCAATAAAACTAACTGTTTGATTATAGGTATCAATCATGGCTTTATCTTCAGCACTTTTCTTTTCTTCTGGTAAGTTTTTGACGGCATGGTAAAGTAATTTCATCATCGTTTTATGAGTAAATTTTAAATTTTTATAATCTATCGCTCCTCTTAAATGAAATATTTTTGCGTGTTCAAAAACTTCTTTATTTAGCTGCTTTTCCATATTTTTTCTTATATTATTTTTATTTTCTTTATCTTGAGGATCAGCTAGTCCAACAGTGATTAGTATGATCGATTTATTAGCTATATCGTTTATTTTTTTAAGTGTATTAGCCATTCCTAATACTCCCCCAGCATATAAACCACCTAAGTAAATGATTTGTTCATAACTATTTATGTCTTTTATATTTTTAAAGGAGATGACAGGGATGTTCGTTCTTTTTGAAAGTTCTTCGGCATATTTTTTGGTTGCTCCATATTGAGAAGCATATATGATAATACTATTCATAAAATTCCTCCATAAAATTATGACCATAAAATTATGATTTGTTTTGATTGTTCTGTGTTGTTGATTTTCATGATAACTCAAATACTACTAAACATGTATTGAATGAGATAGTGATGAGAAGTTATTTTTCTAATGACAATTGATAACTATTATCGATTAATTTAAAGATTTCTTTATTATTCATACTTCCATCTAGTCTTATAGTGATCCAACTGTTTTTATTCATATGATAGCCGGCAAATATTTTTTGATTATCTATAATTTCTTTAATTTTATCTTTTGGATATCTTAAATCAATAATCTCGATGATTTGATCAGAGTCTATCCCTAACTTATTTTCTGGTAGTATCAATAAAGCTCCATACCACTTATGATTAGTTTTATTTCGCCATATAGCATTATTGGAAAACTTCTTCCATAGATATTCTAAGTCATCATCGTATTTTTCTTTTATATATTTTATGATTTCTTTAGCTTGCTTACTTTTAAATATATTCGGTGTTGTACATTTTATAATGATATCATTTAAAATATTTTCATATTCTTCTTTTATTTTTCCGATAAAGTCGCCACTAGCATATTTAATATCCATAAGTATGTACTCCTCATCAGTTGATAAGTCTATTATTTTAGAGGTTTGACTAGTGTTTGAAATTTCTATCTGTACTTTAAAATGATTATCATTGATTTTTTGTTCAAAGATATAATGATTATTTTTTAAGGTAAAGCCATATTCAAGTAGTTTGGTATATTCTATATTTTTATGTTCAAATTCTTTATTGAGATTTCTCATTCTATCCATCCTTTATTCATTCTTTTTTTCTAGTTTAGGAAATAAACATTTGATTATTTGAAATAAACCAACAAGGATAAATAAGATAGGAATAATTATCCATGCTCCAAAGGATTTAATGGTTTCTAGTAGGGAAGTGGTTGTTCCATTTTGAAATAAGAGAATACCAATTCCAATAAGGAAAAAGCAAAAACCAAAATAAAGCCCCATGACATTGATTTTTATTTTGTCAAATACCCCCTTAATATATAATCCACCGAGGATAAAAGCAAATGAACCAAGAGTGAAGAAGGCACCAAAGTAGATTAGAAATTTGGAATTATTGGTTCCTACTAAAATGGATTTACTTGGATCATCAGGATCATATTTTACTTCTCGTATACTGTTTTCCTCAGGAATATAATTCGTTCCATAATTGGTAGAAACGGTATAATTTTTTCCATTAACTTCGTAAGTATAGACAAGTTCATAGGTTGTTCCATCTTTGTCTATATGATAAATGTGATAATCAGTGAAATAGCCATTTGTTGTAAGATAATCTTTAGTGGTTTTATTTAATTGAACTGTTTCTTTGATACCAAAGAATAAACAACCAACTCCAATGAAGAAAGTAAGGAGTACTAAACCGCCACCGACAATTACTCTAATATCTATGGCTTTTTTTCTTGTGTTTGCTTCTACCTTTTTTGTAGAGTTAAATAGATACTTTCGAACTAAATAAACGCCTAATAGGATAAGGGGAATAGTGAATAAAAGAGTTAAGTAATTTCCTGCTTTCATCACCGAGTAACTCCAAAATAGTAAAAAGCCAAAATAGAAAACAAAGAAACTTATTTTATTTAACTGATTGAAGAAAAAGGCATAGTGATTTTTACCCAAGAGAAAACAGATATTTTTCCCCATAATCGCTAGTCCACAGATAATAAAGGGAACAATCATCAACCTAGTTAGACCGGTATTGTTTAATAATAGAATGACTAATATAAAGATAAAGATTAGACTTCGTATGATATTTGAGATAAAAATGGATTTGTTTTTCATTGAAATTCTCCTTTAAATATGATTATTTTTTTATAGATAATCATTTGTTGATGACTATAAAGTTTTATTAAATTAAGTATAACACGTTAATGGTAAAAAGATAAGAATTAGTATTTTATATTTTATTTTTTATCGAAGGGAAATATTTTAAGAAATAGTATATTTAAAATTTATGATATATGTGCTTAAATTTGCTATAATGAAGTGGTAAAGATAGAATTATTTGGTAAAGGAGAATGGTTATGGGGTTATTGAATAGGAAAAAGAAACAGAAAAATTTAATGTTTTTATATTCGGAGGAAGCATTGAACCAGTATGAAGAATACATTATGAAACAGTTTGGAGAGTATGAAAGTGTTTTTCATGAACTTGTATCTCCGGATATTCATTTGGATATTCTTATTGTTCCGCCCACTGAAGAACATAATTATTATCAGTTAATTACAATGGGAATGGGGGCTTATTCGATGAATACGCCTGAAGAGTTGAAAGATCAAGAATTGGAACGGGCTGAACTAGTTTTATGTTTGCCACCTACTTGGAATATTCAATCGTCCAAAGAGGAAGATTATTGGCCAATTCGGCAATTGAAATCGATTGCGCGATTACCGATTTATAATGATACTTGGTTGGGTTATGGTCATACAATTTCTTCTGATGAAGACAATAGTCCTTATGCGAGTAATACGAAATTTTGTAGTATGTTGTTAGTGGATGTAAATAAAGATAGAAATTTAAGAATTAATGGCATGGGAAAGATTAATTTTTATCAGTTATTTCCTTTATACAAAGAAGAGTTAGAGTATAAATTACATCATGATGCGGCTAGTTTATTAGATCGATTTGATGATGAAGCATTGTCAGGAGTAATCGATAATCAACGAAAAAATTTTGGTATTGAGTAATCCTTTTCCTAGTATGTTGATAACTGATTTTTATAGAAAAATAGACTGAAAAAGAGTATTTCTAAATACTCTTTTTTGATGTTATTTTTTAAACATCTTCTTTTTAATTTTTTCAAAAGGATTTGTTTTATTTTGTGTTTTAAATATCTCTTCACTATTGTTTATAGTGTAATACTCGGCATCTAAGCTTTTAAGAAATTCTCTCTGTTGCATTAATCTTTCTTTTTCTTTCTTTAATATTTCTTCTTGTTCTTGTTGAAATAGTTCTAACCACTCTTGATTTTGTCTCATTCTTTCTTCATATTCTTGCTGAGCTTGTTTCCATTTTTCTTCACGTTCTCGTTGAGCGTTCTTTATTCTTTCTTCACGTTCTCGTTGTGCTTGTTTCCATTTTTCTTCTTGTTGAGTTTGTCCAGTTCTTCTTTGATATTGCTCATAAAAATACTCATCAAAGAAACTCCAAAAATCCTTAGTATTTTGCGCATGCGTGTAGCCACTATTTGTATTTGTTGTTGTATTGTTGAATGATGTTCTACTTTGGTTTCCTTTCAAGGTAGCATCGTATTGTTTTTTACTTTGTTCATTGCTCAATGTATTATATGCTAAGGTGATTAGTTGCATCATATTAGTAGTGTCTTGCCCAGGATTATTGTCCGGGTGATATTTTCTAGCTTACTTATAGTAGGCTTTTCTTATTTCTTCTGGAGTTGCGGTAATATCTATTCCTAATATCTCGTAGTAGTTTTTCATAATTATCCCTTCCTTTTTGCGTTATTATACTGTAGCATAAATATAGTTAACCGTAAAGTTTTGACTTTAAACAACTTTATAACCGTAAAACTTAAAGAATATTGACATAATGCTTTAATGGAACCGCTGAATATTTTTAAAATTTTAATTTATGTTTATATGAAATAATTGGTGATATTTAGCCGGAAAAGTAGTTAGTTAATGTTATAATACGGATAGAACCCAATAATATATCTTGATTTTAGGATAATCGTTAGTAGAGAAAATAGAATATTAGTGATGTGGTTTGATATGATGTTTTTTAAATGTTAGGAGATGTGAAGATGAATATGTATAAAGATGCCCAAAGATATTTTGATTTTTTTCTTAAGGATAATTTTGATTTACATAATGAGATGATTATGCATAAAGTAAAACATACTTATCAGGTAGTTAATAACGCAAAATATATTTGTGAAGATATGGGGCTAGATGATGAAAATACAGATTTGGCAATGGTAATTGCTCTTTTACATGATATAGGAAGATTTGATCAGGCAAAACAAATGAAAACTTTTAGAGAAGATATCACGAATTATGATCATGCTACTTTAGGAGTTAAACTTTTATTTGAACAAAATGAAATAAGAAATTTTCTTCCAAATACTAAGTATGATGAAATTGTCCAAAAAGCAATTGGGAATCATAGTAAGTATATTTTAGATGAGTCAGGTATGACTGATAGGGAAATACTGCATGCTAAAATAATAAGGGATGCGGATAAAATAGATAGTTTTAGGGCAAAGGCAACTGATGATATTCGGATAATGGCTAATATTACGGAAAAGGATATTGAGGAATCTAAAATTACAGATAAGGTATTTGATGATTTTATGAAGGAAAAAACGATTCTAAGTAAAGATAGAAAAACAGGAATTGATATTTGGGTTTCTTATATCGCGTTTGTCTTTGGATTAGAATTTAATAGTAGTTTAAAATTAATTAAAGAAAAAGATTATGTTAATCAATTATTTAATCGTTTTGTTTATAAAAAGGATTCTGAAAAGATGAATATATTAAGAGATAAGGCTAATTGTTATTTGAATGATCGATTACAATGATGAGTTTAATATAGTATTGAGATTTAGATTTATATTTTTGAAATAGCGTGAGGACAAAATGAAAAAACTGATTCTAATTGTGAATCAGTTTTTGTTTAATCTCGAAAGGTTCGAGTAAAATTCATTTTGGTAGCGACGGGGGGGATCGAACCCTCGACCTTTCGGGTATGAACCGAACGCTCTAGCCAGCTGAGCTACATCGCCATTTCAAACAACGAATTCATTGTATCAAAAAATAAGATACTTGGCAACTATTTTTTTATAGTTTTTTTAAAAATATTGTTTTTTTCTCCTTAAATAACTAAGAAACGAAATCTATAGTGAATAAAGAATACTTTATTCCAAAAAAATAAAACCTAATAGAGTAATTTTATTCAATTAAAATTCTTTTATCCTGCATAAAATAAAGTAGGAGGGGGTACAATGAAACTAATTATCAAGGATGGTATGGTTAGTCGTAATACACCATCCAGTAGCGAAAAAGCACTATGCCTTGCACTTCATACTTCTTATGTAGATGGAGTAGCGACTAATGTTTATTTAACCAAAGATGATGAATTAGTCATCTATCAAAAAGATAATATAGAAAATAATCCCATTAAAGAACAAACCTTATCATCTTTACAATTATTTAATTTAGGAAGTAGGGTAAAACCTCATTTTCTTATTTCCTTAAAAAGAGCCTTAGAAATTTTTAAAACAACAAAGAAAAAATTAATTTTAAATGTAGTGGATCACGGAAGTAAGAATTCAAAATATATCAGCAAACTACTTACTTTAACTAACCATTATCCAGAAGTTAACCTCTATTTAAAAAGTAGTAATCAACAACTAGTAGAACAATTAAATAAAAAGAAAAATAAACAAAAAGTTGGTGCGGTGATTACTACTTATGATTCTCCATTTTGGTTACTTTCATTAGACTTCTATTCTCTAAATACGACCAATGTCGATATCAAAGAAGCATTAAATCAATTAGCTATAGGGAAAATACTAATGGTAGAAAATATCGATTCTAAAGAAGAGTTAAATCATATACATCACTATTACGGCTGTTATTCGCACTCCGTTTATGTAATTTCACCTTTATCTTTTATCATTAGTCGTTATTTTCATAAGGAGTTATAAAACTCTTTTTTTCTTAAAAATCAGGAATAGCTTTTCCTACACTACTATGGTATAATAAAAATAAATAGGTGTGGTGATAAGATGAAAAAAATCATATTGAGTATGTTATTTTTTTTACTGATGTTTTTCCCAATGTCAGTATTTGCGCTAAATGAAGTAAATGTTTATTTCTTTTATAGCCCAACATGTAATATTTGTAGTCAAGAAAAAGCTTTCTTAGAGGCATTACAACAAAATAAATATCCCAATCTGCGAATTTATTACTATGATACTTCAGAAGATAAAAATCTAGCTATCATGAATCAAGCAAAAGAACTATATCAAGAAACAACAAATGGAGTACCATTTACGATTATCGGGGATACCGCTTTTGCGGGATTTTCTCAAAGTAAGAAATGTTCTATTCAAAAGAATATCTATAATTATTCCTATCATACTTATGAAAATAAATTTGGCACAATGATTGGTGGACAATCCTATCGAACAGATTTAGAAGGTGACGTCGAAGAATATACGGATGATGAAGATTATTTAATCGAAGAAAATCCTGGTGGCGATACTTCTAATGAAATCAAAGAAGAAAAAGAATCAATATTTACGAATCCTAAATTCCAGTCAAGTATAATCTTAGTAGTCTGTGGAGTAGTTTTAGGCGTATTTGTTTTATTCTTAACTTTCTTTGAGAGGAGGAATCGCACATGATATGGTTTATTGTTCCTATCATTATTCTCTTAATTATTATTTTAATTTCATCCTTATGGATCGTAAAACTATCAAAACAAGAAAAAGAGTACATGGAAGTTTCTAATCAATATTTAAAAGAAATTGGAAAATCCTATACCAAAGAACAATTTAGTACGGCGATCTTCGAACTATATAAAAATGTAATTCAAGCCGTTCAAGACGAAAATTTCTCATATTTACGGGAAAGCTTATCAGATGAGATTTATAATAGTTATCTACTTGCGATTAAAAATTCTAAGATGAGAAATGCCAAAACCGTTGTCGAAGATATGAATTTTGTGTTTAGTAAGCTAATCAGTTTGACCGTTAAAGATAATTTAGAAATAGCTAAAGTTTGGTTAAAAGTCAGATATTGTGAATTAGTTATCGATACAACACCACTTTCTCCGGAAGAAATTAGAGCTGGAAAAACCCCCAGGGTAATAGCAGGAAGTAAAACAAAACCATTAGAGAAAGAATATATTTTAACTTTAGTGAAAACACGAACCGAAAAAGAAAGTATTGTCTGTGCCAATTGTGGTTATCTAACGAATATTGTAACTAGAAATACCTGCCTTCGTTGCGGAGCGAATATTGCCAGTAGACATTATCATTGGGTAATGATTGCTAAGGAAGAGACAAATGTGAGTAATAAATAATGCTAACGAAAGAAGAAATTTATGTAAAATTAGGATATCGTGGTGAGTACACCAAAGAAGTGAAACGTAAATTTCGCTTGTTATGTAAACATTATCATCCTGATGTTAATCATGGAAACGGTGAGACAATGAAGCTTCTTAATCAAGTTAAAGAAGAAATAGAAGCTGCAGAAGAAAAGAGAGAAGTTAAGCACACAAATAGAAACTTTTCTTCATCCCCACCAGAAGAGACCTTTACGCAACCAGACTTTTCCGCAAAAACAGAACAAGAAGATATCTTCCAACTAATCCCCAAAGAAAAGTTGGAGAAAAAAATCGCAGAACTCGAAGAAATATTGAAAGAAATGCTCATAACCTTAACCAGTAAAAACAAAAAAATTTATCAAATATATCAAGAATATAATCATTTATTAGATAAGATTGAACGTAGTAAAGTAGAAATTGATCTGTTAAAGACAAGTAGTACAAAGTACAGTAATTATTTATTTTTATTATTTGGCATCTCGATTGGAATTTTCTTCTTTCTCTTGTTTTTTGTTTTTATCTTAGGCATCATGTACGGATATTTTCAAAGCTATTTCTTTTGGTTAATCTTGATTGTCTTCTTAGGTTTGAATGTTGTAACTCTATATTTTTTAGTTCAAACAGATATCAAAAGACGGAAAATAGATGCCAAAATTAGTAGTCAATATGCTAAGAAAAATGAACAAATGATCAAATCTTTTCAAATACAAGATGAAATTATAAAACAAGAAGAGGACTATCGAAACCTAAAAACTAAGTATCAAAAAACAGCTAATGATCGTCAACTATATTACTATGAAATTTCAAAAAGACAAAACAAAGTACCACAAAAAAGTAAGATGAAAAAATATAAACTCTAGGAGGTAGTAATGAAAGATATTTTGGCTTATGAAAATCAGAAACAAGTACGAGAGTTTTGGTTAGAAAATGAAATGGTAAGATCCAGGCTAGTATCAGTGTTAATTCAATTAAAAAGAAAGTATGGATTAGAAAAAGAAAGATTATTAAATAGTAAAAAAGGAGAAAAAATAGTTTCTTTTCAAGAATGTAAAGAAAAATGTGAACAGTTAGACCAAGAGTTTAAAGAAGTTAGGGATTTATTAATATATAATGAAATATATTGTGAACAGCTAGATCAATTACTGGCTTATCATGATTATTCTTATGAAAAACCACAAAGTAAAAAGAAGTCATTTCGGTGACTTCTTTTAATATATTAGTATAATTCACTTTTTAATAAGTCAATATTATCGTTCATCAATGTAAGATAATTTTCTTTATTGTCTCGTTGAGTATCAGTAATATTGTCTAATCGCTTAAAGGTTAGAGTACCAACTCCAGTATCAGCAATTAATTGCGTTACTGTATCATTATTCTTTGTTTTATCTAATAATATGATATGACGAACCGTTTGATTATTGATCATGGCCTTTACATCAGCAACGGTTTTTTCTGTAACTGGAACAGTAGAATCATCTAAAGAAATAACAGTAAATCCATATTTTTCTAAAAACTTTAAGGCATCATCATTTACGACAATTGTTTTCCTTGTTGCGTTTTCAGCAGTTAATTTAATTTCTGCATCTAACTCCGATAAAGCGACTTTTATTTCTTCATAAGCAGCATCAATTTCTTTTTTTAAGTAACTATTCGTAATGTATTCATTTAAACCAATCTTAATATTTTGCGTAATCATTAGTAGGTTAGAAGGGTTTAACCATAATTCTTCTTCTCCATAGATTGTCTCCATGCCACTAGTAGCATCGATAATCATCATATCTTTATTATAATCAAGTAACTGTAGGGCAATATCCTTATCATTACTTAAGCCATTATAAATAAATAATTCTTTATTACTGTAGTCTTTAATTCTTTTATCATTTAATTCATAAGTAGAAATATCCGTACCATCTGGATAAATTGAAGTAACTAAAGAATGTTCACCATACAGTAAATTAGTTACGTATTCGTAAGGGTAAGCAGTTGTTACAATCTCGATTCCTTCTAAATTATCTTTTTTAAAACAACCAGAACTAAGTAAAAGTACAAAAAGTCCTAGTACACTTATTTTTATAATATTTTTCATTTTTCTCTCCTTTTCAATATGGGAACTGGATCATAACCACTTGTTCCAAAAGGGTTACAACGTAGAATTCGTTTAAATGTCAAGTAACCTCCTTTAAGGCAACCATACATCCGAATTGCTTCTATTCCATAATTAGAACAAGTAGGGATATGGCGACAACCATTATGCCAAGGACCAGGTATAAGTTGATAGATCTTGATGAGTCCAAGGGCCAAATATTTCATATAATTCTCCATATGTCCATTTTACTATGATTAAAAAAATAAAACAAGGTTTGTTTTTCATTCTTCTATCTGAAAGGGTATACTATATATTGTTTTTATAAAGTACTAAATATTAAAATAATAGTATAGTTAAAATGAGAAAATATATAATGAATTTAAATAAAATCATTCATTTTATTTTAAGAATTCACTCTTACATTTATTTCTTTTATTATAAAAATAATGGATGAAAAATAGTATCTATTTCTTCATTTTTATCAATATGTAAATTTCTGATTTTATCTATTTTAATTCGTTATTTATCATAATAAGATATTTTTTCCTAATCAATAAACTTGATTAATCTCTAGTTTTGTAGTAAGATGTTAAATGAATTTGGAACTTTGTCTTATAAAATATAAAAAGTTAAAAGAGTGGTGAAGAATGGAAAGATTGTTTCAAAAATTGGAAATAGTACCTAAAAATAAAGATTTATATCGACTTGCTTTTTCGCATTCCTCTTATGTAAATGAACGTCATTTAAAAGCAGATTATGAGCGTTTAGAATTTTTAGGGGATGCTGTATTAGATTTAGTTGTAAGTGATTATTTATATCGTCATTCAAATGCTAAAGAAGGAGATATGACTAAGACGAGAGCAAGTTATGTTTGTGAAAATGCCTGTTTTCGTTATGCATTAGACTTAAATTTTAGTGATTATATTAAAGTAGGACATGGTGAAGAATTAGAGGGTGGCCGATATAAAAAAGTAATTCTAGCCGATATTTTTGAAGCCTTTATGGGCGCAATATATCTAGACTTGGGTTATGATACAGTAAGAAAAGTTTTATTAAAAATTATTGTTCCCTATATTGAAGATAACAACATCACGTTCTTTCGTGATTATAAAAGTGCGTTACAGGAATATATTCAAACGGAACAAAGAACACTTCAATATACAGTAATTAAAGAAGAAGGACCACCACATCAAAGAGTATTTACTGTTCAAGTAAGTGTTGACGGAATTATTTATGGTACAGGTTTAGCAAGTAGTAAAAAAGAGGCTGAACAAGAAGCCGCAAGAAGTGCATTAGAAAAACTTGCTCGTTAAAAAAATAGGAGTAAATGATGGGAAAACAGCAGAAAAAGTATAGAAAAGAAATAGCTTCGTATTATACATATACAAGGGATGACCGCGCATATTTAATTGAAACTTTAGTAATAGCTAGTTTGGATCCCATATTTTTTGCTGATTCGTTATTTCAAAATTATTATACTATTTTAATTGAACATCAAAACTGGTTTCTTCGAGAATTAGAAAAATTAGAGGCAGAAGAGAAAATCTCTAAGAAAAAATGGCATTTGTTAAAAGAAGCCTATCAATTACAAATAGAAATGCTTCAATGTTTATCTGATTATGTCGACCTAAACTTGATTTTACCAGATAAATATGTTGAACAAAAAATAGAAAACAGTGAGTTAGACTATGCTAATTATGTTGATTTATTAAATAAAAAAGTAAAAAATATCAAAAAAGAAAAGAGGAGGAAAAAATTGAGTAAAATAAAAATAGTAGCCTTAGGTGGCTTAAATGAAAATGGAAAAAATATGTATGTTGTTGATGTTGATGATCAACTGTTTGTTTTTGATGCAGGGTTAAAATTTGCCACTAGTAAAATGTTAGGTGTAGATTACATTATCCCTAATATCGATTATTTAATTCAAAATAAGAAAAAAATAAAAGGAATTTTTCTAACCCACGGTCATGAAAGTAATATGGGAGCAATTAGTGATATCTTACTTGCTTTACCAACCGTTACTGTTTATGCAACTAAATTTACGATGGAAATTGTTAAAAATGAACTTAGAGAAGCGGGCATTCTTCGAGCTAGATTAAAAGAGATTCGTCCTCATGCGAAGATTGATTTTGGTAATGATTTAGTTATTTTCCCTATCAGTGTGACTCATTCGATTCCTGATGCAGTATGTTATGTTCTATATACAAAAGATGGAGCGATTGTGTATACAGGTGACTTTGTCTTTGATTCGACGATGATGGGAAATTATAAGACCGATATTGGAAAACTTGCTTATGTAGGAAAACAGGGAGTACTTTGTTTATTGTGTGAATCATTCTATGCCGAAAAAGAAGGACATACTTCACCTAATAACCGCGTAAGTGACTTTATTCACGAAGTACTTAGTAAGAATGAAGATCGTATCATCGCAACGATTCTTCCTGCTCATATTTACCGCGTTCAAGAAATCTTTAATGAAGTGATGAAGACTCATCGTAAGATTGTAGTCATGGGAAAAGGATTACAAGAATTGATTCATAAAGCGATCGATTTAAACTATCTTACGATCGATAAAGAACGAATTGGGGATTTATCTAATTTAGGAGATAAAGGGGTTATCGTATTAATCTCTGATGAAAAAGAAAAACCATTTGCTAACTTAGAGCGAATTATTCGTGGCTTTGATAAATATATTAAGTTAAAAGAAACAGATACGATTTTTATCACTGAACCAAGCTATGAAGGAATTGAAAAGAGATTAGCCCTAATCATGGATGAAATTGCGAAAGCTAATGTTAATGCGGTTAGCTTATCTAGTAAAAAACATCTTCTTCATCATGCTTCACGTGAAGATTTAATGTTGATGATTAATTTGATGAACCCTAAATATTATTTTCCAGTTAAGGGAGAATATCGTCATCAATATATGAATGCTGAAGTAGCAGAAGGACTTGGTATTCCAAAAGAGAATATTTTATTAAAACAAAATGGTGATGTGGTTACCTTCCAAAATGGTGAGTTAGTAGATACAAAAGAACATATCGAAATTGATGAAGTACTAATTGATGGAAAAAATCAAGGAGATATTGGTGAACTTGTTTTAAAAGATAGAGAAATGCTAGGAGAAAATGGAATTGTTATTATTAGTGCTACCTTAGATCGAGCAACGAAAAAGATCCTAGCAGGACCAGAGATCGTAACAAGAGGATTTATCTTTGTCAAAGATAATTTAGATTTGATTGCTGAGACGAAACGAGTTTCTCAAGAAATTATCGAAAGAAATACAAACGAAGAAAATCATCGCGTAGATTATACAAAAATAAAAAATGAAGTACGTGAGTCTCTCGGTAAATATTTCTATCGTCAAACGGAATGTAAACCGATGATTATCACGGTAATTCAAGAAGTATAGGAACTAAAGAAAATAAAAGAGCTTATTCCTTTTTCTTAAGAGAAAATGAGATAAGTTCTTTTTTTTCTAAATATGTTGTCCATTCTTCTTTTTAGTTACCAAAGATAAATGTAATTTCTAGGAAAGATTATATTTCCTTTTTTTCTTAGAACGTGATATAGTTAAGATAGGTGAAAATATGAAGAAAAAAATATGGTTAGGAATCGTATTTGTTTTTGGTAGTATTTTAGTTGTCTTTTTTATCTATTGGTTTAGTCAAAGACTTGTCGAGCAGAAAGAACAGGAAAAAATGAACGAAATCAAAGAACAGTTTTCTCCTTCAGTCAAAACCTTAGCACAAAAGAAGTTATATCGAAAAGAAAATGATCAGTATGTAGAAATTGGTACTGTTTCTGAAGGTGTTTTTCTTCCCCTAGAAGAAATGGAAATTAATGATTTAGAAGATACTTTTTTTAAAATTTTTGATACTGATTATTACATTGACTATAAAGACTTAGAGAAAACTTCTCCTCAATCAGATAATTCTCTTCAAAACTTTGTTTCGACAAAGATAGTAACCACGACAAAGACAAAGTTGTATCAACAAGATAAATTAGCTTTTTCGCTTAATGAGTCCCTTTCCTTTGATGTATTACTACAAATAGGTAACACGTATTATGTAAAATTTTTAGGAAATATTTATTCGTTAAATGGCGACTTATCCATTCAAGAAAAAAAAGAGGTTACTACCCTTGAAAAATTAAGTGCCTTTACCTTTTCTGATGATATTAGTAAAGAAAAAGTAGCTGAAGTTCTATCGATACTTCAAGAAGAAGGGTATTCTAGTATTACTTCTTCTGATTTTATGCATTGGATAAAACAAGAAGGAACCCTTTCTCCGAAAAATATTTTATTTCTAGGGAGCGAGGAACAAAAAGAAGAATTTCAGGAACTATTTTCTACATATTCTTATACATTAGAAACCGATATTGATGTTTCATTTCAAGAAGGACAACAGCAACTTCAAGTAGGGGATACCACGTACTTTTATTACACAATTACCAAGGATACTTCCAAAGAACGAGTGCTCGAAATGCTAAATGGAATAAAACAAATCGAAAATCCTATCCAAGAAGTAGCCGTATTAAATTATCATTTTTTCTATGACCCACAATTAGGACAATGTAATGAATCGATCTGTACTTCAATTGAAAACTTTAGAAGTCAATTGGACTACTTGAAAGAAAACAACTTTAAAGTACTTACGATGAGAGAATTTAATGATTGGATGGATGGGAAGATTGACTTTGATCAAAGAAGTGTTTTAATTACAATCGATGATGGAGCAGCAGGAACCTTTGATTTATTGCCTGCTATTTTAGAAGAATACCAAATGCCAGCAACATTATTTTTGATTAGTGGATGGTGGCCAATATCTCGTTATCAGTCTTCCTCTTATTTAGAAATAGAATCTCATGGACATGATCTTCACGATAATCATTATTGTGTGAATGGTCATTGTGGGTATAAAACTTTACTACTTTCTAAAGAAGAATTAAAAGCTGATCTTAAAACCTCGATTGAAACAATCGGTAGTGATTTAGCTTTCTGTTATCCATTTTATCAAACCAATACGAACTTAATAGAAGCAGTAAAAGAGTCAGGTTTTTCTTTAGCTTTTGCTGGAGGCAATAAAAAAGCAACGAGAAAATCTAATAAATATTATATTCCTCGTTACATAATCTATAAGAATACTAGCTTAGCTAGCTTTAAAAACATGGTAAATTAGTTCTTTTTCTTTAATACCAAGACATTTTCTTTTTCACTTTGTGCTTTATCTTCAACAAAACCTCTTTTCATTAAGTACTGATAGAGGTGCTTTTTATCTTCAATAATGAGTTGACGACTCATAAAACCGTCTTCTTTAGATTGCTCTAACCCACTATAGTAAGTTTGTAATAATTCCTGCATTTCTTTATCACTGATGGGAAAGTTTGACATTGTAGCTACCAAATACCCAAGTAGATGAATATCCATCTGAAAGCAGATAGGTATAGCTTCTTTCTCATCCTTAGTAGTCATGGAAATATTGGTATCTTTTTGAATAGGAATAATTTCTTTCTTCTCTTCTAATTCCTGATTTAAGATACTTTCGACATCTAAATCTAGTGGATTTTCTTTCAAATAGTGTAAAATAAGATCTCTATAGGCATCCTCATCCTGATAACCTGCTGTATTATAGCGATCAAGTAAATCTTGTTCAATTGGAGAAATAGGATTTTCTTTTTGAAAACTTTTAGAATGACAGAGTAGATAAACTAGTGTAGTTTGATATTTCCCAAAGACAAGATGTTTAGCTAAATTTACTAAAACAGGTTGATCTAATTGCTCAATATTAGAAAGATGTAGTACATTTACTAAACTTTCTAATTTTTCTTTTTCCCCTTGTAGAAAAAGAATAGAAATATTTTCTGGTATTTTTTTAGACAAATAAATAAAATCTCCTAAATGCATTTTCTTCCTCCTTTGCCGTTTAGTCACAGTATAACACAGAATTTAACAATAATGAAGATGAGATTATATTAACTTATATTATGCCAAAAAATGAGAAAAGTGAAAGATAATGAAAAAAATCTAAAAAAAGAGAAAGTTATACGTAGTGTAAAGTCGACTATACTGACATAATTTTTTGAAAAAAATTGCCAATCATTGATTTATGTGGTATAATAGCCAAGATTTTTAAAGGGGGAAATTATATGCCAAGAAAACCATATATCGAAGAATTTTCGAGTGAAGAAGCTATTCAAAAAATCCAAGAAGTAAATAATGATAAGAATAAATACTTTAAAGATTATGTGATGGGATTACCTCAGTATTATCTTACCCATCTAAAAGAAAAAGAGAAAAGAGTTTGGTTATTTGAACAGATTAAAGCTTTAGAAAATAAATATAGATTGGACCATTTTGAATTTAATTTTGACGAGTTTTGTCAATTTGTCAATTCTACAGGTTTGGATTTTTCAGCGGTAAAAGAAGATGGAACTAGTGATTTTGATTTTTCTTTATATTATGACTATCGTCTAATTGCTAAATCACAAGAAATTAGGTGGAAAAAGCGAAAGAGTTGGGAGTATTTAAGGGATATTCCTAATGAAGCTTTTGGCTTAGCTCAAACCTTATTGGAAACAGAGATTGGCCAGAAAGAATTCCCAACTTTAAAAGATATTGTAGATCAAGAACTATCACGGGAAAATAAAATTTATACGAAAGAAACTTATGAAAGATTAATGCCAAATATTGAACAAATGGCAAAAACTAAAGATTACCGCTTTATTCATTATTGTTATGAATTTATTCCAGAAGAAGATCATGAAGCTTTTAAAGCCTTAACTGATTGGATAGATCGACGTGATCCTCATTATTTTGATGAGTCCATTCATGAAAAAGGTGTTTTATTTCGTAGTCAAGATAGAATAGTAGAAAAACTTTATTCTCAAATTCATGAATTCCCACTTAGCGATTTAAATAATTCTCAGAAAATGTATGACTATTTCAAACAAAAAGGAGTAACCACATTTCCTTTTCAAAGCGAGTTATTTCATTATAGTCAAGATTTATATTGGGAAAGAATAGAAGACATTTATACTAGTGAGTTAGAAAAATTGTTCCAGCTAGCTAAACAGGGAAAGAATCCTTTCTTATCTAATCCGTTAGTCCATTCTTATGAATGTTATCTAGACATATTAGAGCATGCTAAAAAACGTATGCCTAAGGAAGTAGAAAAAATTGAAAAAATAAAAACTTGGTTTGAAAACAGTAAAAAAGAAAAAGAAGAATTTGATGAAGCTACTACGACCATGAAAAATCAATTAAAGGATACTAAATTAACTTTGATGATTTTATCGACATTTATCCATCAATATGCTACCTTTTCTACTATGAAGGAATTTTATCAGTATTGTTCAGAACAATTAAATCTAACTTCTAATTATGTTCAAAAAGCTTTTCTTACTTTTATAAAAAATGAAAGCGAAATGAATTCAGAATTAGGAGATGCGATTCGAGCAGGAAAAAAAGTAATGGAAGATAAAAGAACTCAGAAGATATCAGAGTTCCACCGTGAACGTCACCAAAAGGAAAATCAAGCTACGTTAAATAAATATGGTGATGATTCGATTTTAATGATGCGTCAATTTGTCAATGCCGAAGAAAGCACGATTAATAAGTTTTGTACAACGTTTAAAATAGATAGAAAAGAATTTGATTTTTTAAGAAAAATATGTCAAAAAGTAGATAGTGAAACTACAGAACTTGTCGATCAAAAAGCTACACTTGCGATGCAGAAATTCTTGGCTTTTATGCATAAAACAATAGATGAAGTAGCCCAAGAAATGCTCACTTGTAAAGAAGAAAATAAACTATATGATTTATTAAAACACTATGAAACATATGGCTATGGTCCTAATTTTATCTGTCGCATGGCTAGTAAGTTATCTAAGCCAAAACAAGCGAATATTATCGATCATTATATATCCAATAACCCTGAGGTATTTAGAGTGTTAAGACCTAATGAATTAAATGTAATGATGAGAAATTCAGCCGGTTTTTATCCAGGTAGTTTATTTTTAAATGGTCAAGTAGTTAAATTCAAAAACACTGAGTTAAAAGAAGCTATTCAAACATTAGAAGAAAAGAAAATACCAGTTAGTAAGGGTACTTTATTTGGTTCTTTGAATGCATTGAAAAAAGAAGTTAAAGAACCAGTCTATCAGAAGAGAATTCGACCTAAAATATAAAGATAAATATAATCAACTATAAAGATAATCAACGAAAAGTATTTTTCTTGACTTTTCTTTCAATTTTATATATGATTTAAATAAGTGAGGAGATATAAGCAAGTAGTTGTGAGCTATCTCGGGTAAGTTTTACCTACACATGTATTTGGAGTCACGAGGGGATTACTCGTGGCTTTTTCTGTTGGTTACGAGTAGAAGAAAAGAACAGTTAAAGGATTAAGACGGAGTAAATATTAAGAAGTATATTTTTATAGATAGTGAGGAATAAAATATGAAGGTAAAAAATAATTATCAGGATTGCTTAACTAATATTGCTTGTTCAATTAGAAAATATTTTGGTCTAGCTTATCATCATCAAACCAATTCTTATCTTGATCAGTTATTGGAGAAAAAAAGACCTAATAATGTGGTGATGATTTTATTTGACGGAATGGGTTCTAGAATATTGGAGCGAAGTTTAGATAAGGACTCTTTTTTCCTTAAGTCCAAAGTAAAAGATATTACTACTGTCT
This sequence comes from uncultured Bacilli bacterium, assembly GCA_944363785.1. Classification (GTDB taxonomy): domain Bacteria; phylum Bacillota_I; class Bacilli_A; order RF39; family UBA660; genus Alloscybalousia. The sequence goes on from CALVVF010000013.1 coordinate 47,496, forward strand.
TTCCAGCTACAACAACGGCAGCTACCACTTCAGTAAAAACAGGATTGAATCCAGTTGAACATGGTTGGTTAGGATGGAATACGTATATTGAACCGATTGATAAAACAATTACTTTATTTAAAAATAGTGAAAAAGGAAAAGAAGAAATATGTGAGGAATTTTTAAAGGTAAGAGATCTATTGGTAACTAAGACGATCGTTAGTGAACTCAATGAGACTGGCGCTTATCGAGCAATGGAGCTTTTCCCATTTGGAGAAAATAAATATTCTAGTTTAGATGAAATGTTAGATAGAATAAAAAAGGAGGCGAATTCTTCCGGAAAGAAGTTTATTTATGCCTATGATGATGAACCGGATCATTCGATGCACAAATTTGGTCCAGACAGTGAAAAAGTAAGAGAGTTAATTAGTGAAAGAAATCAAAAGATAGAAGGACTATGTAAGGAATTAACCGATACCATCGTGATCATTCTTGCTGATCATGGTCATATTCAAGTAGAACCTATTTATTTAGCTGATTATCCAGAATTGATAAATATGTTAGAACGAACACCTTCTATTGAACAGCGAGCGGTATCATTTAAGGTAAAAGAAGGAATGAAAGAAAAGTTTAAAGAACAATTTAACCTTCATTTAGGAAAGTATTTCTCACTGTACGAAAAAGAGAATATTATTCGTAGTCAATTATTTGGAGATGGCAATCCTCATCAATTATTTGAAAGTGCGATCGGTGATTTTATCGCAATAGCGGAAAACTCGAATAAATGTCTAATAACAGAAGGGGATACAGTATTATTTTCTCAACATGCTGGTTATACTGAAGAGGAGATACTTGTTCCATTAATTGTCATAGATAAATGTGCTAATTAGGTAATGAAAAAAGTGAATATTCTAACAAAAATAACGAAATGTGTAGTTGTCAATGATGTGAGACTAAAAAAGTAAAAATAAAAAATCGATATGATATAGTTAAAATGTTAAT
>CALVVF010000014.1 GCA_944363785.1 uncultured Bacilli bacterium
CTTACTTTAAGTTCAAAAAAATTCTTAATTTTGAACTCATTTTGCGTGTTTTAATTTAATTATGTTTTTTCAACCTTATCACCTACTATTCATTATAAAACAATTTTCTACTGTTTGACAACCTCTTTTTCTGTCAATTGTGATGCGATACAATATGGGTAATCAATTTTTTCAATCGCTACTCTAACTAGATCCCCACTGTGGTATTCGCCATCTATTTGAACAAGAAGATAATTTCCAGTATGGCCATAGCTTACTCCGCCATAACTTCTTTCGATTAATACTTCTACTTTCTGGTTAACAAACTGTTCCATATATGCTTTTTCTAGTTGGTTGGATAAGGATAGGAGTTTCTTTACTCGTATCTTTTTTTCTGGACCTAGTACTTGATCTTTCATTTTGCTAGCTGCCGTATTGGAACGAATAGAATAAGGGAAAACATGAATTTTGGCGAAATTGATTTCTTCACAAAAATGATACGTTTCCATAAAGTGTGCTTCATCTTCTCCAGGAAAACCGACAATCACATCCGTAGTGATCGCAATTTCTGGACGAATAGAACGAATAGCTTTTATTTTCTCACGGTAATAATCGGTATCATATTTTCTGTTCATTCGTTTTAAAATCTCGTTACTTCCTGCTTGTAAAGGAATGTGTAAATGATCGACAATAATAGGGTTATTTTTTATAATGTCTAGTACTTGATCGTTTAATTCGGTTATTTCAATCGAAGAGATACGAAGACGTTTTAACCCTTTTAGTTTGACAATGTCCGTTAATAAAGTAGCAAAGCTAATTCCTAAATCGACTCCATAATTACCGGTATGAATACCCGTTAAAACAATTTCTTGAAAGCCGTGATGAATTAAGCATTCGATTTCTCGTAACACTACATCTTTCTTTTTACTGCGACACTTTCCTCTAACTCGTGGGATAATACAGTAACTACAATAGTTTTCACAACCATCTTGAATTTTTACAAATGCTCGTGTACGATTTTCAAAATCTTTGATTTCCATGTCTTCAAATTCATTGCCTAAATCTTCATACAGACGACGAATAGGTTCTTTTTTGGCCATAAATTCTTCGACTAAAGAGACAATCTTACTTTTATCTTTATTTCCAATAATAATATCGACACCTTCTAAAGTGATCTCTTTGTTTGCTTCGATAAAACAACCCATTGCTACAATACAAGCATTGGGATTTCTTCTTACTGCCTGATGGATCATCTTTCTACTTTTGACATCACTTTGATTTGTTACTGTACAAGTATTGATAATATAGATATCATTATCATCATCAAAGTCAGAGATTGTATACCCTGCTTCTCGAAATAAACTCGTAATATATTCACTTTCATACGTATTTACTTTACAACCTAATGTATAAATTCCTACTTTCATATGACCACTCCAAATACTTTCGTATTATATCATACTGTCGATAACAAAAGCAATTCTTCATCTAAAATCGAATATAGATAAATATTTACTTGTTTGCCGGTCATCATTTTTAAATAGTGTTGATAACCTTGAAGCTGTTTTAAATAAGCTTCATCTTGGATATTCTTTAATTTATAGTCGATAACATCTATTCTTTCTTCTCGTTCTAAGAAAAGATCGATGATTCCATGATAGATATTCTCCCCTTCTTCAACCATGAATTCATACTCTTGATAAACTTTTACTTGATCTAATTCTTTCAATAATTCTAAGTTTAAAAAATGGGTAATCTTTTTTTCTATAAATGGATCGAACCCTAATTTTTCTAAGTTAGGTTGATATAAGTCGAGACATTCTAATACATGATGAATTTTTAATCCAAATTCTAGGTTGTGGGCTTTTTCTTTATCGATCACTTCAACTAAGTGTTTAGAAAAGGTTTGTTTTTCTTCTTCTTGTTGACTTGGAACTTCTAGTTCTTTAACTACTATTGGATTTTTGGCAACAGAAATACTGTTTTTGAAGTCAAAGCTATTTAACTTCTTATAGTCCATCGATAAAGACACATCATCTAATGGTATTTGTGTTACAAAGGGACGAATATCTTCGTAGATACTTTTTAAAATCTCTAAAAAGGAATTATACTGTAATCTTCTTTCTGATGCGATTACTCCAGCTGGGGATAAGATCATTTCTTCTTCGGTAAAGTCTCCAACTAGGATCATCTTTTCTTTACATCTAGTTAAGGCAACATAGAAAAGTCTAATCTTTTCACTGATTTCTTCTAAATAAAATTTTTGTCTTAACAATGTCTTATAGATTGTATCTGCATAGCCTTCTTTAAAATATGGAGTGATAATCCCATAGCTAGCATCATATAAAATCTTATCTTTTAAATCGCTGACATTGAACTTTGCTCCTAGACCTGTATAGTAACATATCGGATACTCTAATCCTTTTGATTTATGAATAGTCATAATTTTCACACTATTTTCTGAAGTAGAGCTAGCGGGTATTTTAATTTCTTCTTTTGATGCTATCGTATCTTCTAAATATTGAGAGAATTGTTCAAGGCCAAATCCCATCTCACTTAAGTTTTTCGCAGAGTCGGTGATATATTCTAAATTGGCGATTCCAAGTTCAACATTTCCCGTTGTGATTTTCTTAGCATAGAAATCAAAACTAGTAATGATTTTTTCCATCAAAGTAGCTAAGCTACATGTTTCTATTCCTATTAATAATTCATTGATCTTTTCCATGATCGGATTATGAAAATAATCATGGCTAGTCATCATCGTAAATAATTCTTGATCGCTCATTCTAAACAAATAACTTCTACCGATACTCATTAATGCATACTGGAAAGTTTGATCAAATTCTTTTTTCTTTGTCTTAATTAATAACTGTAAAATATGATGAACCAAATAAATCTCTACTTGTTGCATGATGTTTTCATCTTTTAATATAGTAAGAGGAATTTTCTTATATTCGAAGATTTTCTTATAAAGTTCAAATTTACTACTTCTATCCATTAAAATAACAAAATCTTGGTATGAGGCTTCCCGTAGAATAAGCTCATCTTTATCGAAAATCTGATAGTGATTTTCTATCTTTTTCAGGATATCATCCGCAACGATGAAGGCTTCAATTTCATCTTTAGAATATAAGCTCGTTCTATCGTATTCATATTGATAGAGTTCTGTTGTATAGTTTTGTTCAGTTTTTCCTTCTTGTTGATACGTATTATTCCCAAATACCATGCGGTGACTTTCCGAATAATTCGCTCCCCCTATATCGTCATCCATAATAAAGTCAAAGATATGATTGATGTCATCTAGGACTTCTTTTCGACTACGGAAATTTTTTACTAAGTCAATCTTCTTACCGCCATCTAACTTAGCGTAATGATCATATTTATCTTTAAAAATATAAGGATTAGCATTACGGAAGCGATAGATCGACTGTTTGACATCTCCTACCATGTAGACATTATTATTTTCGATCAAACGGATAAAATCTTCTTGTAAATCACTCGTATCCTGATATTCGTCAATCATAATTTCGTTAAAATAGTCTCGTAAGCTTAGACGAATATCTTCGTTTTCTTTGACGATTTTGATGGCCATTTTACTAATATCGACAAACTCATAAGTATCGTGTGCTTGTTTATACTGAAGAAGCTCAGCATCTAGTTTTAAAATAATCTCAATCAAGCTTTCGATATAGTCTCTAGTAGAAAGAATCGTCTCTTTGATTTCACTTTCTGTTTCGTATTGACACATTATTTTCAGATGAAGAATGATTTTATTGATGGCTTCTTTTTGTTTTTTTACTTCTTCTTCTGAGCCCCTCGGTAACATTGGCATCTTCACATCGAGGTGTTGAATGATTTCATCATAACTTCGACAGGCAAGTAGTGCTTCGAGAGAGGCAGATAGTTTGGCGAAATAATCCCCATCTACCATAAGTGAAATTGTACTTAAAATTTCTTCAATTTTATGTAAGTCTGCAAATAGCAGATCACAATATGAAGATATGTCACGATCGATTTTTTCTGAAGAGAAATTTTCAAAGTAATTCGTTAAATATTCTTTTTTGTCGTAGCGCATATCTAGCTTATCATTTAATTTTAAAATAGCTTCTCTAATTTCCCGATCATCTTTTAAACAAAAGTCACTGATTAACCGTTCAAATTTAGCATTAGGATTTTGGTAGAATTCATCCATAATTTTATCTAATGTTTTTCTTTTGATAAAATTACTGACACTTCCATCCATAATACTGACATTTTTACTAATATTTAACCGATCATGATACTTCTTTACGATCGATAAAGCAAAAGAGTCAAAAGTAGTAATATAAGCTTTATCAATCTTAGCTACTTGTTCTTCTAATCCTGCTTTTTTGATCTTTTTTCTAATTCGAAGCATCATCTCATAAGCAGCTGCTTTCGTAAAGGTAAGAATAAGTAAACGATCGATGTCGACTCCTTCTAATACTTTTCGTAGGGCTCGTTCGGATAATACGGCCGTTTTTCCACTACCAGCTCCAGCACTAACGATAATATTCATCCCTTCACTATCGATTGCTTCTTGTTGTTCTTTCGTCCAACTAGGCATCTTCTTCACCTCCTAAGAATTCCAAATTTTTATACTCTTTCAAATAAACGATATCTTCTTCTCGTCTAAAACAAATATCTTGGTACGGACAGTAATTACACCCCACTAAGTCTTTACCGATTTGTTTGGGGTTAATTCTAAAGTCGCCAGCTAGAATTTTGGTGGCAGCTTCTTTTATCTTCTCATCGACGATTTGGTCTAAGCAATCAAATTTCTCTTTACTTAGTACCTTACTATAGTGATAAAAGCCATTCTTTCCTTTTTTCATTCCTTTTATCCATTGACTATCTTGATACGTCATATCAAACTCCGATAAAATATCTTCATCGTCGAGGGAATAACCAACTAATTTTACGTTATTTTCTTTCTGAGTAAGATAAGATTTGCCTAATTCTCTGCGTATTTCTTTATTGATAATTCGCTGTAGATATATGCCTACTACAATAGGCTCTCTAAACTTGTTACTGTGTAGTAATAAATGGAGATAAACTGGTAGTTGCATACCAATCCCATAAATCGTACCATTTAAATTATCAGGAAGATTTCCCGTCTTATAATCTACGATACTAAGATACGTTTTATCCTGTTTTTTAGTGTATATAATTTTATCGATAATTCCCATAAAAGTAACTCGAACTTCATCCTCACTCTTGACTGGTAAATAAATCTTTTCTTCGTGTAGTTCTTGATCAAACTTGGTATAATTTTGTTGCTTCTTTAAGGTTTCTAAATCAAACCGTAGTTCATCTTTTAACTTGGATACTAGAAGTAACTCCGACTGCTGAAAAGAATATTTTTTTAGTTCTCGTTCAAATGCTTGTTCAAAATCAAAATCAGGTTCTAAGTATGACTGAAGAACATTATGAAAAATCGTCCCAATATTGGTCACTAAACTTTCTTCAAATAAATTAAGTTTTAAAATATTCGCTAAGTAATAACGAAAAGAGCAACGATAAAAATTATCGATACTAGAATAAGATAATAATAATTTATTTTCTAAGTGCTGAAATAAATCTTTTCTACTGATTCCTGTAAATTGGTTTTGATAACTGAGATAGGGAGTATTTGGATAAGTTACATATAACTCTTCTAATTGCTCTTCCACTACCCCATATTTATTTAACCGATCTAACTTTTCTGCCAAAACAATTTGATTAAATTCGTGAGAATTACTATAAGACATTTCTACTTGCCGGCAACTGTCTAGGTGCCATTCTTCGATTAAAAGTGAAGGATTATAAGTATTGAAAGCACTTTTTTCTTTATAGGAGATAAATAGATGATCGACTAAAGATAACTTGTTTTTGATTTTTTCTTTTTCTTGGATATTTTTTTCATCACTTGTGAAAAGTCCAACTTCCTGCTTTTCTATATCGGTTAGAATATCGGTATCTTGATGAATAAGAGGAATATTTTCTTGATTAAAACCAAGGATAAAATAATAATTATCGCTACTAGAAGAAATTTCTTCTAATTTGATTACCCGGATAGCATTCTTTAATGAAGGAGTGGTTATGGTATTCTTTTTTAGTTCTGCTTCCAGTAAAGGGTAAAAAGAAGATAACTCCTTTTCCCACCAATAATAACGATTAAAGATCGTAATCATTTGGTTAATTACGTCAGGATCATTTGGATATTTTTCTTTTAATTTCTCTACTAATTCAGAAAAACTATTTGAAGAATTTAACCAAGATAAGGCACTTTGACCAATTTCTGTTTCATATAATGAACTACTCGTTTTAAAGTCAACGGGTAAGTGATACCATCTAAAAATTCTACTCAGTGGCTGTTGATATTCACTACCTAAGGCAACAATAAAAATATTCGTCATAGGTACTTGTTCATCTAATAGATCAATGATTTTTGATGCTGTATAGGAAATTTCTTGATCGATCGTTGAAAAAACAGAAACAGCTACTTTTTTCATCTCTCGCTCTTCTGGTCTAATCATCGTTGCCTTTAACGAGGCAAAGACTTCTTTCTCGTAAGGCTCTAAACTGTCCGTCTCAGCTAAAACACCTATTTTTTCCTTCTTGATCTTTTCTAAAAATAAAGGATCAAAAAGCAATAAATTCTGCTTGATTAAATCTTCTTTCATATTTTGAAGATACTGTAATTTATTTGTCGATAATTTCTTTTTATCCAAAGAATACATCGCTTCTAAATACTCTAAAACTATACTGTATTTCAATTGATAGTTCTCCATACAATAAAAAATAGTCTTTTCATCATAGTCAAAAAAATAATGGCGTTTAAATTCTTCTAAGGTCATTATCTTTGTCCTGATCAATTCTTTTTCACGACTGATAGAAAGAAGAATATCTTTTTTTAATACTGTTGGTATAACTACTAGAGAATAGTCTTTTATCCATGAAAACATCTTATCACTTCCTATTTATCATTATACCATAGCTAGAAATAAAACTCTTCATGAACAAAGAAAAAATTCTCATAAATGAAAATTAGTTATTCGTGTAATTATCCTATACCTTATTCTATACGAAAAAATCCACTACTTTAATTTTGTTTTTTAAAACAAACAAGTGTGGAGTTTACTTTATCATTTCAATAATTCTAAATATTTCTTTAACATTTCTATTTCTAATTTCGTAATAAATTTAACAAAATCGGTATAATCACCAGTTACATGTGCTTTATCTAAGGCATTATAGTATGTTAGTCTATCTTCTTTTTTTATTATGACAGGATTATATCCATTATTCATAAGATCTAAATTCATTAGTAATCTTGATGTTCTTCCATTACCATCCACAAAGGGATGAATTTTAACTAACTCCCCATGTAACAATGCTGCTTTAATTATGGGATGATATTTATCCCAAGTATGATAATTAAGGATTAGTTTTTCCATTAATTCAGGAAGCTTAATATAATCAGGTGGGATGTGTACTGCTCCTTTAATTGCTACATTTTCTTTTCTATATTTTCCCGCATTTTCATTATCGATATCTTTTAAAACGATCTGATGGATACTTTTTATATTCCATTCAGTTATTGGGTTTTTATCTTTTACTAAATCATCTAAATATAAAATAGCTTTTTCATGATTAATTACTTCTAAATGTTCTTTAATAGATTTACCACCTACAGTAATTCCTTCTAAAACAACTTGAGTTTCTCTTAAAGTTAACGTATTTCCTTCAATACCATTACTATTATACGTCCATTCTAAATTAATCGTTTCTTTTAAGGATTTTAAAGTTTCTTTCGGAATTGGTCTTTTACTGTCTAATTCTTCTTTTAAACGATCTACTTCGTCAAAGAAATTGTCTTCTAAATTCATTATAAAATTATTTTCATCTGGTCTAATTATTCTTTTATCAACTGGTTTATCTGCATCAATTGGTATATTCCAACTATTTCCTACTTTAACAGCACCTTCAATTCTATTCTCTTGTAATAATTGGCGAATTCTTCTTTCACTAATCTGCCACTTTTCGACAGCTTCTTTAGTGGTCATAAATTCCATAGTTATCACCTCAGTTACGATTATACCGTAATCGGTAGTATTTGTCAATAATACTATACCGTTATCGGTAGTTTATTAGTTTGTGCTTGTGAAGGAAAAACTACCTCTACTCTATCAAAGTTTACTTTCTTTTCTCCTTAACTACTTAGCTTTTTAGTTCTTTTAAGAGATTTTCTCTTTCGTTTAATAACTGTTCGTTACTTGTCGCACTATACAAATAATCATAGCGAAATAAAGAAAAGCCTTGGTAATTATTACGCTTAGCTAATACTTTAATCTGTCTTTTTATAATATCGTCGTGTTCTATCCATTCGTTACTACCTGTCGTTGCGTATTTATCAGTCTCACCAGCTTTATAAAGTGCTAAAGCAGGGATCAATAAAACTTCATTTTGGATCAAACTCTCCCATTCATTTACGGTTTCAATAAATGGTTTAGTCCCATGGAAAAAACCATAATAAATCTGGGGCATAATATAGTCGATATACTCTTTATCTTTTAACCAAGTTTTGACATCAGCATAGTGACTTTCATAATTATTGGCGATATTTCCATCTGGACTGATCCCAAATAAGATATTGGGATTGGCTTTTTTAATTACTTTATATACCATTTTGATTAATTGGTTCGTATTACTTAAACGATAATCTTCTAACGAAATCGTATTTTTGATTTCTTCATAGTTTTCTAAATCGATCGAATCGTCTGGGTAGAAATAATCATCGAATAAAATCCCATCAACAGAATAATTTTCAGCGATTTCTTTTACTCCTTCAGTAATTAAATCCATTACATCTTGATCAGCTGGATTATAATAGATTCCCTTTCCTTCTATTATTTTTACTTTATTTGTATTTAACCATTTATAGCAGGGATTATCTTTACTAATACTCGTAGTATCCGTGGTATTTCTAATCCGATAAGGATTAACCCATGCATGAATTTTTAATTTTTCTTTATGAGCTTGTTCTATGAAATAAGCTAAGATATCGAAGTCTCTTGTTTTTCCTTCTGCCCCAGCTACCGTATAACTAAGGGAAAAAAGTCGTGAGGGATAAATGGCATCCGAAAAGGGACGAACTTGTAGAATAATCGTGTTCATTTGATATTTTTTAACATTATCGATCATGATATCGATTTCTCTTTGTACTTCTCGATCACTCTTCTCATCAAAGTATTTCATATACTCAATATAAGAGATAAAAACGGCTTTCATCGAAGTATCTTCTGTTAAATTAGTATCTAAAGAAATCCGACAATAAGAAAACAAAAAAACAGTAACGGCAATCGTTACTGCGGTAATGACTAATCCTACGATTTTTCTTTTCATGATATCACCTGATATATTCTATGGTCAAGCTATTCTTTTTATGCTTTTTTAGGATGGACAACTACCATACTGGCATTGGAAAAATCGATACTATTTAATGTTTTATCTAACTCTTCTTTATTTAATGAACGGAAAATATCTACTTTATTTGGGATAATATCCCCATAAGTAATGATGTCATAGACCATATTTTCAAGAGTCATTACGATATTATCTACCATAACTACTTCTGAGGAAATCCAAACTTTTTTAAGTCTTTCTAACTCTTCTTCTTGAATATCCATATTGGCTAATTCTTTTTTTATCTCTTGAACAAATCGTTCGGGATCTTTACTATCGGCAATATAAGTTAAAATTAAATAATCTCCTATAATCTCTCTTTCTAAGTAAAATGAAGTCATTAGTTTTAACTGTTTCATTCTCTCTCTAAAGCGTGAAGATAGACCAAATACAATGTTATTCATCAAGCCAAGATAAAGATTAAATTTATAACGATCTTTAACTTCTTTTAGGGGAATTTTAATGCCATAGGCTACTTTAGTATTGACGATATTAAATTCTATTTCTTTTTTCTTTAGATTGACTTCTTTTGGTTCTTTTATTTTTTCTTCTATTATTTTTTCGTTCGTTACTGCTTCTTTTAAAGCTTGATTATGCTTGATTACTTCTAAAGCTTCTTCACAATCAAAATGCCCACTAATTACTAAAATCATGTTACTTGGTTGATAGAAAGTACGATGAATATCGTAGAGGATTTCTTTGGTAATTTGACTAATCGACTCGATTGTACCACCGATATCTATTCGGGTATTATCTTTTTGAAAAATAGCTTTTCTTAATTCTTCATCGAGTACCCAATCCACTTCATCATCATACTGCATGATCTCCTCAGCGATAATTCCCTTTTCTTTTTCTACGTTTTGATCTGTAAAATAAGGATGATGAACAAAGGTCAAAAGATAATCTAAATTATCGCAAAATCCTGTATTCCCTTCAAAATAATATCTAGTTGTCTTATAACTTGTCGAAGCATTAGAGGAAGTTCCGGTCTTGGCAGCAAAAGTAAATGGATCTACCCCATCTTCTTGTTCAAACATCTTGTGTTCTAAAAAGTGTGCACTACCATCTGGTACTTTAATCATTTTATCTTTCCCAACAGGGATAAACGTGGTATTGGTTGAACCGTATTTCGCAATATAATGCATCGCATAATTTGATTTGTTGGGATATGGTACCATATATACTTTTAATCCCGATGATAACTCTTCATAAAATACACTTTGATCTAATCCTTTTAACTTAATTTCCTTCATCTTCTTTATTCCCTTCTAATAGAAAAATTGTATCGATTTTTACTTTCTTAGCTACTTGAATAATATCTTCTTTGGTTACTTTTTTTATCATTTGTTTTCTTTCTTCAATATCCCCTAAATTTAATAGATCTTTGGCTAGATAGGTTTCGATTATGGCATTTTCATTATCTTCAATTTCTTTTAGTAATGTCAAATAATTATTTTGCGCAATTTCGATGTCTTCTTCTTTAAAATCTCCAGTTGCCATTTCTTTCATTTCTTTTTTGATCAATTTCACTACTTGTTCGAAATTGTCTTTTGAGATTCCTGCTCGAATTAACATTAAGCTATCTAACTTATTTAGGGAAGAATAAACATAATAAGCCATCGAATTTTGTTCACGAATAATCCTAAAGAACTTCGATTCGCTACCACTACCCAATATCATATTGTAGATACTAAGTACATAATTACGTTCAAATTCATCTAATTGTCCTATTTTACATCCTATCGTTAGTTTGGATTGATTTCCATCTACTTCTTCTTTTCTGATTTTAGCTCTTTTTGGTAATTTATCATGGACGATCAATTGGGATACTTTAGGACGTTTAAAGGTCTCAAAAGCCATTTTTTCTTTCATGTAAAGAAGCATCTCATCTTCATCAAAATCTCCAATTACATAAATATCGACTAGACTACTAGAAATCATCTTATGATAATATTCTTCTAAAAGTTGTTTATCGATTTTTTCTAAATCAGAAAGATAACCATGTTCATGATAAGCATAAGGTGCATCTTTATCCATCTCTTCTAGCATTCTAACCGCACTATATAATGTAGGATTTTCTTTTAACCCTTTAATAGAGGTTTCCATACTTTGATATAGATATTGAAAAGCTTCTTGAAATTTTTCTTCATCGTAAAAGTTAGGATGAAAAATAATATCAGCTAAGAAATCAAGGGACGCAGAAAGCATGCCTTTTTCTGTATATTTTTCATTTAACATCGATAAATAGAAACTGATCATATTAAATCTTCCCGCCCGATATGATTTCGTATAAGCATTGACTGCATATAAATCTTGAGCTTTTAACACTAATTCTCTTTTCGAACGATAAGTATCCGTTGAATAGGTTAAAAAAGTAGTTAGAAAGTTACGTAAGGTAATTTCTTCTTTTACAATTTTATCTCGTAAGCACACTCGAACTGTAATGGTTTTAAAGCGATCTGTTTGAATAAAATGGAGTTGATAAGAACCCATATCTATTTTTTTATAATTCATTTGTCCCACCTCTTTTATTTTTATTATGGATTATTTTTTGGTTTATAAACATGATTCTAAAGCTAAAATGATCATATCAGTAAAGCCTTTTTCTCTCATTTCACTAGAAGTTTCTTCACCTGTTGTGAAGTGATTAGAGACAGTTAAAATACAAGCTGCTTGACGATTAAATTTTTTGGCGTGATGAAAAAGTACGAACGACTCCATTTCTACTGCTTTTAATTGGTATTTATCGATGATATCTGGTGTTTTATCGGGATAGAAAACATCTGTAGTATAGATATCTTCTAGATGAATATTTTTTCCTAAACGATTGGCGCTTAGGATAATTTTTTTATTTAAAGAAGATGATGCATCAACATAGTTTTCTAAGTAATTACTTTCTACTTGAGCATAGTTAGAATCGGTATAGCTTCGTCTTGTGACGATGACATCTAAAAGAGGAATCTCTAATGAGTAGCTTCCTGCTGTTCCGATACGAATAATTCTTTCTACTCCATAATCATGGTAGAGTTCATAGGAATATATTCCCATACTTCCCATTCCCATACCGGAAGAAAATATCGTTACTTGTTTTCCTTTATACGTTCCGGTATAAGCTAATATATTCCGAACATGATTTACACATTCGACATCTTCTAAAAATTTTTCGGCAATAAATTTTGCTCGCAATGGATCTCCTGGCATAATTACATCTTTAGCTATTTTTCCAGGTAGTGCTTCTATATGCGGTGTTGGCATAAAATAATCCCTCTTTCTACTTTGTTATGACACTTCCATTATACTAAATTAATGCGTATTATTCTATAGTAATTCTTAAACTTATTGACATTTTGTTAATTTTATTTTAAATTAAAGCCTAAGGTGATGAAGATGGCACGTTATCATTGGGATGTCAATCGAATAAGAGAAAAAATTAAAATCGTCGATCACTATTTAGAACTCCTAACTGATCTTCCTCCCAATAAGGAAAATCAAGAAGAAATTCATTCTCTAATCTATGCTAAAAAATTTTATCATGATCTTTTATGTTGTTATGATGCTAGTAAAGAAGAGACGCTTTCTGAAAGTCTTGATTATTCTTCTTTAGAAGAATTAGTAGGAATTAAAGAAAAGGATCCTACAGAAAGATTAAAAAGCTTTCTCCTTACTCCTTATAAAATACCCAAAAAATTAATTTCTATTAGTACAAATAGTTTACGAGTTATCGAAGATTATACTATAGTCGATCAAGGAACTCCACGATATATACTAAATAATGAAGAATTACTAGATGTTTTTCATGATTTTATTCGAAGAATGGGAACTACTGCTTTGTATCAGAAAATGGAAAAACAAAAGTCTCATATTGAATTAAATATTCAGAAATTACCTTCTTATTCGTATGTTTTAGGTGGATATTGCGGATTTGATAAAGTCTTTGATGATCGATATATCAACTTATTTAGAGATAATACTATCGACGATGTCGTTACCCTTTGTCATGAATTTTTTCATGCTTTTTACTATAATCCTAATCTAGATGACGACTTTCGCAATCAAGTTTATTATATTTCTGAATTAGAGGGAAGTTTTGCCAATTGTTTAGTTGCTGAATACTACAGACAACTAGGTCAAGAGAGAATTGCCAATTATATTCATACCAATTATCTAATGGATTTCGTCATCCGTAATTTCGAACTAAATATAGGCTTTTTACTTACTAGGCAAAAAGGAAGAATAACTTTAGAGAAGTTCAATCGAAAATTGGATAAGAAAAATGTCCTATTTGACTTTAATGATGTGAATGAAGTATTTGATTATTTAGACCATCCAGCTTATCTACTTTTAGAGTATAGTCTCAGTTATCTAGCTTCTCTTGATTTATTTGAATTATATCTAGAAGATAGAGAGCATGCTTTTAATCAGTTAGAGAAGATAAGAATGGTTAGTGGGAGTCATAATTTAATTCGTTTAGCTAGAGAAAACGGTTTTACTTTTATGGAAAAAGATTATCCTTCTTTACAAAAACAGTTAAAACGAATAGACAAGTAAATAGACTAAGAAAAAGATATGTCCTAAACGAAAGACATATCTTTTTTTTAGAAGCGACCACCGCCGCCTCCGCCACCACCAGAGCCACCGCCAAAGGATGAACCTCCGCCAAAGCCTCCACCTGATGAGTAAGAACCACCCGAAGAATGACTAGAAATCGTCGAGCGGGCACTAGAATAAGAAGAAGCAACACTTCTAGTAATCGAGCGAGATAAATTATAATTAATTAGGGTATAACTAGAAAGATAAGTAGAATCCCCTAAGGATGTCATCTGTAGTTCCATTTTCTTTTGTACACGTTTCGCTAAACGAAAGACCGTAGCGGTAACTAGATACTTTTCCCATAAGGAAACTTCTGGTAACTCTTTTTCTGAAAAGCGACCGAAATCTTTCAAAAAGCGACGATGAGCAAGCCACATAGAATAAGCTTCGGCACCTTTTTCCGTTCGTTTATGATATTTTCCTAACATGATGAAGTAGAAAATGACAATACCAAACAAAACACCCATATAAAGTAAATATAAATACCACTTTGGAAAATGACGTAGGGTAAAAAAGATCAACATAAATTCAAAAAAAGTAATCGTTACCACAACCGTTGTTTTTAACCAGGTTTTTTTAGACTTCTTTAAAAAATATTCTTTGCGTTCTACCTCTCGTTCATTAAGGGTGGCAAAATCTTCAATTGCTCGCTGTATACTTCTTGCTTTAGATTGAGATTTAGTTCCATATTTCTTTAAGTCATTTAATTTACATTCTCTATCTTTCCCCACGGTTTCAAACAATAATCTTAATACTTTTTGTTCTGCCAAGCTACCATTATATTGAGTATCTTCCAAGTAAAGTCGTACATCTTTCTTTTTTCCATCCCCAATTTCCGTAGCTGTAATTACTTTTTTTCGGATCAAATCTAAAATCGTAGCTGAAAACGAATTTACAGTAACTTTATGGTAAACCAAATACTCTATTTCTCCTGGAGCATCATCGGTTGGAAATTCACGATAATAACGGTGTTTAAACGTTTTTCTTTGTTTCCTATCAGCAAAATACATTTTTAAAGCACATAATAAAATGATCAGTAACGGAAAACCTAAAACTAAAGTCGTAATAAGTAACTCTTTTTTCCAAGCCTCAGTCAAAATTTTTTCTAATTCAGGAATCATTTGACTATATTTATTTACCGCTTCTTGATCAAAGCCAAGACCAATCATTTCTTTTAATTGATCAAGTTGATATTCTGAAGGATACTCTTTAAACCAATAAATATCGTTTTCTATTTCTTCTTTCCAATTTTGATTTACAGCCTCTTGAGTCGCATATATTCGATTCAAAAAGCCTTCTTTTTCTTCAGTATCATCAGGCAAAGAAGTTACTGCTTCTAACGCATAAGTGTAATCATAAATCGTCATATCTTCTTCCAAATCGATCACTTTAGAAGATGCTTCATTAATTGCTTCAAGTCGATGTTGTTCCCGGTAAGCATTTGCTTCATCTGCCATCGCTTGTTCAAACTTTAAAATGTTTTCTCTTCCTAACACATGCGAATATTTCGTTCCATTAGGAACAAGCTCTAAACTAAACATTAAGCGAATCGTCTCGGCTTCATAACTACTTACATTAGTATCTGTAAACAGCACTGTCTTACTATCGACAATCTTATTCTCTCCCGTTAATGGTCCATGTGTCCATACCCGAAGATCACTATCTCCATCACCTGGTAAATGAACCAAAACTTGAAAATCCTCTATTTGTTCTGTATAACCATCCCCTAGTACATTCCAAAAAAGTTCCGCTACATCATCATGTAGTACTACCGCATCCGTAATCGTATACTCTAAATAAAAAACACTATTTTCTTTAGACGGCATAAACATTTTAAGGTATACACCATCATCTCTAGTAGAAAGAGTATATACCCCACTATCTCCATTAGAGGCATCTTCTACTAAACGAAACTCATTTTTCTTTTTACTTAAATCTTCAATACGAGAAAACTCGTCTTTATCGATCCGATAAACTTTTAAATCTTTTATTCCCGTTCCATTATAGATATCTGTATTTCCCGCAAAATTACTATACAATCCGGTAAAGTGATAAGCATAAGGATTCTGATAGATGATATCACGGTAAGAACCATTATATTCTCCTGTTAATGAGATTGCTTCTTTTACTGCAATATCTCCATTATCTAAAATCGTTAAATCGATATAAAAACGATCAGTTCCTTCTGCCAAAACAAGACTCGGAATAAAAAGTACAGCGAAAATAATACTGCTAAATATCCATTTTATTCTTTTCATGACTCCCTCCAAAAAAACTTACCACTAAGGTAAGTAATTCACTAAAACGATACTTTAGGTGTGCTTTTTTCACTTTCTTCGACTTCAAAGAAAGTAGCCTTTTTAAAGCCAAATAAGTTAGCAATGATATTGGTAGGTACCGTTTCTACCTTATTATTATATGTGAGTACAGTATCGTTATAAAATTGACGTGCCATCGAAATTTTATCCTCAGTCTCTTTTAAATCATTTTGGAGACTTAAAAAATTTTGATTTGCTTTTAAATCTGGATAATTTTCCGCAAGGGCAAACAATCTAGAAATGGCATTGGTTAACTCATTATTTTTCTTGATTTCTTCTTCTGGTGTATTAGCAGATACTAAAGAATTTCTAGCTTGAATAACCTCTTCTAAAGTTGTACTTTCGTGTTTAGCATACCCTTTTACGGTTTCTACTAAGTTAGGAATTAAATCTGCTCTTCGTTTTAACTGTACATCGATTTGAGCCCATTCGTTATCCTTCTTATTTCTTAAAACAACCAAACTGTTGTACATAGCCATCACTATGATGATTAAGACAACAACTACCCCTAAAATAATCCATAACCACATCTTTATACTCCTCCTATCTAATTTAATTATAACGGACGTGGAAGAAAAATACTACAATTTTTTTACGATTTTGAAATAAAAAAAGCACTTCGTATTTTCTAAGAAGTGCTTAAAAACCAATTAATTTTTTAATCAAGGAATTACTCTTCGTCATCCAATTTTACAAGTACTTCACGTGGTTTACTACCATTAGCAGGACCGATAATTCCTCTTTCTTCTAATAAATCGATACATCTAGCTGCACGGTTATAACCTAAACGAAATCTTCGTTGTAGAAGAGAAGCACTTGCTTTACCTGTCGTAATTACAAATTCGACAATCTCATTATATAAAGGATCATCGTACTCTTCAGGTGCGTCCCTTACTTCTTCCATACTTGGATTATCGTTATTACTACTTTCTCCTAAGTTCATGAAACGTTCATCGTATTGGGCTTTTTGTTGAGCAACTGTATAATCGACGATTTTTTGTAAATCTTCGTCGGAAACAAAGGCACCTTGAACCCTTACTGGAGCATTTTCTCCCATCGGTAAGAATAACATATCCCCTTTACCAAGTAATTTTTCTGCTCCCGTTGCGTCCAAAATCGTTCTAGAATCGATACTACTAGAAACGGCAAAGGAAATACGAGATGGGATGTTGGCTTTAACTACTCCGGTAATGACATCCGTCGAAGGTCTTTGCGTCGCAACGATCAAGTGGATACCAGCTGCACGTGCCATCTGAGTAATTCTCATGATAGAGTCTTCTACTTCCTTACTAGCTACCAACATCAAGTCAGCAAGTTCATCGACGATAACGACAATATAGAACATATGAGGAATTTTCTCCTCTTCACTTCTTCCTTCGTTTTGTTTATCGACCCATTCGTTATAAGTAGCGATATTTTTAACCCCTTTATCACTGAAAATATCGTATCTGTCTTCCATTTCCCGAACAATTCGTTTTAAGGCATCACTTGCCTTCTTAGGATCTGTGACAACCGGAATTAACAAATGAGGAATTCCGTTATACATACTAAGTTCAACTTTTTTCGGATCGACAAGAACCAATTTAACTTCAGTAGGTTTCGTTCTCATCAAAATAGAGGCAATCATACAGTTGATACAAACAGATTTACCACTACCTGTCGAACCGGCTACAAGTAAGTGGGGAGTCTTATCAATTTCACAGAAAATACTATTTCCCATAATGTTTTTCCCAAGGGCAACCAACAATTTACTCTTTTGTTTATTGGCAGGAACAGACTCTAAGATTTCTCGTAAGCCCACAGCTGTTATCGTATCATTCGCAAGTTCAATTCCTACTGTTGATTTACCTGGGATCGGCGCTTGAATACGAACATCTTTTTTCGCAAGAGCTAAAGAAATTTCTCGACTCAAACTGAGTATTTTATTTACTTTCGTCCCTGAAGATATTTCCAATTCATACTGAGTAACACTAGGACCAACATTAACTTCTACTACTTTGGCAATAATATTAAAATCTTTTAATACCTTTTCTAGTTTCATAATATTATTTTCGATTACTTCATTACTATTCGTATTCTTGGTCTTCTTAGTTGGAGGAATCAAAGAAATTGGTGGAAGTTGATAGTGATAATTGGTATGATCTTGGATCTTAACTGGTGCACTTTCTTCTCCTACAGTCGCCATTTCAGGATTAAGTTCTTTATTTTTCTCCTCTTCTTCTTTATGATCATCCTTAATCTTCGTCAACTCGTCAATACTATGAATACGAATTTTATTATCCTCAGCTGGTACTTCTTTTAAGATGGAAGAATCATTGACAATTACGCCGGTATCTTCCAAACTAGGTTTTTTCTTTTTCTTACGGTGAAGTTTTTGGAATGGTTTTTTACATAGTCCAATCAAATCGACACCGGTCAATAAGACAATACTAAGTACGAGTAAGACAACTGATACGATATAGGTTCCTTCAATCGCAAATAATTTATAAAAAATAATACTGAAAGTAGCCCCAATAATCCCTGCCCCTTTTAAGGTCAAAGGAGCTGCATTCATAATATTAGAAAAGTTAGCTAATAGATTATCAATCGTCGCTTTAAATACAACCAAAATATCATTAGTGTTTTCTTTTACATAATTAATGTGTCCAAGTACCAAAAGACCAATAGCTAAAGCATATAGTCCCATAAATCTTCCTGTTGTGAAATCTGGAGTCTTTCGTTTATATACCATGTAACAGCCTACTATAAAAGTAAACAATAATAATACTTGATACCAAGTTCCAATTAAAAACATCGCAAAACTAGCCCCTATTTGACCAATAAAGCCAAGTGGAGTTGGAACGATACTTAAAATAGAAACGATAATTAATACGAGTCCAATCAGTTCATTCCAATGTTCAAATTTCTGTTTTGGACTTTCCTTTTTCTTTTTTCTTTTTGCCATAATTAACACCTCGACCGATTCTTTTACATAACCATTATAGCGAGTTTTAAGAAAAAAAGAAAGAAGTTAATGACAGTTTCTAGAAAATCAGAAAAAAAGATAGAGATGAATCTATCCTAGCATTTTACTAAATTTTTCAGTTTACGAATCACTTTTTTTTCAATCCTAGAAATGTAAGATTGACTAATGCCTAATAATTGAGCGACATCTTTTTGGGTCATCTCTTTATGTCCCATTAATCCATAACGAAGCATGATAATTTCTTTATCTCTTTTTCCTAACTTATTGATCTCTTCCATGACTAAATTCTTTTCTGTTTCTCGTTCTAAGTCCCTTGTGACAATATCTGGATCCGTTCCCAAAATATCTTCTAGATGTAATTCATTTCCATCAGCATCAAGACTTAGTGATTCATCAAAACTAATCTCCGTTCGTACTTTTTTATTTTTTCGCAAATACATTAGAATTTCATTATCGATACAACGGGAAGCATAGGTAGCTAGTTTAATATTCTTATCCATCTGATAAGTCTTAATTCCTTTGATTAAACCAATTGTCCCAATACTTACTAAATCCTCTAAATCTACTTTTGTATTTTCATACTTTTTCGCTAAAAAAACAACTAATCGCAAATTATGTTCAATCAACTTATCACGGGCAAATAAATCCCCATCTTTAGCCATCACTAAATAATACTCTTCTTCTGCTTTCGATAAAGGTTCTGGTAAAATATCTGCCGATCCTACATAAAATAAAACATTAGTTTTCTGTAAAATACTTCCAAATAACAATAATATCCATAACATCTTTTTCTTCATCTCCCTTTCTTCATTTTATGTTTTCTCTTTCTATTATAGAAATAAGAATCATAGAAAAGTGTCGAAGGAATGAAAGTTAAAAAAGATCACTGTGTAAAATGAGAGAAATACCCTCTATCTTAAATGATTCCTGAGAAAGGCCTATTAATACATTTTCTTTTTCAATCGTTTTATCAATAATGAGTTTTTCTACTACTATACAAGGAATAATTCCGGTATGATTAAGTCCTATATAGGGAGTATAAATCATCTTTGTATTTTTCTTGATCTTTAATTTTGGATCATAAAGTAATATAACTGGACGATGTTTATAGGGATCATATAATTTATTTCCGGTATCTAAGTAACCACTATAGCGATAGTGTTTATGTTGATAGATTAATTCTACGGTGTGATAAGCAGAATAAGAAGTTTTAAAACTTTTTACTTGTTTTATATAACACCATATAATAATGGGACTTAATATTAGAAGTAGAAAGAAATTGATACTAAAACCATTATGGAAAAAGATTAGTCCCTGATTCTGATAAGAAAATTCTAAATTCAAATAGTAAAGAAAACCACCTAGGAGAATACTGACAAAATAAAGATAAGCTAGATTAGTACCAAAGCTTTTTGGAGATTGATGCCCAAACGTTATTCTTACCATTAAAAAAGAGATGAGTACTTTTAGTAAAAATAACGTTATGGTATTTAACGGTAAAAATAAAAAGAAAATACTTAAAGCCCCTACTAGACTTCCTAGGAGAATCGCTTTTAATTTTCGATTTCGTTTTAATACTAGATTAACTGTTAATAATAATAAAAAGTCAAATCCAAAGTTCATAAAAAAAACTAGATCGAGATAAATTTTCATTTTCTCACCTCTAGCTTTTTATATCATAAAATTTTAGCAAAAATTGTTGTTTTCTCGTCATATAAAACAAGAAAAAAGATGCTTATTCAGCATCTTTACTAACTACTTCTTTTCCTTTATAGAATCCACAATTTGGGCAAGCTCTATGTGGGCGAATCATTTCACCACAATTTGTACATTTCGTTGTTCCAACTGCTGTTAAAGCATTGTGACTTCTTCTCATTCTCTTTCTTGTTTTTGATACTTTTCTGAATGGTACTGCCATAGTTATCACTCCTCTCCCATCATTTTTTTTAAGTCATTAAAAGGATTATTGCTTCCCTTTAACTCTTCTTCTTTTACCAATTTCCAGCCGTCCCCTTGATATTTACTATAATCTTCTACTTTGGTAAACCTTAATGGGACTTCTAACATAATATTTTGCCATAAAATCTCCGTAATATCAAGAGTATTTTTCATCTTTTCGCGATTTAATGGTATTTTTTCTTCTATTTCACTAGTAAAAGGATAATTTTCTACTTCTAAACTGATCGAATCAGCTAACTTCATCACACCATTTACTTTTAGATTTAATGTGATATTTTCTTCATCGATCGTCAATATTCCTGTTGCTGTTATATCTTGTGAATCTTTTATGTCCGTATTTTGATAGTATTCTTTAGGAATTTCTACTTGTTTTTCGATATCTAGTTGTCTATTTCCATTTAGTAAAGAAGTTATATCGATTTCCATATTACCACCACCGCTCATTCATTATACACTAAAAGTTGTTATTTTTCAAACTTTTTCTAGTCCTTTTTCCTTTTTTCGTGTATCATAATAGCTATTAGGAGGGATTTTATGAAAAGTGTTGGTATTATTTGTGAATATAATCCATTTCATAATGGCCATCTTTATCATTTACAAAAGGTAAAAGAAATGTTTCCTAACATGCCTATCGTTTTAATTTTATCAGGAAACTTTACTCAACGGGGAATTCCTAGTATTTTAGATAAATGGGATAAAACCGAAATTGCCCTTCATTATGGAGTCGATCTCGTCGTGGAACTTCCCTTTTCTTTTGCGACACAGAGTGCCGATATTTTTGCTTATGGAGCTATTCGGCTATTAACGTTACTTCAAGTCGATTATCTAGTATTTGGTAGTGAGAAAAACGATATTTCTTTTTTTCAACAATTACTTGATGTGGTTAATACAAAACAATATCATGAGTTAGTACGTAATTATCAAAAACAAGGCTGTAATTATCCTACGGCGCTTAATCATGCTCTTCATGAATTAAGTGGTCTTTCGCTATCGACGCCTAATGATCTATTAGGATTTAGTTATATCAAGCAGATTCATGATCAACACTCCCCTATTATTCCTGTTACGATTCAACGAACCAATAACTTTCATGATACTGCTTTAAATCATCATATTTCTAGTGCGACAAGTATTCGAAAAGCATTGGAAAATCAAGAAGATATTCAGGATGATGTTCCTGCTTTTTGCTTAGCTTATTTAAAAAAGAAGAACTATACCATTCAAGATTTTTTCCCGTTCTTACAATATAAGTTGTACTCTTCTTCTCAATTAGGCACTTATCAAACCATAGATGAAGGAATTGAAAACCGAATTTTAAAAGTTCTTCCGTCTTCACATAGTTGGCAAGAATTAGTAACCAATACTAAAACAAAGCGCTATACTTATAATAAAATTAATCGTATGTTTGTTCATATTCTTTGTGATTTTACGAAGGAGATTGCTTCTTCTACAAAAGACATAGAATATATTCGGATTTTAGGACTTAACCACCTAGGCCAAGCTTATCTACATCAAATAAAAAAAGAAGTTACTGTACCGATCATTACTAAATATTATAAAGACAAATGGGTAGGTTTAACTTTAGAGAGAAAGATAGACTTAATTTATTGTTCTATTTTAGGAATCGATATAAAAAAAGATAGAATTAGAAGAGTCCCTAATAAATAATGAGAAAAACAAGATCAGTCAATTATCTTGTTTTTTCTTTGATTTTAGAATGTCCCAGGCGATAAATAGCTGTTTTTTCTTCTTTGGCAGAAGATAAGACAAAATGATTTTCTTCTAAAAAAGATTGCATGGGTTGATCGACATGAGATAGATGCATTTCAATATCCGAATATAAATAAAGTGGAAATATATTCTCTTCTAACTGTTTCATTACTTTAGTCTTATTCTCTATTTGATCGTAATTAGGATCTAAGACAAAGCTAAATACTAAAGGATATAAAATAACATCTTCTCTACTTGGTATTCCATAATAATAGTGTGGTAATGTAGTTAATTGAATTGAAGTAACACCAACTAACTTTTTATCTTGATAAATGCCATACCAGTCATGAGATAAACTGAGTAAGTCCAGTTGTTGATTATTGTTTTGATCTATTTCAGAAAAAGAATAATATCCTTTATCCCAACTGAGCATCTTTTTTACCACGGTTATATGGTCATCTCTTCCTAATACAATTTTTTTAATTGTTAACTTATCCAAATTATCACCCTTTTATTTTCATAATTGTAAAGAAAAAAGCCACTTATGTGACTTCTTTTTTATGCTATTCAACAATTTCTATCTTCATAAAATTAGTATGTGCATCTTTAGGGAAACCACCTACAACGCTAATAATATCTCCTGCTTGTAATCCCATTAATTCTTTAGCAGCTTTTATTCCTTCTTGAACAATCTCATCTGTATCATTTCCAACAGGAACAATTTTCGTATAAACACCCCATTTAAGTGCTAAACTACGAGCTACTTTTGGATCAGTTACTGTAGCAACGATAAAGGAATTCGGTCTTAAAGAAGAAATATCTAAAGCTGTCTTTCCTGTTAAAGTTGATGCTACTACGGCTTTAACTGGTAATTCCATTGTCGAATCAACTGCACAACGAGCGATTGTATTATGAATTGCTGTTCCATTTAGTTTAAATTCACTTAAATTGTACTTAGCAATTTTTTCTGTCTTCTCACAAATTGAAGTCATCATTTGGATGGTTTCAACTGGGTAATTTCCAATTGTCGTTTCATCACTTGTCATGATTGCATCACATCCAGCTAAAACGGCATTAGCTACATCGGTTACTTCAGCATTAGTTGGACGAATATTTGTTTTCATACTGTACATCATTTGAGTTGCCATAATAACCCCTTTACCATTAGCATGGCAAGCATCGATCATCATTTGTTGATATAATGGTAAGTTCTCTACTCCAGTTTCGATTCCTAAGTCACCACGAGCAACCATAATATAATCAGATTCTTCCACAATCTCTTGAAGGTTGTCCATTGCATATTGAGTTTCTACTTTAGAAATGATTGGCATATTTGGTTTACCAAATTCACTACATAAAGCTTTTACTGCACGAACATCTTCAGCTGAGTTAACGAAAGAAATCGCTAAATAATCGCCATCCATATCACATGCATATTTGATATCTTCACGATCTTTTTCTGAAATATATGGAACATTTAATTTAACACCTGGAATACATACTCCACGTCTACTTTTAATCGTTCCTGAATTTTTAATTTCACAAGTAAGACCATCTTCTTCTTTAGAGATAACTGTTAGTTTATAGAAACCGTCATCTAAAAGAATCGTATTTCCTACTGGAATATCTTTTAAAATTCCTTTATAATTGAAAGAAATTCTATCCTTTGTTCCTAAGACATCTTCTTCAACAATGCGAATTATCTTTCCTGCTTCTAATTCAATTAAATCATTTTCGAAAGTACAAGTTCTAAGATCTGGTCCTTTCGTATCATAAAGAATGGCAATATTGGCTCCTAATTCTTTATTAGCACGTTTTACTAATTCTTCATCGATGTGTCTTTCTTCAAGTGTTGCATGAGAGAAATTGATACGTGCAACATTCATTCCAGCTTCTACTAATCCTTTGAACTTCTCCCAAGGTTGAGTAGCAGGTCCAATACTACAAATAATCTTTGTTTTCTTCATATTTTTTTACTCCTTTCACTGCACAGGTTAAATTCTATCATAATTTTTTGGCATTTTCAATTTATTTCTTACTTTTCTTTAAGCTTTTCATCAATTTAGCTTCTTTCTGTTTGCTTTTGGCAACTAGGACAATAATAAGTACCTCTACCATTTACTTTGATTTTTACAATCTTTGTTCCACAATTAGGACATGGTTCTCCTACTTTAGTGTGTACATATAAATGGTTTTGGAAAAGTCCAGTTACCCCCTCTTCTGAAGTATAATTACGGATAGTTGTACCGCCTTCTTTAATTGCTTTATCTAAGGTGATCACTGTATTTCGAATAATGGCTGCTAACTCATCATCATTTAAAAGACAAGCTGGGGTAAGAGGAAAAATATGTGATAAAAAGAGAATTTCATCATCATAGATATTTCCAATTCCCGTAATGATCGATTGATCTAATAAAGCTGTTTTAATAGGAATTCTTTTCTTTTTTAAATGTTCTCTTAAATACTCTACTGTTAAATGTTTATCCCATGGTTCTAATCCTAACTCGGTAAAAGGAGGCATCGTTAGAATTTTATCCTTAGGAATTAATTTCATCCGTCCAAATTTTCTAACATCTTGAAAGTGAAGTTCTTCTTCGTCATCGATCGTAAAAACAACATGATGATGTTTTTCTAAGGGAACTCCTCTTTCTCGGAAGAAGAATTTTCCTTCCATCCGTAGGTGAATAAGTAAATAGTCTTGATCTAAGGTAATTACAATCCATTTGCCCCGGGTGGTAAACTCATGCATGGTTTGTCCTTTTATTCGAGTACTAAACTCTTTAACACTTGGGTAATCAATAATCGGTTCATAGTACACATGACAAGCAGTAATTTTTCTATTCTTTAACCGCCGTTCTAACTTCTTAGTTACGGTAATTACTTCTGGTTTTTCTGGCATCGTTTTTCCTCCTTCATGTTGTTAGTAGCAGTCAACTACTCTTAATGACATATCGAGTGGTTATGTTCTAATTATTTTGCTTCATACCAATCTACTCCCTTTTCAATATCTACTTTTAAAGGGGCATTTAATTGATAGGTATTTTCCATAATTCTTCTTACGATTTCTTCTACTTCTGCTAATTCATCGTTATAGACATTAAAGACAAGTTCATCGTGTACTTGAATTAACATTTTACTTTTTAGCTTTTTCGCATTAAATTCTTGATAAATTTCGATCATGGCCTTTTTCAAAATATCGGCACTACTTCCTTGAATTGGGGTATTTAAAGCAATTCTTTCTCCTTGACTACGAACTAGGTAATTCTTACTCTTTAACTCTTCAATCGTTCGTTTTCTATTCATAATGGTCTTTACATAGCCATCTTGATAAGCTTTTTGAATTACTTCGTTCATATACTGTTTAATCTCTGGATATGTATTTAAGTAACCGTCTATAAAATTTTTGGCACTAGCAATATCGATTCCTAAGTCTTCGGATAAACCAAAACTACTAATTCCATAGAGAATACCAAAATTTACTGCTTTAGCGGTACGCCTCATATCTTTTGTTACTTCTTCTAAAGATACACCGAAAATATCTGATGCGGTTTTGGCATGAATGTCTTGTTCTTCTTCAAAAGCACGAATTAAATTATCTACGTTGGCTAAAGAGGCAAAAATTCTAAGTTCAATTTGGGAATAATCACTCGATAAAATACAAGAATTTTCTTCTGGGATAAAAGCTTTACGAATTAGTCTTCCCTCTTCTGTTCGAATAGGAATATTTTGTAAATTCGGGCAGATCGAAGATAGTCTTCCTGTTCTTGTCAATGTTTGGGTAAAAATCGTATGAATCTTTCCATCATCTGCTACTTCAGCAAGTAAGCCCGTTATATAATTACTCTTTAATTTGGTTAACATACGATAATCTAAGATCTTATTGACTATTGGGTACTCGCCAACTAATTTATCTAAAATCTCTTTACTTGTCGAATAACTGTTGTCTTTTACTCTTTTTGGATAAGGAATAGAAAGTTTTTCAAATAAAATTACCCCTAATTGTTTAGGAGAAGAAATATTAAATACCTCGCCTGCCAAATCATAGATTTCTTGTTCTAGTACTTTGATTTTCGTATCTAACTCTTCACCCATCTGATTTAAAAAATCACAGTTTACTCGAATACCGGTTAGTTCCATATCCATCAATACTTCCACTAATGGCATTTCGATATTTTGGAAAAGTGGAATATCCTTTTCGCTTTCTAATCTTTCCTCTAATTCTTTTTTGGTCTCATAGATAAAACGTGCTTTCTCGATTGTCTTTTTCGCAATGATTTCGATATCTGGTTCGACTTCTTTTCCTATTTTTCCATATACTTCTTCATAAAAAGAAATATTATAGTTTTTATTATTCGCTAGATAAGCAATATCATCCTTAATATTATCATTTAATAAGTAAGCTGCAATCATCGTATCAAAATCACAATTCTTGATATCTAAACCATTTTTTCTTAAAATATACCATACTTTTTTTAAATCATAAGTATATTTTTTTTGACTACTACATAAAAAGTCAGGGTTTTGTTTTATTACTTCAAAAGGAATATAAATACTAGTATCTGTATTATAGATCGCAATTCCTAATGGTTTATCTTTATGATAATTACTACCTAATATTTCTAAATATAAAGCATAATCTTTATCTATTTTAATATCGGCTAAGTTAGTGACAATATTTACTTCTACTTCTTGTTTTTTATTTTCTTTTACGATTTCTTCAGGGATATTCATCTTCTTAATTAAAGAATAGAACTCTAATTCTTCTAGTAGTTCGACATACTTTAAAACATCTACTCCTGTATACTTTATTTTTTCTAAATCGGTATCGATAGGAACATCACAATAGATGGTTGCGATTTGTTTACTCATGAAAGCATTTTCTTTGTCGTTTAATAGTTTTTCTTTTGTTTTACCGGTAACCTCATCGATATGATCATATAAATTTTCAATTGTCTGGTATTTTGAAAGAAGAGAGATTGCGGTTTTTTCACCAATTCCTTTTACCCCAGGAATATTATCACTACTATCTCCCATTAGGGCTTTAATATCGATCATATTGATTGGATCTACTTGGTAAGTTTCTCTAAATAGTTGTTTATCCATACGAATAAACCCAGTCTGTTTTAACAATTTAACATCGATCTCATTACTGATTAACTGTAATAAATCTTTGTCACTACTGATGATGGTAGCATCAAAACTAGGATCTTCTTCTACTTTTTTCGCAAAAGTTCCGATGATATCATCTGCTTCGTAATTATCGATTTCAAAATACTTCATGCCCATCGCATTACAGATTTCTTTTGCAACCGGAAACTGTTGTTTTAATTCTTCTGGAGTTTCATTTCTTCCTCCCTTATAATCCTGATATTGTTCATGACGAAAAGTCTTTCCTTTATCGAAAGCAATCATGATATATTCAGGCTTTTCCTCAACCACAATCTTATTCATCATATTAATAAATCCATAGATCGCATTAGTAGGAAAATTCTTAGAATTTCTCATTATATTTCCTGTATAACTAGTCGCATAATAACTACGAAATAAAAGATTATTTCCATCAACTAAAATTACTTTTTTCATATTTTCACCTGCTCTATATTTTTTGGTTTGTTTTATTATAACACGAATTATTTTGAATGTGAACGACTACGCTATAAGAGAACAAGGAAAATAACTAGTTTAAAAGAATAAGTAGGTATAATAAGCGATAAAGACAATGAGCATCACTAGACCCTCTTTTTTGGTAATTTCTTTTTCACTTCTTGCGAATAAATATAATAAGAAGGAAGATAATAAGACAGCCATAATATCGATGAAATGAAAATCAACTAATGTTAAATCCCCATAAATTAAGATTGGTAAACCCAGTACAATACAAATATTAAAGATATTGGTCCCAATAATATTACCGATAGCTAGATCAAATTCTTGTCTTTTGGTAGAACTGATCGTCATGACCATTTCTGGTAAAGATGTGCCAATAACAATCGCAATCATCGTAATTATTTTAGGACTAATCTGCATTCTAGTCGCAAGAGATAAAGCATTATCGACAATGAGATCACTACTGTAGACGATGACTACTGTCGAAATAACAAATAGAATAAGGGCTACCGGAAGGGAATATTTTTTCTTAATGGTACCGGGATCTTTTTGTTTGTTTTTTAATAAGTAGATCAGATAACCGACAAAAATACCGAAAGATAAGACTAAAATTGCGCCGTCTAAACGGGAAAAAGAAGTTGGTGTTGCGGGATTAAATAGTCTATCCATTAATAGAATAAAGAATATTGCGGTAATCAAAAAGAGAATGGGAAGTTCTTTTTTTACGGTCATGTCTTTTACTTTAATTGGACGAATAAGTGCCGAAACACCGATAATTAGTAGGATATTTACTACGCAACTACCGATTACATTAGCTAGAGCCATACTCCCATTATTGGTGGAGACACTATTAAAAGAAATCGCTACTTCTGGAGCACAAGTACCAAAAGAAACGATCGTTAGAGCAATCAACATCTTAGGAACTTTGCATAATAAAGCAATCGATGAAGCACAGTCGATTAAGACATCACTTGCTTTTACAATCAAAATAAATCCTAATAATAATAGTACAATTTCTAATATCATATTTTTCTACCTCTATTATGACTATATTTTATGTGAACTATTCTCTTCTTTTAGGATTGGTTATTTTCTTTTTTTCTATACAACGATAAAAAATATTAGCTCTTTTTTCTTAAAATATAGTATAGTACTCGTGTCTATTCTTAGTTATATTTTACTATAAATAAAGTTGATTTGTCTACTCTTTAACAGTTGAACGTTTGTTTGACAAATAATATTGTGTATGTTACTATATAGTTACAAGGAGGTTATAATGGAAAATCTTACAGAAAAACAAATGATGGTTTTAGATGTCTTAAAGAAAGCAACGGCAGAAAAAGGTTACCCACCTACAGTCAGAGAAATTGGGAAAATGGTTAATCTTTCTTCGCCAGCTACTGTTCAATTTCATTTACGAAAACTAGAAGAAAAAGGGTATATCAAGAAAGATAGTGCCAAAAACAGAACGATTGAGATTTTGGTTCCTAATGAATATTTGGATAAACAAGAAAAAGCGGTCGATGTTCCTTTACTTGGAAAAGTAACGGCAGGTAACCCAATAGAAGCGATCGAAGTTCCTGATGAATTCTTTTGTCTTCCTACTAGTCTACTTCCTAATAAGAAGAAGGTATTTGCTTTAAAAGTAAGTGGGGAATCTATGATTAATGTTGGTATCTATGACGGAGATATTATTATTGTAGAAAGATGTGAAACGGCTAGTAATGGTGATACAGTAGTAGCAATGACCGAAGATAACGAGGTTACAGTAAAAACATTCTATAAAGAAAATGGGTATTTTCGCTTACAACCAGAGAATGATTTTATGGCCCCTATTATTCTTCCGCAAGTTACTATATTAGGAAAAGTAGTTGGACTTTATCGAAAATTATAAAAACCTCAGAAATTGAGGTTTTTTATTATGAAACCGGATATTCTTTTATCTTTTTCGCAACCAGGAGCAAATAAGAATCTTGTGGTTGATAATAACAAGTCTGTAAAATTAGTAATTGATCCTCATCGTTAAGGGTAACATTTGTTTCGTATAGTCTATTTTTTTGTAACCATGCCAAATGTTGATGCCATGTTTCGGCATTAAAAGTTAAATCCATATGACGAAAATCGCTAGTTACGATCAAGATACCGGCAATTTGATAAAGATTTAGTTTTTCTTGTGTTTGCCAAAGTAAAGATGGATGCTCATGATAAAAAGATAAATCAAGATAGTTTTCTAAAAAATGAAAATCGGTCGTTATACTTTGGGAATTATGACCATAGATCAATAACTTTTGATCATCAAGTTCATTTCGATAATCTAAAAACGGATTGCCTAAATTATTTACTTTTTTTTCTAGATTATGATTCAAGTAAAATTCATTATTTATTGATTGAGTCACTAATACTTGAAAACTAGTATTCGGTATCGCTAGATGACCAACAATTTCTTGGTTTTGATATAATGTGCGGTAATCCCCGATCGTTTTCATGGCGATGTCTCGGTAATTAGTATTTTCTTTGGTATTTTCTACTTGGTTTATGGTTGGATCTGGTTCTTTACAAAGTAGATAGGTTTTAATATTTAACGAAATAATAATGGCGATTAGTAAAATTATTAATGGAATATTTTTATTTTTCATGTTTTCTCCCTTTTTTAGCGATAGAATTACCCTACTTTTTTTATGAATTAAAAAAAGATTAGAATAACTAATTCATAGTTTATCCTAATCTTTTTTGATTATTTGTCGAATAATGCAGCTTGCGATTAATAATCCTGCACTACTGGGTACAAAGCTGGTAGAAGCAATCGTCGGTTTATCCGTTTTGATTGGTGGTTCTTTACTAGAGACTGCCATTATTTTCTGGGTGATATTTTCTTCCCGAAGAAATTTTCGCAATATCTTCGCTATCGGATCATAGCTTGTCTTACGAATGTCGGTAATTTCTAACTGCGCAGGATCCATTTTATTTCCTGTTCCCATACAAGATATCAAAGGGATATTCTGACTGATACTTTTTTTAATCAGTGCTTTTTTGGTAGAAATGGTATCGCAAGTATCGACGATATAGTCCAATTTATATTGGTCTAAGTTATCTATATTTTCTTCTGTTAGAAAGGTATCGATAGGAATTACTTCACACGCACAATTGATGTCTTTTATTCGTTGATACCAAGCCTCTACTTTTTTCATTCCTAAAGTAGAATCAAGGGCAATTAATTGACGATTTTTATTCGTTATATCCACTACATCATGATCGATTATGACCAAAGTTCCTACTCCACTACGCGCTAAAGCTTCTAGGGCATAGCCACCTACTCCCCCAACACCAACTACGGCAATTCGTTTGTTCTTAATCTTTTCGACATTTTCAGTGCCGATTAACTGTTCTAATCTTTCTAACATTTTCTTCACTCCAAACAAAAAGTCCAGAAGAACGGTTGTCAGGCGATAAAACCTGCATTTCCACAGGTGGGTGTCCATACATAGTTCTTAGGATCCCCAAAAAGATTTGGGTATTCAACACAAACTATAGATCCGAACTCCCTTATCGTCACTTTAGTCGGTTTTATATGTTGACAAGTATCGTTTCCTCTAGACACTTCTATTATATCATAGTTTCTCCTATTTTATACTATTTTTACAAAACTTTACAAAATATCTGCTAGCTTGTTCACTACTTTGTTTTCAATAAACTGTTTATCGATTTGTGCATACAATATAACAGGTGAAAAATATGAATTATCACTATGATTTTGGTACACTCTATTATGAAAAATATGGTCAAGGTAAAAAAAATATTGTCATTCTCCCCGGTTGGGGAGATATTAGGAAATCTTGGAATTATATTATTAACTTCTTAAAAGATTATTTTACTGTCTATATTGTCGATTATCCTGGTTTTGGTAATAGTAATTTTCCAGAATGTGACTTAACCATCTATGACTATTCTGATATTATCTATCATTTTATTCAAGATTTAGATATTAAAGATCCTATTTTAATTGGACATTCATTCGGAGGCAGGATCATCATTACCCTAACTGGTTATTATCATTATCCATTTCATGATATTGTATTGATGAATAGTGCTGGAATCAAACCTCGTAAAACACTGCGTTCTATCTTAAAAAATAAAACGTACAAGATATTAAAAAAAGGTTGTAGTCTGCTTCCTAAAAAATGGCGAAAGAAATACTCAGATAAGATATTTTCCTGGTTTGCCTCAACTGATTATCGTAATTTAAATGATAAAATGCGTCCAACTTTTAGAAATGTAATCCAAGAAGATTTACGGTATTATCTAGGGAAGATCAAAGCCAACACCCTATTATTATGGGGAAATTTGGATACTTCTACTCCGATTGGGGACGCTACGATTATGCATCAGAAAATACCGGGTTCTGAACTGATCATATTAGATAAAGTAGGTCATTTTCCTTATTTGGAACGTCCTAATTTAGTCTGTTCTATCTTGTATGAACAATTTAAAGATTTTATTAGCTAAAAAAAAGATTCATCTAAGAACCACATTTAAGGTTCGAGGTGAATCTTTTATCTTACTAATTTTTTTTCAGGTTCTGGATAAATTTGATCTAGTTGTTTATATAAACGATTCATTTCTTGTTGAGTAGCGATTAATCTTTCGTTAAGAATGGCTAATTGTTTTTGAGTAGCGGCAACAAATTCATCCACATTGATGGAAAGATTTTTAATATTGGTTGTATTTTGCTCTCCGTTTAGTCCTAAT
The DNA here is from genome assembly GCA_944363785.1 of uncultured Bacilli bacterium. GTDB lineage: Bacteria > Bacillota_I > Bacilli_A > RF39 > UBA660 > Alloscybalousia. The sequence goes on from CALVVF010000014.1 coordinate 33,340, forward strand.
GAATGAATGGCACTACGATAACTTTGATTATAAATATCATCAAATAAAATACATTTTGCTTTTGGAGCACCCTCTTTTTGAAGACGGATAGGATAAGTTCCTTTTTTACTATTTGGCTTTGAAGAAGTTGGCGTTTCATTTTTACTCGTTTGAAGTTCTTCTTCATCTAATGTTAAAACATTTTCAACATCATTTTCTATTTCTTCAGGAAGTGATTCTTTTTGTTTTCTTCTTAATTTCGCAGTTAATTTTTGTCGTAAGCTTTTCTTTTCTTTTAATGGTTCTTCTTCTAATTCTTCTTTAACTCTTTGTTTTTCTTGTTCTTTTTGGGCACGTTTTTCTTGACGAGCGATTTTTCTCTGTTCTAATTTGTCTTTCCACTTATTCAAGCGTGATTCTTTTTCTTCTAGGGTATTCGATTCTTCTTGTTCTAATGGTGTTTCTTGTAGTGGATCTTCTACAACTTGATTTGACTTCTTAACTAGTTTACTCAATAACCCCTTTTTCTTACCTTTTTGATTATCTTTTTTCTTTTCTTTATCCTTTTCATTTTCATTATCTTTTGTTTCTTCTTGTTCTTCTACTGGTTTATTTTTTCGTAACTTTGAAACTTTATTGACTACACTTATTATTGTGCGTATAGCTTTAACTGCCATACCTGTAATTATACCTACACCAGCACCAACAAGTCCACCACTACATAAAGCAAAAATAAAAGACATTCCCCCACCAATCATCGCACTGATGGTTCCTAAAACTATACCTATTAATACATAACGGCCTACTTTTGTCTTCTTTTTTTCCGTATTTGATTTATTCGTAATCAGGTTCATTATACTCATAAACACATCTCCCCTTCTTTATATGTCGCATATTATAACATAAATCGCCTAAAAATGCAATCATTTCGTCAAATTTGTGTAATGGCTAATTACTTTACTTTCGTAATTTTCTTACTATTCAAATCCACTTTTTAACCGTACGTTTTTTTCTTACCTATTATACACTGATAAAGGAAAAATAGTAAGTATTTGCCCTAAACACTTTATAGAAACTGTTTTTTTAAGTGAATCCCTAATAGAACAAAATGAAAAATAAATTTTTCATGTCCCAGTCGTTGCCTCCTGGGTTTTCTGCTTCATAGATAAAGTAACCT
>CALVVF010000015.1 GCA_944363785.1 uncultured Bacilli bacterium
AAACAAGTTGTATTTTCTTTTTTTCTTTTTTCAAGATAGTAATTATAAACTAGTCTTGTACAGCCAAATGTTTTTTGAATTATAATGATTTGTTTATCGTTTGGATAAAGACGAAATTGGTAACTTTTATACATCATACTCATGTCGATCCCCCCTTGTTGTGAATGGTTAATAGGAGTTTATCAAACAAATGTACGTAAGTCAAGTGAATTATAAAATTTTCTATTTTTTTCCTATACCAAGCAAATTCCTAATATATAAAAATTAGTATCCGTTTCAATACTCTTATCAAATCTATCATAATTTATTTTTAAAGACACATCGTTCTTTTTTTGAATTAAATAAGTACTGTAAAATTCTATTTCTATTTCTGTATTAATTCTTTTTTTTACTATATATGAATTTACACTCTTAGACACAACACTAGAAAGATTGACTTTATAGTAAATTAAATTAAAAATAAAGAAGATAATAAAAAATAGTACTGCATCAACAACATTTTGAAAACTAATAAATATGATTATAGAAATTAAAAAATTTAGAATGGTACTTCTCACTATAAAATTAAAATAAAATTTTTTCCAAAAATAAGGCACCATTTTTTTAATTTCATAACTATCAATATTATTTTTACAACGATAAAGCATTTATTTTCCTTCTTTCTTTTCTAAATCTTTTAACAGTAATCCCTAATAAATTAAAATGATAATGACTCACTATATCACACAATTACATCAATAATTTCATTGTAAATTTCTAACAGCTCAAATTATGTTACCCAAAAATCTAAATATATAGTTTTATCCAATCAAAAAGTTTCTAATAATTTAAAAAAGTTTTAAAATATCTTGTCCTAGGTTCAGTATAGCCCTTACCTAATTCATTTGTCAACTGATTAAAATATTCTTTATTATCAGTAATTTTTTATAATCTTTCTATCATCAATCAAACTAATATAATAACTAATCTCATATTCATCAGGTAGTACCATTAATTCTGTAATATGCTCCAACTCAATTTGGTTGGTAATGCCGACATTTTAAATTAGTTGCAACATTATAGTATGTATTTAAATCACTTTTATTAATTGAATAATTCGTTTCTTATTTCATTATAATAATGCATATTACTCCTTTCTATGATGCACAGGTTTCTATTTTCAGTTCGTCATCCTTAATTTCAAAAATAATACTTCCATCCAGATCTGTCCTATAAATTGTTGAACCCCTTAAGTGATCTAATACACTATCATTGGGATGACCATACCTATTATTCTTACCAACAGAAATAATAGAATATCTAGGATTTACTTCACGAATAAATTTCTTACTTGTGCTTGTTTTACTTCCATGATGACCAACTTTTAACACATCAATATCACTAAGATTATATCTTTCTATCATCTGGTTTTCTACTTCTACACCCGCATCACTCATCAACAATAGTTTTATTCCATAGAACTCTGTATATAAAACAATTGAATTATCATTTTCATCATCATAAACAGTATGATTTAAAAAAAGTAATTGATAACTTTCCATATCTAAGGCTCGGACATTTTGATAATACTTTATATTTTTTTCTTCAAGAACGTTAATCAATTCTACTTCTAAATCATTATAAGTACCTCTATTAAAGATAACTTCTCTTACTGGAAAATGATTAATCAAATGGATAGCTTCACCCATATGATCATAATCTCCATGAGTCAATATTAAATAATCAAGAGAACGGATTCCTAAAGAATGAAATAAAGGGATCAAAGTATTACTCGCTAACGAAGAAGAAGAAAATAATTTTCCTCCAGTATCTACCAACAATGTTTTTCCCCTTGAATGAAACAAAATAGAATCGCCCTGTCCTACATCAATGATCATAAAAAAATGTCGGGGAAAAAGCCATAATTGAAAATAAAGAACAAAGAATAAAATAACATACAAAACAAGAAACCTACGTTTACGACGAAATAAAAAAAGAAGTAAAAATAAATAATAAGCTAAAATCCAAAGCCAAGAAGGTCTCCCAAAAACAATAGTGAAAAAATCAAATCGAAGTAGATATAGAGAAATTGTTTCCATAATTTGTGTAAAAAATAAATAAAGTTGATCTAAAAAAGGTAAACAAAACGTCAATAAAGTAAGTGGAAAGACAAGAAAAGAAACAAACGGTACGAAAAATAAATTAAAAATAATTCCTAAAAAATTTACCTGATAAAAATGAAATAACGAAATTGGTAAACCAATAAGAAAAGCTATTGTTGATACAATAAATAAATTGTAAAAATAGTGATCTTTCTTTAAATGTTTTTGATACAAAAGAAGAAAAAAGCTAATACTTGCGGAATACTGAAAACCAACATCATAAATAATAAAGGGTCGGAAATATAGCACTATACCAACCATGATTAAAAAAAGACGAATAGTAGAAATTCCCAACCGGAAAACTTTATTTAAAGACAGCAAACAAAAAAACACCGTACTTCTAACAACAGAAGGAGAAAAATCAACCAGCACCATGTAAAACAATAAAAAAGACATCACTAAAAAAGTAGAAAGAACTGTAGATACCTTTATTTTTCGCAATAACCAAAACAAAATCATACTAAGTAAAGAAATATGCATACCAGAAATCGCAAATAAATGACTAATGCCATTTATCTGATAACTATCTACAACAGTATCTTCTAAACCATGTTTATCTCCCAACAAAAAAAGAAGTAAATAATTTCCACTTTGATAATGTTCAATGTGTTCTAACATTTTATTCTTTAAGCGATAAAACCAAGAATCCGTCGATTCTAAAAACTCAATAGACTCAATTTCAACGAGATAGTATTGCCCCTTTGTTTTCAAATAAGCCCGATAATTAAAAAGATTAGGTACCGTATTTTTAGAAGGAAGTTCTAAATTCCCACGTAATAAAATCTTATCTCCAATATGAAAATCAGGAAGTGATTCGTTTTCATTTTTAAAGTAATTACCACTAATGATCTCTCCTACATCAAAAATAAAATGTACATAATTACCACGATCAGAAACATCATGAACAATCGCTTGCCACTCATGCACCGACGGATCCAACTTAGATTTTGGTGGTTCAATATGCATATAAATACAAAATAATACACTACTAAAAAGAAAAAGAAAAAAGAAGCGGTCAGATAGTAATATGATCTTTAATTTTTTCAAAAGTACTATCTCCGATTCCTTTGACGTTTTTTAATTCATCGATCGTCTTAAAGCCTCCATTTTCTTCGCGGTAGTGAATAATATCTTTAGCTTTAACTTCACCAATTCCAGTCAATGTTTGTAACTCTTCTAATGAAGCTTGATTAAGAGAAACTTTTCCTGTTGAGTTCTCGGTCGAATTTTCTGTAGAATTTTCTACTGAGTTCTCTGTAGAAATAGATGTATCCTTTTTTGTATCCTCAGAGTTACAATTTTCCTCCTTGTTTTTTAAATTACTGTCTTCAATACAAACACAAGCATCATTAGGATAAGAAGTATTTAAACACCCCTCTATCTTTTCAATTTGTTCTTCCCTTACTTTGACAAAATTGGCAACTTCTTCTTTTGTATGAATATAAATTACCATTTCATCAAATACCTTTTTACTCAAATTAATAACCGAAACATCAGCGACATCATTAAGACCCCCTGCAGCTTGAATCACATTCATTACCCGCATACTTTCTTCTACCATATAAATACCTGGATTGACTACCGCACCTTTAATATCGACAACTACTTTACCTGTTTCTTGAATACTTTCTTCTTTCTCCTCAATAGCTACTACAACTTCTTCAGCAGAAGAAGATAACTCCACTTCCTTTTTATCCACTAATAAAGGAGTCGAAATATGATTTCCCTTCTTCATAAATCCCTCATGATTAAGAAAAACAAAACAAGCAATCAAAAAAACTAAAACAAATAAACTACCTCCTCCAATCCAAATAACTTTTTGATTTTTTCTTATCCATTCTTTTCCATTTCCTATCATAAAATAACCTCCTATATCAAGATTATTCCACAAAAAAGAAAGGAAAACTTCTTAAACTTTCCTTTCTCTTAACTTTCTTCTCGTTTTAGTATTTGTTTTTTCTAAAAATAGACGATTTTCAATGTTAATCCGCTGTACAAAACATAAACTAAAAATTAAACACATCGCATAACTTCCACCATAACTCATAAAAGGAAGAGGAACACCAGTCATCGGCATAAGTCCTAAAATACCGCCTAAATTAACTAGAATATGCATAAGAATATAAACCGCAACACCCATACAAATCAAAAAACCTCTTGTATTATAACTTTGTTTCGCAATCTTGATAATTCGACCGATCAATAAAAAATATAAAGTAAAGATAAATAATGCACCTAAAAATCCTAACTCTTCCATGATAATCGCAAAAATAAAATCGGTATGAGCTTCTGGTAAATACAAATATTTTTGAGTACTTCCCCCTAATCCAACACCATATAATCCCCCATTATTAATCGCAATATAACCATTACAAACTTGATTTCCATAACTATAAAACTTTTCTTCACTACAAGGATCAGTAAAATCAAACCGTTGAAGTTGCCGCTCATTTAATAAAGATTTTCCTCCACTAGCTAACGCAATCACAGCAATCATAACTATACTACCTAAAATCATCAGCACTTTATTACGAATTTCTTTCTCAATTGGTGCCATAAAAAATATAGCCGCAACAATTACACTAAATATAATGGCTGTTCCTAAATCCGGCTGAACAAAAATCAATCCCGCAATCAACATCGCAATAAAAATCGGATATAACACAACCAAATAACTATTTAACTTATCCTTATTCGCATCATAATAACAAGCTAACCATAAAATAATCACAATCTTCGCAAACTCACTAGGTTGCAGGGAAATAAAACCAAAATCAATCCAGCTAACTGCCAAATTCTTAACAGAACCATACAGTAACAATAAAACAAGTAAAGCACCAATTAAATAAACCCCTATCGATGAAAAAATACGATAGCTTTTACTATGAAAAGGAAGAATAAAAAGACAAAGAAAAAAACTCACTCCTAAAAATAAACACTGCTTAAAAAAGTATAGATATGGACTAGCATTATACTTCATAAAAGAAGTAATACTAGAAGAAGAAAAAATCATAATTAGCCCTATGGTAAATAAAATTATCGAAATAATAAGTAAAGGCTTATCCAAGTTTTTTAGAAGCTTCTTCATATATATCCCCTCTATCTATTATATATATCATAACATATTTTCTAATTTTTTAATATGTTAAAAAAAGATTATTGACAGGAATAGACTTTTGTAATAACACTATTTACCCAAAATGAATACTTTATAATAGATAATCAAAAAGGAGGGAAGATTATGTACAATTATACAGGAGGATCTTGTGGATGCTCTAACATGGGTTACACTCCTTACTATCAACCTGGATATGCATATGGTTGTTGTCATAACAATTCTAACTATGCTATCGTATTAGTGTTATTTATTCTATTAGTAATTGTGATTGGCTCAAGATTCAATCATTGTTAAAAGGTAGCATAAGCTATCTTTTTACTTTTACTATTTGTATATTTAAAAAAGCTATGTTATAATATGTCAGAAGTATTTACGAAAGGGAAAGAATAGAAGTGGTGATAAAATGTTAAAGACAAAAGATATTTTAGATGAAAAAGATAAACGATTACGACAAATTAGTCAAGAAGTAACTTTTCCTATGGAAGAAAAGGATTTAGAAAATATCAACTTAATGGAAGAATATCTATATAATAGTCAAATAGAAGAATTAGCAGAAAAGTATGATCTACGACCTGGGATGGGAATGGCAGCTATTCAAATTGGTGTTGCCAAACGCTATATCGTTATCGTTCACGAAGTAGAAGATGGTTTTGATTCTTATGTAGTAATCAATCCTAAAATAGTTTCTCATTCTGAAGAAAAAATTTATGTAGAAAGTGGCGAAGGTTGCTTAAGTGTTAACCGTGAATGTGAAGGAATTGTACCAAGATATGCTAGAGTAACAATCGAAGGTTATGATACAGAAGGGAAAAAAATAAAAATAAGAGCTCGAGAAGAATTAGCCATTGCTTTTCAACATGAAATCGATCACTTAAACGGTATACTCTTTATTGATAAAATTGATCCAAAAAATCCATACAAAGATATGGATAAATATCGTCCAATATAAAACGTCTCATCATCAAAAGAGACGTTTTTTTATGCTAGCCATTCAAAGGTAAAATAATAGTCACTGTCGTACCCTTACCAAGTACTGAACGATAACGAATATCTCCTTTATGTAATCCGATAATCTCCTTAGATAAGTTAACCCCTATTCCTGTTCCTTTAGGCTTAGTAGAATAAAAGATCTCCCCTACTTTCTTCAAATTTTCTTTAGAAATACCCTCACCATTATCCTCTATCTCTATCTTTATTTTTCCTCCCATATGGTAAGCTCTAATCTCAATTTTAGAAGCTTTGGCTTCATATGCATTTTTAACGACATTAATAAATACCTGTTTTAAACGATCATAATCGCCAAGCATATATAATTCATCCTGAAAATCAGGAATAATCAGTTTCACTTTATTCCGATCTAATATTTGTAACATAATATCGTAAACATCTTCAATTAACATATAAATATCCAAAATATCACGATGAATTTGAATATTTTTCAAACTCATAAAGTCATCCATTATCGATAAAGTACGGGCAATCTCACTTTGAACAATCGGAATATAACGAGAAACTTTATCTTGATCACGAATATCTAACATATCCAAATACCCCTTACATACCGCAATAGGATTTTTAATTTCATGGGTAATTTTAAAAATACTCTTTTCTGTTTCCATATAATCTAAAGATAAATCGACGTTACCTAATTTTAGTAATCGAAACATCACCAACAATAAAAAATGAAAGAAAACAAGACAAGAGAGTAAAAGTAAAAAAGAATAAGCAAGATTTTCTAATCGATCTAGGTAGAGAAAATAATAAAGAGAAGTAAAAAAAGCTTTTTCTATGACTAATACCGAAAGCATCTTCTTTTTTCTCTTATAAAAAATAGAATAAGTAAATAAATAAGCACCATATTGAACAACTAACCAAAAGAAAGAAATATCCGTAACCGTCAATAAGAAAAGAGAAAATAAAATAGATAAGATAATCGCATCATTCTTATGATACCGTAAATATCCAATAAAAACAGCAAGATCTAAGAAAAAAAACATAAAAGGATTCCTACTATAAATAAATAACAAAACAGAAAGTGTAAGTAAAAACACCGTAAACAATAAATCATGATATTTCTTATTTTTCAAATAAAAACTAATAAAATTATAAACAAAAACACTAAATAAACTCAAAATACCCACTAATAAAATATCATAGAAAAACACATATAATACCTTCTTTCAAGACTATTATATGTGCATACTATGTCGAATATTGTCGAATATAAGTAAAATAACAAGAAATTTGTTATTTTAAATCATCAATATACTTTTTTAATTGCTTACTTTCAGAACCCAAAATAATTTTTAGTTGATTATCAATTTCTACAATCCCTTTAGCCCCTAATTTTTGAATTCCCTCTTTATTGACGATATCAACATTATGTAAAGTTACTTTAAAACGAGACAAATTAGTTTCTGTAGAAATAATATTTTCTTTACCACCTAAATACTCTACTAATTTATTTAACTCTAAATGAGCATCTTTTTTCGTAGACTTTAAAATAGCTAAAGCAATGATAATCAAAACCACCGCAATTATTACATATTGTATATAATCCATATATATCACCACAACCATTATACTATAAATAAAATGAAAAAGAAAGATTTTAATTTGGGTATTCATAATACACCAATTAACACTAGAATGAATATCTTATATTAGATAAATAAGACTGGTAAATAATCTACCAGATATAAATTATCGATTGTATCAAGAAGGGAGGGATAAACATGTGTCCAGAAGAAAATAAACAAAACAATGAGTGCTGTCTAGGAACAATACTAAAAGTGATCGTAACTTTGCAAAACAGAAGTGAAAAATTCGACTGTTTAGCAGAAGGTTGTGATCGTCCTTTTCTAGGTCCAACACCAACAACAGTTTGCTTCAATACGAGACCAATCAACTTGTTTCGTTGCGCAGACGGATGCCTTTGGACGATGCCATATACACTAAATGGTATACCAGGAAATAGTTCAGTATTCCGTGTAGAAAATGTCGAAGGATGTTGTGCCACTTGTCGAGTACTAGCAGTAAATCCTGACACTGCCGCTGCAGATTGCGCTCCTTACGTAGGCACAGATTCATTCTTTACAATCAACCTAAATTGTGTAGGAGCACTAAAATGCTTACCAGACACCTTCATCAATTGTGTCTAAGCAAATAAAGACCGTTATAACCGGTCTTTTATTATGATATCCTTTATCTCGATAATCGGTATGACTACGCCATCGATAGTAACAATACTGTTTTTAACCTTACCGGCAATTTTCGTATCATATTCACCACGTACCGTTTTAATCACAACACCAATATTAAAAACATAGCGACTACTTCGAAATAATTTACGAAGTTTCTCTTCTACATCTACTTCCTCTAAATATTCACTTTTTTCTTGTTCTACTGAATCATTTCGAACATAAAAAACATCTTTATTATGCGTATTTTTTTTAGAAACATTATTTTTATAAATCCTAGGTAATTCCTTTTTCATATATTGAAACCTCCTCAAAATATCTTATGCGATACGTAATATTTTTAATCCATTTTTAACATAATAAAAAAGAGGGATCATAATGAAACGAAAAAAATTTAAATGGTATAAAAATTTACTAATATGTTTATTCTTTTTAATGATAATTAGTATTATTACAATCCATAGTGCTCAAACCTACCTATCCCCAGAATTAGGCAATCTAGCACTCAAACAGTTTTTTTGGTATATTATCGGATTTATTCTTACTTTAATCATCATAAAAATAGGAAATGAAAGAATCTATAAATACGCATGGGTTCTTTACTTTATAGGGAACTTTCTATTATTACTCCTATTATTTATTGCTCCACCCATTAATAACAGTAAATGTTGGTTCATCATTCCGGGAATTGGATCTTTCCAACCCAGTGAATTTATGAAGATATTTCTAATGATCATAATCAGTGTAATCACGGCCAAAGAATGTGCTAAGAAAAAAACAGCAAAAGAGGAATTTATTTTCATTAGTAAAATCTTTTTACTTTTTCTATTACCTAGTTTGTTAACCTTTTTAGAACCTGATACCGGTGTTGTCATCATTTATTTCTTAATTTCAATCACTATACTCTTCGCATCGGGAATCCGTAAATATTGGTTCATTATTGCCTTTAGTATTCTACTCCTTTTTATTGGTATCTTTTTCTATCTTTATTTCTTCCAACAAAAAATATTTGTGGATTTATTAGGAACTGATTTATTCTATCGAATTGATCGACTATTAGACTGGAAAAATGGAACAGGAATGCAACTAGAAAATTCCCTAACTGCCATCGGTTCAGCAGGAATATGGGGACATGGTTATAATCAAACTCCAATCTACTTTCCTGAATCAGGAACAGATTTTATCTTTGCAGTTTATGCATCGAATTTTGGATTAGTAGGATCCCTTCTCCTTCTACTACTTCTATTTTATTTTGATTACTGCTTCATAAGACTTGCCCGAAACGTAAAAAATAAAACCGATAAATTTATGTTAATCGGTATCAGTAGTATGCTCATATTCCAACAGTTTCAAAATATTGCCATGACTCTCGGTCTAGTTCCAATTACAGGAATTACCCTACCCTTTATCAGCTATGGGGGTTCTTCTCTTTTATCCTACATGATACTTTTAGGCATTGTCTTTAACATCTATAATGACAACAAAAAAAGTATTAATTTTTAACATAATAAAATAATACTTTCTTATAATATTCCTTGATAATTTACAAAATTAAGAACAATAATCTTCAATCTTCATATCTTTCTTACCAATGACGATAAAATTACATTTGCTATCATATAATTTCTGATAATTAATAATAGCAAAATTTTCATACTGATATAAAATACTTCCACCATCCCAATATTCTATCTTTCTTTCCGCATCTTCAAGTAACTGTTCAAAACTTAAAACTTCTTTTTCTATCGCTTCTTTTAAACCATAAACCTTCCCTTTTTTCGCAATAGAAATATCTTTAATACAATCGATATACACCTCTTTTCCCCGATAATCGAAAAGAAATTCTCTACCATTACATTGATCAGCATCTTCTATCAAGACTTGATAGGAATCCTGATTAACTAAAATAATAAGACCTACTCCTATCACAATAAAAATGACTATACATATGATTATTTTCCACACTCTATTTTTCTTCATTTTAACTCCTTTTACAACACTAATTGAAATATACTAAAGATAAAACCAAGTTTAATTAAAGAAAGAGATTACAATAGTACATAACATGTCTATCTTCTATTTAACTCCATTATATAATATCATTACAAAAAAAGAAACCACTACACACCACAAAACAAGCAAAAAACAAAACTTTATATTGCGTAGCCAAAAAAGATATGATAAAATGAAGAAGGTTAAACGAATTGGTCTGTTGGTGAAGTGGCTTAACACACCACCCTCTCAAGGTGGCATTCACGGGTCCGAATCCCGTACAGATCACCAATTTTGAATTAAGTTCTCTAACTGGAACATAAATGAATATCGGGAAAGCCGATATTTTTTTATACATATAACGGGTATCCCGTACAGATCACCAATTTAGAATTAAGTTCTCTAACTGGAACATAGATGAATATCGGGAAAGCCGATATTTTTTTATACATATAACGGGTATCTCGTACAGATCACCAATTTTGAATTAAGTTCTCTAACTGGAACATAGATGAATATCGAGAAAGCCGATATTTTTTTTATACATATAACGGGTATCCCGTACAGATCACCAATTTTGAATTAAGTTCTCTAACTGGAACATAGATGAATATCGGAAAACCGATATTTTTTATACATATAACAGGTATCCCGTACAGATCACCAATTTTGAATTAAGTTTTCTAAATAAAACATAATAAATTCTAGAAAAGCCAATATTTTTTTCATAATTATTTTAATCATGTTATAATTAAAGAAAAGGAGAATATCATGTTAAACGATTACATATACTTAGTCATTAGTCCAAATGGTCAAACAAGATACATTAAAAGAAATGACATCTACAATAATCATTATGAATATCTACAAGATTTTTCAAAACAAGATGATTATTTACGATGCCACTCTTTTGGACTAAGCTTTTCTTTAAATGACTTACAATCTAATCTTATGTTTTTTCAAGAACTAGCTTCAGAAAATAATATCATCATCGAAAATTATAAAATTCGTTCTTTTGAAAAAGTATCTACAATCACTATTTATTTACCCAACCAAACAACAAAAGAACAAGAAAAAGTGGTTTCCACCTATAACGAAGAATTAGAAAAATTAGAATTTATTTTTTTAGAATCCTATGACTCTGAAAAAAATGAGTTTAAAGACATCCAAGCTGAACATAATGGAAAAATTAGTACTGAAATACTACACACTTACATAAAAAAACATCAACAAGAAAAATCCAATCACCTAACAAAAACACACAAATAGAAAAGAGGTAACTATGAAAGTATTATTATATGCCGAAGGACTTAAAACAATTGGAAAAAGTGGCTTGGGAAAAGCCATCAAACATCAGATGACAGCCTTAGAAGATGAACATATTCCCTATACGTTAAATCCAAAAGATGACTATGATATTTTACACATCAACACTTGGTTTCTAAAATCTTATTTTTTTGCCAAAAAAGCCAAGAAAAAAGGGAAAAAAATCGTCTATCATGCTCATTCTACTGAAGAAGATTATAAAAATGGTTTTATTCTAGCTAAACAGACTTCTAAGCTAATCAAGTGGTGGTTAATTAAATGTTATTCCCTAGGAGATATCATCGTCACCCCTACTACTTACTCTAAAAAATTACTACAAAACTACAAAGGGCTAGAAAACAAAAAAATAGTAGCCATTTCCAATGGAATTGATCTTACTTTCTTTAAAAAAGACAAAAACTTTGGCGAAAGTTTCAGAAAAAAATATCATTATACAAAAAAAGATAAAGTAATCGTAGGAATTGGACTATACATCGAAAGAAAAGGAATTGTCGACTTTGTAGAACTCGCCAAACGATTACCAGAATATAAGTTCATTTGGTTTGGATATAGTCCGCTAGCAGCCGCAACTGCTCCAGTAAAAAAAGCAGTTCATACAAAACTTGATAACTTAACTTGGGCTGGATACGTAGAAAGAGAAACAATTAGAGAAGCATTAAATGGTTGCGACCTTTACCTATTCCCTACCCTAGAAGAAACAGAAGGAATCCCTATTATTGAAGCTTGTGCTTGTAAAACAAATGCACTAATTCGTGATATTCCGATCTTTGAAGACTGGTTTCAAGATGGCATCAATATGTACAAAGCAAAAGATATAGATGAATTCGAAGATAAAATTAAAAAAATACTAACCGGAGAACTCCCATCACTAGTAGATAAAACCTATCCTTTAGCCAAAGAAAAAGACATCAAAGATGTCGGAAAAAAACTAAAACAAGTATATACTGAAGTAATAAAAGAAAAATAAATACAGGTGTGAAAGGTATTTCACTACCTGTATTTTTTTATATGCGAATATTTTTTTCTGTTAAACGTTCATTGGTTTCATTCTTGATAATAGCATAAATAATCGAAGCTAGCGGAAGACCAATAATCATTCCGACAATTCCCATTAAACTGCCACCTAAAATTACAGCTAACAAAGTCCACATACTCGATAAACCAACAGACTTACCGACCACTTTCGGATAAATAAAGTTATTTTCAATTTGTTGAATAATCTGGAAGATAACGATAAACAAAATGGCTTTAATTGGGCTAGTAACTGCGATTAAAACGGCACCAATTACCATTGCAATCATCGCCCCAAACATAGGGATAAGTGCTGTAATGGAAATTAAAACAGAAATGATTAACGCATAAGGGAAGCCAAGTAAATTAAGTACTGCAAAGAAGATACAACCTAATAGAGCCGCTTCCACACACTGTCCAGAAATAAACTTCGAAAAAGTTTGATTAGCTAAACGAGCTGTTTCAATTATCTTATCCACATGTTTTTTATTAACATAAGCATATAATAATTTCTTACTACCAACCACTAATTGTTCTTTTTGATTAAGCATATATACCGCAAATACTACTGCTGTAAATACAGTAAATAATCCCGATACTAAACCACTGACAAAATTTAATGAACCATTAACCACATGATTTAAAACAGTAACGACGATATCATTAAAATTCGTTCCACTGGCTTCGAAAGCCGCTTCAATCTGTTTTTGAATATCTGGATAATCATCAGCAAGTTTTAATGCCCAATCCTGTAGATCACTAACCACTTGGGGAATATTAGAAATCAAAAGTTGAATATTCTCGATCAACTCCGGAATTAGTAAGAAAGAAACCGCAACAATTATCGCAAAAAAGATCAATAATGCTAAAGTGATAGAAATCATTCGAATAGGAAACCGAATTTTCTTCTTTTTGCATTTCTTTTTAATAAAGTTTTCAATCTTAGTCATCGGTATATTCAAAATAAAAGCAATAACACTACCCAAAATAAAGGGAAATAACAACCGGAAAAAACGATGAATAAAATCTCCTACTCCCGTTAAATTATTGAGTAACCAATAAAAGCCGACACCAAAAGCGACAATACCTATAATCTTTTGGATATTTTCTTTATTTAACTCCATAATACCCTCCTCTTAATATTTTCATTATAACGCACATTTGAAGTTTTTGAAAGAAAAAACAGTATGACATATCCTCATACTGTTACATAAATTTTTGAAATCTAGTTTTTATCCGTTCTTTTCCAAGTAAAGATAAAAGAACATACAAGTCAGGTGTCATACTACTCGTCGTTAAAGCAACACGAATTACTGTTGAAACATCCGCTACACTTCCTGGATATAAATCAGGATTTTGACGATAGGCTTTCATATCGGTTGTATAACCAAGCTCATTAGATAACTGTTTAATCTTTTCAAACCATGTATCCTTATCATCATTTTCATCAAAGTATTTATCAAGATAAGTAGATAAAATCTTCGCAATTTCAGCTGGGTCTTGGATTTTACCAAAATCATAGGTTAAATCTCCAGTAAAATACTCATCGTACATATACCAGACTTGAGATTTTACCTTAGAGAAAGATTCATAATCCTTACGAGGTTTCTTTTGTTCACGTTCAATATTAAAAATAGCTTTTGAATACTCAGGATATTTCTCTAATATTTCCGCAAATTCATGATCGAACTCTTTTGCCCAAGTTAAACATCCTTGATAAACCTCTTCAGCGGTTAAACGACTAATATAATTTCTAGAAATATTAAGTAATTTTTCTAAATCAAATAAGGTTCCACTGACACTCATCTTTTTAAAATCAAAACGGAAATCATCGATACCAAGCGTTGGATTTTGATCCCACCATGCTTCAAAATTAGAGTTTGCTGTCGTCATTAAATAAAGTTTAACAGCAGGAACCGGAATTCCTTGTTCATGGTAATAGCTAACTGCAGCTTCTGGATCCTTTCTTTTAGAAAGTTTTCTTCTAGTACCATCTTCATCTACCTTCATCACAACACCCAAATGAGCATATTTAGGAAGCTTAAACCCTAATACTTGAAATAATTGAAGATGAACAGGAACGGAAGAAATCCATTCTTCACCACGAATAACATGAGTTGTATGCATCAAATGATCATCGATAGCATGCGCAAAATGATATAAAGGTAAGCCATCACTCTTAATAAGTACAATGTCCATATCATTTTCTGGGAATTCAATCTTTCCTCTTACTAAGTCTTGATAACTAACTTTTTTGCGGAAATCACCAGGAGATTTTAATCTAACGATAAACTTATCTCCACGACGAATTCTCTCTGCTCTTTCCTCATTAGAAAGAAAACGACATTTTGCATAGCTACCATAGATACCAATTCTCTCTTTATTTAACTCCTGCATCTTTCTTGTTTCATCTAATTCTTCTTGAGTACAAAAACAAGGATAAGCAAGGCCTCTCTCGACTAACGATTTCGCATACGTACGGTAAATTTCTCTTCTTTCACTTTGAATATATGGCCCATAAGCACCGATCTCTTCTGTCTCAGAAATCATTCCTTCATCGATTTGAATATCAAAATTTTTTAAATCATCGATAATGCCTTGAATGCCATTTTCAACTGTACGTGCCCCATCGGTATCCTCTATTCTTAAATAAAATACCCCATTGGTATCCTTAGGTAATTTTTGGGCAATAAACGCTGAACGCAAACTTCCCATATGCACAAACCCCGTAGGACTTGGCGCAAACCTAGAAACAATTGCCCCTTCTGGTAAATTTCTCTCTGGATACAACTTCTCATAATACTCTACATCATGAGTAACATCGGGAAACATCAATTCTGCTAATTCTTTATCTGTCATCATCTTCACCTTTTCCTTCATTAACTAAGCTTATTTTATCCCATTTTCTAATAGAAAACAAGAAAATTTATCAAAAAGAAAACCCTTATTACTAAGGGATCATAACTATTGGCTGCCCCAGCTAGATTCGAACTAGCGCATAATAGATTCAGAGTCTACCGCCTTACCGCTTGGCTATGGGGCAATCACAAGTACCATATTACCATAATCAACTAGAAATTTCAATTACTTTTTAGGAAAAAAGCAAAAGAAAAGGACTACAATTTAATGTAGTCACTATAAACTCAAAACCGTTCTAAATTCCTTACTTGACAAGACGTTTAACATCATCTACACGATAAAATCCTTCTGCTAAACTAGAATCAATTTTTCCTGTTTCATCTTTAGAATTTTCATTAATTGCCAAATATCCGATTACTTCAGCACCAAGTTCATAATATTGTTCACATAATTCGATATTAGAAAGTAAAACATCGTACACTTCTCCATCTAATAAAAAGACAATTTTATATGCTTCACGCACAGCCATTTGATCATAATAAGGAGTCTTAGCCTCCCCTTCAACCATAGCCTGCACATTAGGATATACTTTAGCATCTGAATCTAAAGTAAATTTTTCTAAATAAGTAAGTGGAGAAACACTTAAATTTTTAATATTCGCAGATTCTTGGTTATTCTCTAACTCTAAATTATCTTCTGTTTTCTCATGCCCATTGACAACGGTTGGAATAACTATCTCTTTCTCTGTTTCTTTAACAGAAACATCTTTTGCTCCTTCGACTGAAATATCTTTTGTTTCTTTAACAGAAACATCTTTTGTTCCTTCGACTGAAATATCTTCTTTTGCCGAACTAACTAAATCCGTAAACAATTTATCTTCATCTTCATTTAAATAAGGATCTTGATCATTATCTATATCGATTACCTTTGCTTGACGATCAATAGGAGTATCTAAAGACTTACCAAAATTAAGCCAAGAAGCAATACCTAAACAAGTAACCAATCCTAAGGTAGAAATACTATAAATAATTCCACGCTTATAATTTAATCCTTGATCTTGATAAAATTTAATATATTGATTAGCTGAGTCAAGTAAAAGGGAATAATTGCACTCACGATCAGCTTTTTTAGAAGATAAATTGCCTAACTTTTTACTCATACATGAAGCACTTACCCTAGTAATACAATGAATATCTCGTTTATCTTCACCATTATATTTATATGTAGCTGTTTTTTGTAATCGCTTTTGGAGTTGACTAATTTGCTTTTTGGTTAAATGTTTACCATTTTTTTGAATTCTTTTACACGTTTGATAATGATAATCAGCTCCATACACAAAAATCCTAGAAAATAATAACCTACTTTTCTTATAAAGCTTATTGTTTCTTATTGACTGAACAATCGGTAAAATAGTATTATGTTTAGTCTGAGTCAAAGCATTCTTTTTCCTTTTTCGCTTTTTCTTTTTCGAATTAAGAATAGAAGGATAAATAAGGGTAGCCCGTAGATTCTTCATTTTCTTTTCTAGTTTACGAATATCTTGAGAAGATAATTTCTCTCTTATTTCACGATAATCATGATCTAAATATTCAACATTTTCTTTGGATAAATCTTCTCCTATATTTTTTCCATTTTTCTCTAAAGTAGATTGCATCATTTTATCTAATTTAGTACAGGCTTTTGAAATCTTTTTTATCTCTTTCTGAAGTTTTTTATCCTCTAAAATACAAGAAGCTTGTCTTACAGAAGCTTTATTTAAAAAATATTTTTCTATAGCTAGTAATGAACGAGAATAATAATTACGATCATAGTTATGATAAACATGAAAAGTAAATCCTTCTTTTAAGTCACTACACAAATTTCTTTTTAATCTTTTTAGTTTTTGTCTATATTCATATTTTAGTTTTCTTTCTTGACGCTTACCATGATATGATCTTTTAACATGTTTAGCTGTTTGTTTCTTTAAATAAGCAATTCTAGCGATATCTTCTAAAACAAACTGAACATCATCAGAAAAAGTATTTTTATTAGGATCATCCAATGTAGAAAGATACTCACCAATCGTTATATCATTTTCTTCCTCTTGAAGTGCTAAAAATAATGGATAAATTCTCTCATACAAATGTAAATAGTACTTAATTTCTTTATATAATTGATCTACTTCCTGTTTTTGTTCATACGATAATGAAGAATAAAGTCTTTCACTATCCCGTTTTATTTCATAGGCCACATTAACATTAGCCAAAAATGAAGGAATAGATAATTTTTTCAAATAACGAAGTTCCCAAACAGATTGAAGTATCATTTGATCATTCATTACCATTTGTTTTATTATTTTTTCTCTTTTCATAAAACTCAACTCCAAATAACGTGCTTTATTATAACACGTCCCTCTATATGAAGTCAAAACCATTTAAAATTAAATATTTTTATATGAATATCACGAAAATACTAATATATATGGAATTTACTATCTCTACTCTAAGTGATATAATAAATATACATAAGATAAAGGAGATGATTAGGTTGTCCTATATTGAATTTAAAGATGTAAACAAAATCTACGGTGAAAAAGAAAGTGAAATTCATGCTTTAGTCAATACTAGTTTCCAAATTGAAAAAAGTGAACTAGTTGTCATCTTAGGACCAAGTGGTGCGGGTAAAACGACAGCATTAAACATTTTAGGCGGCATGGATAATGCAACTAATGGTGAGGTAATTATCGATGGGAATAATATTACCCATTACAACAAAAAACAATTAACTCGCTATCGGCGAAATGATATTGGTTTTGTCTTTCAGTTTTATAATTTAATTCAAAATCTAACGGCTTTAGAAAATGTAGAACTAGCTACAGAAATATGTAAAGATCATTTTGATCCTAAAGAAATTTTAAAAAGTGTAGGACTAGAAAATAGAATGAATAATTTCCCAAGTCAACTTTCTGGTGGTGAACAACAACGAGTCGCTATCGCAAGAGCAATCGCCAAAAATCCTAAAATACTGTTAGCGGATGAACCAACTGGAGCCTTAGACTACATGACCGGTAAACAAATCTTAAAACTATTAAAACAAATTCAACAAGAAAGAGGCGTTACCGTCATTATCATCACCCATAATTCCGCAATCGCACCTATGGCAGATAAAGTAATCAAGTTCAAAAATGGTCAAGTAGAAGATATCACCATCAATGAAAAGCCACTCCCTGTTGATGAGATAGAATGGTGATATTATGTTAGTAAAAGAAAGCTTTATCAGTATTAAGAAAAACTACAAACGTTATATTTCTTTAGTTCTAATTATTCTCCTAGGTGTAGGATTTTATGCCGGAATTAAAGCAAGTTCACCAGATATGAAAGATACATTAAATCATTTCTATCAAGAACACAATCTCTATGACTTCCAATTAATTTCCGAGTTAGGAATTTTAGAAGAAGACGTAACAGAGTTAAAAAATAAAGGTTATACAGTGGAAGCCATACATAGCTTTGATACCATCATCAAAAAACAAGAAGAAAATGCCGTTAAAGTATACAGCTATGATAAGGACAGTAAAATCAATACCCTAACCTTAATTGAAGGAAAACTACCCCAACAAGAAAATGAATGCGTAATCGAAAAAAACGAAACGACAAAAGATTTTCAAATTGGCGATAAATTAACCGTAGAACAAGGAAATCTAAAACAAAAAGAATTGACCATAACTGGTTTTATCCAAAGTCCAATCTATATTTCTCAAGAAAAAGATTCCACTAATTTATTATCTGGTAAAATCGATTATTACTTATATACACCAAAAGAAAATTTTCTAGACGATTACTACTCTATTTTATATGTCGACTTGGATAATGAAGACAGTATCTTTTCCGATGATTATGATAAAAAAATAGAGACAGAAAACGAAAAACTACAGACGATTACAGAGCGATTAAATACAAGTAGAAAAGAAGAATTACTTAATCCTATTCGAGAACAACAAAGTACATTAGAACAGCAATATAATACCGTAAAAACTCAGTATGAAAACATTAAAAATAATCCTAATGTTAGTGATCAACAAAAAGAAAGACTAGCTTCTACATTAGAAACTTTAGAAACTAGTAAAGCTGAACTAGAAGAAAATATCCAAACAATCGAAGATAGTGATTGGTACATTCTAGATATCACTTCTAATATTGGTGTATATCAATATGAACAAGATACTCTTCGACTTGCGAATATTGCCCAAATTTTTCCACTTGTCTTCTTCGTCGTCGCTATTTTAGTCTGTTTAACAACAATGACTAGAATGGTCGAAGAACAAAGAGTTCAAATAGGAACTTTAAAATCATTGGGTTACACTAATCTTGCAATTATGTCTAAATATATTATCTATGCTTTAAGTGCTACGTTAATAGGTTCAATTATAGGAGTTACTATTGGTTTTAAAGTAATTCCAAATATCATTTTTAATATGTATGATGTTGCTTATAATATTCCTGATTTTCAAAATAGTTTCCAAACCGATTTAGCGATTCAAGGAACACTAATTGCCCTAATCTGTACATTAGGCGCTACCATTTATACTTCAATTAAAACCCTAAAAGAAGTTCCAGCCGAATTATTAAGACCTAAGGCACCAAAAAGTGGTAAGCGTGTTCTCTTAGAAAGAATTCCATTTATCTGGAAAAGACTACACTTTTCACACAAAGTAACCATTCGTAATGTCTTCCGATATAAAAAGAAATTTCTAATGACGATTATTGGTATATCTGGATCAACTGCTTTAGTCTTAGCTGGTTTCGGGTTAAAAGATTGTATTGAACGCCTCGTTCCTGATCAATATGAAAATGTTTTTCAGTATCAAGCGACAGTCACTCTAACAGAAAATAGTACTACTGAAGAAAAAGAACAGATCATTAATGAATTAGAAAAGAAAGAAGAAATAACCGACATTTTAAAAATAAACCAAGAAGGAATTCAAATTGATTACAACGATACTACTCAAAATGTTCAAGTAATCGTTCCTTATGGAGATATCGAAAATTTTATTCGCTTACAAAATCGAGAAACTAATGAACAATACCATTTAACTAACGGAGTAATTATCTCAGAAAAAATCGCTACTCTACTAGACAAGCAAGTGGGAGATACTATCAGCTTTACTGTAAATAAGAAAGATTATCAAGAAGAAATAACGGGTATTACGGAAAACTATTTCAATCACTACTTCTATTTACCACAATCAGAAGAAAATGAAGAAAATAGCTACAACACTCTTTTCCTTAAAACGACAAATTTAACAGAAAAAGAAGAAAAAGATTTAGCTACTGCCTTAAAAGAAATACCAGGTATCTCTTCGATTAGTTTTACTTCTGACAGTAAAAATACCTTCGATTCAACCATGAAAAACTTCAGTTATGTAGCGCTCATCTTAATTATCTCAGCTGGCTTATTAGCTTTCATTGTCTTATATAATCTAGAAAGTGTTAATATCAGTGAAAGAATACGTGAGCTAGCTAGTATCAAAGTATTAGGATTCTATGATAAGGAAGTGTATTTATACACAACTAGAGAAACAATAATCTTATTTGTGATTGGTACGATTATCGGTTTAGGACTAGGCAATATTTTGGTCTATTATGTATTAAAGACATGTGAACAAGACATCATGATGTTTAATCCAGTTGTCGCATGGCCAAGTTACTTCTATACTCTTCTCATCATGATCGTATTCATCTCTATCGTCAGTATCACTTCTTACTTTGCTCTCAAAAAAATCGATATGATCGAATCATTAAAAAGTGTAGAATAAAAAAGAACATTCCTGTTGAACACGGGAATGTTTTTATATTTCAGAAAATAGCTTTATAGAAAAATTTTAGTACGATTATATTAAATAGTAAAAACTAGAAAATTTTATAATTTATTAGATTTTCCTGTAGATAAATGTTTTATGAAATAGACTTTACAGTTAGAAAAATAAGTGTGACAATGATTAAGGGCTAAATAACATCCCATTAGCATCATAAAGCAAAGGACTTTCTTCTTTTCGATAACGATTATGAAAAAATTGATCGCTAACTACTAGACGACTAGGTATGATCTTTAAACTTTCTTTAATTTCTACTTCTGGGTTCTCACAAGTTGAATACGTAATTATAATTTCCATTTGATGAGGAAAATCAGAAAGAGATGAAGCCGTAAACGCATCTTCTTCATAAGCAGCTAACGTAGAAGAATAATGACGATCAATTTCTGAAAAAGTAATTGTTGCTAATTCATCATTCACAGAATCTACCCCATCTAAAGTAAGCGAATTACTAGCCCACAACTTCTGATTAAAAAAACTTCTATTTTAAAATCATAGATATCCAAATCATCATACCCATCTTGTAATTGAATATCAGAAATAAAAATATAATCAGTCTCATTAGAATAAAGAACTAAACCATCATGCAACCAAAAGTGCTCACTCTCTCCCATAAAGGAATAAGCTGCTATCTTTTTATAATTATGTAAAAAATATAAAAGCGTAAAGACAAGTAAAATAAGAAGCAAAGACAAAACAACTAAGAAGATTTTGCGACGTTTCTTCATTCCCCTACGCTCTTCTTGAATCGTATGCACAACTAATGAACTTACTTCAGGAGAGACAGATTCATTAGTTTTTTCTCCTTTAATCAGATCTAAAACACTACATCCTAAACAACGAGCCAACCCCTCATATAAAGAAATATCCGGTAAATAATTCCCATTCTCCCACCTAGAGACTGTCCGATTAGTAACCCCTAATTCTTCCGCCAGCATGGCTTGTGTTAATCCTTTTTCTTTCCGTAAAGAAGCAATAAAAGAACCAAATTTTTTCTAATCCATACAAACATCACCTTAATGTCATTATACATAATTTAGAGGAAATAAACAGGACACAAATAGCGATTGGTTCGAAAAAACTAATTTAAAAATTAATGACTATCTTCTAGGTTTCTGATAAACCAATACCGAATCTTTTATCTTTTCATCATGGAATTTCAAACCATCTACACCAACAAAAGAAATCAGAGAAAGGTGATCCTGATAGTCTTCTAATATCTGAAAAGTTTTATCTAAATCATAGATCAATTGCCATCCTTCTTGATATGAAGTGTCTTTAGTTGTTTGATATAAATAGCTAATCAATAACTTACCATCATCTAGCAAATATTTGCTCATTTGATCGGTCATTTTCTTCACAAAATGACGAGAAAGATAAGTACCAATATTCGATAACCAAATTGATGTGTATTTATCTTCTAACGAACAGGAAAATACGTTGTCATGAATAAAGCGAGGAACTACATCTAAAACATTTTTTCTCAAATTTAAATAACTATCTTCATCGATTAGATAAGAATTACATCCCCTAATCACATGAGTACGACCCTCATCAAAATAAAAGAGCCTTTCCCTAACAGTTAAGGGAGGAAACGTTTGTAATAACTTATCCCAAAATAGATATGACTCATAGTCTAAAAGACGTAAAGTATCTTTAACTTTGTTATAAAGAGGTAAATTAAATGCATCATGATTATTCTTAAAGACTTTAGGATAGTCTTCATATCGCAAAAATAAAAGAAATTCAGATAACTCTAGTTCCAATAAACAAGCAACTTTTAAATAATAATAGTACTTAGTATAAGGATTAACATCTAAGACATCTATTTCCTTAACCCCACTCATAATCGCATTGAAAACTTGATCTCCTGATGAACCAACAGTAAGTAACTTATCCAAATTAAACAGATTGATATAGCTTGAAATATTTTCGGTAGTAAAAGGAGAAAGAAGGGAAAATTCTCGTTCAAACATCTCAGTATGTTCTTTTCCACAATGCTTAATCGCATTAGCTAACAAAAGTTCAAATGAATCCATTACTATTCTTCTCCCCTCACTAAAATATTTACCAAACTCTCTTTAGCCGTTCGCAATAGAATTTAATCTATCACAAAAGATTAATAATCTCAAGCTAATTTGTAAAAGACAAAAAAATTCAGATCTTATGATCTGAATTTAATATTCCATCTGGTGGAGAATAGGGGGATCGAACCCCTGACCTCCACGGTGCAAACGTGGCGCTCTCCCAGCTGAGCTAATTCCCCAATATAATTACTTAAACAGTTATAATAGGCACTAATAACTGCTCAGTGATTTAATTGTATATCAATAGATAATATTTGTCAACAAAAAATAGAAATTTTTTTAGAATTTGAACATTTTTTTCTAATTACCCTTCTAAATTCACTTAAAAGTAAAAATTTATCCCCTTCTCACCTATTCCGATAACCCCTTAAACTTTAAAAAAACAGAACGGCTGGAAAGATGAAAACAAAATAGAAAAAGAGATGAGAACTTGAATTCCCATCCCTATCGATGTATTAAATTCTAAATTATAAAATATTTTTTAAGACAACAGTCTTTACTCTAGACATTTCTTGTAAAGTTGTCATGACACCTTCATTACCGATACCAGAATGTTTCCATCCACCAAATGGCATTTCAAATGAACGATAGAAACTAGCACCATTAATAACAACTCCACCACATTCCAACATTCCAGCTACTTTAGCTGCTGTTTTCATATCACGGGTAAAGACATTACCACATAGACCATAAGAAGATTGATTAGCAATTTCTACAGCTTCTTCTAACGTATCAAAGCCCATAATCGCTACAACCGGTCCAAAGATTTCCATATCCTTCATAACGTCCATATCGCGCTTACAATTCGTAAGAATCGTTGGTGTATAATAAGCACCATTTCTCTCACCACCAAGCACCAATTTAGCACCAGCTTCGATTGTTTCATTTACTTGTTGTTCAACACGTTTGGCTGCTCTTTCATTGATTAAACAACCCATTTCTGTATCTTCTAAAGAAGGATCACCTTGTTTAATTTGTTTTAAACGAGCCGTTAACTTTTTCACGAACTCTGCTTTAACACTATTATGGATTAAGAAACGTTTACTAGCACAACAAACCTGTCCAGCATTGTACATTCTACCCCAAACAACTTCTTCAACAGCAAGATCAACATCACCATCTTCAAGAAGAATAAAGGCATCGTTTCCACCTAATTCTAACATAACATGAGTTAAGTTCTTACTACAAGTTTCCATTGTCTCCATACCAGCAGCTGTACTTCCAGTTAAACTTACTAAATGAACACCTTTATGACGAGCTAATCCTTGTCCTACAGTCTTTCCATCACCATGTAATACCTCTACTGCACCAGCAGGTACACCCGCTTTACGAAGCAAATAAACTAACTTCGTAAGGGTTAATGGATTATAAGTAGAAGGTTTTACAATTACCGCATTCCCCATCATCAAAGCAGATGGCACTTTCTGACCAAATAAATCGATCGGAAAGTTAAACGGAATAATCGCAGCTACTACCCCAATTGGATAACGTTCTGTAATTTGAATTGTCTTATCTTGACCAATCTCCGTACCAGCTGGGATAACTTGACCATATAAGTGCTTTGCCTGTTCAACAAACGCAGGAACAGATATTTGTACTTGACCAATCTCTGCTCTTGCTTCCTTAATTGGTTTACCTGTCTCTTGACTAAGTAGTGAAGCTAAATTCTCAGCATCATCCTTCACATACTCAGCAAACTTTAAAAGAATTCTACCTCTTTCATGAACAGGTAATTTAGCCCATTCCTTTTGACCGACTACTGCTTCATTAACCGCAATATCTACATCCTCTAATGTTGAATTAGGGATAGTATCAATCAATACTTTATTTGCTGGATTAATAACATCTATAGTTTTTCCATTAGATGCATCCATCCATTTATTACCGATTAAATTTCTCAAAGTTAAAACTCCTTTCTATATACTACTTAGAAAAAGCGGTGAAAGATAATGATAAGCCACCACAAGTATTTGCTGAATGTTCTTTATAACCATATTCTCCAAAAGTAAAGGCTACAATAAATGGCTTTCCATTAGCTGCTTTCATCAATTCATCATAAATTTCATGTTCACGTTTTTCCATCGCAATACCAAGTCTTCTACCACCACAATGGATTAACAAGTAAGCAGCAGGATCATGCTTCATCATATGATTTAATTCATCTAAGACAACATAATTAGAATGAATTAGTTCATCAATCGTTGCTTCCATTTGAATGATTGCAGTATTTTTTACTAAATGATTACCTAAATTCATCACATCATCATTATTATCTGCAGTTCCTTGATCATCTCCAAACATTGGATGACGAATAGCGATTAAATTACCAATTGGATCTTTAACACCTAATGGTTTCGTAATAGATGCAGACAACAAATTACTTCCTTTCAATGCATCTGGTGTACTACCAATCCAATCTGCATATTTTTTCAAAGCAGATACTCCATCGATAGAAACTAAAGTACGATGATTTCTTACTTCAGTAATTACACCAACATGATCAGTCTCACGATAAGCACCTGTATAATTTGTCTTACATTCATTATCTGCATAGAAGAAAGCAACTGCACAACCATCACTAAATACTTTATCATTACAGATGATTGACCATTTTCCTTCTACTGTATTATCAGCAGCACTACCACCAAACATAGGAACTCTACCAATAACATCTTGAATACCTAATAGATACTCTTCTTCTTCTTTTGGTGAAGCTGTCATAAAGAAGTAAGAAGGAACTTTATTGATTCCTGCGTTTTTAATTGCTTCTCTCGCAATTTTTTTACCGATTTCTCTTGGATCGCCATCTCTTTCGCTACCAGCTACACCGACAACCAAATTGTCCCCACCAAAACACATCATACCTGAATATCCATCGGCATTATCAATATATCCATGATCAGATACGACAATACCTGCACTAGAAGTACATCCTACAAAAGGAACATTAGATACACTACGAATTCCTTTTACAATTTCATTTTGATCTAATACACAAGATGTAAACAAAAGACCAACTTTAGGAACCATTCCTTCAGATGCTTTTGTTACTGTTTCTACTCCTGATTGGAAGCTATTAGCTTCTACACTATAACCAACTTTTGCTTTCATTTTTACTCCTTTTCTTTCTTATCTTTTAGAAAGCTTTCTTATAAAGCTCTAAAATATCTTCTTGACTAACGTCGCGTGGATTACCACCCGTACATGGATCAACATAAGCCTTCTTGGCTAACATTCTTAAGTCTTCTTTCGATACCCCAATATCACTTAAATGTTCAGGAATACCTAAACGTTTTCCTAAATCACGAACAGCTTTAACTACTTTATCAATGATTTCTTGTCTTGTTAAAGCATTCATATCTAAGCCAATCGCAGTACCGATTTCTTCAAATTTCTGAACACATGCCTCACCATTAAATTCCATCACATATGGTAATAATAAGGCATTAGCTAATCCATGTGGTGTATCATATACTGCACCTAATGGATGAGCCATCGAATGAACAATACCTAGACCAACATTCGAAAATCCCATTCCCGCAATATATTGAGCAATTCCCATATTGTTAATTGCTTCCATATCTTTGTCTTTAACTGCCTTTTCCAAATTAGCAAAAATCATTTGGATTGCTTTTAGATGCATCATATCCGTCATACTCCAAGATGCTTTAGTAATATACCCCTCAATTGCATGAGTAAGAGCATCCATACCTGTCCAAGCAGCCACATTTTCAGGCATACCTGCCATTAACTCTGTATCGATAATCGACATAACTGGTATATCATGTGGATCGACACAAACCAATTTCATCTGATTTTCTTCATCAGTAATGACATAATTAATCGTAACCTCAGCTGCCGTACCTGCTGTTGTCGGTAAAGCAATAATCGGAACTGACTTTTGTTTCGTCGTAACTGCTCCAGCTAAAGATACAACATCAGCATGTTCAGGATTATTCGCAATAATACCAATAGCCTTAGCCGTATCAATAACACTTCCTCCACCAACTGCAACAATACAATCAGCTTTGATTCTCTTAAACTTTTCAACCCCTTTTTGTACACAAGCTACAGTAGGATTAGGCATTACATCAGAATATACTTCATAAGGAATAAACTCTGTATCTAATACTTCTAACACTTTATCCGTAATTCCTGCTTTAACCAAAGTCTTATCAGAAATTACTAAAGCTTTTTTATAGCCACGTGCAAGAAATTCCGTTGCCAATACATCTCTAGCCTTAGGTCCAAAATATGAAGTTTCGTTCAAAATCATTCTATTTACGGACATACAATATTACCTCCTATTATCCTATAGTAAGAATTATACCATACTAACAAAAAAAGAAAAAGTTATAAACGAACTTTTCCTAACTTTTTCCTAAAAATAACGATTAATTTGTCAAAATAAGAAAACAACAAACCCCAAAATCCGTTCTATTCTAAC
Source organism: uncultured Bacilli bacterium (assembly GCA_944363785.1). Taxonomy (GTDB): domain Bacteria; phylum Bacillota_I; class Bacilli_A; order RF39; family UBA660; genus Alloscybalousia. The sequence goes on from CALVVF010000015.1 coordinate 28,033, forward strand.
TACGAACAAAAGAGATTTCTTAATTTTCTTTTCCTACTTGCCTTTATTCTTTCCTGGCTTCGCATACTGAATAGCTGCTTCCACAAAAGAAATAAATAATGGGTGAGCCTTAGTTGGCCGACTTTTAAATTCAGGATGAAATTGACAGGCAATAAAATGAGGATGATCAGGTAATTCAATGATCTCTACTAAACCACTATCTGGATTAATACCAGAAAAAACCATTCCATTAGCTTGTAAAGTTTCCATATACTGATTGTTAAATTCATAGCGATGACGATGTCTTTCTAAAATGAGTTCCTGCTGATAATCACGGTAAGCAAGAGTACCCTTTTGAATATGGCATGGATAATTACCTAAGCGAAGTGTTCCTCCTTTGTTGACTACTGACTTTTGATCAGCCATCAAATCGATAACAGGACTTTTACAAGCTTCATCAAATTCCGTAGAAGAAGCATCATGAATACCACAAACATGACGAGCAAACTCAATTACCGCAATTTGCATACCTAAACAAATACCTAAATAAGGAATACGATGACTTCTTGCATACTGACAAGCTAAAATCTTTCCTTCAATACCACGACTACCAAATCCACCTGGAACTAAAATACCAGCTGAAGATTTAAACACTTCATCCAAAGAAACACTACTGTCTTCTAATTTTTCACTATCTACCCAATTAATTTTTACTTTGGTTAAAAATGGATATCCAGCATGTTTTAGTGCTTCCTTAACAGATAAATAAGCATCCTCTAATTCCACATACTTTCCTACAAGCGCGATTTCTATCTCTTGATCCAAATGATTTACCCGATCCAATAACTCTTCCCAAAACGTCAAATTACTCTTCGTAACCTTTAATCCAAACTGATTAAGGATAATATCTTCTATCTTTTGACGATGAAAATTCATCGGTATTTCATAAATATTATTAACATCTTTAGCTTCGATAATATTCTTTTCAGGAATACTACCAAATAAAGCAATTTTATTACGAATCGCACTACCTAAATCAAGTGGAGCCCTAGTCACAATAATATCTGGTTGAATACCTAGTCTTCTCAACTCAATCACACTGTTTTGCGTCGGTTTAGTCTTTAACTCATTGGAACCAAAAAGATAAGGAACCAAAGTAGTATGAACAAACAAGGTATTCTCTCGTCCTTGTTCTAAGCGAAATTGACGTAGTGCTTCCATCATGACAGATGACTCAATATCGCCAACGGTTCCTCCAATCTCAGTAATGACAATATCTGCTCCACTAGTCTTAGCTGCTTCATAAATTTTATTCTTAATTTCATTAGAAATATGAGGAACAATTTGAATCGTTGCCCCTAAAAAGTCGCCTCTCCGCTCCTTTTCAATCACACTAGAATAAATCTTACCGTTCGTTATATTTGAGGTATAATTCAACTCCTCGTCGATAAAGCGTTCATAATGACCTAAGTCAAGATCCGTCTCACAACCATCCGCAGTGACAAACACCTCGCCATGTTGAATAGGAGACATCGTACCAGGATCGACATTCATATAAGGATCAAATTTCTGCATAAATACCTTATACCCTTTTGCCTTCAATAATAATGCGATAGATGAGGCGGTAATTCCTTTTCCTAATCCAGAACAAACACCACCAGTTACAAAAACAAACTTTGCCATAAACTCCTCCTTCTTAAACAAAAAAAGACCCTGAGAACGCGTCATCAGGCTCTCTTAAAGTATAACACTATTTAAGAAGAAAACAAACACCACAGATCGTTATTGACAACAAATTGACAAAACGAAAATAGACTAGTCGAAAAGAAAAGACTGTTTTAATAATGGTTGAAGAAAAAATACTTGATTATCAATTTTACTTTTCACAAGCTTGAACTAGGGCTTCAAAAATCGCAAGCATTTCTGGGTCGTAACTAATCATCGATTCCGGATGCCACTGAACGCCAAGCATAAACTTTTTCTCAGGTATTTCTATTCCTTCAACCAAATTATCTTCAGATAAACAAGAAACTGTAAACCAATCTTTTGCCTTTACATGATATCGATGTCTACTATTGACACGAATTTTATCCTTTTTTAAAATATCACGCAACTGACTAGGAAACAAAGTATTTTCATGAACATATTTCACATCAGGTTGTTGGTGTTCTAAATAGGTATCATTCAAAACTGTTTTATCTTCTACATGAGTACTAGAAAAATTATCCATGTTAGCAAGTATTTGCATACCCAAACAAATTCCTAATAAGGGTAAATCGTGGTCATAAGCGTATTGGCACAAAATTTCGTCACAATCATACCACCTATTACCACCAGTCATCACAAAGCCATCACATAAAGATAAAATACGTAAAAAATCATTTTTAGCATCAGAAGATAACCTTCCTGCTTGACGAGGCATCACCTTTCCATAATCCAACTCATCTGTAGGAGTAATCACTAAGGGGATACCACCCGCCTTTACGATAGCTAAACGATAATCCTCATTGAGTTCAATAATAGATTTTTCATTTTCCCTGCTGCTACGCGCAACGATTCCAATAATCGGTTTCATTTTCTTCTCCTTTATTCATTTTTCTTTTCTTTATTTTCCCATCTTTAATTATACAAAAATAAACAATAACTAAATAATAATCCTATAAGGCAAAAACCAACATATTCCTATACATATAACATACGTCCACTATTTCATTCTTATCTTAAACTAGTACATTTTCACTATCTATTGTTCCCCAGCTATACTATCCTATTCATTATTCTATAATCATGTTCTAACGATTAAACAAGTGTTTCATATCTCTAATGAATTCATATTATTTCAAGAAAAAATCATCTAAATGGATAAATTTAATTCTTACTCTAAAAAGAATTCAATGCCTATCGGACAATGGTCGCTTCCATAAACATCGGAATAAATCATCGTATCCGTTACCTGATGAATAAAACGTGCTGATACCAAAAAGTAATCAATCCGCCAACCAATATTCCGCTCACGACAATTACCAATATAACTCCACCACGTATAAGCACCGGTTAACTCAGGATGATAATATCTGAAACTATCCATAAATCCACAGTCTAGTAATTGTCCAAAATTTTCTCTTTCTTGATCAGTAAACCCAGCATTTCCACGATTAGCTTTGGCGTTACAAATATCAATTTCTTGATGAGCAACATTAAAGTCACCACAAATAATAACCGGTTTCGCTTTATCCAATTCTTTTAAATACTCCCGAACCAACTGTTCCCAAATTAATCTTTCATCCATTCTTTCTAATGTACGTTTAACATTAGGAACATAGAAATTAACCAAATAAAATTGCTCGAATTCTAACGTAATTGCACGTCCTTCTGAATCAAAAATTGGATTACCTATCCCATAAGTCACCTGTATTGGCTCGATTTTCGTATAAATTAAAGTACCAGAATAGCCCTTACGTTCAGCAGCATTCAAATATTCATACCACCCCTCTGGATGAAAATCATATTGATCTATAGTTGCTTTGGATTCTTGTAAACAATAAATATCAGCATCTTCTTTGAAAAAGAAATCAGCAAACCCCTTCTTTAAACAAGCTCTTAATCCAGCTACATTCCACGAAACAATCTTCATTATTAACTAACATTCCTTTCTATCGTCCTTTCGGTCCTCTGAAAGGCACAAATTGAGTTGAAAATAAATAAT
>CALVVF010000016.1 GCA_944363785.1 uncultured Bacilli bacterium
AGAAAAATAAATTTAGTTCAAGATTTTAATTCCTATGTGTGCCTTGAACGTAGTGAAAGGAATGGAACTTAGTATGATTACCCATCAACAGGAACAATTGATTTTGGAGAATATGGGGTTAATTGGTGTTGTGATCAAGCAGTATCATTTTCAAAATAATGATTTAAACCTATCTTATTTGGATTTAGCTTCTATTGGAAAGATTGGTTTAGTTGAAGGAGTAAGAGATTTTGATCCGGATAAAGGGTATAAAATTAGTACCTTTCTTTGTTTGTGTATAAAAAATAAAATAACGAACTATATGCGCGTTTGTCATGCTAAAAAGAGGCAACCAGTTGGTGGAAGAGTACTTTCTTTAGATCAAGAAATTTCTTTTGGTAAGGATATGGTTACTTTAGAATATTTTGCCGCTAGAACTGATTGTCTTGGACTTGATGAACAATTGATACAAGAAGAGTTATATGAGGCACTTTTTTGTGAAATTAAGAAGTTGGATGATTTTCATCGCGAAATTCTATGCTATTCATTTTCTCTTTTTTCTTATCCCCACTTGACTCAGACAGAACTTGCAGAAAAGTTTGGTGTTAAGCAACCTTATATTTCTAAAGAATTACAATGGTGCTTAGCTGTTTTAAGAGAAAATTTACGTGAATTTGAATGAAAATATTCTTTTTTTTGAATATTCATTTTTTATTTAAATTATTTGTTTAACTTCATGAATTTTATTTAATCGTAAACACTATAATTAGAGGTGATTGCGATTAGAATAAGAGAAGGTATCGATTTAAAAATATTAGAATACTATCGATATCAATACCAAGAAAATTTATTATTTCCTACGTATAAAAAAGTGATTAAAACAGGACTAAGACAAATTGTGATTGAAATTTTAATTTCTAGTAGAGAAGTATTTATCAATAAGAATGCCAAAATAAAGAAAAGCGAGTATCGATTTTTACATGACCTGGAAAAAGATCATCTTTTGATCGAATAGTATCTTTTCTGTTTTCTATTTATTTCTTTTTTAAATGGTAGGAAAAGTCCCTTCTTTTTTTGTTTTTCGAATAGTTCTGTATCTTCCACTTGTTTTCCGTATAATGATTCAGCTAGAAAAGTCGTAATATTGGCAATCATATCTACATCTTGATGAAGCCCATATTCTTCGATAATCATATAGAGAACTTTTACATCTTCGAGATTGAAATAACCCAGTTTTTTAATAATTAAACAAATTAGGGCTGCTTTTTCTAAATCATCTGGTTATAAGAATGAAAAGAGACTACTTTCTCTAATATCTTCTGGTAAAAGATTTTCTATTCTGGTTAAATATCCTTTATTTCTTAATTGATTAACTTGCGCATTTAATTTACCTAACTCTCTCGTATATTCTGGATCGAATTTTCTATATTTTTTAGTTAATTTAAAATTTATATTTCCTTTTTCTATCCAATCATTTAGTACTATTTTAGATTATTTTATGGTATACTAAAATCGTTTAATTTACGAGGTTTTTTAGTTACTTTTCTAGGAGGTTTTCTTTATTCTTCTTGACGTACATTTGTTTGGTGGTATACTAATAATGAATACTCTATGACTGGGGGTGATGTCATCTGGAAACAAGAGAAAAGGTATTAGAAGATCTTAATCAATCTTTACCTAGTTATGTATCAGAAAAAATTAAATATGCGAGTGATACTTCTTTTTCTAATGATCAGAAGATGTTGAAGAAGTTAAAAGAAATGAAAAAAATCGCAGAAGATACCTATTTTCAAGTTGAATTTTTAGGGACGGATTATGTGAAAGTTAGAAATTGGATATTTCTTCAACAAGCGAAGTTTATGGTTGATGTTGAAGATGATTATCCTAAAACTATTTCTCCCGTCTTTTTCTATTCTTGGAATTATGAGTCATTACGTGTTCCTGAACTTAGAACTTATTTTACTTGGCGAACAAAAATACGAAAGGGCGAGTATCCTAAAATCTTTAGTGGTTATCTTTTTGTGTATTTTGCGGAATTAATTAATTTGGTAGGAGTCGACTCTGCTTTTGATGCTTACTTAAAATTGAAGAAAACGTTAGAGGTCTATTGGAATGATATAGAGGAAGTCTATTTCCGGCAGATTTTATCGATTGCTTTAAAGGATTTTATAATCAATTATTCCATTTCTGTTTCTTATGATGAGTTTCTTCCTCAAGTATTGTCTGTTTCTGATTGGGAACTTTATCAAGCTAGGATAAAAGTTGTTCAAGGCAATTATCATGGGCTTTTAACTTATTTGGATAAAGCGGCCAGTTATAAAGTGAAAAAAAGTAAGTTCTATGAGAGTAAATATGGATATTTAATCGAAGAAGCGATTCCAGTTGTTTTTGAACAGCTTAGTCGTTATTTTGCGGAGCACAATGCAGATTTTAAATCTTTAGTTCTAGGTAAAATGCATATAATTTCTGATTATCCGCTATTTCGGCAGTTGCCTTATGTGGAACAACGGGAGAATTATCAAAACAAAGTCGATTTTTCACCGATTGAACAGTATGCCTTTCAAAAAGGTATTTGTAGTAAGAAAATGTTTCAAGAAAGTCCTAATCTTCGTATCATTATGGGGATTATTTTAAAAGCTATAGAGATTAGAATTCGTGAAAAGACAAACTATAAACGAAAGTTGACGCTTAAGTTAAATGTTTTAGGAAAAATTGTGTCGCAAAGAAAAGTGTTACTACCCTTAGTAGAAGATTATGCCTTTTTAGAAACGATTAATCAAGCAGTTGATCTATTTTTGACAGAGAAAAGTAAAAAATTAAAGGAAGAAGAGTTAGTCAAGAGAAGACAGAGTGTAGTTATCGATAAAGAGTCGTTTCAAAATATTCGAAACTCTTCTATTAGAATTCAAGAAAGGTTACTTACTGAAGAAGAAAAGACAGATAGTTCTGTTCAGACGGATGATGTTTCTTCGCCTTCTCAATTAACGTTAGAAGATTCTTTTCCTTTAATACCAGAACAGGACTCAGTAGTAGAAATGGGAATGGATATATTTATTCGTCATTTAACGCCATTTGAACAGGAAATTGTAGTGAATATTTTGAATCATGCTCCAAGAAGTGAGTTAGAAGCGATCGCGAAAAAAGAAGCTCAATTATTAGAAGTTGTTTTAGAGGATATTAACTTAAAAGCACTCGACTATATTGGTGATAATTTAATCGAAGATTTAGGAGATCAAATAAATATTTATGAGGATTATTTAGTAGAGTTACAGACTGTACTTAATCGTTAAAGAATAAAGAACAAAAGAAGAAAAAAAGAAAGCAAACAGAAAAATAATCATAAGGAGGTTTTACAATGAATGGTAAAGTGCCAAAGCGAATTGCGACTATTTTATTAAACTCTTTAAAGGGTGGAGTTGTACCTAGAACAGGATTAGGCTATATTGCCGTAGGGAGAGAAAAAGAACTTAATGCTTTATTAAATGATGTGAATTTTATTGAAGAAGGAGGAGCTACTTTTCGTTTTATTGTTGGAAAATATGGAAGTGGGAAAAGTTTTTTACTTCAAATGATTAGAAATCATGTCATGGATAAAGGATTTGTCGTTATGGATGCCGATTTATCACCGGAAAGGAGGCTAACGGGAACGAAAGGACAAGGCTTAGCGACTTATCGAGAACTCGTTCGGAATATGTCAACGAAGACTAAGCCGGATGGTGGAGCTTTACCTCTTATTTTAGAAAAATGGATTTCTTCTATCCAAAGTGATTTGTTAATGAATGGGAATGTCAAAGTAGATGACCCTAAGTTTTCAGAACTAGTCGAAAAAGAAATTTACCGAGTAGTTAGTCAAGTAGAAGGTATGGTTCATGGCTTTGATTTTGCGAAAATTATTTTGACTTATTGGAATGGTTATAAAGAAGGAGACGACGAGAAGAAGGGGGCTGCTCTTCGGTGGCTTCGTGGAGAGATAACTACCAAGAGTGAATGTAAGGAACTTTTAGGGATCAACATTATGATTACTGATGATAATTGGTATGACTATGTGAAATTATTAGCTGTTTTCATGGTGAAGGCAGGATATAAAGGAATGCTTTTATTGATTGATGAACTGGTTAACTTGTATAAGATTCCAATGACTGTCGCAAGACAGAATAACTATGAAAAGATTTTAACTATGTATAATGATATTTTACAAGGAAAAGCAGAGTATTTAGGAATCATTATGGGTGGTACACCGCAATGTGTCGAAGATACGAGAAGAGGAATTTTTAGTTATGAAGCATTAAAATCTAGATTAGAGGATAGTCGGTTTGCGAACGATGAAGCTCGTGACTTTTTAGCGCCTATTATTCGTTTAAAACCGTTAACTCCATCAGAAATGACTATTTTAGTAGAGAAATTGGCCGATATTCATGCTGATTTATATCAATATGAAAGAAAAGTTACTTTAGATGAATTAATTCATTTTATCCAGATTGAATTTAGCCGTGTTGGTGCGCTAACTAATATTACGCCACGGGAAATCATTCGTGATTTCATCGAACTTTTAAATACACTTTATCAGTATCCAGAAAAGGATTTGCTCACGATTATTCAAAGTGATGAGTTTCAAAATCATTCTCAGCCCTTCGCCGATCAAGATGTGAGTGATGAGTTTGCGAGTTTTGAACTATGAGTGCCTTTAATCAGTTAGCGCCTTTTATTCAAGATTATATCTATCGTAATCGTTGGGAAGAATTACGGGATATTCAAGTGGCTAGTATCGATATTATTTTAAATACAGATAATCATTTATTGTTATCTAGTGGCACGGCTAGTGGGAAAACAGAAGCAGCATTTTTACCTATTTTAACCGATCTTTCTCAACATCCTTCTTCATCCGTTGGAATTTTATATATCAGTCCGTTAAAGGCCTTGATTAATGATCAGTTTGAACGACTTTCTGATCTTTTAATTGAAGCAGATATTCCGGTTTATAAGTGGCATGGGGATGTATCTGCTTCTCATAAAAATAAATTACGGAAAAACCCTAAAGGTTTGTTACAAATCACCCCTGAGTCTTTAGAAGCTATGCTTACTTATCGTAAACAAGAGGCTATTTTGTTTTTCTCTGATTTACGTTATGTTGTGATTGACGAAGTTCATTATTTCATGGGAGAGAATCGTGGAATTCAACTTCTTTCTTTATTGGAACGCTTAAGTCGTCTTACTAATTGTTCGCCGAGAAGAATAGGGTTAAGTGCGACAGTAGGAAATTCTTTGGAAGTAGCGGATTGGTTAGCTTCAGGAACTACTAGGAAATGTGTTGTTCCTCAAGTCGATGGGGGAAAACGGACGATTCATCTTTCTATTGATGATGCGGTAGTAGAAACTGATTTTTATGATAAGCTTTATCATTTATCTTTTGGAAAACGCTGTATTATTTTTTCAAATAGTAGAAGTGAAGTTGAACTAAATATTGCCAATTTAAAATTGTTGGCAGCGAAGAAACAGACTCCTGATATTTATTTTACGCATCATGGAAATGTTTCTGGTGGTTTACGAGAATATGCTGAACGAGAAATGAGGACGAGTGATTATAAGACGGTAGTTGGTGCGACTGTCACTTTAGAATTAGGTATCGATGTTGGTGATTTGGAGCGAATTATCGAAACTGGTACGCCATATAGTGTGTCCAGTTTTGTTCAACGGTTAGGACGAAGTGGTAGGCGAACGGGAATCAGTGAGATGATGTTTCTGTTTGATAAAAAAGATCAAGATGATACCGAGCAGAAAAACAAAGAGTTTTATCAACAGATCGATTGGGATATGATTCTTTGTATTGCGTTAATCGAATTATATACGAAGGAAAAATGGATTGAGCCTTTACTCACTCCTAAGCTTCCTTATCCTCTTTTGTATCACCAGACAATATGTTATTTAACCTCAGTAGGAAGTGCTTCTCCTAGTAGTTTAGCGGAGTATATGCTTACTCTTTCTCCATTTCGACAAATTTCTCAAGAAGATTACCGTGACTTACTTCATTATTTATTAGAAATCGATCAGTTAGAAATGGATGAAGAAGGGAACTTATTAATCGGTGAAAAGGGAAGTCAAACGATCTCTAAATATCAGTTTTTAACGGTATTTGAGAATGAAATTGAATATTCTGTTCGAGAAGAATCTAGAGAGATTGGTACGATTAATACTTTAGTTCCAGTAGGAGAAACATTGATTTTAGCGGGAAATAGTTGGCGAGTCTTAGAAATTAATGCAGAGAAAAGGCAGATTTTTGTTAAAAAAATAAAAGGAATTTCAAAAAGTTATTGGGAAGGACCAGATGAGATTATTATCACTACCAAGATATTAAAGAAGATGAAAGAAATTTTGAGTAGTAGAGATTCCTATCCTTATTTACGCGCTAATGCGAAAAATCTATTAGAAAAAAGTAGGCAACTTTTCTGTAATGCGACTTTGGATCATGAACATATCGTTTTACTTTCTGATCATTATTACGCTTTATTTCCTTATTTAGGAACAAAGTCTTTGATGACTTTACAGCTTGCCCTTGGATTTCACGGAATTGCTTCCCATATTGAGTCGATTTACCGTATTCCTATTTTTCTTCATATTGATCAGGAAATTTCTAAGGAAGAGCTTATTCAAGTACTAAATACCATTAAGCAGGAACCACTCGATCCTTTTCAGTTAGAAACTGGGGATTTAGTGATCCAAGAAAAAAATATTCAATATGTCCCTAAACATTTATCAAAAAAGCATTATTTGACGGATTATATTGAAGTAGAAGCGATGAGAAGAGATTTAGAATTTTAAAAAGTTGAAATTTAGAATTTTTAGTAAAGAAAAGTATTCAAAACGGTTCGTCCGGAATAGCTTTTCTTTTTTTCTTTCTTTTTTTCATTGAGTTTTTTATTTTTAGCCTTTTGACAATGTTTATTTTTTCTTTTATGGTGGTTATGGTGATTATGAATGAGGAAGCAGGTGGAGGATTTCTATTATCAGATTAGGCAAATATCTGCTTATATTGATTATCGAACGCAGGTAGCTTGGAAAGAAAAATATACTTCTTTGTATCAACGAGTACTTGTTCACTGTAAAGAGGAGATTATCTTTTCTACTTTTTGTCATGATTATGAACATTTGGAAGAATTGTTAGCTAAGCAGAATGAACTTTGGATACAAAAGGAATTACGCAATGTGGACTTTCTCCTTAGTCATGTTAATGGCTATTCTTTAGATGAAAATCAACGGCGTGTAGTACTTACAGATGAAGTTCATCAATTAGTGATAGCGGGAGCTGGAAGTGGAAAGAGTCTGACCATTATTGGCAAGATTCGGTATTTGGTTGAGTGTTTGAAGATTCCGCCCCAAGAAATTATTGTTCTTTCTTTTACGAATGATTCAATCAAAAGTCTTAAGATGAGTATCGATAAACAAGTTCAGTACCCAGTTCAGATTTATACTTTTCACAAGTTAGCCCTTCAGATTTTAAAGGAGAATAGTTCCTATCCTTATACAATCGCCCCGGCTGATTTGTTGGAATATTTAATCGATGAGTATTTTCAAACGACGATATTTCTTTATCCTAAAATGATGAAAAGCTTACTTCGTTATCTTGGAATTTCTACTTTTCCTTTTTCTACTTTGTATGGATATCGTCATTTCTTATCACCAGAAGAATTAAAATTATTTCAAAAATTGATCGTGAAATTTATTCGCTTATTTAAGACAAATGCCCATAAAGAGGATGACTTTATTGATTTTTTTGAACAAAATAAGAAATCTTTCTTTTTGAAAAAGTATGGGAAACAAAGAACCTTTTTACGCTTTGCTTATCTGTTTTATCATTTATATGAACAGGAGTTATCTTCTCAAGGAGAAATTGATTTTGATGACATGATTAAGTTAGCGACGAAATCGGTTTTAAAGAAGGGAATGCCTTTAGCTTGTCGTTATCTAATTATCGATGAATATCAGGACAGTTCTTTAGTTCGAGTAGAATTAGTTCAAGCTATTTTAGAAAGAACGCAGGCTAAGTTTATGGCAGTAGGGGATGATTTTCAGTCGATTTATCGATTTACGGGGTGTGACTTAGCCATTTTTTTGCATTTTGAACGGTATTTTCCTCATCCAGCGGTGATGAAAATAGAGAATACTTATCGAAACAGTCAGGAATTAGTTACCATAGCGGGTAATTTTGTGATGAAGAATTCTTCTCAACTTCAGAAAAATTTATCTGCATTAAAACACTTAGAACACCCAATTCATCTTGTTTATTATCAAAACGCAATCTTTACTTTTAAGCGAGTGGTTAAGGAAATCTATCGCGATTTTCCTAAAGGAATTTTAGTGTTGGGACGAAATAATCGAGATATCTATACTTCTATCGATCATGAGTTTCGCTATGAGGAAAAAACTGGCAAATTAATTTATCTTCCTAATCCAGAAATTTCTCTTCGTTATTTGACTGTGCATAAATCGAAGGGACTAGAAGAAGAAAATGTGATTTTACTTCATGTTGCGGAGGGTAAGATGGGGTTTCCTAATCAGATTATGGATCATGATGTGTTGAAGTTTGTTTCGCTGGAAGAAGAAAATTATCGATTCAGTGAGGAAAGAAGATTATTTTATGTCGCTTTAACTAGGACGAAAAACTATGTTTATCTACTAGCCCCTAAAGGAAGAGAGTCCTGTTTTGTCCGAGAATTAGTTCGTGATTATGCTTCTTTCATAACGGTAAGTGTGGATTAACTACCGGTGATAATCCTTTAATGTTTCTCCTTCTTTTCAGTCATATCGTATATGGAAATTTATGCCTAATTCGTGTAAAAACATGTGCTTTCTTTTATTGTATGCTATACTTTTTCGTGAAATACGAGGTGTATGATGCTGGATGGAGGGCAATGTAAAATCTAAGCGTTTAAAGGGGCGTATTGTGAAATTATTATATGGAAATTATGGGTATATCGTCGGTGAAGATGGTAATATTTTTTTGTTCTCTTATCAAGATGTTTTACAACACAGAATACCTAAAGAGGGATTAAAGGTTACTTTTTATCCTCGATATTATACCAATCCGGAAGCAGTAGAAGTAAAAATTCTTTCCTAGGAGTTTACTTCTATGATATACTAGTATATAGAATAGGAGATAAGATATAAGATATGAGTAAATTAAAAGATAAGGTTGCAATTGTGACAGGTGGTGCTATGGGTAATGGTCTAGGTATCGCCAAAGTATTTTTAAAGTATGGTGCCCAAGTGGTATTATTTGATTATTCGGATAAAATTGCGAATACGATTATTGAGTTACGTAATCAATTTCCGAATTCTACAGTTACGGGTTATAAGGTAGATATTCGTGATATGCGAATGGTTACTGCCTGTATGAAAGATGCGTTTGAAAAATTAGGTCATATCGATGTTATCGTGAATAATGCCGGAGTATGTTATTTAGAAAATTTCGAAACGATGAATGATGAATTAAGAGATACTCATTTTGATATTAATATTAAAGGTACATGGAATGTGACTAAAGCCGCTCTTCCTTATTTAAAGAAGAATGCTTCTTCCTCAATCGTTAATTTGTCAAGTGTAACAGGTGTGATGGTGGCAGATAGTGGGGAAGTTGCTTATGCGACAACAAAGGCAGCATTAATGGGATTTACTAAAGCATTAGCTAGTGAGGTTGTTGCTGATCATATTCGTGTTAATGCTATTCTACCTGGTTATATTCAAACACCAATGGTAGATGGTATGGCAAAAACAAGTAATCCTAATAATCCAGAATCCGTAGTAGCAGGTATTGCTAATGCGATTCCAATGAAACGCTTAGGTACAATCGAAGAACTTGGTGAATTAGCCGCTTTCTTAGCTAGTGATGAATCTAGTTATATCACTGCTCAAGGAATTGTTATTGATGGTGGTTCAACTTTACCAGAAACTACTTCGATGGGTGTGTAAAGCAAGTAGACATTTTTGAAGATTTAGATAGATGTTTTTTTCAAACTTCTATCTTTTTCTTTGCCCTTTTTTAAAGTTTCTTGTATACTAGTAATAGAATAAGGGGTGTTCATAATGGAAGAAGGTTATTTCGATAGTCGAGCACAGATGTGTATTCATGATTTTCAAGAGTTTATGATGAAAGACTCTTATATAGCGACTAGTGAATATAATTCTTTTTTAGAAATGTATCAAGATGTTTTTGAATTGTTTAGTAAACATTTAGATGAAACATCTTCCTTGTATCAAGAATTAATGAAGATTACCAATCAAGGAAGCGATTTGGTCAAAGAACATAATGATTCTTTTTTACAAGAAAAGCTAGAAGAATACAAGCGCTATTTTGATATGATGTTCGTCAAAGTAGATCCTAACATTTTACTAGATGAAGATCAACGACGGGCGATTTTGATCGATGAAGATTATTCATTAGTAATCGCAGGAGCAGGTAGTGGAAAAACGACAACGATGGCAGCTAAAGTAAAATATTTGGTCGAAAAGAAAAATGTGCCACGAGAAAAAATATTGTTGTTGGCCTTTACCAATAAAGCAGCTGAAGAGTTAGATCGTAGAATTAATTATGATTTTCAACTTGGGGTTAGAGTACTTACTTTTCATAAACTAGGTATGGAATTTTTGCGCATTATTTTCGATCAAAAACCGGTTCAAGTAATCAGTGGTGGAGCTCAATATCAAGTGTTGGCAGAGTGCTTTAAAACAAGAATATTTCCAAATAAACCATTACTTAAAGAAATTATTACTGTATTTGGTGACTATGTTTCTTTTTATGATGAATATATTAACTATGAAAGCTATGATGAGTATTTTTCTTATTTAGTTGATCGTAAGATAAGTGAGTGTAAGCAAAATGGTACTTTGGAAGAAGAAATCGAAAAACGAATAAAAAATCGTAGTAGAAAACCAAATTATCGTTCAATTCGTGGCGAATATATGAAATCTGAGGGTGAAGTAAAAATTGCTAATTACTTATATAAACATTCTATTTCCTATGAGTATGAAGCAGTTTATCCTTATGTCGTAAACGGGAGAAGAAGTTATTCACCAGATTTTACGATTTCTGATATTCATCATCCGATCTATGTTGAGTATTATGGTTTAGCGACGAAAAATTTAGATGGAACAGTCGCTTCCTATGATCGTGATTATCAAAATGAAATTTTTGAAAAGAAGAAGGTTCATCGTAAATATCAAACAGAATTAGTGGAACTTTATGGAAGATATGAAAATAAAAAAGAAAATTTTATAAAAAGTCTCGATGCTTATTTAAGTGAAAAGAATGTTGTTAAGAAGGAAAGAGAGCCAGAAGAAATTTTACGGACTTTATTAGAAACTAATCAGGATAGTCCGTTCTATCGACTTATTTATTTACTACTAAGCTTTATTTCTCGCTTTAAAGAAGAAAATCTTCAGGAAGAAGATTTCGATCGTTTTATTGCGAATACACCTGATGATACTTTACGTCATCAACTTCGTCTAACTAAACGTTTTTATAAGTATTATCAACATCATATTCATCAACAACGAAAAGTTGATTTTGAAGACATGATTCATTATTCTAGTTTAGGGGTTGAAATGGTTTCCAAGAAACAAAAGAATATGGATTATGAGTATATTATTATCGATGAATATCAGGATATTTCTAGACAACGTTATCAACTAGCTAAAAATATAGCGGATTTATTTAAAAGTAAAATTGTTGCCGTTGGGGATGATTGGCAAGCTATTTATTCTTTTTCAGGAACAGATGTTGATTTATTTACTCAATTTTATCGACATATGGGTTATGCTGAGATCGTTAAAATTACCAATACTTATCGAAACAGTCAGGAGTTAATTGATGTAGCAGGAGATTTTATCAGTCAGAGTGATGAGTATTTTGATAAACAATTGGTATCGCTAAAGCATTTAGATGATCCAGTTCAAGTTTATTATTATGATGATAGTTTTGAACTTACTCCTGAAGGAAAGAAGGTATATCCAAGTCGTAGACGCCGTGAGAAAGTGCAACATCTTCATCTTCAGTCGATCGATGATACTTTACAGTTAATTTTAGATAGGATTTATAAAGAAGATCCTAAGCGAAAAGTTTTATTATTGGGAAGATATCGTAGTGATGTAGATAAGATTTTAGGTAATCATTTTGTTGTTGATCCTTCTACAGAAAGTAAAATTTTGGATAAGAAACATCCTGAATTACAAATTGAATTTATGACGATCCATAGTTCAAAAGGATTAGGATATGATGATGTTATTTTATTAAATGCCATGGAAGGGGAAAAAGGATTCCCTAGTCAGATTGAAGATGAGCCACTTTTCTCTGTATTTGAGCGTTCTGGTTCTTCACTCAGTGAAGAAAGACGACTATTTTATGTTGCTTTAACGAGAACGAAAAATCGTATTTTTATCTTATGTCCTTATACAGAACCAAATCGTTCTACTTTTGTGAGAGAAATTTTACCATATGAACATGTAATAGAAAGAATTGGAGAATAGATTCTTTCTTTTTACTTTTTTTGCTGTCAAAAGAGGAGCCTTGTGATACAATAGATGTGAATTGGAAATGAGTGTTTTTATGAGGAGTAAAAAAGATCAGAAACTATATGATAAAACAAAGAGATATTTAGAAAAAATAGGGGATCCTAAACTTGATGAACGAATGAAAGTAATCGATTTAGTCTTAGAAAAAACGGATAAAGAAGAAAGATATAGTTATCTTTATGACTTAATTTGTGATTATTTAGATAATGAATTTAAAGAAAAGAATATTTGTGGTTTTTGTCATGATTTGTGTAAAAGAAGACGCAATATGATGGAAAGAGGAATTAAAAAAAACACCTATATAAATGGTTGTTGTCATAGTTATTTAGAAAATGCTGATTGTCCTTATCTAAAAGCAAGTGGTGGGTGTAAGATCAAGAATATTGCTTGTAAGACATATACTTGTTTTTATCTTAAGAAACAAGGTATTCGTTATTCTTTAAATAAGATTTATCTGTCTCGTTATTTTTTTAATACTCGGCAAAAATTTTATATGAAAAATACTTATTTTGTCGATAAACCAGTTATTATGCAAGGAATTATGAAAAGAGGGTGAAAAATATGGATTTTCATGGTAAAGTAGTTTGGGTAACAGGAAGTTCTAGTGGTATAGGAGAAGCTACAGTTAAGGAATTTGCTTCCTTAGGAGCAGCTGTTATTATTCATTATTATCAACATAAAGAACAGGCAGAAAATATTGAAAAATTTATTCAATCTCAGTATCAAGTAGATACTTTATTGGTACAAGGGGATATTAGTCAAGAAGAAGATGTTAAGCGGATGGTAGAGGAGATTCTAGATAAATTTGACCATATTGATGTTTTGGTTAATAATGCTGGAATTGCGATTGATACGACTTTTGAAGATAAGACCGTTGACAATTTTAGACGGACATTAGATGTCAACTTGATTGGCCCTTTCTTGATGGGAAAATATGTCGGTAAGATTATGTTCAATCAAAAGATGGGACGAATTATCAATATTTCTAGTACGAATGGTATCGATACGGTTTATCCTGAAAGTATTGATTATGATGCGTCTAAAGCAGGACTACTCACACTAACAAAAAATTTGGCTATTCAATATGCTCCCTATGTTTTAGTCAATGCTTTAGCACCTGGTTGGGTAAATACACCGATGAATCAAGAGTTAGATTCTGAAATGATCAGTGCTGAAGAAAAGAAAATATTACTTGGTCGATTCGCATCACCAGAAGAAATTGCTCATGTCGTTGTCTTTTTATCCAGTAATATGGCAAGTTATATTAATGCTTCAGTAATTCGAGTAGATGGTGGATTTTATGTTTAATTGGATAAGTAAGGAGGAAGATTTATGAGAGAAAGTATGACCATTATTGTTCCTGATGAGACAGAGAATCTTAAAGATTATCATCGTGTTTTAGATCCTACTTGTTCTCGTCATGGTTCAGCTATTTTTTTATTCTGCCATCAAAATAATATTACTTCACCTTTACAAGAAAAACTTGTTCAAGAAGATAATTATAATGGTTATATTTGGTCACGGTTAATGGCAGAACGTGGATATCTGGTTATTCAAGAAACCTTGACTCACAAAGTATTTTATCTTCCACCGACGATTACTGAACATCAATATTCTTGGATGAAGCGACATAAGAGTTATTTTAATCGTTATCGTTCTATTACTTGCTTTTATTCATATTCTAATGATCATGGTCATTTTCAGGAAGAACTTTATGATCAAGTAACCACTCCAGAGGAAGAATGTTTTGTATTACTTTACGATTTAGTTAAGGAAAAGTATAATGGTTCTAAACGTTTGATTAAGAAGTAAGAGTTTATTTTTTCTATACATAAGTTTATCGATTGCTTGATCGATTTAAAAAAAATAAAAGAAGAGAAGAATAATTAAATATATAAGGAGGTAAAAAATGAAACTTGATGAGTTAGAAATTCCCGCATTTATTGTTGATTTGGTTCAAAAATCCGAACAAGAAGTTGCGGATATTTATTCTAAAATTGATGAAAATTGTCTGAAAAATAGTAATCGTGTTTTAGCTAGTTTTCGTAAACATAGGGTGAGTGAAGTTCATTTTATGGGGACAACAGGATACGGTTATAATGATATTGGGCGTGATGTGATCGAAAAGATCTTTGCCGATGTATTGAAGGCTGAAGATGCATTAGTACGAAGTCAGTTTATTTCAGGAACGCATGCACTTACAGTTGCTTTGTTTTCTTATTTAAGACCTGGAGATAGGATGCTTAGTATTACGGGTACTCCCTATGATACGTTACATGAGGTAATTGGGATTAAAGAAAATGCTAGTAGTTTAAAAAGTTTTGGTGTTCTTTATTCTGAGATTGATTTAGTTGATGATGATTTTGATGTTGAAGCAATCCGTGAATTTTTAACTCAACATCCAGTTCGCTTAATTGAAATTCAACGATCTAAGGGTTATTCGACACGTAAGAGTATTTCTATTTCAAAGATTGAGAAAATTGTTCCTATTATTCGTGAGGTTTCTCCTGATACGATTATTATGGTCGATAATTGTTATTGTGAATTTGTAGAGGAAAAGAGTCCTTTAGAAGTAGGTTGTGATGTGATCGTTGGTTCACTAATTAAAAATTTAGGTGGAGGATTTGCCCCTAATGGTGCTTATATAGCTGGTAAGAAAGAGTTAGTTGATTTGGCTGGAGAAAGACTTACTGTCCCAGGTGAAGGACGGGAAGTAGGACCTAGTTTGGGTATAAATAAAGCAATTTTACAAGGCTTGTTTATGGCTCCTAATACTGTTGCTTCTAGTTTGAAAACGGCAGTATTAACTAGTCGAGTATTAGAAAAACTTGGTTATTTAGTAGAACCAAAATATGATGAAGAAAGAGTGGATATTGTTCAAAACATTATTTTTGGTAATGCTTCTGATTTAATTCACTATTGTCAAGGTATTCAGATGGCTTCTCCAATTGATAGTGAAGCTGTTCCTGAAGCTTGGGATATGCCAGGTTATGATGATCAAGTGATCATGGCAGCTGGAAGCTTTGTTCAAGGCTCATCGATTGAACTTTCTTGTGATGGTCCAATTCGAGAACCATATATTGCTTATCAGCAAGGTTCTCTAACTTATGAATATGGCAAATTAGGTGTGATGGTAGCCGTTAGTAGATTATTGGAGAAGAAACAATGAAGATCCCTATTGGTAAGTTGATGATCACTGACTTTTGTCTTGAAAAAAGAGAACATCTTAAATTTCGCCGGGATTTAGCTTCTGATCCTCTTTTTCAAAAATATGGCTTTCGTCATATGGAAGAGGAATTGACACCAGCTGATTCTAGTATTACAGGACTTGCACCTAATCAATCTTATCTATTAGAATTAGATGGTAATTTGATTGGTTATCTTCATTTAGGTGATTTGAATTTTGTAGGTACTATGAAATTAGAATACGGACTTCATCCAGATTATCGTGGTAAGGGTCTTTCTCATGTCGTTGTTAAAGAAGTTTCTGATTATTTGTTAAAACACATCGAAGGCGTTCGCGAGTTACGCGGAGATATTAGTATTTATAATCAATATAGTATTAATACTGCTGAAAAGGCCGGCTATTATCGAAATCGTCGTGTTGATCAAAATTATGATTATCGTTATCCTGATCTTCGTAGAAAATGATAATTTTTCTTTCTTACTCAGTTAAATTTATAGTATAATGGGGAAGGTGAGATAAAGTGAAGAAATATTGGTTAAAACGTATTTTTAAATACGGTATTTTATGTGTTGTTTTAGTTGGCGCAACAATATGGGTATATGATCATGGTAGAGGGGCATATGAAGCCTATGTTGATCGTCATGAAAACGATATCGAATGGATAGAAAAAAATATTCAATTTGTAGAAGATTATAGAATAGGAGATAATGTACTTAAAGTTGAGATGCCGGATACTTTAGATATTTCTCATGATTTATATACAGAAATTGTTCAGAAAAAAATTGATCAGTTATTGGTTGATAATTACCGAATTAGTTCTCCTCTTATTTTATATAATCCTTTTTTAGAAGATGAAACTAGTGTAAATATCTATTTTCATACTGGTGAAAAATATAAGTTTGAATATTATGTGACGACTAGTAGTATTGCTACTGATGAGGATTTAACTTATCAAAGAATGTTAGATAGTGATGGTAATGATTTAAGTCAGAATAAACATTATTATACATTGACTGGTTTTGTTGTCGGTAAGCGAAATAATCTTTTGATTAGAATTTTAGATGAGAATGATAATATTGTTCAGTCAGAGAATTTTATTTTAAATATTCCTGAAGCATAGGAAATGAAAAGAGTTACTCTTTTTCGATTAAGAAAGTGAGTAACTCTTTTGGATTTTTTTGATGAAAAACAATATCATAAACTAGATCGATGATTGGTATATTGACTTTTTTTTCTGTAGTTAGTTTATAGATTGCTTTTAAAGTATATAATCCTTCGATCGTATGTGTATTTTGATAATCTTCAACTTCTTTTTTACTTTTACTAGCTAATAATTTACCAAAAGTAAAATTACGACTTTTTTCACTAGTACAAGTTAATAATAAATCCCCAAATCCTGCGAATGATAGAATTGTTTTACCATCTCCACCTAAACTTTGAATTAGTGCCTTAATATCATGTAATGATTCTGTAATAAACATGGCTTTTGTCGATTCATTCGCATTAAGACCTTCTAACATTCCAGCTGCAATAGCAATTATATTTTTTATTGCTCCACATATTTCTGTTCCATAAACATCAGTAGTTGTTCTTAATTTAAAATGATTGTTTTCTAATGCTTTTTTGACTACTTTTTCTGTTTGCTTATTTTTGGTGGCAAGTGTTAGTCCTATTGGCATTTTAGATACAATATCGATAGCAAAGCTCGGACCAGAAATTACGGCTATTTTTTCTGTTTCAATATGTTTTTTCACTACGTCATTGATCAATAAATAAGTACCTTGTTCAATTCCTTTAGAAGCAATACAGATATGTTGATCTATTCTTATCCATTTTTTCATTTCTAAACAAATATCATTAACAAATCCAGCCGGTACAGCAATAATAATTAGTTCAGCATTTTCTAGACATTCTTTCATATCTAAAGTAATTCTAATATCTTGAGGAATTACCGTATTTGGTAGAACTTTTTCATATCGATTAGTTTCTTCGATTATCTTTTTTTCTTCTTCAAATTTTGTCCACATCATAACTTGATGATTATTTTCTTTTATAGTAAGAGCTAATGCTAATCCATATGCTCCTGTTCCTATAATGGATATTTTCATTTTTACTACTATTCCTTTCTATATTCTTAAGTATTTAAGAACTACACATTGAAATAAAAAAATTAATTCCTTTAACTTTTTACTTCTTTGTATATTCATTATACCGCATATTGAGTAAAATACTCTTGTTTTTTTATTTTGCTTCTTTTTTTTGTGTGCTATACTTATAGTAAGTGGTGGTGGATTTATGATATGTCCTAAGTGTAAAGCAAGAATTGTCGATGATGCTAAATTTTGTTCCTACTGTGGAGAGAGAATTTCTTCTTATGAAGATCCATTTGCTTCTTATCGAGATCATTCTTTGGATAAAGATAAGATGAGTTATTCTCAAACAGATAAAAAAGAAATTCATTATGTTGACTCTCCACGAGATAAACAACAATTAAAAATAGATAATCGTTTTTCTTATCTTGCGATTTTTCTTTCTATTATGGCGATACCGCTTTGTTTTTTTAATTGGGGACTTGGGCTCCTTTTGGCTTTTGTTGCTTTTGTTTTATGTTTAGTCAATGTAAAACGTGCGTCTAATGGAGTTAAAGTTGCTTCGTTGTTGGTTAGTATTTTCGGTGGTGTGATTACGATTATTGTTTCTACCTTTTTGATTGTTTTTTCGCTTCAGTTAGTATTAGATAATGGCTATTCCACAACCGTAGGAAATTATTTGAAAGATTCATTCATGACTGGATATCAGGAATATAAAATCTATGGAAATTGGGTAACTGAAGATAATCAACTATTATATTTATCCGATGAAAGAGATTGTTATTATTTATATCTTGATCGAAAGAATACAACGAATCAATATTTAACGGGAAGTATTGAAGTAGATGATGGCTATTTACTATCCAATGATGGAGATAGAATATATGCTGATGGTGATTACTATTATTATTGGGTAGATACTTCTTTTAATAAGGAATATATTGAGGAAAATTCTTCATTAAGTTCTTATTTTCAAAATGGTTTTTTATTAAAATTGGATAAGAAAGATCAGAATTCAATGATACTTTTTAGTCCATTTACGATGGAGTCTATGGAATTTAAACGTGAACAAAGTACAGTATAGTGACTTTGTTTTTTTTAAAAATTATTATATAATGAGTGTATAATTATAGACAGAGAGGTTTATTATCATGAAGAAATATTGGTGGTTAGAAAAATATCAAAAATTAGAAATCAAACGTTTACCCCAATTGTATGAAGATGTGTGTTATTTTCTTCGTGTACCAAAAAATTATCCTCAACTTTATATGCAATTTTCAGATCGTCCTATTTCTAAAATGAGTGAAGAGGAAATGCTGATTGCCCTATATCGAATAGCAAATACCAAAAATGTGAAAAATAATCAATTACGATTATTAATTCAACGTCTTTTAGAATATGCAGATACTTATTTACCCATTAGTGATTATACGTTGAAAGAAATTTTAGTAGAGATAAGAAATTTACAAAAAAATAAAAGTGATGTTTCTAAACTAGATTATAACAATGTTGCAGCCTGTTATCATTGTTTACAGGTGTTTTACGTCGATAAGATTAATATGGTTAATAAGAAGGGATTATGCTTATGTCCGTATTGTAGGAGTAGTCATCTTTATTTTGATAATGATTATATTCCGATGAATTATTCTTTTTTGAAATTAGCTCAGCTTTTTTATGATGTTTCCACATTGGGATGTTGCTTTTTGGATATTCAAAAAATTTTACGTAGGAATTTGTCTATTCGTTTAGGAAATGCCCCTTCTGGTGTGGTAATAGGAAGTGAGATAAGTAGAAAGAAATTTCCTAATCATCATTTTTATAGTCTGTTACCAGATTATTCTATGTTATCTAAAATTACTCTTACTGATGAGAGTAGAATTATTAAAGAATTTTATGATTGTATGATGAGTTTAGAAAAACAGATGGAATATAGTGGAACAATTTATATAGAGAAGGTTTCTCCTTCTATTTTAGCGGAGTTTTCGTTACTAGTTTTACTTGCTGTTATGGAAGCTCTTTCTCGGACGGTGTATTTAAAAGAAATTGTTATTCTAAGTGAAGATTTATCTTTTTATCAAATGATTAATCATGAAAGACGGTTGATTTGTCATTTTAGAGGATATTCATTGACTTTTTAAATTTTAGATTTTATACTTTAAAATAAAGGAGAGTATTATGGTTGATTATTTAGCAAATGTTAGAGTATTAATGGACACTGCTAACACGATTAAAAATACAGATGCAGCAGGAATTCTTAATACAGTAGAAG
Organism: uncultured Bacilli bacterium; assembly: GCA_944363785.1. Classification (GTDB taxonomy): domain Bacteria; phylum Bacillota_I; class Bacilli_A; order RF39; family UBA660; genus Alloscybalousia. Next base: position 20,087 of record CALVVF010000016.1, read on the forward strand.
ATATTTATGGTTTAGCATTCAATATTCAGGAAGCTTGGGTTGGTAATGATGCCGCGCAATATATTACGGAATTAATGAATTACCAACAATTTTTACTTCATCTTATTAATTTTGTTGGTTTAGTAGGTAATAATTTAAGTGATTATGCGTTAGCTTTACAAACTAATGTTCAAAATAATATTCAGCTTCAAAATACTTTATTGGGAGCTGAGGGAGTGGTTGTAGAAGAGGTAGTTGCTTCGCCAGCTTTTGTCCCAATTACTCAGATTACTCCAAATCTTTCAAATAAGGTTCCTACGATTCAAGAGGCAACAATTTCTAATATAGCAGTCGATACAGATTCATCTGTGACACCTCCTCCAATTTCCTCTGATCCTACTACAGTGGAGACAACGGTTGAAATGCCAAATGGGGAAACAGTTACTACTACGACAGTAACATTAGGAGAAAACTTAGCACAAGCTTCTGTTCCTAATCCTGGTGGTTCGGGAATAGGTATCCTTACTCCTAAGTACAATATCACTCCTGAACAGTTTGATACGATCTGTGCTGTTGTTCAACATGAGGCTGGTCATAATCCAGAAGAGGTAAAGAATGTAATGTCGGCAATTATGAACCGGGCTGAAGATGGTAATTGGGGTGGAACTAATCCATACGATGTTATTACTGAAAAAGGACAATTTGCTTCTTACTTGGATGGTTATTATCAAAAATATACGGATCATCACTATGATCCAAGCACAGCTCAAATTGTTGAAGGATATTTAAAAGGAGAGTTACAGCCTACTCATGACTTCCGTTCGTTTCGTTCTTCTGGTAGTTCGAGTGGTGTACAGTTAACAGCTGGTGGAAATAAATATCGTTAGTGTAAAAAATAGTAAAGTTTTGTAAAAGCCTTTACTATTTTTTTAGGTTTTGCTATAGTTAACTTAATGATAGAGATGATAGGAGAGTGTAAGATTTATGGCTAGTTATGATTACATGGCTGATTATGATGAAATGGAAAGAGTAGCTAAATTACTTGATGCTCATTCGGCTGCAGTTGATCAAATTATAGAAGAAATTTATAAGCCTAAGGAACAGATTTTAGCGGATGGCTGGATTGGTGAGGATTCTAGAAAATATATGGAGAATTTAGATAAATATTTATCAGATGTACAGCAATTATCTAGGTTATACAAGAATCTATCAGAAAAAATAAGGGTTTTCATTACAGAACTACAACAAAATAGTAATAATATAGCTACTGCTGTTGATAATACTTTACAAGGATAGGAGTGAAAAAGATGAACGGGTTTAGTGGATTAACAGTCCAAGAGGTACAAGCTTATGCTACAACATTAAGTGATAAGTCAGAAGAGTTACGTGAAGAGACAACGAATGCGTCTAATGAATTAAGAACATTATTAGAATCTAATGCTTTTAAAACTTTAGTTGCTTCTACAGAACTTATGTCTAAGGTAGAAACATTATCTGCAAATTGTGGTAAATTTTCAGATGGTGTTGATGTATTTGCCAAGTTTTTAATTGATAAAGTTATAACTGATTTTGATGTACTTGATGAGGAAACAATATCTTTACAACAAGAATTAGATGCCAAGATTAATGAATTAAATTCAGTTTCTGAATTAGGTAATGGTACAATTGATTCAAGTCAACTTGATTTTTCAAAAATTTCTTCAACTGCTGGGGATGCTGCAAGTGGTGATTTTATCCAAGAAGGTAATGTACATAAAGAATATTGGGAAGGAGAATTACAACTAGTTCCTAGGGAAGATGGTACGATTCAAATTGTAAAAGACGGTCAAGTAATGGGATATACAACTGAAGAAGGAATAAATATTCCAGTAGAAGAGGGAGTAAACATTCCACCAGAGGAGACTAACACTCAAGGAATTCATACACCTTCTAGTGAAGGCGAAACAGCTGCGCCATCTATTCCATTTCCTTCTGAAGGAGATGGAACTACTATTGGAAAACCGGGGGTAATTATAGATCCAGATACTGGACGTTATAATACAGATATAGGTAATTTATCTTCAAACCATGAGACAATACCTTTTCCTCAAAATGCTGAATTGGTTAGGCCTGGCTTAGCTACTAATTTTGATAATAATGCTGGAGCTTTTGAATCTCTTGTTTATAATTCAGATACTAATCAATATGATTTGATAAAAAATAATGGTGAGGTTTATGCTAGTTTTCCACTTGAAGATATGGATAAATACTATTTCAAATCTAATTGATTGACTAGGATTTATAGTTAGTTAAAAAGCAATAGATGTTTTAACATTATTAATGCGAATTGCCAGATAAAAGTAGACACTTAAAGATGTGGTGTTTACTTTTTTGATATATTTTAAGTAAGAAGATAAGGCATACACTTTTACTAATTTTTACTATTTTTCATATTTCCTTGCCACTTCGCCCCTTTATTTTGTATAATTGTTGTATAAGAATAATGGGAGTCGGGATATGAAATTATTAATTTTAAGGGAAAGTCAAATAGATGAGTTTATGTTACCTGAACGAGTTGAGGGTAATTATTGGGTTCATTATATCGATAAAAGAGGTAAGAAAAAAGATTTTATTAATATATTTGTCAGTAATAATCATTGGGTTTCAAAAAGTAATACGGATATAGAGTTCGTTACTTCAGATAATCAATTAATTTCTGATACAATCACTTTAGAAGATTACCAATTTTATTTTCTTCGTAGTGGTGATTTGACAGAACGTTTTATTCTATATTGTTCTCCTAATTGTGATACTAGTCATATTCTTTTAGATATGTTAAAACCAGCTGAGGCGATTACGATTGGACGTAGTGGAGAGAATGCAATCATTTATGATCAACCGTTAGTTGATCAAACTCATATTAAAATTGAATATGTAGAGAATGTTCCTATCATTCAGGCTTTGGTCGGTGGCGTTTATGTTAATCAAAAGATAATTAACCGTTCAAGCTTAAAAATTGGGGATATCATTTTTCTTTATGGATTAAAGATTGTTTATATGGGTACTTTTTTGGTTATTAATAATCCAAATAATAAAGTCCAAGTAAATAATACTTTGTTTCAGGAAAAACCTGTAGAAAAGAGTATTTCTTTATCTTCTGACTTAGCTGAGGTTGAGCTTGCTGATTTAGATTTATATAAAGAAGAAGATTATTTTTCTCAATCTCCACGTATTAGACAAGCAGTAGAAGAACAAGAAATTCAGATTGATCCTCCACCAGCTAAGCAGGAACCGCAGAAAATGCCACTTATTTTTACCCTTGGACCTATGCTTACGATGAGTGCGATGTCTCTGATGACTGGATATACCGCTATTGTCGGTTTAATGGAGGGTACACGTTCAGCAAATACGGCGATTCCATCTTTAGTTATGTGTTTTTCCATGTTATTAGGAACGATTTTACTTCCTACTTTATCGCGTCGTTACCAAAAGAAACAAAAGATTAAGCGTGAGAAATACCGTCAAGAAAAATATCACCAATATTTAATGAAAATGGAAGCACAAATTCAATTAGAAATGAAAAAACAAATTCAAACACTTAATGAAATTTATCTTCCTTTAGAAGAGTGTAATGCGATTATCATGGTAAAGAAACGTACTTTGTGGGAAAGAAGAATTACCGATAATGATTTTTTAGCGGTTCGTTTAGGAATTGGTGTGGTTCCAGCTGAGTTAAATATCAAAGCACCAGAAGAACATTTTACAGTTGATGAAGATAATTTACTTCAAGAAGTATACGACATCGTGAATAAATCGCGCGATTTAATGAATGTACCGGTTGGCTTTTCTTTTGCGAGTCGGACAGTTTCTTCTATTATGGGAGATTTAGAACGTAAATATGTATTTTTACAGAATTTAATTTTACAATTAATTACTTTTCATAGTTATGCTAATTTGAAATTAGTATTTCTAGTAGATGAAGATAATTTATCTCGTTATTCTTATACTAAAGTTTTACCTCATTGTTGGGACAATCATAAATCACTTCGTTTCTTTGCCACTGAGGCAGAAAATATGAAAATGCTTTCTTCTTACTTAGAGGCTGTTTTTGCAGAACGTCAGGGTGGTTTGAACGAAAATAACTCAACTAGAAAAAAAGCAGATTATAAGAGTTTTCCACCGTATTATATTATCATCACTGATAATTATAAAAAAGTTAAGGATTTAGGTATTGTTAAAGCTATTTTAAATCAAGAAGAAAATGTTGGCTTTCATTTATTGATTCTTGCTAATCGTATTTCAGAACTTCCTAAGGAATGTAATACTTTTATGGATGTGCATGAGAAGACATCTGGTTTAGTAGAAAGTGATATGATTTCTACTAAGCAACGTACTTTCGTTATGGACTATGTACCTAATATTTCGCTTACTGCCTGCAGTCAAAAATTATCGAATGTTCCTATTGTATCGGATGATGCTAATGATGCTTTACCAAATATGATTACTTTCTTAGAAATGTATGGTGTTGGTTTAGTGGATCAATTGAATGTTCGTAATCGTTGGCGAATGAATAATCCGATTACTTCTTTACAAGCACCGATTGGTGTTTATCCTAATGGAGAGTTATTTAAATTGGATTTACATGAAAAATTCCATGGACCTCACGGGTTAATAGCTGGTTCAACCGGTAGTGGAAAAAGTGAATTTATTATTACGTATATTTTATCTATGGCGATTAATTATCATCCTAACGAAGTTCAATTTGTGTTGATCGACTATAAGGGTGGGGGATTAGCTGGTGCTTTTGAAAATAGAGAAACTGGTGTTAAACTTCCTCACTTAGTAGGAACGATAACGAACTTAGATACGAATGAGATGACGAGAAGTTTAGCTTCGATTCAATCAGAACTTAGAAGAAGACAACGGATGTTTAATCAAGCCCGAGAAGCTTTAGGGGAAGCGACTATCGATATTTATAAGTATCAACGTTTATACCGTGAAGGCTTAGTTCAAGAACCTATTTCGCATTTGTTTATCATCAGTGACGAGTTTGCAGAACTTAAAAGTCAACAACCAGAATTTATGGATCAGTTGATTTCTACTGCTCGTATTGGTCGTAGTTTAGGTGTTCATTTGATTTTGGCTACTCAAAAGCCAAGTGGAGTAGTTAATGACCAAATTTGGAGTAACACTAAATTCAGAGTATGTTTAAAAGTACAGGGTAAATCCGATAGTATGGATATGATTAAACGCCCTGATGCAGCAATGATTAAAGAAACAGGACGGTTCTATCTCCAAGTTGGTTATGATGAGTTCTTTGCGTTAGGACAATCTGCTTGGTGTGGAGCGAAATATATTCCTACCGAAAAAGTACAGAAAAAAATGGACGATGCCTTAGACTTTATCGATGAAGTTGGTCATGTAATGAAGAGTGTTAATGATAATAATCAAAAGATAAAGAAAGTTGCTGATATGGGTGAACAACTTCCTAATATCATGAAATATTTAGTTAGTATTGCGGATGAAGAGAATATTCATTTAAAACAATTATGGCTAGATCGTATTCCAGATTTTATTTCTTTAGAGGATATGAAAAAGAAATATTCTTATCAAAAAGAAGACTTTGTCTTAAATCCAATTATTGGAGAATTTGATGATCCCAATAATCAACGACAAGATTTATTGACTTTACCGATTAGTGAAAATGGAAACGTAGCGATTTATGGTATAGCCGGTAGTGGAAAAGAAAATCTACTTAGTACGATTATTTATTCTAGTATGATTACTTATTCTCCAGAAGAAGTAAATTTCTATATCTTAGATTTAGGGGCTGAAACTCTAAAAATGTATAAAGAAGCTCCTCATGTTGGTGATGTGGCGTTAGCTTACGATAAAGAGAAAATTACTAATCTATTTAAGATGTTAAATGAAGAAATCGAAACTAGAAAAAATTTATTTACTGATTATAATGGTAGTTATTCTTTGTATTGTAAACAAAGTGGGAAAACCTTACCAATGTTAGTGACGATTATCAATAATTTTGAGGCATTTTTAGATACGTATGGAGTTTATGAAGAGAATTTATTACAGTTAACTCGTGAAGGAGCTAAATATGGGGTATACTTTATTTTCAGCGCAACGGGTATTAATAGTATACGATATCGTTTAGTTCAAAATATTTCTCTTAAACTTGTTTTACAGCTCAATGATAACTCAGAATATTCTTCTGTAATTGGTAGAACGAATGGTGTTTATCCATCTAGGATAGCAGGTCGTGGATTAGTAAGAAAAGAAGATGTTTACGAATTCCAAACTGCTTATATCAGTGATGTTGAACATATTTTAGAAACGGTAAAACAGACGATTACTAGTTTAAAACAACAGTATACTTATCGAGCAAAAAACATCCCTGTTCTTCCAGAAAAAGTTACTTTAGATTTTGTTCGAGAATCTTTACATGGATTTAGTTCTTTACCAATTGGTGTATATACTGAAGATTTAAGTATTGCTACTTTGGATTTATTACATAGTCCTTCCGTTTTAATTTCTACGACGGAACTTACGAATACCATTTCTTTTTTACAAGCCTTTTTAACCGAATTATCGGTGGCAGGAAGTGTTTTATCTGTAGTGATCGATGTAGAGCAACAGATGGAAAAGAAGTTAGAAAATTGTATGTATTTTAATCGTAATGTTGGAGATGTCTACAAATTCTTAGAAGGCGATATTGTTAAGAACTTTAATTTGTATAGTAGTAAGAAAAAAGATCCAACAGTTTTAGCGGACATGAAACGAGTAGTATGTGTTATTTTTGGTGTAAATAAGTTTTATAATAGTTTAACTCCTGTAATGAAGAAAAATTTTGGCACCTTGTTGACGGCAGCTAAAGAAATGAAAAAATATCATTTTATCTTTATCGATACACCAGATGATATGAAGAAACTTTCTTTTGAGACTTGGTATAGAGAACATATTGCTACTGATAATGGTTTATGGATAGGTCCAGGTATTACTAATCAATTATTGATTAGAGTAAATAGAACGACTAAAGATATGAAAGAAGAAATTACTTCCTCTTATGGTTTCTATGTGAAAAAGGGTGTGCCTAGATTTATTAAGTTACTAGAAACTGAAACTGAGAATAAGAATGAAGGAGGCGCTCATCATGAAGAATAAGATTTTACTTCTTGTTGATGTTCCGGAAGTGGAAAAACGCTATGAAGTTTTTGTACCGATTAATAAACGGATAGGTAGTGTTATTTTGTTACTTACTAAAGCCGTTAATGAACTTAGTGATGGCGCTTATCCTTTAAAAAATAATGCTGTGTTGTATAATGGCAGTAATGGAAGTCGTTATGAAATAGATGTTTTGGTTAAAGATACCGATTTAGAAAATGGGACAGTAGTTATTTTATTGTAGGGGGTGTTATTATGGAACTACGAGTAAAAACGGAAGAATTAAAAACGGCATCTTCGGAAATTATCAGGAATGCGAAGAGTTATCAAGAAGAGTTAGCTACTATTTATCAATTGATCGATTCTATTCCTGAATATTGGCATGGTTTAAGTGACTATCAAGTTTTTCTTACTAGAGTTAATGAGAAGAAACTGGATATGATAAAGGTGGGTATGATTCTAGAAAAGTACGGTCGATTGTTGGAGGATGTTTCTAGTAATACCTCATCTTTAAGTTTAGAAGTTAAACAAGTATTGGATAGAGGATAGGAGGATATTATGGCAAATTATCTTAGTGTTAATCTGGATTCTTTAAAAAATAATGTGGACTCTATATTTTACCCTACGGTGGTAGAAAAAATGGATACGACATTGTCTCTTTTTCAAAGTTCACCTTTATATACTGTACTCTCTAATGTAGGAAAGCATCAAATTTCTACTTTTACGAAAAATATGGAGAAATTGTTTGAAAATGCTGATCTTTCTATTCATGAAATTCTTTCCTTTGTTCAAGAAGCTGATCGTAATTATCGTAACTTAGATTCCTTTTTTATTACTCATACTGGAGTAACTACTAGTTCTTTAACTAATGAAGTAATGGGTAAAATGGAGTCTCTTGATGATATTTCAACTGTTTATGATATTCCTAATGAATTATCTACTTTGGATTATGAAAGTACTTTTCAAAAGGTTTCTAATCCTGTAGTGGTGGGATCTAATCCTTTAGATGTTTCTGATGAGACTCGGTGAGTGTTTAGAATATAGATATTAAATGTTGATGGGGTGTTGATGATGCAAAAAATAAAAATGACTTGTTCATCACTTACTAGTTTGGCTGATGAAGTTTCTTCTTTGGGTGATGAATTAAATACTAAATGTTTAGAACTTGAAGACTTGTTGGATAGTTTAAATTTGAATAAGACTTGGTGTGGATATGGGGAAGTTGCGTATAATACGCTTAGTAAAGATAAGTATTTGCGTGCTTTAAAAAAGGTGAATGAAGCAGTATTCGATTATGCTACCTTTTTGAAAAAAGCTTCCCAAGCCCAATCTAGTTTAGAAACTGATATGAGTAGTCAAGAAATTACAATTTACTAGAGGTGATGAAAAGTGGATATAGAGGCAATCGATACAGTACTATTAAACGATACTCGTGAAGCCTTAGGAAAAAAACTAGAAGAGATCGATGAGTTATTAGCCTCCATTCAGTTAAAAATTTCTCAACTGGATGTTGTCGATAATGATATTTGGTCTAGTCCTGCTTCACGCAGTGTTTATGATCATTTTCATGAAGATTATCAACGTTATCAACAACTTCATGAACGATTTCTATCCTTGGTTCTTTTTCTAGAATCGGTAGGAAATCAATATGAGCAGTTGGATACAAGTATAAAAGAACAACTTTCTAAAATAGAAAGTGTCAGTTTGTAGGAGGATATAGTGAACGAGAGTTTTGAGGAAATTCAACTATCTCCTTCAGTAGTTGATTCGTTTGTGGAAAAAGTGAAGGAAATTCGGTCAAATTTGTCTACTTCTAAACAGGAATTTGCTTCTTCTTGGGAGGGGAGTACTAGAACTCATCTTGATGAGGCAATCGGTTTAGAAGATACTAAATTAGAAGAGTTATTAGCTAAGTTAGCTTCTATGAAGAATTTACTTAGTTTAATCGAAAAACATAATGCCACTAGAAAGCATAGAGAACAGTTATATGCCGATATTCGCCATTTAGAGGGACAACTTTACTATACTGTTTATGATGAGATAACAGGTGAATCTCATCAGGAAGAACGTCCAGGTATAAGAAATAGTATAAATGGAAAGAGGGGTGAGGTTGAAGAAGCTAATCGTTTACTTGAGCGTTTAGTTCAGGAGATCGATCAGATTACTTCAAGTTAATATGCATGAAAATACAGAATCTATTCAATATCAAGGTATTGAAAATATTGGGGCGAAGTTATTAGAATCCTCTCAAAAATTAGATACTTATCTTCAAGCAATCAGTCAGAAAATGAAATATATTTTTGAAGAAGAAGTTATGGTAGGAGATAGTGCGAAAGCAATTTATGCCCAGTTTCAAGAATTAGAAGGACATTTTCCTTCTTATGTAAAAGAAATACAGAATTATTCGAAAATGATGGTTGATACAGTAGCTTCTTACCGAGAAAGTGATGAGTCGATCACTAATGTAACCAAAGAAATAGAAATATTAGATGATGTAGGTAGAATTGGGGATAGTTAGAGGTAGTTTTACAGGAAAAAGAAAACGAGTAATTTTGATGTGAATCCCATTTGGGAGACATCAAATAAAAAACTAGATTAAAAATCAAGGGCGAACGAAGTGAGTTCATC
>CALVVF010000017.1 GCA_944363785.1 uncultured Bacilli bacterium
ATTGGAGTAAAGGGAGGATATCAGAATAATCGTGTTGAAGATATTATATTAGGAAATGGAGAAATACGAATTACGAACAGAATTGAAAGTGAAGAAGTAGAAGAAGATATGGCTACTCCTGAAGATATTTTAGAAGGGAAGAAAGCTTGGGTAGATGGAAAAAAGATAACTGGGACAATGCCTAAGATTCCAAATCAAGAAATTACTTTAAAAGCAGGAGATAGTTATACCATACCGGCTGGTTATCATAATGGTACTGAAGTGGTTGATGTATTAGATGTAGGCGATGATTTTTCAATTATTAAGGCTGAGAATGATTTAGGTAATAATGTAAATGGTGGTTATGTTGATGTAGTTGGCTCTGTCGATATAGAAGAGGATGGCAGATATTGGTTATATGTTTGGGTAACTGGCTATGGTGTGAGACCTAATAATTTTAAGATTAATATTTTACAGTTAAATGGTGTTGATGTTGAACAAAATATTTTGATCGATACAAATCCTACTTTTTCTGCAACGGCTGTTTTTGATGCAAAAGCTGGTGATGCTTTAGGTTACCATTTTAAGAAACCTTCAGCTAATGCTACTCCTAAAGCTCGTTATACACTTATTATTTTAAAAATTGCTTAATGATAAGATAATTTTTAAAATTTGTTTAAAGAAATTCTAAATATATCATATTATACATAGAATGATATAGGAGGAATTTTTATGTTTTCTAGATTTAGTGAAGAAGCACAAAAGGTATTATTAAATGCAAAGAAAGAAATGCAGGAACTAAAACATCCCTATGTAGGTACAGAACATTTAATGTTATCTCTTATCTCTATTCAAAAAGATATAAGTAAAAAGATGGCTGAATATGGTGTAACTTATCAAAAATTTAAGGATAAATTAATAGAAATTGTTGGTGTTGGTAATGAGGACAATCCTTGGTTTTTGTATACACCATTATTGAAAAGAGTATTAGAAGCAGCAATTTTGATTAGTAAGGAATCAGGAAATGGAGAAGTGGGATGTGAGCAATTATTATTTTCTATTTTGGAAGAAGGAGAAGGGATTGCTGTTCGGATTTTAGAAAAGATGAATGTAGAAGTAGAAGAGTTACAAGAAGTTTTTTCACTAAAATTAACAACTAAGAAAAAAGGAAATAAGAAGAAGCTATTGGTAGAAGAATATGGAGTTGATTTGAAAAAAAAAGCACTTAATCATGAGATTGATCCAGTTATTGGACGTGATGAAGAATTACTACGGGTTATGGAAATTCTTTCTCGACGTACAAAAAATAATCCACTTTTAATTGGTGATGCCGGAGTAGGGAAAACAGCGATTGTTGAAGCGCTTGCCCAATTGATTGCGACTAACCAAGTTCCAGAAAAGCTAGAAAACAAAAGAATTATTTCTGTTTCTATTGCGACATTGGTTGCCGGTACAAAATATCGAGGAGAATTTGAAGAAAGAGTAACTAAAATGTTAAAAGAAATTGAAAATGATGATACGATCATTCTTTTTATTGATGAGATTCATACTTTGATGGGAGCAGGAGGTGCAGAAGGGGCAATTGATGCAGCCAATATTTTTAAACCGGCTTTAGCACGGGGAAAATTACAATTAATTGGGGCTACGACAATCGATGAATATAAGCAATCGATTGAAAAAGATAAGGCAATTGAAAGAAGATTTCAAGTGGTTATGGTTGAAGAACCTACTTCTGATCAGGTGTATGACATCCTGTTAAAATTAAGACCATTATATGAAAAATTTCATCATGTAAAAATCACGGATGATTGTTTGCGATTTATTATTCAACTGACGGATAAATATATGCATGATCGTAGGCAACCTGATAAGGCCATTGATGTTTTGGATGAGGTTTGTGCTAAGGTATCTTTAGTTTCTGACAAAGATAGTAAAACTTTACATCAATATCAGGAAAAATTAATAGAACTAGTGGATAAGAAGAATAAATATATTTTACAAGAAGATTTTGAAAAAGCAGGAGCCTTAAAAACAGCGGAAAAGGAACTCTCTTCTTCTATCAATACGATCGAGTTAAAGCGGATGAAAACCAAAAATATTCGACGGGTAAAACTAGAGGATATTGCTAATATTGTTAGTATTAAAGCTAAAGTACCAGTTTATGAACTTCATTCAGCCAATTTAAAACTTTTACGAAAATTGGAACGAGAATTGAAACAAACGATTTATGGACAAGATCAAGTAATTATGCAATTGGTAAATTTCACTAAAAAAATGCAATTAGGATACAATCAGAGTCATCGACCTACTTCTTTTTTATTCGTTGGTTCTACAGGGGTAGGAAAAACTATGTTAGCTAAGGAATACAGTCGATTGTTATTTGGAGAAGATCGATTAATTCGCCTAGATATGAGTGAATATAAAGAAGCCAGTAGTATTACAAAAATCATTGGTTCTTCACCTGGTTATATGGGGTATGATGATGGGAAGAATAAGTTAGAAGAAATCAAGAATAAACCACATGCTGTTATTTTAGTAGATGAAATTGAAAAAGCACATCCTAGTGTTTTAAATCTCTTTTTACAAATTTTGGATGAGGGAAGAATTACTGATGCTAAAGGAAATACAGTTCATCTAGAACATAATATTATTATCATGACTTCTAATATTGGTTTTTCTTCTCATGAACTTGGTTTTGTTCCGGTAAGTACAGTAGAATCTAAACTACAAGATTTCCTTTCATTGGAACTTTTAAATCGGATTGATCAAATCATTCAGTTTAAACGTCTATCTCATGATGCGATTAGTCAAGTTGTAACTAAAAAAATGAAAGAGTTAAAAGAAAAATTTAAAAATAGAGGAGTAAAAATTCAATTTGCTGATTCTTTAGTAGAAGAAATTATTCGTTCTTGTGATTATGAAAAGTTTGGGGCTAGAAGAGTCAATAAATTGATAGAAGAGAAGGTCGACAATTATATTATTGATCAAATTTTATCAGGGGTAAATCATATTAAAGTAGAGGAGATTAGTGGTTAATACTGATCTTCTTTTTCTGAGTTTCTTTCTGTTAAAATTCATGATATAATGGTGATAAGAACGGAAGGTGGATGGTTACCATAATTATTCCGTAATTTTGTAATATAATAAGATAGGTGATGCAATTTGAAGATTTATAATACACTAACTAGAAAAGTGGAAGAGTTTATTCCTCATGAAGAAGGCAAGGTAAAAATGTATACTTGTGGGCCAACGGTATATAATTATGCCCATATTGGTAATTTACGTACGTATATTTTTGAAGATATTTTAGAAAAGGGATTACGATATTTAGGGTATGATGTTAAACGAGTAATGAATATTACTGATGTTGGGCATATGACAAGTGATAGTGACTCCGGTGATGATAAGATGCTTAAGAGTGCTGAAAAAGAAGGAAAAACAGTATATGAAATTGCTGAGTTTTATACAGATGCTTTCTTTAAAGATCTCGAAAAATTGAATATTCGTAAACCGGATATTGTAGAAAATGCCAGTCATCACATTGATATGTATATTAAGATGATTCTTAAGATGTTGGATGAAGGGTATGCTTATCGTTCACATGGAAATGTTTATTTTGATATCAGTAAAGCTAAAAATTATTATCAACTTTCGGGAAAAAATCCGGATGATCTAATGGTTGGTGTTAGGGATACTGTTGAAGAAGATAGCTTTAAAAAGAATCCTGCTGACTTTGGTTTATGGTTTACGGACAGTAAGTTTTCTAATCAGGATATGAAATGGGACTCTCCTTGGGGAATTGGTTATCCTGGTTGGCACATAGAGTGTAGTGGTATTAGTGCTAAATATTTAGGTGAGTATTTAGATATTCATTGCGGCGCCGTTGATAATATTTTCCCTCATCATACCAATGAAATTGCTCAAAGTGAGGCTTTTTTTGGACATAAGTGGTGTAATTACTGGGTACATGGGGAATTTCTTAATGATAAGACAGGGAAGATGAGTAAATCAAAAGGGGAATTCTTACGACTTTCTCTATTAGAAGAAAAAGGTTACTCTCCACTTAGTTATCGTTATTTATGTTTAAATAGTCATTACCGTAAAGGATTAGTTTTCTCTTATGAGGCCCTTGATCAAGCCCAAGCTGCTTATCGCAAGTTGAAAAGTAGGATTAAGAATCTTGATCGTACTCCAAACTTACGTGAAGGAAAGATTGATTTTTATCAAGATCGTTTTAAAGAAGCATTTGAAAATGATTTGAATACATCTAGTATGTTAACTTTAGTTTATGACGTATTAAAAGATGATGAATTAACTGATTTTACCAAACTATATTTAATTGAGGATTTTGATAAGGTTTTATCCCTTGATTTAACGGTTGATGATACAGATGAAGTAGACAATGAAGAGTTCATTTTAGAGAAAATAGAAGAAAGAAAGCAAGCTAAAATGAATAAGGATTATCAGAAAGCGGATCTCATTCGTGATGAATTGTTAGCCCAAGGTATTCGTTTAATTGATACTAGAGAAGGCACAACATATGAAAAAATATAATAGAAGGGAGGAATTATTCTGTACTATACATATAATTTTATAGGATATGGTTTGGTTTTACTTGGTGTAATTATTACACTTGTTGCTCAATATTTTGTTAATAGTCGATATCGTACTTATCGTACTAAGAATGCAAAAAGAGGCTTGTCTGGACAAGAAGTAGCTCGTATGATTTTGGATAAACATGGATTGAAAGATGTCTATGTGACAGAAGTAAAAGGGTTCTTATCGGATCACTATGATCCTAGTAGAAAAGTAGTTAGATTATCTACTGAGGTGTTTCACGGAACGAGTATTGCTTCTTGTAGTGTAGCTGCTCATGAAGTTGGACATGCTATTCAGGATAAGGAAGGCTATTTCTTTATTCGCTTGAGAGGAGCTATTTTTCCTTTAGTCAGTTTTGCTTCTAAGTTTGGTTATCTTGCTATCTTGATTGGTTTTTTATTTAACTTTTTGAATTTGGCATGGGGAGGAATTGGTTTATTACTAGTTATTTTGTTTTTTCAACTAATTACTTTACCAGTCGAGTTGGATGCTTCTAAAAGAGCACTTGTGCAACTAAAAGAATTAGAAATTTTGGAGCAAGAAGAGTTAACTGGAGGAGAAAAAATGTTACGTGCAGCTGCTATGACTTATGTTGCTTCTCTTGCGACAACCTTGTTGGAAATTTTAAGGTTAGTACTTATATTAATAGGAAGAGATGATCGAAATTGATTTTCTCTTTTTTGCTTGTTATAATATTGTCGGTGATGAGAAGTGAAAGTTATAGAAATAAATCCGCTTGCTTTAGCTTATTTAGGTGATACAATTTATGAAAATTATGTTCGTCATTTTTTAATTGCATCAGGATTGATGAATGTAGCTCAATTACAAGAAAAAGCTATTTTATATGTTAGTGCGCGTGCCCAAGCTGCCTTTTTAAAGGATCTTCTCGAACAAGACTTTTTTGAGGAAGATGAATTAGATGTGATGAGAAGAGCTCGTAATTATAAAAGTAAATCCCATCCTAAAAATTGTGATATTATTACTTACAAACATGCCACCGCATTGGAAGCTGTGATTGGTTATTTAGATCTTTTGGAAAGAAAAGAGCGGATTCAAGAAATTATGGATAAAATTCTTAAAGGAGGAGAAGTATGTTAGTATACGGAAAGAATGTTGCTTTAGAATATTTACAAGATAGAAAAAAAGTAAGAAAAATATATTTACAGGATAATTTTAAAGATGAAAAGATTTTTTCACTATTAGAAAAAACAGATTTTCCTTTGGTTTATAAAACGAAAAAAGAGTTAGATCAATTTGTAAATGGTTTGCATCAAGGTATAATTTTAGATGTAGAGGATTTTAGTTATAGTTCGTTAGATACTTTTATTCATGATGAGGAGAGTTTTGTAGTTATACTAGATCATTTAGAAGATCCTCATAATTTAGGGGCGATTATTCGTACTGCAGAAGCAGCAGGTGTTAGTGGAATTATCTTACCTAAGGATCGTGGTGTTAGTGTAAATGCAACTGTACTTAAAACAAGTGTTGGTTCTGTTCATCATATTCCTGTTTGTCAGGTGACTAATCTTCATCAGACGATAAGTGAATTAAAGAAACAAGGCTTTTGGATTGTTGGAACGGATATGACGAATAGTCAAGATTATCGAGATATTGATTATCGTGGTAAAATTGCTTTGATAATCGGTAATGAAGGTTCAGGAATGAGTCGTTTAGTGCGTGAATCTTGCGATTTTATTGCTAGAATCCCTATGTATGGTAAAGTGAATAGTCTAAATGCTTCAGTAGCGGCTGGAATCATGATTTATGAGGTGATTAGACAAAAGAAAGGATAAGTATGCAGAATTATTCGCAATATAATGATTATGAATTGATCTATATGGTTCATGAAGAAAATGAGAGTGCCTATCAAGTTTTGTATCAGAAGTATCAACCACTTTTACGTAATTTAGTGAATCGTTATTATCATTCTTATCGACGATATGGGATTGAGTATGATGATCTATTTCAAGAGGCATATCTTGCTTTAACCAAAGCGATTAATAGTTATCAAGAGTCTTCTAATACGCTACTTTATACATTTATTTGTATATCCATTCGTAGTAAATTACAAAATTATATTAAGGTGTCTACTTCACAGAAATGTATGTTTCAAAAAAGTATGTTATCTTTGTATGAAGTGATTACAGGGAAGGAACAGGATATGTTTTTGGTTGATACAATTGTTGATCCCTGTGCGAAGGATCCCGTTGTGGAATTAAATAAAAAACTTTTAGTAGAACAATTATTTCAATTTTCGCTTTCATTAAATGATACTCAAGCACAAATATTCGAACTTAAAATAGCTGGTTTTCCTAATATAGATATTGCTACTTTGTTGGAATTAACTCTAAAAGAAGTTAGTAATTATGTCTATCGCATTCGTCAAAAATTAAAGCGTTTTTTGGAGGCTTGATTTTATCGTTTGTATGTTATAATGATAATAGGGTGTGATGCTTATTATGGAAAAGAAGACAATAGTTGAATTTGGTATTTCTTCAATGTCAATGGCATATAAACGTGAGTTTTTATATCGATTAGATTGTATGGTAAAAGAGATTCATGAAAATGGTGGCTATGTGGTTACCTTTGATCCTAATATGATCTATATAGGGGAAAATACTAGAGTTCCTATGTTTTCAGAAGTAAGACCTTTTTTTCAAGATCAAGAGGATCAACAAAAACTTAAAGCCGCTAATCTTTTATGGTTGGCGGATTTGGCTTTTTGTTTATATTTACCAGATTATGATCTAAAAAATGGTCTTTTGAACCCAGAGGTAATTAGTATGTATTTCCGTGATTTTCAGGGGTATTTTCCTGAAGAGGATGTAGACTACTATGCTTCGATCTTTCAATTAGATTATTCTCTTCCTACTCTTCCAATCCAATATTATAGTGATTATGTTGATCAGAAGATGAATTCTGATACAGGGAATAATTATTCAGCTACGAAAGCTTATACGAAAAGTACTCTAGCTGGGCGATTATTGAGTGAGAAAAATATGAATAATACAGGTTATGCTAATTATATTTTAATGACTTCTATTGTTGGTTCGTTATTGCTTTTAGGCATATTGTTCTTTTTCTCTTTTTCTTCTATATTTTCTTGACTTTGTACCTTTTGTGTGATATGTTAATGCTGAACACGAAAGGTGTTTTTATTTTGAGAAAAATGAAGGTGGGTTATTTATGGCTAAGGTTGTAAAGTCGACACGTGAAGTTGTTGATATTGATAAGGAAATGGAAAAAATCCAAAAGAAGAAAAAAAATAGTCAAAAAGATCAAGAAAAAACTAGTAAAGAAGTGAAAGTAAAAGATAAGACAACTGGGAATAAAAAGAACAAAAAAGAGAAAAAAGAGAAAACGAAAAAAGGAAAAAAGAAAAATAGAGTATTTACATTCTTTAGTGAGGTAAAAAAAGAAGTCTCTAAGGTCAAATGGCCTAGTCGTAAAGATATGGTTAAATATTCGATCGCAACAATTATCTTTGTTATCTTTTTTGCTTTATTTTTCTATTTAATTGATGTAATTATGGCATTATTGAAGATGGGGGTGTAGAAAGTGGAAAAACAGTGGTATGTTGTTAATACTTATTCAGGACATGAAAATAAGGTAAAAGAAAAATTGGAGATGCGTGCTGAAAGTATGGATATGAAGGACTATATTTTCCGCGTTATTGTCCCTGAACAAAAAGTTGTTGAAGAAAAAGATGGTGTTTCAAAAGAAAAAGTAAAGAAATTGTTTCCAGGATATATTCTTGTTGAAATGGTAATGAGTGATGAAGCATGGTATGTTGTTCGTAATACTCCAGGAGTTACCGGATTTATCGGTTCTAGTGGTAAAGGAGCTAAGCCTACACCTTTACAACCATATGAAGTAGACAATGTGTTAAATAGTATGGGAATTAGTAGAATTGATGTAAATAAAGAATTAGTGGCTGGTAGCAAAGTTAGAATTATAAGTGGCCCATTTGCAGGAATGTTTGGAACAATCGAAGAAGTAGATGCACCTAATCAAAAAGTAATGTTGGTGGTTGACTTGTTTGGTCAAGAAACATCTGTTGAAGTGGCTATTTCTGAAATCGAGGTTGCTGGATAAAGATGAAATACGAAAAACCAATTTCTTTTAATCAGTATTTGAAATTGAAAGTGGATGCTTATTTCATGGCAGGAGTGTTATCACCGTATTCTTCAGAAGAAAGACAGAGGTTTTTAGAGGATTATTTAGATAAACAGGAATTCAATGATTGGGAAAGACGGATGTATGAAAATACAGTGAATTTTCCAATTGATGCTATGTTATATTATGAGACAGTTGCTTTATCTAAGTTAAATTTTGATTATGAGTTTCTTGAAAATAAATACCATATACCACATCATGTGTTAGGAGAAAAGATTTTTGAGTATCAGAGTCAAGATATTCACAAACTTTTTCAAACGTTAGATATGTCTTTTTTAGAGGATAGTAGTTCTATAAAGAGGTAATGTAGTTTACATTTAATATTTGGATATGATATTTTACTAGAATAAGCATAGTAAAAGTTAATTTCAAATAAAGCTTTGGAAATTTTACTTTTTCATTTTATAAAATGTTAAGTTTGAGTTAAAAAATAAGAAAAATGTTGCATTTATCTTAAAAAGATGGTATTATTTAGGGGCTATATTTAATTATATAGATGAAATTAAGTGGGAAGCACGGATATCAATATGAAAAGAATGGAATGCTAATAGAACCACTCGCGAAAACGAAGTTAAATTTTATAGGAGGTGTTTTTCGTGGCAAAAGAAGTTGTGAGAAAAATTAAATTACAAGTTGTAGCTGGAAAAGCAACACCTGCTCCACCAGTTGGTACAGTGTTGGGACCTGCAGGAATCAACTTACAAGAATTTTGTACAAAATATAATGATGCAACTAGAGATAAAATGGGAGATATTTTACCAGTTGAAATTACTGTTTATGATGACAGAAGTTTCGATTTCGTAGTAAAAACTCCACCAGTACCTTTCTTACTTAAGAAAGCTGCGAATATTGCTAAAGGAGCAAGCAAAAAGGCAGATGGTGTCGTTGGAAAGATTACGACAAGTCAGTTAAAGGAAATTGCTGAAACTAAATTGCCTGATTTGAATGCTTATACTGTAGACGAAGCAATGAAAATTGTAGCTGGTACAGCGCGCAATATGGGAATTGAAATTGTAGATTAATCATTAATTATAAAATAGACATATAGGTAAAATACCTATGTGGGAGAGATATCCGCTCGTTAATGCAAAAAGAAATTTGCGAACCACATAAGGAGGAATTAAAGTGAAACAAAGAGGAAAGAAATATGTTGAAGCTTTAGGAAAAATCGAGAAGGGAAAAGCTTATACTAAAGAAGAAGCAATCAAATTAGCTAAAGAAACATCAATTAGCAAGTTTGATGGTAGTGTTGAAGTAGCAGTTAGACTTAATCTTGATACTAAAAAAGCTGATCAACAATTAAGAGGAGCTATTGTGTTACCTCATGGTACAGGTAAAACTAAAAAAGTTTTAGTTATCGCTAAAGGAGATAATGCAAAGAAAGCTGAAGAAGCTGGTGCTGATTATGTTGGCGATGTTGACATGTTAGAAAAAATCGAAAAAGAAAACTGGTTTGATTTTGATGTTATGATCGCAACACCTGATATGATGCCACTTCTTGGTAAATTAGGTAGAGTGTTAGGACCTAAAGGTCTTATGCCAAACCCTAAGACTGGTACAGTTACTACTGATGTAGCTAAAGCAGTAAGTGAAGTAAAAGCTGGTCGTGTAGAATATAGAACTGATAGTTTTGGTAATGTTCATGGTATAATTGGAAAAGTATCTTTTACAGAAGAACAATTATTAGATAACTTAAATGCATTTATTGCAACAATTGTTAAGGTAAAACCTTCTACTGTAAAAGGTGATTATATTAAAAATATTGCTATTACGACAACAATGGGTCCAGGAATTAAAATTTTAATTAATTCTTTTGACAAATAAAAAATAATCATATATAATAAGTGTAATTTGTTGGTGCCATAGACAGTAGGTATAAGTAAATCCTACCGAGGACTTCGCAAAAGTTTTCATTAAGTTCTCAGGCATTCTGGGAACTTTTTATATGGTATCTCCAAAAAAATAGGAGGTGTTTTATGGCAAGTGCTAAGATCTTAGAACAGAAGCAAGCGATTATCGATGAAATTAAATCGACAGTATCTGATGCTTCAACAATCGTTTTATTCGATTATCGTGGTCTTACAGATAGTGAATCTAAGGAACTAAGAAGAAGCTTACGTGCAGTTGGTTCTGATTATAAAGTATATAAAAATACCTTGATGAATCGTGCTTTTCATGATTTAGATATCAATTTAGACGAATCATTAAATGGACCAAGTGCTTTGGCTTATAGTTCTGATCAGATTGCGCCAATTAAAGTTTTATCTGATTTTGCAAAGAGTCATCCAGCATTAGTTTTGAAAGTAGGAATTGTTGATGGTGAAGTTTCAGACGAAGCTAAACTAGCACAACTTGCAACTATTCCATCACGTGAAGGATTACTTACGATGTTGGCTGGTGCAATGATCGCAATCCCAAGAGATTTATCGATCTGTTTAGATTTGTACAGTAAAGAAAAAGAGGGCGAATAGTCCTATAAATTAATAATAAGGAGGAGAAAATAATGGCAAAATTAACAAAAGAAAGCTTTATCGAAAGCTTAAAAGAAATGAGTCTTTTAGAAATTAAAGAATTAGTAGATGCAATGAAAGAGGAATTTGGTGTAGATCCAAGTGCTGTTGCAGTTGCTGCTCCAGTAGCTGGAAATGCAGGACAAGAAGAAGAAAATTCAACTGTTACTGTTGTATTATCTGATGCTGGTGCTGCTAAAGTTAACGTTATCAAAGTAGTTCGTGAAATTACTGGATTAGGATTAAAAGAATCTAAAGATATCGTTGATAATAATGGTACAGTTAAAGAAAACATTTCTAAAGACGAAGCTAATGAAATTAAAGCTAAGCTTGAAGAAGCTGGCGCTACTGTTGAATTCAAGTAAGAGATATTTAACAGGATAAGAAGCAAATTGACTAGTTCAGTTTGCTTTTTCTTTTGTTTAACTTCTGAAAAGAAAAAAGTTAAAGTTCGGAAAAGTATAAGGATGATCAAAAAAAACAAATTTTGTAAAATTATGTCTAATTACTTGCAGAAAAACAAAAAATATGTTGCATTATTTTTAAAAATTCTGTATTATATGAGTACGAAAGGAGAACTAACTATTTTTTATTTAATATAGTTAGTTCTTTTGCTTTGTTAGGGGGTGATGGGTTGGCACAGTATTTTGATAATGTAGATTTAGTTAGTAATCGTCGCTCAATTGTAATAAAGATTAAAAATACGGTATTAAATATGATAACGGATAATGGAGTATTTTCAAAGTCGAAGTTAGATTTTGGTACTAGACTGCTTTTAGAAAATCTTCCGTTAGAGGAGATTCATGATTCTATTTTAGATGTTGGTTGTGGCTATGGTGTGATTGGAATATATCTTGCTAAAAACATTTCTTGTCAAGTAGATATGTGTGATGTGAATCGTCGAGCTTTGCATCTAGCTAAAACCAATGCAAAAAATAATCAGGTTTCTGTTCATGTTTTTGAGAGTGATGGGTATCAAAATGTGACTTCAAAATATCAGACGATTATTACTAATCCACCGATTCGAGCTGGTAAAGAAGTAGTGTATCGAATCTTGTTTGGGGCAAAAGAACATCTTGTTCCTGGGGGAAATCTATTTTGCGTTATTCACAAGGATCAAGGTGCTAAATCGACGATTTCTGCACTTAAAGAAAGTTATAATGTTACTATCTTAGAGAAAAGTAAAGGTTTTTTTGTAATTAAGTGTACAAGTTGTTGACTTGTTGATAAAATTATGCTAATAATATAAATTGGCAACGTATTATTTTTTATCAATATGTTCTTTAATTATATTGTGTATAGGGGTGAATTTAGTGGCATATAAAGTAATTAAATGTGGTGACCACCGAAAGAGAAGAAGTTTCTCTAGAATAAAAAATACTTATGAATTAAAAGATTTATTGGAAATTCAGACAAAGTCTTATGAGTGGTTTACGAATACGGGTATCAAAGAAGTATTTGAAGATTTATTTCCGGTTGAGAATTTTGCAGGTACTTTATCGTTAGAATTCGGCGATTATCATTTTGATGCTCCTCGTTATTCGATTAAAGAATGTAAGGATCGTGAGACGACTTATGCTGCACCATTAAAAGTGGATGTCAGACTTTTTAATCATGAAACTGGTGAAGTAAAAGAACAAGAAATTTTCTTGGGTGATATGCCTATTATGACCGATAGTGGAACTTTTGTCATAAATGGTGCTGAACGTGTTATTGTCAGTCAGTTGGTTCGTTCACCAAGTGTTTACTTTAATCGTGAGATCGATAAGAATGGTAGAGAGTTAATTACTTCTCAAATCATTCCTACTCGTGGTACTTGGTTAGAATTTGAAACGGATGCAAGAGATGTTCTTTATGTTCGTATTGATAGAACTAGAAAAGTAACACTTACTACGTTGTTACGTGCTTTTGGTTTGTCAAGTGATGACGATATCCGTAAGATGTTTGGTAAGAATGAATATATCGAAAATACGATTGTTAAAGATTCTACTAAGAATACAGATGAAGCCTTAATTGAAATTTATGAGAAATTAAGACCGGGTGAACCAGCTACTTTAGATTCATCTAAGAACCAGATTATTACTCGTTTCTTTGATGAATTCCGTTATGATTTAGCACGTGTTGGTCGTTATAAATTTAATCGTAAATTAAACGTACTTGATCGTGTATTAAATCAAACATTAGCAGAAGATATCGTTGTAAATGGAGAAGTTGTTGTTCCTAAAGATACTTTAATAACAAAAGATGTATTAGAACAATTACGCCCAATTTTCAAAGATGGTTATGGTGTTCGTGAAGCCATGATTAATGAAGAACTAGATACTTATAATAAGATTCAAGAAATTAAGATTTACAATCCAAGCAAAAAATCAGAGAAGCTTACGCTTATTGGTAATGATCAAACACTTGAGATTAAACGTCTTACTATTCCTGATGTTTATGCTGCTGTATCTTATTATTTATGTCTATTAAATGGATTTGGTAATTTTGATGAGATTGACCATTTAGGAAATCGTCGTATTCGTCAAGTAGGGGAGCTTTTACAAAATCAATTTAGAATTGGTGTTTCTCGTATGGAAAGAGTTATCCGTGAGAGAATGACAACTCAGGAAATGGAAGAAGTAACACCAAAGACGTTGATTAATATTCGTCCAGTTACAGCTGCGATGAAAGAATTCTTCGGTAGTAGTCAGTTATCACAATTCATGGATCAGATCAACCCGATTTCTGAACTTACTAATAAACGTCGTTTATCTGCTTTAGGTCCAGGTGGTTTATCGAGAGATCGTGCTGGTATGGAAGTACGTGACGTTAATCCGTCTCACTATGGACGTATTTGTCCTATCGAATCACCAGAAGGTCAAAATATCGGTTTGATTACGTCATTAGCTAGTTATGCGAAAGTAGACGAATATGGTTTCATTATGACTCCATATCGTAAAGTAGATCATTGTAAGATTACGGATCAAGTAGACTATTTAACTGCTGATGAAGAAAATGATGTTATTATTTCTCAAGCTACGGTTACAACTGATGATAATAATATGATGATCGATGAGAAAGTAGCTGCTCGTTTTAGAGGAGATAATATCTTAGTAAAACCTGATCAAGTAGATTATATTGACGTATCTCCACAACAAGTAGTTGCAGTTACGACAAGTTGTATTCCATTCTTGGAACACGATGATGCGACTCGTGCTTTGATGGGTGCTAACATGCAACGTCAATCTGTACCACTTTTAAAGGCAGAAGCACCATTTGTTGGAACTGGTGTTGAATATATTGCTGCTCGTGATTCAGGAGCTGCTATCTTAGCTAAAGCAGATGGTATTGTCGAATATGTTGATGCTAAGCGAATTGTTATTAAAAATAAACTTGGTAAAGATACTTATTATTTAGCAAATTTCGAAGAAAGTAACCAAGATTCTTGTTATCATCATCGTCCAATCGTTAAAGTTGGAGATGAAGTTAAACGTGGACATGTTATTGCCGATGGTCCAAGTATGGATCAAGGAGAACTTGCCTTAGGTAAAAATGTCGTTGTTGCTTTCATGACTTTTAATGGTTATAACTATGAAGATGCCGTTATCTTAAATGAAAAATTAGTTAAAGATGATGTTTATACCTCTATTCACATCGAGGATTATCAAATGCAATGTCGTGAGACGAAGTTAGGTCCAGAAGAAATTACACGCGATATTCCTAATGTTAGTGATGATGCACGTAAAAACTTAGATGAGAATGGTATTGTTATTATCGGTACTGAAGTTAAGGAAGGAGACATCTTAGTTGGTAAAGTAACTCCTAAAGGAATGGCTGAACTTACTTCAGAAGAAAAATTATTACACGCTATTTTCGGAGAAAAAACGCGTGAAGTTAGAGATACTTCTCTTCGTGTCCCTCATGGTGGTGAAGGTATCGTTCATGATGTTAAGATCTATTCTCGTAAAGACAACGATGAACTTCCAGCTGGTGTTAGTAAAGTAATTCGTGTTTATATTGCGCAAAAACGTAAGATCCAAATTGGTGATAAGATGGCAGGACGTCATGGTAATAAAGGTGTTATTTCCCTTATTTTACCTGAAGAGGATATGCCATATTTACCAGATGGTACTCCAGTTGATATTATGCTAAATCCACAAGGTGTGCCTTCTCGTATGAACTTAGGACAAATCTTAGAGTTACACTTAGGTATGGCAGCTAAAAAATTAGGTGTTCATGTTGCTACTCCAGTATTTGATGGTGCGAAGAATCAAGATATTATAGACATGATGAAAGAAGCTGGAATGGCTGAAGATGGTAAGACAGTTCTTTATGATGGTAGAACTGGTGATCCATTTGATAATCGTATCGCTGTTGGTGTTATGTATATGATTAAACTTCACCACATGGTAGACGATAAATTACATGCTCGTTCAACTGGTCCTTACTCATTAGTTACGCAACAACCTTTGGGTGGTAAAGCTCAATTTGGTGGTCAACGTTTCGGTGAAATGGAAGTTTGGGCACTAGAAGCTTACGGTGCTGCTTATACGTTACAAGAAATTATTACTTATAAATCAGATGATGTACTTGGACGTGTAAAAGTTTATGAATCTATTGTCAAGGGAGAAGAGATTAACCAAGCAGGAGTTCCAGAAAGCTTTAGGGTATTAATGAAAGAGTTCCAAGCTTTAGGACTTGACATTAGTATTATCGATGATGAAGGTAGAACGTTAGGATTAAAAGAAA
Organism: uncultured Bacilli bacterium; assembly: GCA_944363785.1. Taxonomy (GTDB): domain Bacteria; phylum Bacillota_I; class Bacilli_A; order RF39; family UBA660; genus Alloscybalousia. Next base: position 15,996 of record CALVVF010000017.1, read on the forward strand.
TTGAAGAAGATGAAGCAAAAGAAGATATGATTCAACAAGATGGTCCAGTTGTTTCATTAGATAATTTATCAGATTCAGGAGACTCTGATGGAACTGAAGATGATGAATATGATGAAGAAAATGATGATGAGTTCGAAGATGATTTAGATTTGGAATTTGATCCAGATTTTGAAGATGATTTGATGGAAGGGGATGAATAATTATGATAGCAGTAGATAGATTTGAAGCTTTAAAAATTGGTATTGCATCTCCTGAGAAAATTCGTGAATGGAGTTATGGTGAGGTTAAGAAACCAGAAACAATTAACTATCGTACACTTCGTCCAGAACGTGATGGACTATTCTGCGAGAAAATTTTCGGACCAACTAAAGATTTTGAATGTGCTTGTGGAAAATATAAGCGTGTTCGTTACAAAAATATTGTTTGTGACCGTTGTGGTGTTGAGGTAACTCGTAGTAAAGTAAGACGTGAGAGAATGGGGCACATTGAGCTTGCTTCCCCAGTTTCTCATATCTGGTTTTTTAAGGGTGTACCTTCTCGTATGGGACTTGTTCTTGATATGAGTCCTAGAGATTTGGAAGAAGTATTGTACTTTGTTAGTTATGTTGTTATTGATAAAGGAAATACACCTCTTGAAAATAAACAAACCCTTTCTGAAAAAGAATACCGTGCTTATTATGAAAAATATGGAAATACTTTCCAAGTAGGTATGGGTGCTGAAGCAATTAAAGAACTTTTAAAGAAAGTGGACTTAGAAAAAGAAATCAAACAAATTTCTAAAGAATTAGAAGATGCTCAAGGACAAAAAAGAACTCGTTTGATTAAACGAATTGATGTCTTAGATGCTTTCTATAAATCAGGAAATAAACCTGAGTGGATGATTATGGATTGTATTCCTGTTATTCCACCAGAATTAAGACCGATGATTCAGTTAGATGGTGGACGTTTTGCGACTAGTGACTTAAACGATTTATATCGTCGTGTAATTAATCGTAATAATCGTCTAAAGAAATTGATCGATTTAGGTGCTCCTGGTATCATTATTCAAAATGAAAAACGTATGTTACAAGAAGCTGTTGATGCCTTGTTTGATAATGGACGTCGTGGTAGAAGTGTAACTGGTGCAGGAAACAGACCATTAAAATCAATTTCTAGTATGTTAAAAGGTAAGCAAGGACGTTTCCGTCAGAACTTACTTGGTAAACGTGTTGACTATTCAGGACGTAGTGTAATTGTTGTTGGACCTAGTCTTAAAATGTATCAATGTGGTATTCCTAAAGAAATGGCTTTGGAGTTATTTAAACCACATGTAATTCATGGATTAGTTTCTAAAGACATTGCCCATAATATTAAGGCAGCTAAACGTCTAATTGAAAATCAAGATCCAGTTGTTTGGGATGTTGTAGAAGAAGTTATTAAAGAACATCCAGTTCTTTTGAACCGTGCGCCAACATTACATAGACTTGGTATTCAAGCATTTGAACCAATCTTAATTGGTGGTAAGGCTATCCGTTTACATCCATTAGTTTGTACTGCTTTTAATGCCGATTTCGATGGTGACCAAATGGCTGTACACGTACCTCTATCTGAAGAAGCTCAAGCTGAAGCTAGACTTTTGATGTTAGGTGCTAATAACATTCTACATCCAAAATCAGGTGATCCAATTGTTACTCCATCTCAAGATATGGTTCTTGGTAACTATTATATTACGATGGAAAAAGCTGGACTTCCTGGTGAAGGTAGATTGTTTAAAAATACAAATGAAGCTTTAATGGCTTATGAAAGACGTGAACTTACTCTTCATACACGTATTGCTATTCCTGTTGATTCATTTAAATATAAATTATTTACAGAAGAACAACATGGTAAGTTCTTAGTTACTACCGTAGGTAAGATTAAATTCAATGAAATATTACCTGATTCTTTCCCTTATATTAATGAGCCAACTGATCAGAATATTCAACAGATTACACCGAATAAATACTTTATCGAAAAGGGAAGTAATATTCCAGAAGTAATCGCTTCAATGCCACTTGTTAAACCTTTTGCAAAAGGTGTTTTGGAAAAAGTAATTGCGCAAATCTTTAAACGCTATAAAACAACTGAAACATCAATCATGTTGGATAAACTTAAAGATTTAGGTTTCCATTACTCAACAATAGCTGGTATTACTGTTTCTATGAGCGATGTCGTAAGTAGTGAAAAGAAACCAGAAATTGTTGCGGAAGCGAACAAAACCGTCGACAAGATTAATAAACAATATAAACGTGGTTTAATTACTGATCAAGAGCGTTATGAGAAAGTAGTAGAAACTTGGAATCATGCTAAAGATTTAGTTCAAGAAGAGTTACAAGAAAAGGCTAATGCCGATATTGATAATCCAATCTTCATGATGATGCACTCTAAGGCACGTGGTAATATCTCTAACTTTACTCAGGTAGCTGGTATGCGTGGACTTATGGCTAAACCTAATGGTGAAAGTGTTGAAATTCCAGTACTTTCTTCCTTCAAAGAAGGACTTTCCGTATCAGAATTCTTCTTAAGTACTCATGGTGCTCGTAAAGGTAGTGCCGATACTGCACTTAAGACAGCTGACTCTGGATATTTAACTCGTCGTTTAGTTGATGTCAGTCATGATGTTATTGTTAAAGAAGAAGACTGTGGTACTGATCAAGGTGTTGTCGTTCGTGCTTTCATTAACGATAAGACTGGGGCAGTAATTGAAAGTTTATATGACCGTATCGTAGGTCGTTATACAAATAAAAAGGTTTTACATCCTGAAACTAAAGAAATGATCTGTGATAAATTAACCTTTATTACTGAACAAATTGCTGAAAAAATTATTGCTGCAGGTGTAGAAGAAGTTGAAATTCGTACCCTTCTTACTTGTGGTTGTCCAAACGGTGTTTGTCAGAAATGTTATGGACGTAACTTAGCAACAGGTAACATTGTTGAAGTTGGAGAAGCTATTGGTGTTATGGCTGCTCAATCAATCGGTGAACCTGGTACTCAGTTAACCATGAGAACTTTCCATACTGGTGGTGTTGCTGGTGGAGAAGATATTACACAAGGTCTTCCTCGTGTACAAGAATTATTCGAAGCACGTAATCCAAAAGGTAAAGCAACAATTGCTGAGATAGATGGTACAATTACCAAAATTGAAGAAGATCATGGTAAGTTTAGAATCTTTATTAAAAACGATGTGGAAACGAAAGAACATGTTACTAATTATGGTTCAAAACTTCGTGTTGAAAAAGGAGCTAATGTTGTAGCTGGTGAAAAACTTACAGAAGGTGCGATTAGTCCTAAAGAATTACTTGCTGTTACTGATCCACTTACGACTCAAGAGTATATCTTAAAAGAAGTTCAAAATACTTATCGTAGTCAAGGTGTAGATATTTCTGATAAGCATATCGAAGTTATTGCTAGCCGTATGATTAATAAGATTAGAATCGTCGAAGGTGGCGGTACAAATCTATTACCTGGTTCTTTAATCAGCATTCATGAATTTACTGATTTAAATAAAGATGCGATTATTAATGGTAAGAAACCTGCATCTGGTAGACCTGTTTTATTAGGTATTACTAAAGCATCATTAGAGACAGATTCCTTCTTATCAGCTGCTTCATTCCAAGAAACAACAAGAATTTTAACAGATGCTGCTATTCGTGGTAAAGTAGATCATTTATCTGGTATGAAAGAAAATGTTATTATTGGTAAATTAATTCCAGCTGGAACTGGAGCTAAAAAATATAGAAATGTGGACTTCGATTTAGAGAGTCAATTTATTGATGAAGAACCACTTGAAACATTAGAAGAAGAATTTATGTAATTCTTCTTTTTTTTGCCTTTAAAAGATGGTATATTGATTTGTTAAACTACGGAAGTTATATTTAATTTATTTGTATTTTAAGAATTAATGATGTATTTTAACTTAATATTATAAGATGCGTGATTTATATAAGATATAGTTATACTTTTTGAACTAAGAAAATTTATTATCATATGTATTTAATATCATATTTAATAAATATTTTATAAAAATACTATATTTTATTTTTCTTTTTTTTCTTTTGTTTTATAATAGTATTGTGGTGAGTAATATGATAAAAAAATTGGATAATCGAGGATGGGGTTTTAGTACATTTATTGCGTTTATTGGTGTATTTATATTGGCTATTATTTTAATTACGATCGGTGCTATTCGTATGGGAATTGGTAGTAAGGATGCTCCGCCATCTAATATTCCAATTACTACAGTTAGTCCGACTCCTACTTCTCCTTCTTCTCCAGAAGAGGATTATCAAGCTCAAATTTCTGAGTATAGAGATCAAGTAGAAGAAGTAGCTGTTATGGTAGTGGAAGAATACGGTGATAATTGGGATGGACAACAATTAACTTATACAGTTTCTGATTTTATTGAAGCTAATTATTTAAATAAGTTAGAAATTGCGGGAAACTTATGTACTGGTTATGTTGTTGTCTCAAAAACAGATTCTAAAATAAATTATCAAGTTTATCTTCAATGGGGTTCTTTATATACAACAGATGGTTACCAAGCTGAATTAGATAAAGCGGTTTTATAGTTGTTATAAAAAGTATTGGAGTTAGAGATGAGAGCTTTTTTGGATTGGTTAAGTCACAGTAAAAAACAAGTTTTAATTTTATTAGTTGTGACTTTTGCTTATGGTTTATTTAAAATTGTTAATTATAGTTTTAGCTATGATACTGATTTGATTCTTCTAGATCCTAAGAATATCATGGATAGTTGGCTTGGGTTAGGTAGATATTTTTTAGTCTTTCTGAAATGGATATTTTCTACATATGATCATTTGTATTTAATTAATTTTTTGACTTATGTGAATATTTTTATTTATAGTATTTTGTTTATTTATTTTTTAAATATTAATGTGAAAAAAACAAGCGTATTGCGTGATGTTTTGTGTGGTGCACTCTTGATTACTTCGCCGTTTTTTTTAGAGCAATATAATTTTACTCTTCAATCTTTTGAAGTTTCTTTTTCTATGATTTTAATGATGCTTTCTTATATTTTTACTTATTATTACTTATCTAAGAAGAAGAAAATATTTGCTTTTATCACAATTATTTTATTAATTTCTACTTTTGGGGTATATCAGTCTTTTATTAATCTATACGTTGTTGGAGTTTTGATTTGTTTATATAAAATAAATGATTTATCTTTTAAAGAAAATTTACAAAATATTTTTAAAACGGTATTTCTATTTTTAATGGGGATGTTAGGATATTTTGTTGTTTCTAATGTTGTACAGGATGTGTTAAACATTCCGACTAATCCTTATTTGAATAACATGATTATGTGGAATAGGCAATCTATTCTTACTACTTTGTTTGGTTTTTTGAAAGATATTGTTAAATTAGGACTAGGTATAGGGGAAATATTTAATCTATCATTTATTTTTAGTTATTTTTTAATTTTTTGGCTAGTCGTTAAGGGAAAAAGAAGTAGAACGCAAAAAGTATATATTTTCTTTTTGATGTTGGCCCCTTTCTTATTAAACTTTTTGACTGGTTCTAGGGTTATTTTTCGATCATTTTTAAGTTTACCTATTGTTTGTAGTTTCTTCTTTTTTGAAACTTATCATTGGTTTGATTGGATTAAATTTATTCTTATCTTATGTTTGGTTGGTCAAATAGTAAATGGAATTTTATTGTTGGTTTATGATTATAAAAGGTATTTGAATGATGTCGATATTGCTTCTAAGATATACCGTGATTGTGGAAACTCTGATGATGTGGAGATTGTGATTAAGGGGCTTGAGTATACAGAGGAAAATATTCCTGTTTATAGGGGAGAAGTTATGGGATCTTCTTATTTTGAATGGACAATAGATGGAGAGAATGCAGATCGTCATCGAATAAATAATTTTATGAAAATTCATGGTTTTAATGTTAAGCTACCAACAGATAGTCATATTGATCAACTTATGTATATGAATTTTGAAAAAGAGTATCCTAATCCTGGTTATTATGTTGTAGATCATGAAGTTTGTTATGTCAATTTAGGAGATTGATTTATCTACTTTATCTATTTTATTTATTGTTGATTATAGTATGGTGAAATTTGATAAAAAAATATTGACTTTCTTACTTTTGGATGTTATATTATATACGCTAATAAATTTAGGTTTTGCTGTTTCGGCAAAACTTATATTTAGAGAGAAAATGATACACCTGGATATGTGTTAAGAAAGGAGAGAGAAATACAATGCCTACAGTAAATCAATTGGTTAAGAAGAACAGAACTGATAAGACGAGAAAAAGCAAATCTCCAGTATTAGGCTTTGGATTAAATACTATTCAAAGAAAAACTACTACTTTAGCTTCACCTCAGAAGCGTGGAGTTTGTACTCGTGTAGGAACAAAAACACCAAAGAAACCTAACTCTGCATTAAGAAAGTATGCTCGTGTTCGTTTATCAAATGGAAAAGAAGTAGATACTTATATTCCTGGAGAAGGACATAACTTACAAGAACATAGTGTAGTTTTAGTTCGTGGTGGACGTGTTAAGGACTTGATTGGTGTTCGTTATCATATTATTCGTGGTACTTTGGATACAGCTGGTGTAAAAGATAGAAAACAAGCTCGTTCTAAATACGGAGCAAAAAAACCAAAAGATAAGAAATAAAATTGTTATTAGGAAAGGAGGATAAAAATCATGCGTAAAAGACAAGCAGTTAAGAGAGATGTTTTACCAGATCCAATATATAATTCAAAAGTAGTTACTAAGTTAATTAACAGAATGATGATTGGTGGTAAAAGAGGTAAAGCACAATCTATTTTATATGATGCTTTTGATATCGTTAAGCAAAAAACTGGAGAAAATCCACTTGACGTATTCAATAAGGCATTAGAAAATATTAAACCACTACTTGAAGTTAAATCACGTCGTGTTGGTGGTTCTAATTATCAAGTACCTATCGAAGTTAATGCAGATAGAAGTCAAGCATTAGGTCTTCGTTGGTTAGTAAATTATGCTAGATTAAGAGGCGGAAAAGGTATGGCTGAAAATTTAGCAAATGAAATTATCGATGCATCAAACGGAACAGGTGCAGCGGTTAAAAAACGTGAGGATACTCATAGAATGGCAGAAGCTAACAAGGCATTTGCTCATTACCGTTGGTAGGAAAGGAGAACATATGGCTCGCGATACGTCATTAGAACATACAAGAAATTTTGGAATTATGGCACACATCGATGCTGGTAAGACAACGACGACAGAACGTGTTTTATTCCATACGAAAAAAATTCATAAAATTGGAGAGACTCATGATGGAGAATCTCAAATGGACTGGATGGCTCAAGAGCAAGAACGTGGTATAACGATCACTTCAGCAGCAACTACTGCTTATTGGAAAGGATATCGTATGAATATCATCGATACTCCAGGACACGTAGACTTTACAGTAGAAGTTAGTCGTAGTTTGAGAGTTCTAGATGGTGCAGTTGCACTTTTAGATGCTCAAGCTGGTGTAGAACCTCAAACAGAAACCGTTTGGCGTCAAGCTACTGAGTTTTCAGTTCCTCGTATTATTTTTGCAAATAAGATGGATAAGATGGGCGCTAACTTTGAATATACGTTATCGACAATCAAATCTAGATTAGGTGTAAATGCTAAACCAATTGAATGGCCAATTGGAGCTGAAGATGAGTTCCATGGAGTTATCGATTTGGTTACTATGAAAGCTTACGAATTTGATGGTAAGCAAGAAGAAGAAGCAAAAGAAATTGAAATTCCAGCAGATTTAAAAGCTATTGCTGAAGAAAAACATAATGATTTAATTGAAGCAATTGCTGAATATGATGATAATCTTATGGAAACATACTTAGAGGGTGGAGAAATTTCAGTAGAAATGATCAAGGGTGCTATCCGTAAAGGAACTCTTGCTGTAGAATTCTTCCCTGTTATGTGTGGTACGGCATTAGGTAATATGGGAATTAAATTCTTACTTGATGCTGTTGTAGATTATTTACCTGCTCCTACTGATATTGCTTCAATTGAGGGAACAGACTTAGATGGAAATCCAGCAGTAAGACATCCATCTGATTCAGAACCATTCTCAGCTTTAGCATTTAAAGTTATGACTGATCCATTCGTAGGACGTTTAACTTTCTTCCGTGTATATTCTGGACATTTATCTAGTGGAAGTTATGTACTTAACTCTACAAAAGATGTAAAAGAGCGTGTAGGACGTTTATTGTTGATGCATGCAAATAACAGAACTGAGATTTCAGAAGTATTTACTGGAGATATTGCTGCAATCGTTGGATTGAAGAATACAACTACTGGGGATACTTTATGTGATGAAAAGAAACCGGTTATTCTAGAATCTATGGAATTCCCTGAACCTGTTATCCAACTTGCTGTTGAACCAAAATCTAAAGCAGATCAAGACAAGATGGGAATTGCTTTACAAAAATTAGCTGAAGAAGATCCAACATTCAAAGTTCATACTGATCATGAAACAGGACAGACAGTAATAGCTGGTATGGGTGAATTACACTTAGACATCTTAGTAGATCGTATGAAAAGAGAATTCCAGGTTGAAGCTAATATTGGTCAACCACAAGTTGCTTATCGTGAAACTATTCGCCAAGCTGCTGATTGTGAAGGAAAATATATTAAACAATCTGGTGGACGTGGACAATATGGTCACGTATGGGTAAAATTTGAACCAAATCCTGATAAAGGATACGAATTTGTTGATGCTATTGTTGGTGGTGTTGTACCACGTGAATATATTCCAGTAGTAGATAAGGGATTACAAGAAGCATTACAAACTGGTGTTTTAGCAGGATATCCAATGATCGACGTTAAATGTACTTTATTTGATGGTTCTTACCATGATGTCGATTCTAATGAAATGGCATTTAAGATTGCCGCTAGTTTCGCATTAAAGGAAGCTAAAAATAAATGTAAACCGGTATTATTAGAACCAATTATGAAAGTGGAAGTTACTACTCCAGATGAATATTTTGGAAATGTAATGGGTGATTTAACTTCTCGTCGTGGAAGACCTTTAGGTCAAGAATCAGTAGGAAATGCGATTCGTTTAGACGCGATGGTTCCACTATCTGAAATGTTTGGTTATGCAACAAGTTTGCGTTCTAATACCCAAGGTCGTGGAAACTTTGTAATGGTATTTGATCATTATGAAGAAGTACCAAAAAATATCGCTGAAGAAATTATTAAAAAAAGCGGTAACTAAACGTTAATAACGGATTAAACCGTTATTATAGATATTTTGTCATAAATGATAAAATAGTATCAAAACAGTTGAAAAAACTTCAATTGTTAGATAAAATATAAGAGTAATTAATAAAAGGAGGAAAAAATATGGCAAAAGCAAAATTTGATCGTTCAAAACCACATGTTAACATTGGTACAATTGGACACGTTGACCATGGTAAAACTACTTTAACAGCAGCTATTACAAAGCGTCAACATGATAAGAATCCAGCTTGGGCTGAATTTACTGATTATGCAAATATCGATAAGGCACCAGAGGAAAGAGAACGTGGTATTACTATTAATACTTCACACGTTGAGTATCAAACAGAAACTCGTCACTATGCTCACGTAGACTGTCCAGGACATGCTGACTACGTAAAGAACATGATTACTGGTGCAGCTCAAATGGATGGAGCTATCTTAGTTATTGCAGCTACAGATGGACCTATGGCACAAACTCGTGAACATATCTTACTTGCTCGTCAAGTTGGAGTACCTAAAATGGTAGTGTTCATGAACAAATGTGATATGGTTGATGACGAAGAATTACTAGAATTAGTAGAAATGGAAATCCGTGACTTATTAAGCGAATACGGATTCGATGGAGATAACACTCCTATCATTCGTGGTTCTGCTTTAAAAGCTCTTGAAGGAGATCCTAAGTACGAAGAAGCAATCGATAAGTTAATGGATGCAGTAGATGAATGGATTCCTACTCCAGAACGTGATACAAACAAACCATTCTTAATGAGTATTGAAGATGTATTCACAATTACTGGACGTGGAACTGTTGTTACTGGACGTGTAGAACGTGGTCAATTAAAACTTAACGATGAAGTTGAAATCGTTGGTATTAAAGATACTAAGAAAACAGTTGTTACTGGAATTGAAATGTTCCGTAAACAATTAGACTATGCTGAAGCAGGAGACAATGCTGGTGTATTATTACGTGGTATTGCTCGTGAAGAAGTAGAACGTGGTCAAGTACTTGCTAAACCAGGTTCAGTTACTCCACATACTAAATTCGAAGCAGCAGTTTATGTACTTACTAAAGAAGAAGGTGGACGTCATACTCCGTTCTTTACAAACTATCGTCCTCAGTTCTATTTCAGAACTACAGACGTTACTGGTGTAGTTGAGTTACCTGCTGGTGTAGAAATGGTTATGCCTGGAGATAATGTTAACATGACTGTTGAATTGATCCATCCAATTGCTATTGAACAAGGTACTAAATTCTCTATCCGTGAAGGTGGACGTACTGTTGGTGCTGGTTCAGTTAGTAAAATTGATGCTTAATTCAAGTATTGATATTTAAAAGTAATGTGTTTTATGGTTCTTTGTCAAATAGTGTTGGTAAACATTATTGATACAAGTAACTGTGTATGGAAGGATGATGAAAATCATCCT
>CALVVF010000018.1 GCA_944363785.1 uncultured Bacilli bacterium
AAAATTAACATTTTAACTATATCATATCGATTTTTTATTTTTACTTTTTTAGTCTCACATCATTGACAACTACACACTCAAAAATTTTTCGTTAATCTTCTCGACATAGTTTTCACTAAAGCGAATACAACGGATTGTTTTTTTCTCCACTACTGTATTGATCGAATCGACATGTTCAAAAGAATGATTCTCACCATCTACGGCAATTAACAATGCTTCATGATCCTTTTTAGGTAAAAAAGTAATCACTCGGTTTTCGGGAATAATCACGGAATTACGAAGAGTCCGATTCACTTTAGAATTGAGTGGTGCGATAGGCGTAAGTTGAAGGGTATGAAAATCATCGAAAACGACACTACCACCAAAGGATAAATTATAGGCAGTTGAACCGATCGATGTAGCTACTAACATTCCATCTCCTACATAATGTTCCAATAACTGCTGATCAATTAAGACATCAAAATACGTTGTATTTAAACTCTTATCTCGAATTACAATCTCATTTAACGAATAGAAAAAATGAGATTGCTTACCACATTGTACAACAGTTTCTTGAACATCAATTTCTGAAAAATGAAAATTCCCTGTTTTTAAAGAAGCCACCAACTCATCGACACAATCGAGCTTTCCTTCTTGTAAAAAGCCAAGTGTACCGGCATTAATACCTAAATAATAAATATTACTATCAAAATTATTATTTCTAACCATTCGTAAAAACGAACCATCTCCACCGATCGCAATGGCTAAATCATAATGTTCATCAACAAAAAGGAACCCAGCTTTTTTCATTGCTTTTTCTACTACTTTAGCAATCCTTTTGGCTTTAGCATTCTGATTAATAAACAGCTTTACAGTATTTAATTTCTTAATCATGATTTCGATTATACCTAAACAAAGCAGAAGGACGATGACCGCCACCTGTTTGTACCTTATCCGTTTTTACCGTCTTCTTCGCAATAATTCGGCGAAAAGCAGGATCTAACAACTTCTTTCCTAGTATTACTTCATATACTTGTTGAAGTTCACCCAAAGTAAAAGTCTCTGGCATCATATTAAAGACAATATCCGTATATTCTACTTTATTCTTTAACCGAGAAATTCCACTTACAATCACTTTCGCATGGTCAAACGCAAGATGATCATCCTTCTTCACAAAGTATTCATAGCGATCACTCGTCGGACTCTTCAATCGTTTACCGACAACAATAGTAAAACTTTCACTTCCATTATCAAGCATCACTTGGATTTCTTCTTCATCTTCTAAAATATGCATCGTAAACCAAGAAGCATTCACTGGTAAATGATCGTTTAATCGATTTTTATCTACCAAAGCAATATAAGCTGTACTGACAATCCGCATTCTAGGATCCCGATCAACATCACCAAACGTATAAAGTTGTTCCATATAAATATTTTTTAAATTGGTCTCTGTTTCCAAAATACGTTTAGCTGCTTCATCAATCGTTTCATCAACTCTTAAAAAACCACCCGGTAAACACCACTTATCCTTAAAAGGATAGGTATTTCTTTTGACCAACAATACACTGAACTTTTTCTCTGATAACTTTCGATAATTTCCAGTTTCTTCACTAGAAACACTAAAAATTAATATATCGGTAGTAAGTGCTAAACGATCAAACTGACTAGGATCGTAATCACGTAAAAATTCCTCTTCAGAATGATATTCCTTTTTCTCCATTTATTTCACCTCTCTTAAATACAATTTGATTATAACATTTTTACAAGTAAGAAAACAAGAAACATCATGACCGAAGTATAGTAAGTAACTGTTTACCAATTTCTTGAATAACTGTTTCCTTATTCTTTTCACGAACAAACTCGTGAACTTGAATACTCGTACGATAGAATTGATTATTTTCTCTATCGTAAATACTCACATAAATCATATTTCGCTTTTTCTGATTACAATTCTTTGGATCAATACAATTAAGCATTCCAGTAACACCAACTCCATAATCACTATCCGCAAATTGACTAATCTGATAACTCATTTGATCAGCCACTTCTGAACTATAAACACTATATTGATCAATTACCTCTTTTTCTACACCCATCTTTACTTTAGCTTCGTTCGAGTAAGTAACCGCAGAAAACGTAAGTACTTCACTCGACCCTTCAATATTCGTAATACAATTAACTACTCCACCACCTGTACAAGACTCCATCGTCGCAATGGTTTTTTTGGCTTTTTTTAATAACTTTACAATTTCTCGATATTCTTCTAACATAAAATTCCTCCATTATTCTTAGTATACTACATATTTGGATCAATGTATTTTTTAAAACGTACTTTAGCTTTTTCTAGATCCCAATTTCCATCAAAATAAGGATTCCAAGAATAGTAATCAAACTCATTTTCTAGTTTTTCTTTATCATAATTTGGATATAGTTTTCCATCATTTTCATAATCAATAATAATATTTGTCGCAATCAATGTCCCATTTTCTCGTAACTTTTTCATTAACTCAACTGCTTTTTCCGTTTCACTGACATTTCGATTCATAATTTTTAATACTTCTGGATCAAAACTTTGAACAGGACAATGAACAACTCTTAACAAACCTTCCTGACTGAGGGCAAGTAATTCTTCTTGGCAAAGATTTAAATTCTGTGGTTCCACATTTCTAATTGAAATATCTTTTTGAGCTGTATGAGCAATTTGACACCATCCTTTAATCTGATCAGCCGTCGGACTATCGGAAATTAAAACTACATTTTCATGATTTAAAAACTCATCTATTTGTTCTTCTGGAATCATCGTGTAGTTTTCTCCCCTAGTATGACGGATCGTACAATATTTACACTTTCCATGACAGCCTGCTCCAATTTTTAATGGATAATCGTTCCGAAATAAATTACCTGGAGCTAGAACTTCTTTTGTTTCTTCAAAGTTCGGTACCCAGAATGGTTTTTCGTAATGAACTAAATCCATTCTGTCTAGCTCTTGACCAATTACTCTAACGACATCTAGCCTCTTACAATAATCCGGTAACGAAATATCTAAGCGCTGAGCCAAACAACCGCCAACATAAATATCTTTCCCCGTTAAATCGTGTAGTTTTTCAGCAACTTGTAAATCATTTAAAACTGCTAAATCTGTCACTTGACATCCAAGTACCACTAAACTATCGGCATCTTCTACCCTATCTACCATCCTATCAGAATAACGATTCGCCCATGATAGAAAATCGCTCCATACCGACATACAGGCAGCACTTGTCGCATAAATCTTCCCAGTTAAATCCTTCTCTTCATAAATTGTTCCTTCTCCAAACACATTATTTACTTTTTTCATAAAATCATTCCTCCTTTTTCTTATTTCTGATATAAGCCATTAGAAACAATATATTTTTCTACTTTTTCATCTAAAGCTTGAACAGTCTGACTTTTTCTTTCTTGTTTAAAAGAATTTCTAATTTTTGTAGAAGAAATATCATCATGAATAGTATCGATTAAAATAATATTTCCCCCACCCAAATTCTTCATTATACTTTCTATATCATCTCCTTCTCTTTGAATGACCAAAATAGGATAATTCTCTAAAATATAAGGATAATTTCTCCAAGTAGTAAATTCCTTTAAATTATCTGAACCACAGATAAAATAGATTTCATCAGGAGGATAACTTTCTTTAAAATGATCTAATGTCTGATAAGTATAGGTTAAGGTATTTTTTAATTCATAATCCGATACTCTAAGTTCAGGATATCCTTCTATCATTAACTTGACCATAGAATAACGATGATGACTATCTACCAAGTTCTTTTTCTGATAACGATCGCCTGTAGGAACAAAGATAACCGAGTCTAAATAACCCGTCTGAATTAGATAAAGAGCAATTTTTCTATGCATTCTGTGTGGAGGATTAAAGGAACCACCAAATATGCCAATTTTCATCACGATCACCTCTTTTTTATTTTTTTCAACACGTCGTTTTGATCATCAAATATGGCTTTCAAAGAGCCCTTATGATGAAGAGTATGAATAATATTCGCTAACCTTGGTGCACAGTCGACATCTTCATACCAATCTTCACTTTTGATGGTATCGGGAACATAGGATAAATTAGTCGCATATAGTTTATCGAACAACCCTTTTTGATGAGCATCGATAAACTTATCGATCCCATCGGTAAATAAAGCAAATGTAGCAACCAAATAAACTTTTCCTGCCCCTTTCATCTTTAAATACTCTCCAACTTCTAACATCGAAGTACCACTCGCAATCATATCATCGACAACGACAATATCCTTTCCCTTAACATCAGTACCTAAATAAACATGTTCGACAATAGGATTTCGACCATCCACAACCTGACTTAAATCACGTCTTTTATAAAAGACCCCAACATCACAACCTAAAATTTCTGCATAATATCTTGCCCTCTCCATCGCTCCCATATCCGGACTAACGACCAATAAATTATTTATTTCCTCTTGTTCCACCAATTTAGATAACACATCGTGAGCAACATAGAAATTCTCAAAAGGAAGATTAGGAATCGCATTTCCAACATTAGGATCATGACAATCAAATGTAACGATATGATTAACCCCCAATGCTTCTAATTCTTTAAGCGCTATCGCACAATCTAATGATTCCTTTCCCTTACGACGATGTTGTCTAGATCCATAAAGAAGAGGCATAACCAAAGTAATCTTAGAAGCATATCCACTTATCGCTGAAATTACTCGTTTAACATCCTGAAAGTGCTCATCCGGAGACATATGATGACAAAATCCATGCATAGAATAAGTAAGAGAATAATTACCAACATCACACATAATATAAATATCTTGATCACGAACAGTACCGTTAATTTTTATTTTTCCTTCTCCATTATTAAAGCGATCTCTAGTAATCGGAATTACATGAGAATCAGTAGTGTATTCCAACTCTTTAAGCATTTCATCTGTTTTAACTCCAAGTTCTTCAAAATTATCCAAAACAATCAATCTTAAATTAGAATTCATAATCCACCTCTTATTAATATTTTATTAATAACAAAATTTAAAAAATAATTTCTTTTTGTTATTAACATTATATTAATAACAAACATTTTTGTCAACACTTAATACTAAAAAAATAAAAATAATCATAAAATGTTCTAAAAGAGGTTCCAAATGAATGAGCAAAAATTAACCAATCAACAACTATTTATCATAGATGGTCAACTAATAGGTACTATTTTATACATCGTTTCGTTAATTATCTCGATCGTTGTGATTGTTAATCAAAGAAAAAGAGCCCTAAATCAAGAAGAATTCTTAACTAACGAAGAATCACAAATCATTACCTTAATCAACAAAATTTTTATCATTTTACTCATTCTTTGGTTCCCATATCTGAATTATAAGAGCTATCAACTAGCCAAAGACACTAATCAGGATACTTCTTCTTTAAAAGCCCAAATATTCGCTTCTTTCTTATCGCTAACAGCTGGTTTAATCACACTTTACGTAGTCGCAACAGACTTTAACAATACTAATTTCCAAACTGCAGAAATCGAAAACTCATTTATCTAACTTTTAATATGATTTTAATTATGATATAGTAAATAATATAGGAAGTAGAGGATAATATGGAAGAATTAGGAATAGTCATTGCCCCAAACGGCGAATATATGAAATTTGGAAAATGGATACCTAGGATTGAACGAGATGAAAAGGATAATCATGTCTGGCACTCAGATAGTTTCTTAAGTGAAGTATATCCTACTCCTTGGTTCCAACAGTTAAACATTCCCTACAACAATACTTGGGAAATCCATAGACAAATCGATAACTTTGCGAAAAGTGGAACAATACTTATTTTAAATAATCAAGAAATGTCTAAAGGTAAATTAAGAACTGGTATTGTTTTAGCCGGACCAATGAATATGACTCCAGAACAAATTGCCACTTTAGAACAAGAAAAAGAACGTCTCGTTGCTTTTGAAAATAATGATTACTCCTTTATTGATTTATTTAATACTGAAGGAGAATATGACATTGAAAGAAGTTTCTATCACCTAACTGATTTTTACGATTTTATTCAAGAAATAAAAGATAATAGAAAAGCCAAATAAAAAGATGAATGCTCATCTTTTTTTAGTTTAAATTTTTTAGCCAAGAACGAACACTCGCATCACTTGGCATTCTTAAATCTCCTCTTGGAGAAAGGCTAACTGTTCCTACTTTTGGACCATCTGGTAGACAGTTTCGTTTAAATTGTTGAGAGAAAAATCTCTTGATGAAAACTTTTAACCACTGTTTAATCTCTTCTTCCTGATAATCAGGTTCAAAAGTTTTAGTTGCTAAGAATAAAATTTTATCTAAAGATGCCCCATAACGGAAAAAGTGATATAAGAAGAAGTCATGAAGTTCATAAGGGCCAATTTTATCTTCCGTTTTTTGTTCAATTTCGCCCTCTTCTGTTGGTAGCAACAATTCTGGAGAAATAGGGGTATCTAAAATATCATAGAGAATATCTTTTACTTTTTCATCACTATCCGCAACAAAGCGAACTAAATACTTAACTAATGTCTTAGGAATACTATTATTAACGGCATACATACTCATATGATCACCATTATAAGTACACCAACCCAATGCAAGTTCGGAAAGATCTCCCGTTCCTACCACAATTCCGCCAACCTCATTCGCAACATCCATTAAAATTTGGGTTCTCTCTCGAGCCTGAATATTCTCATAGGCAACATCATAAACTTTTGGATCATGACCAATATCTTTCATATGTAATAAACTAGCTTCTACAATCGGAATTTCTCTTACCTCTACATCATAGGCCTTCATTAACTTTAAAGCATTATCCAAAGTCCGCTTCGTTGTTCCAAATCCTGGCATGGTAATCGCTACAATATTTTTCGTCGAAATCCCTAATTTTTTATAAGCTTCCACTATAACTAAGAAAGCAAGAGTAGAATCCAATCCACCTGAAATACCAATAACCGTTTTCTCACAATGAATATGATGAAGACGTTTTGCTAAACCACAAGCCTGAATTTGAAAAATCTCATGACAACGTTCTGTTCTCTTGGTCAAATCATGTGGAACAAATGGAAAACGTTCATAATCACGACGTAAAGTAGAACTATCTGGAACATGAACCATAATTTCACGACAAGGTTTACTTGGATGAATTCCCATATAACTGATATCTTTCATTCTAAGTGTATGTAATTTGAAAACATCAATATCCGCAATTAACATCTCGCTATCAAATTGAAAGCGTTTACTTTCTGTTAAGATTGCCCAATTTTCACTAATTAAGGCATGACCAGAAAATACCACATCACTACTAGATTCAAATACACCACTCGATGTATAAACATATCCAGCTATCAACTTACTAGATTGATTAGACACTAAACTACGACGATATTGATATTTACCAATTAGTTCATTACTACTAGATAAATTAAACAATAAATGCGCTCCATTTAATGCCAAATCCTGACTAGGTGGTAAAACACTCCATAAATCTTCACAGATCTCAATACCGAAAGAAATTTCCGAATAGTCTAAATCACGGAAAATAAGATCTGTCCCAATAGGAACCGTCTGTCCTAAAATCTCCACTTCTTTTTTCATTAGATCAAGACTAGAAGAGAACCATCTTTGTTCATAAAATTCATTATAATTAGGAATATACGTCTTAGGTACTACACCTAGGATTTTTCCTTTTTGAATAACAAGTGCACAGTTAAATAACTGATTATCGATAGAAAGTGGCATACCCAAAATAGTGATCAATTCTAACTTTTCACTCGCATTAAGAATTTCTTTCAACTGTTCTAAAACATCGGTTAATAGATCCCGTTGAAAAAATAAATCTCCACATGTATATCCAGTAAGAGATAATTCAGGAAAAGTTAAAATTCCCACCTCTTCTCGTTCAGCTTTAATCATTTCCTGAACAATTTGTTCCTGATTATAAGTACAATCGGCTACTACTAACTTAGGAACACTAGCTCCTACTCGTACAAATCCATATTTTTTCATTTCTTCCTCCTAATAACTTTTTAAATATTGTTTGGCTTTTTCTAAAGCAAGTTGTGAATTTGCTCCCTTGATAATACCATTATCTAACATTTCGTATGCTTCGTCTACCCGACAAATGAAATAATGAATAAATTCATCCTTATCTAGCATTTGTTCTGACACTCTAAGACACCCTTTAGCTAAGACAATAGAGTTATAAGCACTAGAACACCCTTCGTCTTGATAACAACCACCTAACAAAGTAAATTCTTGTCCCTGATAACCAGTTTCTTCTTGGAGTTCTCTCTTAGCTGCCATAATTGGTGTTTCGCCCTTTTCGATATATCCAGCTGGGAAACCAATTCCTACTCCTTCTTTAGTATGTACCCGAGGCTCAATAGTCATAACTACTTCTCCATCTAAAGTAACCGGAACAATAATCACCGCATCGCCATTTTTTCCCTGTTTCAACAACTTTTCTCGCACGAGTGTCTTTCCATTAGCGAGTAAATAACGTCTACTTGTCGTCGTCAAGAAAGACTGTTCTGGCATAATATTTACTTCTTCATTCCCAACAATCTGATAGTCTTCTTGATAACGAGCTAACTCTTCTAGCTTTTCTTTACGCATGATATTCACCTAACTTTTTTTGATAATTTTCCTTTTTCTCACGAACATTTCTTAATTCACTATCCAACATTTCTTCTTTTAGGTTTCGTAAATTTTCACTTAAATCGACATAATACGTATGTGGGTGATAAATATCGGTAATTCTATCTGTCAACGTCTCATATTCCCTCTTACAATATTCACGGGATAACTTAAGATCAGGTACTTCATAAATTAAATTACCTTCTTCAAAAATAGGAACTTGTAACTCACGAACCGTATAATTAGAAAGTTCAGTCTTCTTCCAAGGATTTTTATCATCAACTAACGTATAATGATTAGTATCGATCACTTCGTCATGACGTGCAATCACATCACCTAATACTTTACCAGTCTCTTTATCATAAAAACGGTAGACCTTTTTATAATCAGGATTTAATACTTTAACTGTATCTTCACTAACTTTAATTCGTGGGATAATTTGATCATCCTTTTCAACAGCAACTAACTTATAGACAAAGTTCGCTCTATCTCGACTAGCAACAATATTATCGCCAATACCATAACTATCAATTTCTGCCCCATTCTTAAGCATAGTATCTACCATCCGCGCATCTAGACCATTCGATACACAAATATCTACATAATCCATTCCTGCTTCTTTAAACATTTGTCTTGCCATTCTCGTTAAATAAACTAAATCTCCACTATCGATTCTGATTCCTTTTAAACGAAAACCAAGTGGACCTAGATACTCTTTTTGAAGACGAATCACATTTAAAATACCACATTCTACATCATAAGTATCGACTAGCAAAACAAGACTATTCTTATCAGGAGCATGTTTAGCATATTCTAAAAAGGCATCGTATTCATTGTCATAAGATTGAACCAAGGCATGAGCGATAGTACCAACGACTGGAATCTGATACTCTTTTCCAGCTAAGACGTTACTTGTCGCACTGCATCCTCCTAAATACGCATACTTACTTTCTAAAAGAGTCGCATCAATTCCCCCACGTACACGTCTAGCACCAAATTCCGCAACTGCTTTTCCTTTGGCTGCTTCCGTAATCTGCTTACTAGCCGTAGCCGTCAAACTTCCGGTATTAAAACAAGTAAGAAGCGCTGTTTCTAAAATCTGTGCTTCAATAATTGGCGCTTTAATTGTCATAATTGGCTCATTAGGAAAAATCATTGTCCCATCAGGAACCGCATAAACATCACCAGTAAAATGAAGATCTTTTAAATAGTCAAGAAATTCTTCTGTTAATTTACCCGTTGAACGTAAATATTCGATATCTTCTTCATCAAAGTGAAAGTTACGAATATAGTCGATTGCTTCTTCTAAACCACCAGCTACTTGATAACCACTACCTAAAACATTACTACGATAAAAAACATCGAAATAAGCAATTTCCTCACATTTACCAGAATGATAATAAATATCTGCCATCGTAAGTTCATAAAGATCAGTCATTAATGATTTATTTTTCATCTTAATTCATCTCCTTTCTAAGAACTTTAGCTCCCTGTTGAGCAAGTAATAAATAAGCTGCATCACTGTATAAAGAGGCATCATGATATGGGGCATCATAGGTCCCAATTCCTTCTTGATGAACGTTAACTTCTACCCGGCGATTGTTTTGATCAAAATAATTCATCATACCGACTACTCCATTCACTACACAAATATCTGTACAACAACCAACCACATCAAAATGATCAATATTACTAGCATCTTCCATCAACTCTGTAAAACCTGGAGCTTCACGGAAACTCGTACAATTTTTCTCTAATGTATAAACATTTTCTAAAGGTAAATAAGGTTGAAACTCATCAATGATTTCTGCCTCCGTTGTTCCTTTAATACAATGTCTAATCTCTCCAAAACGATCATGTTCTACTGAATCCATCTCATGACAATCTTTAATAAATAAAATCATTTCTCCATCCTTAACATATTGATCCAATAATTTTTTTTGATAAGGAATCACCGCTTCAATTCGCTTATCATGTAGTCCTCCTTCTCTTACAAATCCATTTACCATATCGACTACAATTAACCCTTTATGATACACTTTTAAATTTTTCATATTATCCTCCATTCTTATTAACAAATTATTAATAACAAAAGGTACAAAAAATAGTTATTTGAAACCTCATTTCGTCTTTTGTTATTAACATTATATTAATAACAAATAAATTTGTCAACATCTTTTTAACAAAAAGTTAAAAAGAATAACAAAAAAAGAAATCATAAAGCAAATAATTTATGATTTCATACTGACAAAAAGACTATTTCTTAACCTTACTCAACACCGATTGATCCGTAATTACATTAATATCTTCACACGCAAGCCCATTTACACTTGCCTTATATAAAGGTAATATTCGTTTTACAGTTTCTCTTACTTCATCTTCTTCTATTCCTAAAAGTTTCGCAATAGATGCCGTAGAAAATTCTTTTCCATCAACATATCCTAATTCTAAAGAAAGGATAATGGCTTCTCTTGGAGATACAACTTTCACCATTTGAGTAAATGTTGGTGTTCTTAACAACTCTAATATTTTCGCATATTCTTCCTTTGGAGTATTATCCCCATTAGATAATAAACTATCTGATAGTGATTTAGAAAATAACTCTATTTCTTCATCAACTACATTTTCTTGATTAACATCTGCTTCAATAATAGAAGAACGGAAATTTGTTTGGCTTTTTCTTTTTCTTGCTCTTTGAATTAACTCTTGCTCTTCTAAATTGTTTCCAATGGCATTAACTACACGCTTAATTATCCTAGATATATAACTCTGAGATACATTCATCATCGTACCAATTTCTCTTTGAGAATAGCATTTATTATCATCAAAACCAAAATATAGTTTCACAATTTCTCTATCTTTATCCTCTAACATATCCACTTGTTTTTTCACTGCTAATAATAATTCATTTTCTATTATATCTTCCACAAAATAAGAATTTTTATCCTCAATAGTACCCACTAAATTTACTTCACCATCATTTTTATCATTAACAATAGGCTCTTCTAAACTTGCTTGATTTAAATATCTTTTTTCTTTTCTCATAAACATGATAATTTCATGATCAATACATCTAGATGCATAAGTAGGAAATTTAACTTCCCTCGTTATATCAAATGTATCGACAGCTTTCATCAAACCAAACATTCCAGCCGAAACAAGTTCTTCTTTTTCGTAAGGTACATGTGCAAACTTATTTAAAACCTGATACAAAACTAATCTCATATTATGAAGGATTATTTTGTCTCTTGCTTCTAAATTTCCCATTCTTACCTGTTTCACACATTCTAAAAACTCTTCTTCATTTAATGTCTTTGGTAATTCAGAATCTATAAATATATTATCATAATACAATTTTTCTTCCCCCCTAGTTCTTTCTAGCCGTATCCCTTAAAAATTCACCCAAAAAAGCGGAACTATAATAACACATTATCCCATTTTTTGCAACTTTTAGAATCAAGATATGTAATTAAGAATATTCGTCTATATTAAAGTTTCTTCCATAAAAAGTACTATTCTCCTCATGAGTTAAACAATAAAAAACAAAAAAAGAAATATCCCTAAAGATATTCCTTTATCAACTTATTTAATAAACAACACACGTAATCTAGAATCTATCTTAACTAGTTTACCAAAGTAATCGCGACCATTTTCATGAGAAGATAATAAGTTACCATCTTTACTATTACTGTAACCTGTAATATACAAATTACTATTATCTGTAACAATTGCGGTTAGATTATCATTATTACTTCCACCAAAAGTAGTTTTCTTTTCCATCTCACCATCTAAGTCGTATCTAACAAAAATACCTGTTTTCTTCTTACCATCAGTAAAAATCTTCAATCCTGAATCCTTAGAATTACTATAACCAACAACAAAAATATTATCTCCATACGCAGTAAGTGCATTATAACGTTCTAGATTACTTCCTCCAAATGATTTTTCAAACAATAACTCACCACTTAAAGAATACTTTAACAGCATTGCATCAGTATTCGTAGTTAAATGTTCACCTTCTACCTCATCTGGATCTAAAACTTTCTTACTACCCACTACGTATAAATTATCTTTAAAATAAAGAATATCTGATAAACCTAAATCATCTGTATATAAATATTCTTTATGCCAATCATAAGTACCATCTAATCGATAACAAGTTAAAATACCTATATCTTTCTGATCAATTCCAACTGCATAGATACGATCATCAGCTACTTCTACGGCTTTAAAAGAAGTACTATCCGTATTTCCAAAATATCGTCTCCATACTAAAGTTCCTGTCTTATTGTACTTAACAATAACTGCTCCGTTTTTACTATCGTCATCAGACAAACTTTGTCCTACAACAACATAACCATCTTCTACTTCATCTACATCATAGAAAATAGTATTTCCATTAGTAGCAAAATCATTTTGCCATACGATATTTCCTTCTTTATCATAGTGAATAATAAGTCCAATTTTTACGCGATCATCTTGATCTAACTCATAACTACCAACAACAACATAACCATCATCTACTAAAATAATTGAACGAAATTCCGAAGTAAAACAATCTACATAAGCTTCTTCAAATAAAACTTTCCCTGTTTTATCATATTTAATCAACTTAGCTTGTTCTTTTCCACCAGTATAAGAATAAAAATCACTATATTTAAAATTACTACTTCCTACTGCTACAATATCTGTTCCATCTAGGATCAATGAATTCAAAGAGTCATATGCACCAAGACTAGTAACCGGTGTTTTACGGAAAAAGAGAAAGTAAATACCATAGACAACAAGAAGAGCAAGAACAACAAAACAAAGTAAATGGATTATCCTCTTAGTCGTAAAAAAAGAGCGAAAAGAGCCTTTATTCTTTTCTATAAACTCTGTTATTGATGGATGAGGTAATGGCTTACTCTTAGTCTTTTTCTTTTCTTTATTCTCCACTTTAGGTTTAGATTTTAAACTATCTGTCTTATTCTTAGTACTTACCTTAGGAGTTGATTTTAAAGTCTTTTTTTCTTGCGTTTTATTTGAGGTAACTTTATCTGACTTCTTCTCTGTTTTCTTAACTTGTTTAGTTGATGCCGTTTTACTTTTCTTTACTTCTACTGTTTGATTTTTAGTAACTTCTGTATTCGTTAAATGAGAAGAAATAGGAGTAGTCTTTTTTTTCTTTGGTACAGTCTTTTTTTGAACTTGTCTTGACTTTTCAACTGCTTTTTCTCGTAATCTTTCTTTTTTACTATCTACTGGAATATTTTTTTGATAATTCGTCGTAGTCGAATTAGGCTGTTTACTTTTTAACTTAACTGCCTGTTTGGTAGTAGAAAGATTGTTCTTTTTTTTATTCGTTGAATTTGTACTTTTTGCCATAACGTCACCCCTATTAGATGATTACTCGAAAATTCCCAAATAATACTTCTTTTTTCCTCGACGGACAATGACATACTGCTGATCAATGGCTTTATCTCTACTAACAACATATTCCATATCTGTACACTTATTTCCATTAAGAGAAATACTGCCGGCACTAATCATTTCTCGTCCCCCACGTCTACTAGATACTATACCATGATTCACTAAAAAATCAAGTAAATTTTCATCATGATCAACTGAAAAAGTAGGTACTCCTTGGAAGACCAATTTTATTTCCTCTCCAGTTAAAGAAGAAACATTCCCACTGAATAAAACTTGACTTAAAGACAATGCTTTTTGATACTCTTCTTCACCATGAAGATCAGTAATAATTTCTCTAGCCAATGCTTGTTGTGCTTCCCTTGTCTCTGGTGATTCCAAAACACATTTTTCTAAACGTTCAATCTCTTCACGAGAAAGAAAAGTAAATACTTTTAAATAATGAATAACCATACTATCATCAGTATTAATTAAATACTGATATAATTCATAAGAAGAAGTTTTCTCTTTATCAAGCCATAAAGCATTCCCCTCACTCTTACCAAATTTATTACCAAATTGATCTAAGATCAGTGGCATAGTAAAGCCATAAGCTTCTTTCCCAATCTTTTTACGGATCAAATCAATACCTGTTGTAATATTTCCCCATTGATCAGAACCTTCTACTTGTAAAATACAATTTTTCTCTTGATATAGATGAAGAAAATCATTACCTTGTATTAAAGTATAAGCAAACTCAGCAAAAGTAATTCCGGTAGTTAATCTTCTTCGAATAATGTCTTTATCTAACATATAATTAACATTGATATATTTACCAACATCACGTAAGAAATCTAAGAAACTAACTTCCTTCATCCAATCATAATTGTTTACAATCTCTGCTTTTCCTTCAAATAAGCGATCTACTTGATTTCTAATCCCATTTAGATTTTTCTCTACCGTTTCTTTCGCAATAATTTCTCTTTCTGCGGTTGGACGAGGATCCCCAATAAGTCCAGTTGCTCCACCCACTAAAAGAATAGGACGATGTCCTGCTTTAGCTAATCTCTTTGCTGTAACCAAAGAAGAATAGTGTCCTAAATGAAGACTATCTGCAGTTGGATCTGTTCCCCAATAAAAAGTAACCTTTTCATGATTTAACTTCTCTTTTATTTCAGGACTAGAAATATCTTTAATTAGTCCTCGCCATTCTAACTCTTCAAATAAATTCATAATTCCCTCCTCATAATAAAACGCGACTCTCTTCACTCCATAAGGACGAAAAAAATCGCGGTACCACCTTAATTGATAAGTAAACTTATCCACTTTGATCGATAACGGAATTACCCGCTTTAACTAAAAATAGTGTAATTCATACATCCCATTCTATCCACTTTCACCACCCGTGAACTCTCTACTAATCAATGAAAATAACTACTAAACTATTTCTATAACATTAAATAAATATATACTATCTTAACACAAAGAAAAGAATAATACAAAAGAAATCGATTATTTCTAAAAGAAATTAATGATTATTCAACTACCACATAAGGGTTTTCGACCGTTCCGTCACCATTACCAATTACTTTAGTCCCACGTTTTAATGAAACCGCAGGACGTATACCAAAGGTAAGTCCAACACCATTTACTCCATAGAGACTACCTGTCGAATACACAATTAATTCATCCATATTGGTACCATTAAAGTAAAAAGGCGACATAGACCACCACCAATCATTATTATACAAGTAATAACTTCTATTATTTTGATTATAAACTGACCCCGCATAGGCGATCTCATCTGCTGTAAGTAGAGCTATAGGATAAGTTAAAGCTCCATTTCCATTTTCCTCACTTACTGTAAAGCGATCATTTTCGTTTACACATTCCAATGTTGGTGTCTTAGTACTATATAATCTATTTCTCGCTCCGTACATCGTCTTTTCTTTTCCTACACCAGTTCCAGGATAACTACTATCTGGTACTACACTTCGATCATTACACCATACGGTATCTTCTAACTGATCTGCATACTCTATCATATTTTGGCTATACCATTCATCAATTACTGTCTTAATTGTTGAATCATTCACATTTTTATGTGCTTCCTGATAATCACTTGACCCTGCTGTTCCATACATATATCCTACATAGGCATTATCATTGTAATTTGTATTAAAGACACTATCCTGGATCACCGTTGCACTTCCTGTTGCACTACACTGCCCACTACTATCAGGCTTACCATTATAAATTAGTTTTATGCCACCTGTCTCCGTTGTTCTTACCATCTTCCAGCAATAATTCGCAAATTTAACATTATTATTTTTTACATCCCCGCGATAGTACATAATTGGATATGGATTATTCTCAGTTCCATTCAAAATATATAATCCCTTTCCGTTAGTATCACTTGAGACTTGTGAAAAATTAATTCCAGTTGAACTAGTAACAAATTCACTAGCGATATTATCGAGTACAGCTTCATCTTTAATCACATTAACTAACATTTTATTAATAGTCTTCCTATCAGTCGTTGCTTCTACTACAGTACTAAATTCTAATCCCTGATCCTCATTTTGTAACTCCCCAGTTTCTTGTAACCAAATCTTCAAAATATAATAATGCTTCTCTTTAGGAGCAATAGCTATATCCGTATCTAATTCAATCGTATTATCTCCTTCGGCAAAGCTACCACTTGCGATTTCCCCTTGTTGAATATAACTCTCATCAGCACTATATAATTTCCATTTCAAGTTTTCACTTTGCGTATCTTCTCCATTTTTTTGTAAGGTAATCTTATCTAAATATAAATAATACGTCGCATCTAAGGTTCCCGTATTTTCTATCGTAAACTCGTGAATTCCTGCTCCTGTTTCTTCAGTTGGAACTATATTTTCTAATAATATATTTTCCCCACTTGTATAAGTTAAACTTAATACCCCACTTTGTACAACTTGTTCATCAGACAGTCCCAAAGCAGTAAAATAAGCATAGGAAGCACCAGCTGTAATACAAATAAGTGCTAAAACTAGGATTAACCATATATATTTTCTTTTAAATATTTTCTCCATGTTCAAATACACCCTCTCTATCCTATACATATATTATACCCGTCATTTTATATTTAAACTAGAGGCAACCTAAAATAGCCTCTCAAAAAAAGTACATCCATTCTAAAAATTTAATAGATCACAAAATCGACAACACTCAAACATGTCGTCGATTTATTTCACTTAATTCTCTATCCCCAATGAAAAAGTTTTTATAGGGATCTACAAGCTATGAGTATAAGGTCCAAAATACCTACCTACACTACTACATACGGATTTTCTTTAGTCCCGTCCGTTCCACTTTGTACTTTAATTCCTTTCTTTAAAGATATGGAAGGCAGCACACCGTAATCGTTGGAAGAGCCTTGGTAGTAGAGAACACCCGTCGCATACATATGGAAAATGTAAACGGAGCTACCAGTAAACGCGTAAGGCGACAAAGACCACAAGTTAGTACTATTGGACAAATAATAAGTTCTGTTTTCTTGATCATATACTGCACCGGCATAGACGATTTCATCTGCTGTTAATAAAGCTACTGGATACGTTAATGCTCCATTTCCATTCTTTTCACTTACTGTAAAACGATCGTTTTCATTTACACAGGCTAAACTCGGTGCCTTATTTACATACAATCTATTCATAGCTCCATACATTGTTCTTTCATGCCCTACACCAGTCCCAGTATAATCACTATTCTGTACTACACTTCGATCATTACACCATACTGTATCTTCTAACTGTTTCGTATACTCTGTCATGTTTTGACTATACCACTCATCAATTACCGTCTTAATCGTTGAATCGTTCGTATTTCGATGTGTTTCTTCATAAGTGCTTGATCCTAGTGAGCCTTGCATATACCCTACATTGGCATTACCATTAGGAATTTCATTAAATCCACTAGTTTGTATCACCGTTGAACTTCCTTTTGTATTCATACATTGTCCACTCACGTTTGGTTTTCCATTATAGATTAGTTTTACTCCACCTGTCTCGGTTGTTCTTACGATCTTCCAACAAAAGTTCGCAAATTTTACATTATTATTCTCTACTGCTCCTCGGTAATACATGATGGGATTAGGCGTATTTTCTGTCCCATGTAAAGTGTATAATCCTTTGCCATTCGTATCACTTGAGATTTGGGAAAAGTCTATTCCAGTTTCACTTGCTACATAAGTACTTTGAATATTATCGAGTACTGCTTCTGTTTTCATGAGATTGACTAAATTTTTATTTACTGCTTTTTCCTCAGTTGTTGCTTCTACTTGAGCACTAAAAGTTAAACCTTGATCTTCATTTTGAGGTTGTCCTGTTTCTTGTAACCAAATTTTCAAAATATAATACTGTTTTTCTTGTGGTTGAATAGTTATATCTGTATCAAGTTCAATTGTATTACTTCCATCACTTAAATCCCCATTTGCGATCTCCTCTTGCTCCGTATAACTCTCATCTGCACTATATAATTTCCATTTTAAGTTTTCACTTTGTGTAGCTTGTCCACCTTTTTGTAAAGTGATGTTATCTAAATATAAATAATATGTTGCATCCAAGGTTCCCGTATTTTCAATCGCAAATTGATGAACTCCTGCTTCTGTTTCCTGTGATGGAAAAATACCTTCTAATGTAATATCTTGTCCTGTTAAATACGTTAGTTCTAACACACCACTTTGTACTACCTGTTCTTCTGAATTCGCTATTGCGGTAAAATAGGCATAGTTTGCCCCCATTAGTATTAATGTACCCGCCACGATTAATAAACTGACGATTAGTGTTGGTTTATTCATCGTAGTTCCTCCTCTCCTCTATTTTTATCTATATATAGTAGACAACTCATTTAAAATTATAGCTAGAAATTTTTTAACAAAAAAATGGTAAACAAGAAAAGAAAAAGAATACCCAAATTTTGAGTATTCTCTATATCATCTCTTACTTATATTTTCAACTATCAATACTACTATTTTGCTTTTGCTTTACGATCAGATTCTTCTAAACGAACTAAGATCTCTCTTACTGCCTCAATTGTTTTTTCTCTTACTTCATTAGCAGCTTTCTCTAAAACAGGAGTTCCTTTAGCAACAGCTAACTGTACTAACTCTTCACATTTTGCTTTAATATCTGCACCCTTTTCTTTAGCAATCTTTAAAGCTTTTTCACGATCCAAGTCAGCAAGACCTGTTTTAATTTCTTCAATCTTATTTTCTAATTGTTCTTTTACTTCTTGAACATCGATTTCTTTTACTTTCTTCATAAAATCATCGAATAATTTTTTTAAATCTTGTCTTGTTTCTTTTCCTGATTTAGGAGCAAATAAAATACCAAGAGTAGCTCCTACTGCAGCACCTGCAATAAATTTTCCTACTCCACTAGATTTTTTTTCTTTTTTACTCATCTTCATCAATCTCCTTTACTTTTTTCTTTTTATTTCTTTTTCTAAATACTTTATGAATTACACCACTAATATTCGTAACTAGAGTATCACTAAGCATCGATAATGTATCTGTAACACCATCAATAACTTGAAAGAGTCCATCTAATGATTTAGATTTTCTTTCAACATCATCTAAAATTCGATTAGTTTTGTCTACAGTATGAATTAGTTTTACCGCTAGTACAATCAAAATGATTACTAAAACAATCGCTAATACATACAAAATAATTGGGAAAACATCCATAATATCGATCATCATCCATTACTCCTTTTCTTCTTCATACATAGAATCAATTAAATCAAATAAATTATCTTCTAATTTTGATTCATTTTCTTCCGCTTTCTTTTTCTTAGGAACTTCATCTGAAACTTCTTCTTTTGTAATTCTACTTCTTCTACCTGTAGCTTTTTCATAGCGACTATCTTTATAATCTACATTATATTCTAACCCTAAATCTTCAAAATATTCCTCCGCATCAGCAATTGTTACTTTTTCTACTGCCGGAGCTTCATCAGACTTTGTCATATCATATAATAGATTTTCTTCAATTGGCATTTCATCATCTGTATAAGAGTCTTCTTCAGTAGAAGGATAAGAAAAATCAGTTTCTTTTTCTTCTACATTTCCACCAAATGCTTTATTTCGAACAAAATCTAAATCAATATTTTTTCTAGAAACATAGCTACTAGGTTTATCCTTTTTATCTATCACTTCCTCCTTCTTATAATTTTTATCCAAAATTCCATATATTGGGGAAATGATTGGAGTTGGCTTAAATCCATTTTTTGCATCTGAATTAGAATATGGTTTACTGACTGACTCCGTATAAGAAATCTTTTCATATATTTGTTCAGGATCACCACCGTATAATTTTTTCTTTACTTCTGGCACTGAACGAATTTCTTCCTTTCTTTCTACAAAATCATCATCCTCAAAATATTGAATATTTGTATCTGTTTTCAATAATTCTTTGTCTGCATAAACCGGTTTTTCTTCACTGACTACATCATGATTATCAGTCTTTTCTGGAAAAGATGTCTCCTCAGTTTTCACTTCTTGATAAACTTCTTGTTGTTTTTCTTCTTCCTTCTTATGCTTACTTTCTATTTTTTTCGCAATTGGTTTCGGTTCTTTCTTAGGTTTTTCGACCTCTTCTACTTCTACATACTCTTCTTCAAAAAAAGTATTTTTTAACTTCTCTAAAAGTCCCATAAAGCACCATCCTATCTATTCTCCATTACTTTCTATTCCAATATCGATGTTATCTTCATCGATTAATTGATCTTCTCCATTATCATATTGTTCTTCATAATCTAGAAAATTACCTTCTTCACGTTTTGGTTTAAATATATTAAAATTCTCTTCATTGTAATCAAGTTCATTTTCACCTACTAAAGTATTTAAAATCGCATCTTGAAATTTAACACTATTTAAAATATAAGCCATTTGAGTAATTGTTTTTTCTAGATCTTTTTCATCTACATAAGCTTCTATCTTAGAATAATTATACATAAACTCTACAAAATAATTTGTAGAAATTTGTGTAATTTCTAAATATCCTTTTTTCCCATATAGATCGATTGCTTGTGAATAATAACTATCCGGATTAACTTCATAAGAGAAGTCTTTCTTATGATAATAAGAATAAAGATCTACATATAGATACATCTGACGATGATTATAATATAATACAGAATTTAACGAATTACTCTTTTTTAAGATAACTCCCTTTGGTAAATAATAAGAATAACCTTCTAAGGATACGTTCTCTAATGTAAAATCCTCACGAATAACGGATTGGATAATCTCATCAAAAGATTGATCCTCAATGGTTACCATACTACAACCACTAATGAGAAAAGTGAAAGAAAGTATCACTAATAATTTCTTCATAATTCACCTACTCTTACTTTATTATAACAAATTATTAACTAAAGAAAAATGATTTTACAAGTTTTTTACTTTATTTGTCATCTTTTTAACTGCTTCTAAACGATAAATTGGTTGTCCTAACTGAACAAAACGTTCCTCATACTCACTCATGATATTAGAAGTAAAATCAGAGTGATGCAAGTCAAGAGATACTTGTTCTAACTGATATCCATAAGTGGAAAGAGAGACTAAAGAATATTCAAATAATTGTCGATTATCTGTTTTTTGAATAATATGAGCATCTTTAGCAAATACATGATCATACTTATGTAAAAAAATAGGACTAGTCAATCTTCTTTTTTCTTGACGATTTTTAGGCCAAGGATCAGAAAAGTTCAAATAAATACAATCTACTTCATGATCAAATACCTCTTCAATATCGAGGGCATTCATTCTAATAAAACAAAGATTATCCAAATCCTCTGGAACTTTCTGTAAAGTACGAACAATCACACTGTCATACTGTTCAATCCCAATAAAATTAATTTCTGGGTAACAGGAAGCCATTTGAATAAGAAATTGACCTTTACCACAGCCAATCTCAACATGAATAGGATGGGTATTATGAAAATAAGTATGCCACTTACCTCGATAAATTTTACCATCCAACAATAAATGGGAAGAATTCTTCATTAATTCTTCTTTATTTTTTACATTACGAAGACGCATATAAATCACCAAACTTATTATAACGCATATAATAAGATAAATAAAGGAGATGTTTTATGAACAATACTGACCCATACATGAATATGCCCTTTCCTAATCATTTTCCACCTAATAACAATCAAGAAATCAGAAACCTAGAAAATAGGATTTATCAATTAGAACGAGAAGTAAATCGTTTAAAAACAAAAGTAGCCCGAATAGAAAATGCTATACCAATTCCCACACCTTACAATGAAAACAATTATACATCCAATTATAATCCGAATGGATACAATATGATGTAATCACTAAATAACGAAATCATTTTCAAACTATATGACCACTTCATCATATAGTTTTTTTCTATATTAGGAATTTGCTTAGTTAAAGGATGAAAATAAGAAAAAATAGAAAATTTTATATTCCACTTGATTTACGTACATTTGTTTGATAAACTCCTATTAACCATTCACAACAGGGAGGGATAGACATGAGTATGATGTATAAAAGTTACCAATTTCGTCTTTATCCAAACGATAAACAAATCATTAAAATTCAAAAAACATTTGGCTGTACAAGACTAGTTTATAATCACTATCTTGAAAAAAGAAAAAAAGAAGATTTGACTTGTTATGATACTACTAAAGATTTACCGAATTTATATTCAGAATATCCATTCTTAAAGGAAGTGGACTCTTGTAGTTTAAGATGTAGTTTATTTGATTTAGATGACGCATTTAAACGTTATTTTCATAAACAAGCAAATTATCCAAAATTTAAAGGAAAGTATAGTTCTAAAAGAAGTTATCG
>CALVVF010000019.1 GCA_944363785.1 uncultured Bacilli bacterium
AAGATAATTGTATAAATAAAATATAAAGTTGTCTACATACCCTCTTTAGTTGTCTACTTTAAGTTTATCACTGCAAAATCACTGCAGCAGCAACTACTAAACTACCCCCCAACCCCCATTGACTTGGGGGGGGGGTAGTTATGGTAAAATAAAGATAAAATAGAGTGGCTCTTATAGTAGCTTTTTCTTTATTAGTTATTTAAAAAAAGTCATTTGTGAATAATGAAAGGGAGTTGTAGAACATTATGTTAAAGAGAAAAAAATTATGGGTAGGGGTAGCTGTATTTTTATTTGTATTTTGCTGGTTCTTTTTAAATCCTAGTTATTCCTATTATAAATTAACAAAAGAAAATAAAAATGCTTTGACCCTAAATGGAGTAGAACTAAGTTATACGATTACAGCGGATAATTTAGAAAATAGAACGATCCAAGTGCCAGCTAATTCTAAACAGACAGTGACCATGAAAGTAACAAGTAATAATGAAAAGAGTACGGAATATGAAGTGTATTATCAAGTTCTTGGATCACTAAGTCAAGAAGAAAAAGATAAAGTCAGTGTGAAATGTTATGAAAATGTTAGTCAAGATTTACCAACAGGAGAAATATCCTCAAATGGAGTTAAAACAATTGTTGTTGAGATAGAGAATAATAACACAGTTCCGGTAACAATTGAATTAGGTTGTCAAGGTGGATTAATAGGAAGAGATTTAGTCTTAGAACAAGGAAATAAAATCCCTGTTACCATTGCCAGCATAGAATTAGTGGAAATGATAAAACCAGAAGCAGTACTTGATAATATAGCTAGTGAATTTGTTACTAGTCCAACTGGAATAGACTTTTCAAAAATCTCAAGTGATACTAATGGTAAAGGATTATATATTTTACATGGGACAGAGAATAATGCTAATCCTATTATGTATTATCGAGGGGCAGTTACGAATAATAATGTAAGATTTGCGAACTTTTGTTGGAAGATCGTTAGAACGACCGAAACAGGGGGAGTAAAATTAATCTATAATGGTAGACCGAATGATAATGGACAATGTTCTAATACTATAGAAAGTGAAACTATGATCCAAAATAGTGTATTTAATACTGGCAATAGCGATAACGCTTACGTAGGTTATATGTATGGGACACCTAGTTCATCAACTTATGAAAAAACACACAAGAATACAAACGATTCAGCAATTAAGACAGTAATCGATAAATGGTATAGTGAGAATCTAATTGTGTACACAGAAATGCTTGAGGATACGATATGGTGTAACGATAGAAGCCTCTCTCCGAATTCATCAGGAGACGGAACATATTCTGAGTATACTGACTATGGAGGTTATTATCGACTATACTACAATAAAACACCAAGTTTAGAATGTGTAAATGAAAATGATCGCTTTACGGTAAGTGAAGAGAATGGGAATGGAGCATTAATGTATCCAGTAGCATTACTTACAGCAGATGAGATCGCATATGCAGGTGCAGTGTTCAATGTAACTAATTTTTATTATTATTTGTATAATAAAAATAACTGGTGGACTATGTCACCCGTTTTCTTCAAAACTACTTACAATGCCGGTATTTCATGGGTAGAACCGTCAGGTCTTCTTTTGTATACATATTCTAGCAGAACAGCTGGTATTCGCCCCTCAGTTTCTCTTAAAAAAGGGACTAAAGTAGTAGGTAGTGGAGATGGGACTGCAGAAAATCCCTATGTTGTTGAATAGGAAGAAATTAAATAAATAAGAAAATTTATGTGATTTGAAAAGGAAGAATTTACTTTAGGTAGGTTCTTTTCTTTTTTTCTTAGTGGTATAATTAAGATGATTTAGGAGGTTATTGTGGATAAAGAGAAAATATTAGATGCAATTGAAGAAATTGTAATGATTAATCATTGTACTAGTGAAAATGCTAGAACTTTAGCTCATTTATGGTCTTTATATTATCAACAAGTTGGTCATAGACCTGTTATTTCTGATCGGGCAGAAACATTAGGTTTACTGGGAGAAAATTTTTTGATTACCGATGCCAATATTCAAATAAAAACAGTGGATCAAGATTTGGTTAGGTCTATAGCTGATCATTTGAAAGAAGTATTAAGAAGAAAAGAAGAAGGAGTAGTTAGTGGAATTCGTTTAGATGAAGCGAAACTTTTATTGGATTGGTCTTTATCGAATACGTGGTTAGGAATTAGACAACTAGGACTTGATGTTGAACATAATTCTTTAAATGGCTTATGTGAATTAACGCAAATAGCTTCACTACTTCCTTTTGAGCGTTTAGGTTTACCTGTTACAAAGAATTTAGCTGAGGAGTGTTTTCATTCTCCAACACATCATTGTTTTGGCTCAGTTTGCTTTCCAATAGAAGATGACATCACTCATTTTGTCTCTGATGTACGTTTTTTAGTAGATGCTTCTTATAAACAATTTTTTTCCGCTAGTCGTTGTCATGATGGGATGTATCTTCACTATGATGAAGATCTTGGTGATTACTCAAAACCAGATCCTGGCTTTTTTATAGAAAGTAGTGAAGAAAAAGAGTTTGCCTCATCATTAATTGAAAATGGTTATGTCTTAGCCAATGAAAGTAATATGAAGTGTTATGCTGATGGTTTTCGTCTATCTTCCTATTCTAAAGATGAATTAGAGGAAGCAAGAAAAGAATTAGCGCTTAGGGATGGCAGTTTGGATATCGCTATTTTAGAACAGAAAAATGGAAATTATAGTATGGATCAGAGTGAATTAGAAGGTTATGCTTTTTGTATAGATGTACCTTGTTCTTCTTCTAAAAAGAAATCTTATTAGTTTCTGTACAAAGTAGTTAGTTTTCGGTTATAATATTTTTATATAATAGAGGTGATAAAGATGGCTATGGTAGATATTATTAATAAGAAAAGATTGGGAAAAGTATTATCGAAAGAAGAATTGAAGGAAGCATTTGTTGGTTATTTTCAAGGGGAGATTCCTGATTATCAAATGAGTAGTTTGTTGATGGCAATTTGTCTTAGGGGAATGACTGATCAAGAGACTTTAGATTTAACAGATATTTTTATTCAAAGCGGGGAAATATTAGATTTAAGTATGGTTAATGGGGTTACTGTAGATAAGCATTCAACTGGAGGTGTTGGGGATAAGACAACTTTGATTGTTGCTTCCATTGTTGCTTCATTAGGATTAAAGGTACCTAAAATGAGTGGTAGGGGGCTAGGACATACAGGTGGTACAATCGATAAGTTGGAGAGTATTCCTGGGTTTAGAGTCGATTTAACGCAAGAAGAATTTATTCAACAATTAAATACTGTTGGAGTTGCGATTATTAGTCAGACTGCTCATTTAGCTCCATTAGATAAAAAAGTATATGCTTTACGTGATGTGACAGGAACAGTAGAGTCAATTCCTTTGATTGCTTCTAGTATTATGAGTAAGAAAATTGCTTCTGGTGCTAGTAAAATTGTTTTAGATATTAAAGTAGGAAAAGGAGCTTTATTAAAAACGCAAGAAGAAGCATTAGAAATTTCCAGATTAATGAAAAAGATCGGTCATTATTATCAAAGAGAAGTAGATACGATGATTACTTATATGGATATTCCTCTTGGTACATCGATCGGTAACGCATTAGAGATTTTGGAAGTCATGAGAATCTTATCGAATGAAGAAAATAATTACTTGGTTGCTTTGTCTAAGGCATTAGCAGCTAAGATGGTTCAACTAGGACTTAATATTTCTATTCATGATGCTAGTTTACGAGTAGAAGAGAGTTTAAAATCAGGTAGAGCTTACGATAAGTTTATGGAGATGATTAAAGCTCAAGGGGGAGATATTAGTGGTTTACGAGTAAGTTCGAGAACTCAAGATATTCTTTCGACTAAAAGTGGGCATGTTGTCGATATGGATGCTTATCGGTTTGGAAAATTATCTCTTGATTTAGGTGGCGGTAGAAGAACTAAGGAAGATCATATTGATCCTAAAGTAGGTATCGTTTTAAAGAAGAAGATCGGTGATGATGTTCAGGTAGGAGATGTTTTGTGTACTCTTTACTTACAAGATGATGCTCCTTTTATTCAAGAAGACTTGACTAGTTATTATACTTTTACTGAAAATCAAGAGACTAAAAATACGGATTTAGAAGAAGTTGTTTAATTATTTTCTATATATTTTACATAGTATTCGTCTAAGGTAATGTCTTTTTGGACAATATCTTGGGCGATTTTTTTTCCTACATAACGGTAATGCCATGCTTCATAATTATAGCCAGTTATTTTTTCTTTTCCTTTAGGGTATCTCAGAATAAATCCATATTTACTTGCATTTTTCTTCATCCAAGTAAATTCTTCTGTTAATTCAAAGTGATTGAAATCTTTTTCTTTATTATCTACATCGATAACTAATCCTGTTTGATGTTCAGAAAAGCCTGGTCTTGCCGAATAAGTATCTGCTTTTTCTATCCCATCTTTTAAAACATAATTTTGATATAGAACTTGTTGATAAGAATAAGAACGATAGGCAGATACTACCCGAATAGTATATCCTTCTTTTTTAGCATCATATGCCATTTGTTCAAAAGCTATTTTTGCTTCTTTTACAAGTTGTTTGTTGCCGTTTGTATATGTATCGTCAACTCTTTCTAATTCATTTGGAATATAGTTTTCTGGTAAATACAAATATTTATTGGTCAGTAGATAGATTTTATTTAAAAAAGGAGTTTGCATGGTGTTAGTATAGGGGGCTTGATCGATTCCTATATTAACGTGAGTAACAATTTCTTCTGTTGAAAGATTAGGATTTTGTCTTTGATAGTCTTCATAACGGTTTTGCTTTTCTTGTTTGTAGTGGGAGACGGTTTTAAAGCGATCTAATGGATCTTTATGATTATTTTTATAACTAGTCATTAAGAGAAAAGTTATACTTAATAGGAAAATCAATGGGGTAATCATCTGTTTTCTTTTTTTCATTTTTTTCTTCACCTATTTAAATTTATGGGGTTCTTTTAGAAGTATGTTTTTCTTTTGATTTAAAATGAAGAAAGTTCTTTTATTTTTCTCATATCTTTTAGTAGGTGGTGTATTTAATGAAAAAGTTATTTATTTGGTTGCTTTGTGGTATAGTTCTTTTTCCTTGTGTTGTTAGTGCCCAAGAGGGTGAAGAAACATTAGCTGCTAATGCGAAAAGTGCTATTTTAGTTGATTATTCTACTGGAAAAGTATTATTTGAGAAGAATAAGGATGAAAGGGTTGCCATTGCTTCTTTAACGAAGATGATGTCACAACTTATTATTTTAGAGAATATAGAAGCAGGAAAACTTACTTGGGATCAAAAAGTAAAAGTAAGTAGTAATGCAGCAGGATATGGTGGTACACAAATTTATTTACAACCGAGGGAAGAGATGAGTGTTAAGGATTTATTTAAAGGTGTGAGCATGGCGAGTGCGAATGATGCGGTTGTTGCTTTAGCGGAAACAGTAGCGGGAAGTGAAGCAGAATTTGTTAAATTGATGATGAAAAAAGCAAATGATTTGGGACTAAAGGATACGAATTTTGTTAATCCAACTGGTTTAGATGAAGAGAATCACTATTCTACTGCTCATGATCTTGCTATTATTGCTAGGGAATTACTTAATCATGAAGTAATCTTAGAATTTTCTTCGTTGTATGAAGACTATTTACGTGTTGATACACCAAATAAATTCTGGTTGGTGAATACCAATAAACTAATCAGGACTTATTCTGGTGCTGATGGTTTGAAAACCGGTTTTACTGATGCTGCTAAATATTGTATGACGGTTACTGCTAAGCGAGATGGTATGCGATTAATTGCTATTGTTTTGGGAGAAGAAGTAAGTAAAACGAGAAATGCCGAAACAGCAGCATTACTTGACTATGGATTTAATACTTATCAAGTAGATACTATTAAAGCAAAAGATAGTGTAGTAGATCATTTAAAAATTGATCGAGGAACTATCGATCAGGTTGATGTTATAGTTAAAGAAGATATTAGTATGTTACGAAAGAAAACAGAACAAGCAAAACAATATCAAGAAAAGATAGTTTTATCTGATGTCAAATTGCCTTTAAAAAAAGGTAGTGTTGTTGGGAAACTTGAACTTTATGATCAAGAACAACTTGTTGGTAGTTATGATTTAATTGTCAATCAAGATGTGAAAAAGAAAAACTTCTTTACCCTTTTTTGGGATAATTTAAAAGATATCGTTGTTGGACAAATGGTATTTTAATTAGTAATTATTTAATTATTGATAGCGAAAAAGAAAGTACGGCTAGAGTCGTATTTTTTTTGAATAGAAAATTTTGCATTTTAGAAGATAATCATTTATTTTCTTATTATAATACTAATAACTATGAAAAGAAATCTAGGTAGTAAAGGGAGGTAAAAATGGATAATCAAATTAATCATATATTTGATAATATTAAAGAATTAGTTATTAGTAGTAGAAATAAAGTTTATTCTGTTGTTAATACGGAAATGCTTAATTTATATTGGAATATAGGAAAAGCAATTATGGGTATTCAACAAGGGGATGAGAGAGCGAATTATGGGGATTATGTTTTAGAGAAATTGTCAGAAAAATTGACCGCTGAATTTGGTAAAGGCTTTTCTAAAAGGAATTTAGAGAGGATGAGAAAGTTTTATATCTATTTTCCAATCGCGACAACACTGTCGTCGCAATTGAGTTGGTCACATTATTTAGAGTTACTTAAAATAGAGGAAGAACCTAAAAGGAAATTTTATATGCATGAATGTATAAATTCTAGATGGAGTGTGAGGGAACTTCAAAGACAAAAAAATTCTTTGTTGTATGAAAGATTATTATTATCTACTGATAAGAAAAGTGTATTGGAATTATCTGAAAATGGTCAAGTGTTAAAAAATAGTAAAGATCTAGTAAAAGATCCATTTGTATTAGAGTTTTTGGATATCAAAGAAAATACACGATATTTAGAAAGTGATTTAGAAAAGAATATATTAGAACATTTAAAGGAGTTTTTGTTGGAACTTGGTAAAGGATTTAGTTATGTTGGTAATCAGGTAAGGTTAACTTTAGAGGAAGATCATTTTTATCCGGATTTAGTTTTCTATAATCGATTGTTAAAATGCTTTGTTATTATAGATTTAAAAATAGGAAAAGTAACTCATCAAGATATTGGACAAATGCAAATGTATGTTCATTATTATGATAGAGAAATTAAACAGAAAGAGGAAAATTCAACCGTTGGGATATTACTATCCACAACTAAAAATGAAACTGTTGTAAAATATACTCTACCTGAGGATAACAAAACTATCTTTTCTACTACTTACCAACTACATTTACCAACTGAACAAGAATTAATTACTGCCGTTGAGGAAGAAAAGAAAAATTTTGAATTAAGTCAATAGTGTGTTAGGTGTTGGATTATTATATTGTCGAATAGAAAATTTTGTATTTTAGAAGATATTTATTGGTTTTCTTACTATAATACTAATAACTAAATTATAGGAGGAAATTATATGAATACTAGTAAAACAGAAAAAACAATGATTAATGAAAAAATTGTAGATGGGTTATTTAATCAAATTGAAAAAATTATTGTGGAAAATAAAACTAAAATGACTTATCAAATTAATCATACTTTAGTGAATACTTATTTTATTATTGGTAAAATTATTGTAGAAAACGAACAAAATGGTAATATCCGTGCGGAATATGGTAAAGATGTATTAAAGAATTTATCTAAGAAGTTAACGAATAAATACGGTACGGGATTTAGTAGAAGTGGTTTACAAAATATGAGACTATTTTATATTCGCTACAAGAATTGCCAACCACTGGCTGGTAAATTGAGTTGGTCTCATTATTGTTATCTGATTTATATTGAAGATGATAAAGAGAGAAGTTTTTATGAAAAAGAATGTATTCGTTCTGGGTGGTCAAAAAGAGAGTTAAAAAGGCAGATAGATTCTTTATTGTTTCAAAGATTATTATTATCTAATGGTAAGAAGAATATTGAAAAAGTTTATGAATTATCGAAAAAAGGGAATGAGATCAGTAGTCCTACGGATATATTGAAAGAACCTTATGTATTTGAATTCTTGGGGATTAAAGAAGAAAAACCTATTCGAGAGAGTGAATTAGAAAAAAAATTTAATTCAGCATTTATCTTCATTTCTATTAGAGCTGGGAAAAGGCTTTATGTATG
Organism: uncultured Bacilli bacterium; assembly: GCA_944363785.1. Taxonomy (GTDB): domain Bacteria; phylum Bacillota_I; class Bacilli_A; order RF39; family UBA660; genus Alloscybalousia. Next base: position 8,195 of record CALVVF010000019.1, read on the forward strand.
TTGGTCATCAAATGAGAATTACTTTAGATGATAATACTCACTATTATGTGGATTTAGTATTTTATAATAAAATTTTGAGATCTTATGTCTTGATCGATTTAAAAAGTGAAAAAATGAAGCCAGAATATGTTGGTCAAATGAATATGTATGTGAATTATTATAATAGCGAAGTAAAAGATGAATTTGATCAAGAAACAATTGGAATTATTTTGTGTGCAGGTAAGAAGGATGTCACTATGGAATATGTTTTAGGAGGATTATCCAATAAAGTGTTTGCTCCTACTTATACCTATTATATTCCTAATCGAGAGGAATTAATTCATGAGGTGGAAAGAATATTGAATGAGAATTTATTTAATAAAGATATTTAATTGATTAATGGTAAAAAGTGTTCACCTTTCTTTTTTTCTGATATAATGGTCTTATAGTAGGAGAATAAGGTTATGAAAGTATTAGAAGCGGTAGAAGTTAGGAAGAAATTTCATCGTAAAGAAATATTACATGGTATCGATATTACTTTAGAAGAAGGGGAGATTGTAGGTTTTGTTGGTCCGAATGGTGCGGGCAAATCTACTTTTATTAAGTCAGTGTTAGGACTATATCACCTAGATGGTGGTAGTATTCAAATTTGTGGTTATGATGTAAAAAAGGATTTTGAAAAAGCATTAAGAAATGTTGGGTGTATTGTAGAAAATCCAGATATGTATCAGAATATTTCTGGGTGGAAAAATCTTGAAATTTGTGCATTGATGAATGGAATTTCTCATCCTAAGAATTTAGAGGTATTAGTAAAATTAGTTCATTTAGAAGAGGCCATTCATCATAAAGTAAAAACTTACTCATTAGGAATGAAACAGCGACTAGGGTTGGCACAAGCTTTACTAAATCATCCTAAGTTACTTATTTTGGACGAACCGACGAATGGTTTAGATCCTTTAGGTATCAAAGAACTTCGGGAAATACTAAAACGGATTAACGAAGAATATAAGATGACAATTTTTATTTCCAGTCACATTTTATCTGAAATAGAAAATGTCTGCGATCGGGTTATTTTAATTCAAGAGGGAGAAATCGGTGAAAATATTTTGGTATCCGAAATCAAAGATAAGAATATTAGTTTAGAAGATGAGTTTTTGACTAAGACTCTTAGACAGGATGGTGAGTAAGATGCAGTTATTTCGATTAATTCGTTGTGAATTTATTAAACATTTTTCTTGGAAAAAAACGATTATTATTCTTCTTGTTTTGCTCTTATCTTGTTTTGGTTTGATGAAAATAGAATCGTTTTTTGGCTCTAACCGTTCCTATACTTCACCTATTTATATGGAAGAGTTTGACGATACTTATCAGAAAGCCAATAAAGCTTTAGAAGAAGAAACCAATTTTGTAAATGTCGGGGTGGCAGAAGTTTTTTCTAGATTAGAAAAGCCTTACCAAGATACGATCCAATTACTGGGAGATGGTAGTACTGAATCTTGTTGGCAACATGATGCTTTATCTAGTTTAAGTTCAGCTCTTACTCGTTTAGTTATTTTAGAACAGGTAAAGGCTTATCAAAATGATCCTTCTTTTTTAGAAGAAGTTTCTTCTTTACCTTCAGAAAATGCTCATTATGAACTGTATTATGGTACAGTGGCTAGTTATACGAATCGGTTGAAAGAAGCGGTTTCTTTATCACCAACTGAGTTTTCTCGTGATTTTACTTATTATCATGAGTATGTTGATTTAGTGACTAAGGCATTAGAAGAGAATGCTTATTATCTTTATATCGAAGCTATTTATCAGACGAATTTGTATTATGCTGCCGTTTTTGATACCGAAATTAATGAGAATACTCTAGCTATCTATCAGATGATTATCGATGAAAAAATTATGGATGATAGTAATTACCGAGTAGTTAATGCTCATCAATATTTAGAAGAAATTAATCGAGAGATCGAAGCACCAACTTTGGAGGAGTATCATCAATCTTCTAATCATGCTAGTTATGAAAATGTTAAGACGTATTATAGAAAGTTAAATGAAGATTTTGATGCGAAAAAACAAATTCTTCATTATGCCATTCAGCATGATTTGAAACACGATTTATATTATCCATCTGATTATGAACCTCTCTATTCTTATCAAACGGCTAAGAATTTTATGAATCAGGGACTTCATTTAATTGTGGTAGTAATCTTTATTGTAGCGATTACCCATGCAGGTATTACTTCCCGTGAACATGATAGTGGAACGGTAAAATTGTTACTTTCTAAGCCGGTTAAGAGATCGAAAATCTTGCTTTCTAAATTCTTATATTTAATCATAGAAACATTTATTCTATGGTTGATTGCTTCACTTATCTTATTTATTTTAGTGGGAATCTCTTATGGATTTGGTGAACTCTTTACGCCTAAGCTTTTACTTATCGGTGGTGAAGTTAGAGAAATTCCTTACTTCTTGTGGTATTTAGGTAATATGATTGTCGGTATGATTCCTGCTGTCTTCTTTTTAAGCTTAATCTTGTTTTTATCTAGTATTACTTTAAGTACGGCTTTAACGGCTAGTGTTACTTCTATTTTAACTTTATTTTCGATTATGATTTGGATGCTAATTTCTAATTTTGGACTTACGTTCTTAAAAATTTTCTGTTATACACCAGTTCCTTATTTAGATTATTGGATGGTCGCTTATCATAGTGAATATTATTTAGAGTCTTGTATGCTTACTGGACTTTATGAACCATTCGGAGTAATCATTAGTTTGGTTCTTAGCTTGATTATTTATTTCTTAATAGTCTTTATTTATACTAAACGAGATATCAAGAACTAACTCTACATTGGGTAGAGTTTTTCTTCTTACAGTTTTGTCATATTTTACTTTCTTTATTCGATGTGTGTTATACTAATTAGTAGTGAAAAGAGTGGTGTCAATGAGTAGTAGAATCAAACGATATTCTCCTCTTCCTAAAGAGGGTTTAAGTCTTGAACAAGTAGAAGAGAAAATGAGAGATGGGCTTGTCAATTATGATAATCAACCGGCAACTAAATCTGTTCTTCAAATTATCCGAGATAATACATTTACTTATTTTAATTTTTTGAATTTTGCTTTAGGTATGGCGATCCTTATAACCGGTTCTATTCAAGGAGAAATGATGGAAGCAATTAAAAACTGTTTATTTTTAGGAGTTGCTATTTGTAATACGATAATTAGTATCATTCAAGAAGTGATTTCGAAACGAATTATTGATCGTCTTTCAGTATTAGCTTCCAATAAAGCTACGGTGATTCGTGATCGTCATTTAGTTGAAGTAGGAATTGAGGAAATTGTCTTAGATGATGTTTTATCTTTAAAACTAGGTAATCAAGTGGTAACTGATGCGATTGTTTTAGAAGGTGAAGTAGAGGTTAACGAAGCTTTTTTAACAGGCGAAGTAGATCCAATTGTGAAAAAAGCGGGGGACATGCTATTATCTGGTAGTTTTATTGTAAGTGGTGAGTGTATAGCTAGAGTAGAACACATTGGGGGAGAAAATTATATTTCTGTTATTTCTAGTGAAGCCAAATACAAGAAAAAAGTAAATTCGATGATTATGCATTCTTTTGAAAAGTTATTGAAAATCTTATCGATTTTGATTGTCCCTGTAGGTATCTTATTTTTCTTTAATCAATATTCGATTATGGGAAGTATGACTAAGGCTACTTTTTCTACGGTTGCGGCAGTGATTGGGATGATTCCAGAAGGCTTAGTACTACTCACTAGTTCAGTGATGGCAGTTAGTGTTATTCGTCTTGCTCGTTATAAGGTTTTAGTTCAACAACTATATTGTATTGAGATTTTGGCTCGGGTTAATGTGATTTGTTTAGATAAGACAGGAACAATTACGGAAGGAAAAATGGATGTTGCTGATGTTATTCCTTATGGTAAGCAAGATAAGGAAGAGTTGATTACCTATTTAAAAGAGTTGGGAAATTCTTTTGGTGCTGATACACCGACGATGCGTGCCATTATCGATTCTTTTGGTACCCAAAATAAATATGTGGAAACCGGAAAGATTCCTTTTTCTTCTCAGAGAAAGTTTTCGGCAGTTTCTTATACGGAACAAGGTTCGTTTTATATTGGGGCACCTGAATTTGTTTTAGGAGAGGGTATTCATCAAGTTCAAGATGTTTTAGATCAATATATTGGGGATTACCGGGTACTTGTTGTCGCTAGAAGTTTTAAACCATTAACTGAACATCCTGAAAATTTAAAAGTATTAGGTTTTCTTTTAATTCAGGATCGAATTCGTCCAGATGCTAAAAAAACTTTGGAATACTTTAAAGAACAAGGGGTTTTATTAAAGATCATTTCAGGAGATAATTATCAGACGGTAGAAAGTATCGCTCGTCGTGCCGGAATGGATGAGGTAAAAGGAATCGATATGACTACGGTTAAAGATGAAGAATTTGATGATATCGTTACTCGTTATACTGTTTTTGGTCGGGTGACACCAATTCAGAAAAAGAAATTGGTTCAGGCATTAAAAAGACAGAAATATACTGTAGGTATGGTAGGGGACGGAGTAAATGATGTACTTGCTTTAAAAGAATCTGATTGTAGTATTGCGATGGCGAGTGGAAGTGAAGCGGCTCGTAACGTCAGTGAACTTGTTCTTTTAGATTCCAATTTTGCTTCGATGCCTAAAATTGTTGCCGAAGGAAGAAGAATTATCAACAACATTGAACGAAGTAGTTCGCTACTTTTATCTAAGACGATATTTACGATTTTTCTAATCGCTATTTGTGTTTTTATTTCTTCTGAATATTTCTTTATTCCGATCCAACTTACATTAATTACTATGTTTACGATTGGAATTCCATCCTTTATCTTAGCCTTAGAACCTAATCATGAATTAGTAGAAGGAAACTTCTTATTAAAAGTGGTGAGCCGAAGTTTACCAGCTGCTTTAACAGTAGCCTTTAATGTAATTATGGCACTACTATTTCAATATGTTTTCCATTTATCTGATGCTATTGTTTCTAGTTTAGTTATCTTTTTAACGGCGATGACTGGGTTCATTTTACTCTACCGAATTTGTCAGCCATTTAATCGTTTACGTCGTATTCTCTTTGTCCTTTTAGTATTGGGCTTTATTTACGGATCAATATTCCAATCTGATTTCTTTGATATTCATGGTGTAACAGTAGAAATCGCGCTTATTTTTGTAGTATTGTTATTTTCTTCCTTGTATGTATTTAATAAACTTAGTTTAACTGTTGGTACTTGGTTAGAGAAAAAAGGTTGGTTACATACGAAGTAAGGATTGCTTTTTCTTTCTAGTTTCGTTATAGTATTAATAGGGGGAAATAGATAATGACAATAGAAGAAATAGAAAATACCAAGGATATGGAAATGCAGAAAAAGGAACTAGAAAAAGAAATAGAAATATTTAAAAAAAATGAAGAGACTGTTTATGATTTACTTGCTCTTTATGAACATTTGACTTCTACAAAAAAGCCGTTAAAAGATTCTTTTCTTTTATGTTTACTAGTAGATAAATTAATTCAAGATTGGAAAGATCCTGATGTGACCTTTTTACCACTTGAAGCAGATGGTCCCTTTCAAATTCTTGAAAATCTACGCAATGAGTATTTAAAAGTGAAAGAAAAACTAGAACATGTTCCAGATTTAGAATTAGAAGAGGAATTTTCCCTTTCTGAAAAAAGAGAACAAGCTTTAGATATGTTAAGATCATTATCTTGGCGAGTAAATGGTACCGGTGGGATAAATGCTATTGGTAAACTTAGTTTTTCTGACTTATGTTTAGATGATTCTTCTTTCCCTGTGGCTGTTGAATTATTACTTTCCGATATTTCTTTTCAGCGCCGATTAATGTTGTTTGAGTTGATGTGTCAGAAAGGGGTAAATAAGCGAAATCTTGAATTTCTAGAATATTTTTTTGATCAAGATAGTCGTGGTTTAAAAAGAAGAAAAAAAGACGAAGTTATAGAAAAGAAAAAGGCTTTGTTTGATGCTTTTGTCAACGATGAAGGCAGTTACTCTTTTTCAGAGTTTATCGATGATTTAAAAACAAATAAAATGTATAGTTGGATTGTTACTTTACATAAGAAGGGGATTGATGTTAACCAATATTGTTGGGATAGTTCTTCTTTAGAACTAGAAAGAGAATGTGGTGATGTATCAATCGTTAGTTTTATTGCGAAAGAAAAGTATCTTTATCCTTTTCGCTATTTATACGAAGATCCTAATTATCAAAAGTTACCAGCTGGGATACGAAAAAATAATGATTTAGCGATTGTTCAACAATTACAGTTTTCTGATTTACTAAATTTTATTGATCTACCTAGTTTTCAAATGACTATGGATTTAGTTCCCGCAATTATGGATAGAATTTGCGAACAAGAGAGAGTGCTTCCTCGTCCTGATTTTAAAATTTTTGTTATGGAGCGTTTAGCAACACGAAAAGAAAATGCTTCTAATCCTAAAGAGTACCGGCGTTTATCGAATGTGTTAACCGCAATTGAAGAAGCACCTGATTGTTTCGATAAAATTAGAAAGTTAGAACAAGAAAAACAAAAATTGATTCAAGCACGACAAGAAGTTGTCAGAAAGTTAAGTGATTTAAATGAAATTTTACAGGATCAGGTACCGGGTAAGAGGATTATAAAAAATTTAGAGTTTCATAAGAAGTTGTCATGACTTCTTTTTTTTAAAACTTTTTAGAAGTTTTGTCGAAGATGTATAATTTTTTTAAAAAGTAGTCTATATTTAATATACAAGAATAAGAGGTGGATTATGTTCCAAATCGATATGGAGTTTGTGCATGGGATGTTGTTTGTGAGACTAGAGGGGGTTCTTAGTAAGAGAACTTCTCATGAACTTAGTGGGGTATTAGATCGAATGATTCATGTTCATGGGGTACGTTATTTTGTGATCAATTTAGAAAATTTATCTTATCTTGATGAAGAAGGAATAAAAGTAATTATGAGTCATTATCGGGATATTGTCTTACATGATGGAAGGCTGATTGTCTGTGGAGATAGATCGCATTTAAATCAGAAAGTGGCAGATGAATTAGATCAGTCATTACCAGATGTGGAAAGGAGTAGTGATGAACTAAGTGCATTTCGTTTAATTCATATTTAAAACTTTTGTAGGGTAGTTGTAGTTTGCAGTCCTTAAATAAAATAGGATAAGGGTGAGAAAATATGGCTATCGATTTACAAGAATATGAAGGAAGAATATTTGCTTATGCGAGTAAGTTTCGGTATTACTATGATATGGATGATTTAATACAAGTAGGTAGAATAGGTTTATTAAATGCTTTGGATCACTATGATCCGAGTCAGAATACGAAGTTTTCTTCGTATGCTTTTCTCTATATTAAAGGAGAAATATTAAAATATGTGCGTGAAAATAAAAATATTAAGATCAGTAAAGAATTATCTTCATTGGTTAAACCAATAGAGCGAGCTAGAGAAGTACTTAGACAACGACTACAAAAAGAACCGACGATCGATGAAGTTAGTCAATTTTTAGAGATCGATCGAAGTGTGATTGAAGAAGTGCTGATGTCACAAGAATTTGTACGTAGTTTAGATTATGCGTTAAATGAAGATGATGAAGGGAAAGAAATGAATCTTTATCATACATTAGCTTATGAAGAAGTTGGGTATGATGCGGATGTACTCGATTTAAAACAAGCGGTAGAAGATTTAGAGGAAGAAGAGAGAAAATTAATTTCGTGTCGTTACTTTGAAGATATGACACAAAGTGAAACGAGTAAGGTGTTAGGGGTTAATCAAGTAAAAGTTTCTCGTGAAGAGACAAAGATTTTAAAAAAATTACGAGGTGTCTTAAATGGATAGCTATGATTATTAGCTATCTTTTTGTATAGAATTTTTTTCTTTTTCTCATACTATTAGTGGGTGATAGAAAAAATGGAAAAAGCAAGATATAAGGAGTTGGTGAAAAAACATCAACCGACAGAGACAAGAAGTCAAAATGCTTTTATTGCTTTTGTAACCGGTGGACTTGTTGGTGTAATTGGGCAGTTGCTAACGGAATTTTATGCGGTTTTTTTTGAAATTTCCACTAAAGATGCGTCTACTTTTATGTTGGTTACTCTGATTTTTCTAGCTAGTTTATTTACGGCTCTTGGCTTTTTTGACAAGTGGGTAAATTTTTGTAAGTGTGGACTCATTATTCCGATTACAGGATTTGCTCATTCGATGACGAGTGCAGGAATTGAATATCGGAAGGAAGGACCTATCTTTGGCTTAGGAAGTAATATTTTTAAACTAGCTGGTAGTGTTATTTTATATGGAGTAGTCTCTGCATGGTTTTTCGGAATGCTTAGATTACTTATTATGGGAGGTTAGAAAATGACATTTAAATATAATTGTGTATTTGTCGAAGATGCCGCAACAATAGCAGGTCCTTATGAAGCTAAAGGACCGTTGAAGAAGTATTTTGATCAAACATTTGATAATTTATATCACGGAGAAAAATCATGGGAAACGGCAGAAGCAAAAATTCTAGAAGAGAGTATTCGCACTTTACTCAAGAAAACAAAGAAAACTAAGGATGATATCGATGTGATTATCTCTGGAGACTTGATGAATCAAATTACTTCGTCGTGTTATTCTTCAGAAAAATTTAATTTTCCTTTCCTTGGTATTTATAGTGCTTGTGCAACAAGTGTTGAAGGAATAATCTTGGGTAGTAGTTTAATCGATGGTGGTAAAGTAAGTAATGCGATTGCATCTACCTCTTCACATAATATGTCTAGTGAAAAACAATTTCGTAATCCTACAGAATATGGTGCCCCTAAGCCGAAGACAGCTACTTTTACGGCGACGGGTGGAGCTAGTATTTTGTTGACGAATGAAAATACAGGTATTAAAGTAGAGAGTTCTACGATTGGCCGAATTGTGGATTATGAACAGAATGATCCCTTTAATATGGGAGCAGTTATGGCGCCAGCAGCCGCAGATACTATTTATAGACACCTTACCAATTTAAATCGTACTCCTGATTATTATGACTTGATTTTAACTGGTGATCTAGGTACTTATGGTAAAAAAATATTGATTGATTTTATGAAAACTGAATATGGGTTAGATATTAGTAAGAATTATAATGACTGTGGAGTAATGCTTTATGATTTAGAAAAACAAAAAGAAGTCCAGGCGGGAGGCTCTGGACCGGTATGTAGTGCATTAGTGAATTACAGTGTCATTTTGAATTTACTCAAGAAAAAGAAAGTAAAAAAAGTATTATTGGTTGCAACTGGGGCATTGTTTTCTCCTACTTTTGTCTATCAACATGAAAATATTTTAAGTATTGCGCATGCTGTTAGTTTGGAGGTGATTAAATGATCTATTTAACTTCTTTCTTATTTTGCGGATTTATTTGTCTTTTAGGACAAGTAATTTTGGATAATACCAAATTAACTGCTGGCCATATTACCAGTATTTTTGTAATAACAGGAGCATTCTTAGATACATTTAGCATATATGATCAGATTATTAATTGGGTTGGTGCAGGAGCATTAGTACCGATTACTAGTTTTGGTCATTCCCTTATTCACGGTGCTTTAGAAAAAGCTAGTGACATGGGAATTATGGGTTTATTAATGGGTATGTTTGATCTTACTGCTTCTGGTATTACCGCAGCTATTGTCTTTACTTTTATTTTCAGTTTATTCTTTAAACCTCAAAATTAACTAGATAATATTTTTAGATAGTTCGATAATTACTTCCATATCATCGTCATTGGCGATGATATTTTTATGTTGCTGATGACACTTTTCACAACGATAGATAATTTTATAACTATCTTTAAATTTTTCAATTCCAATTGGTTTTAATAATCCCTGACAAGAATTGGCTCTATCTCCAGGAAAGATATCCACATGTTTGGAGTATAGACAATAGGGGCAGTGATCTCTAGCGGTATAATTTAGTTTAGGTACTTGTTTATGACAATGTTCACAAATAAATTCTTCATCACGCATCGTAAATTTTTTCATCGTTAATCCCTTCTTTCTCTTTATAAAAAAATACTAGTTTTTCTAGTATTTAATTTCTATAATATGGCGGAGAGTCAGGGATTCGAACCCTGGGAACGGTTTAGCCGTTCATAGCATTTCGAGTGCTACACTTTCGACCACTCAGACAACTCTCCAATCGAAGAGTATTATATCATAAATTCCTACTTCTGTTACTTTCTTTTTTGGTTTTTTCATTTTTGTGTTATAATGTTTAGTAGTTAATAGGTGAAAGTCATGAATTATGAAGTAAAAATAGATAGTTTTGAAGGTCCTTTAGACTTATTATTACATTTGATTAAGGAATCTAAAGTAGATATTTGGGAAATTAGTATAGCTGATATTGCGGAAGAGTATTTAGCTTATATTCAACAAATGGAAAAGTTAAATTTAGATATTGCTAGTGAATATTTGGTGATGGCTAGTGAATTAATCGAGATGAAAAGTAGAATGTTACTTCCTCGTCAAGAAAAAGATGTAGGGGAAGAAGAAGAAGAAGATCCCAAAGAACGTTTGATTAGACGTCTGGTAGAATATCAGAAATATAAAGAAGTAACTAAGAATTTTAAAGAATTGGAATCTTTACGTCAAGAATTTTATACCAAAGCTCCTGATAATTTAAAAGAATATGTGGAAGAAGGGGTCGTCCCTAGTAGTGATGTTACTTTGGAAGATTTAATGCTTGCTTTTCAAAAGTTTTTGAATCGTAAGGAATTAGAAAAACCACTTCAGACGACAGTAACCAAAAAAGAAATTACAGTCGAAGAAAGAAGAAAGAGTATTCGTGATATTTTAACCAAAAGAAAACGAGTAGATTTTTTCGAATTATTTGAAGTGGTAACTAAAGAATATATTGTCGTTACTTTCTTGGCTATTTTAGAGATGGCTAAAAAACAGGAGCTATTGATTAAACAAGAAAGTGATTTTTCACAAATTATGATCGAGGTGGTTGCATGAAATTAGAAGCAGTAGTAGAGGGATTATTGTTTGTTGTTGGTGAAGAAGGATTAACGCTTAATCAGTTAGTAGAGATTTTGGAAGTGGATTTGGACCAAGTAAAAGAAATTTTAAATGTGTTAAGAGATCGTTATGAAAAAGAGGATAGTGGTATTCGGATTCACTTTTTAGGAGATCGATTTAAATTGACGACTAAGCCAGAACATAAAAAATATTTTCAAAAATTAATTGAAAATCCTGAAAGTAATACTTTTAGTCAGGCTGCTTTGGAAACATTAGCTATTATTGCTTATAATGAACCGATTACTAGGTTAGAGGTAGATGAAATCAGAGGCGTTAGTAGTAGTCAGATGATTCGTAAATTAGTGGCTAAGGGTTTGATTAAAGAAGTAGGAAGAAGTGATGCGGTAGGAAGACCTATTCTTTATCGGACAACTAGTGAGTTTCTAGATTATTTTGGTTTGTCTTCGAAAGAGGATTTACCTAAATTAGAAGATTTTGCTCATATCGATATTTCTCAAAATGAAGATGTTGATTTGTATCATTCTAAATATACGGAAATAGATGAGAGTGAAAAAGTCGAAGAACTAGAAGAACTGTAATTTACTTTTTTCTTATCTTGTGATATATTTTTAATATAATATAAGGTAGGAGGTTTCGTATGAAAAAGAAGATAGTTAGGAAAAAGAAAAGTGGGTCTGATTTACAAAAAGGTGGAAAAGTAAATGCTCGTCAGGTTTATTATTTTGTGATGATTTTTGTGTATTTATATTTGATCATTGCTTGTATGTATAAGTATAGTCGTCAAGAATCTTTACAGGATTGTTTGTTAGAACTTATTTTTTTATTTGTATTATCGGTAGTTATCTATTTTGTTCATGTAGTTGATTTTCGCTCTTCTAATAAAAAATGTTTCTTTCGTCAAAAGTTGATCAAGAAAAGAAAAAAGAAGGAACGTATTAAGGTATATCTTGGAGAAGCTATACTAAGTTCTTTATTGATTACTACAGCATTTACTTTGTTAGTGGCTTTTAATAATATTTTTATTAATTTTTATCGGATTGTTCCTAATAATATACTTTTATCTGTGTTATTGGTGGTTATTGCTTGTTTTGTTGCCTTTGGAGTAATTATTTTCTTAGGTGATTATTGGTTTAGTGAAAAGTATGTCAAAAAGTATGAGAGTTAATCTTATACTTTTTTTTCTTTTTATTTGCCTAGGCTTTTTTCTGGAAATGTGTAGTTGTCAATGATGTGAGACTAAAAAAGTAAAAATAAAAAATCGATATGATATAGTTAAAATGTTAAT
>CALVVF010000020.1 GCA_944363785.1 uncultured Bacilli bacterium
CGATAACTTCTTTTAGAACTATACTTTCCTTTAAATTTTGGATAATTTGCTTGTTTATGAAAATAACGTTTAAATGCATCATCTAAATCAAATAAACTGCATCTTAAACTACAAGAATCTACTTCCTTTAAGAATGGATATTCTGAATATAAATTGGGTAAATCTTTAGTAGTATCATAACAAGTTAGTACCTCTTTTTTTCTTTTTTCAAGATAGTAATTATAAACTAGTCTTGTACAGCCAAATGTTTTTTGAATTATAATGATTTGTTTATCGTTTGGATAAAGACGAAATTGGTAACTTTTATACATCATACTCATGTCGATCCCCCCTTGTTGTGAATGGTTAATAGGAGTTTATCAAACAAATGTACGTAAGTCAAGTGAATTATAAAATTTTCTATTTTTTTCCTATACCAAGCAAATTCCTAGTATATAAAGAAAAAAAGAATCGTCTTTAAAAAAGACAACTCTTTTCTATTTTTAAAACTTAATTTTATTTTCGATATAGGAAACTACTTCATCAAGTGGTAGTGTTACTTGTTCCATCGTATCCCGATCACGAATAGTTACTGTATTGTTATTTAATGTTTCTTCATCAATCGTGATACAGAAAGGTGTTCCTGCAACGTCTTGACGACGATAACGTTTACCAATATTTCCCGTTTCATCATAGGTAGTCATAAAATTCTTAGCCAACATTTGATAAACTTCCTTAGCTTTTTCACTATGATACTTCTTCATTAGTGGTAAAACAGCTACCTTATAAGGAGCAAGGAATGGATGGAAATGCATCACTTCTCTAGTTGTGCCATCTGCTAATTGTTCTTCTTCATAAGCATTGAATAAAATAGCGAGTACTGTTCTATCTAATCCGTAAGTAGACTCAATGATATATGGAATAAATTTCTCATTTGTCTCTGGGTCTAAATATTCCATTGACGTTTTTGAATATTCTTGATGACGAGTCAAATCATAATTCGTACGATTATGGGTACCATTAATTTCTCCCCAACCAAATGGGAAATGATACTCGATATCACAAGCTTCTTTGGCATAATGGGCTAACTTTTCATGATCATGAAAGCGTAAGTCTTCTTCAGGTATACCTAAATCCATATAAAATTTCTTACCATACTCTTTAAAGTAACGATATAACTCACTATCTGTTCCTTCTTTACAGAATGTCTGATACTCCATCTGTTCAAACTCGATAGTTCTAAATGTAAAGTTACCTGGGGTGATTTCATTACGGAATGCTTTACCGATCTGTCCGATACTAAATGGAAGTTTGGTTCTTGTACTACGTAATACATTCAAAAAGTTAACATACTCACCTTGGGCATTTTCTGGACGTAAGTACACAACCGATTTAGAATCCTCTGTCGTTCCTCTATAAGTTTGAAACATCAAATTAAATTCCCTAATCCCTGTAAATTCACTCTTACCACAATGTGGACAAGGAACTTTATGTTCTTCGATATAGGCAATCATCTCTTCTTTAGTCATTCCATCTGCATGGGCATTAGGATCAAAATCATCGATCAAATTATCAGCACGATGTCTCATCTTACAATGCTTACAATCGATTAAAGGATCAGAGAAACTCGCAATGTGACCACTTGCCTCCCACACTTTAGGATGCATCAAAATATCGGCATCTACTTCATAAGCATTTTCTCTTTCTTGAATAAAACGTTTACGCCAAGCATCTTTAATATTATTTTTTAATCTGGCTCCTAAAGGACCATAATCCCAAGTATTAGCAAGTCCACCATAAATCTCACTTCCTTGGAAAATAAACCCATACTGTTTACAAAGATTTACCATCTTTTCCATCGTTATCTTTTTTTCACTCATTTTAAATTCCTCTTTTCTTTATATATGATTTTGCTTTTTCTACTACTGAAGGAACAAGCTGAATTCCTTCTAGTTTTAAACTTCCCTTATTATAGAGAACCATTTCCCTATGATTATATTTTCCCCACTCAAAGTATCCATTTACCTGAACAAAGGAATCGATCATATTATTCATCAACACAACTTCTTCTTCTGAAATCGTCTGATCTAAGTCCTGAACTACACTATAATACAAAGCAGGTGGGGTTGGTAATAGCGGTGATTTATCGAGGATAATTCCCTCACTCACCGAATAAATATCCGTAAATGGATGAATATAAATATGTAAATTCTTTACGGTTTGTTCTTCTATGTGTTTCTTCGTAAATGTATAAGAATCGTTTCTTCTTTTTTGCGTTAGTTCTTCAATAAAAGAAGAAAAATCCTCTATAGCATTATCTACAAAACAAACACGATAATTCTCTCCTTCATAAAGCTTACACTTGTGGTAATGGTTTTTCATCTGTGAAGGTAATAAATAAGCATTGCCTTCCTGCTTGGTTAGTAGAAGATGATCCTTTGTATTCAACTTGATCAGTTCCTCGATATATTTTCGTGGGGCATTTTTCGCTAAAGTGACCAATTCTTCTAATCTTTCTGGTGTTAAATCATGTTTTTCTTTTAATAAACTAGCGCGAATATCTAAAACTGGACGTTGTCTAGATGAACGATCTTTCTTTATAATATATGTTTGATTATGTTTTTGGACAGTCATGTCGCTTACACTATATGTTTGATATTCTGGCATGTTCTCCCTCCTCATAATAGAAAAAAACTTCTAGAATAAACTAGGGACGAAAAAATTTTTCCGCGGTTCCACCCTATTTATTCTAGAAGAATCACTTTCATTTATATTGCTCCGGCTTTTCCAAGGCCATCATCACATTTCATTGATTGACAAGTTTATTATAAAGCCTTTCTTTCAAAGAAGTCAAGCTTAAACCGAGAAAAAGATGAAATACGATAGGATATAAATAACGGTACAGACAATATAAAGTCCAATGGCAATAAAGTATAAGAATAAGTAAAGGAAATAGGTAATATTCTGTAACCATTTAACATTTAGTAATTTCATGTATAAGCCAGTTTTAATGAGGAAGAAAGTAATGATTAATGCAAATAGACTGACTAGAAGAGAAATTTTAAATCCCGATGGGATAAATGTTAAAGTAATATCATTTTCTCCTGCTCCTACTTCAATTCCAATATAGTTGTCGAATACTTTTAATACTTCGGCTTCTTTGCCATTTAATGTTGCTTGATATCCATCATTATAAGCAATTGGTAAGAATAAAATTTGCTTCTTATCACTTTCTACTCCAACATGAATTTTGTTTTCATGATAATCTATTTCGGTATTTATTTTTTCATTCTGAACGAATTCTTCATACAATTTATTGTCCATTACCCCAATCGTTAGATTATCTACTTCAACATCTGATAATAATTCAATCTTGATATTTACTTTTTCATCTTCAAAAGTTCCTAAATTAATTACCCCATTATTATAATCTGTTAACGCATTTTTTACATAAAGGGAATCATTGATATAGATATTAAACTTTTGATAAATTCCTGAATTAGTTGTATTATCTAAATCTTTTAATATTTCTAGATACAATGTTTTCTTACCGTCAACATCAATATCTTGTATTAGATAGTTGTAAGCATCTTCATCTTGAATGGTATAAGAAATTTGACCATCCTCGGTTATTGTTTTTTTGATATTTTCTAATTCGAATTGATCGACAATTTGGAAAATATCTTCTTCTTTTTCCGTAATATCATGGTAGATTTCATTTTGGACAGCAAAGGAATTCTCTTTGTCCATGATACTTTCATTCGTCGCTAAGAAATAGCCGTAAGAAGGGGTTGTTTTGGTTTGATAGAATTCGATGTTTCCAAAGGTACCTACATGTTCATAATATTCATCATCTATTTCTGCTTTCGACATGATATAGCGGTTAGCTAAGAGACTATCCGTAAACAGGGTTCCTCCTTTGGAGAAGGTTTTTACCCACATCGATGAATACCCCATCTTCTTTAAACTTCTTAAATTAGAGCGATCAGTTAAAGAGGTAAAGTGATCTAAGGTATGATAGCGCATTACCATTCCACTATTCATAATATAGCTAGACGTGATATTTTTTACCCGGTAGTAATCTCCTTCTTGGTAGGTTTTTTCTAATTTCGTTAAATCTTCATACTGTTTCATTAAGCGATCTTGATCAGCATCAATTCCTAAGTAAAGGAAACTACAACAAGTTACATGAACAAGAGTAATTATCGTCATGAAAAGTAGTGCTTTCGAACTGAGGGTTTTCTCTTTTCGTAAAATGAGAAAGCAACCACTAAAACTAAGAACAGTCATTAAAAATAGAAATAATAATAGTAGGTGATTTTTTGAAATCGTCAACATCCTTAAGTTAGCTTGGAAATCATCGTACATATAAACGGTAATACCGATAATTGAACAGCTAATTAATAAAGTGAGTAAGGCAGGAAGATAATTTTTCTTTTTTGTCTTTGGTCCTTTCTTTTCTTCTAAACAGTATTGATATCCATAACAGGCACCAATAATTAAGAGAAACATCATGATAAAACCAAAACGATATGGGAAGAAGGCATAAGAACCAAAGTGTAAAACTTTATTGAGTGGTTCGATAATACAAGGGATCAACATAATGAGTGAAGTTGGAATATACCATGTTAAAAACTCTTTATGTAATTTCCACTTTTTCGCCAACAGGAATATTCCTAAATACATGATACCACCGAACATAAAGAACGATAATTTATCGGTAATAGGTCCTGTTTTAGAGTTTAATATTTCGTTAATATCGAAGCCCATCCTAGATGATACAGAAATTTGAAGATAAGATGGTAAAATGATCACGGCGGCTAGTAAAACACTTAGTACTGTAGCTATTCCTAAGGAAAGAACGGCTTTTTTTCTGTCTTTTTTATCTTTATAAACAAGAAGATAGATGAATGAAGCTAAAAAGACAAAGAACAAAGTCATGATGGAAACATAAAAACTAAAAACCAAAGCACAAGTCAAGGTAATGATATACCAAGTAGGCTTTTCTAAATCTAATAATTTCTTGAGTCCTATCATCAGTAGTGGGAAGATATACATGACATCCATCCAAGGAGTAATCTGATACATCGCTAAGCTATATCCAGAAAAAGCATAACAAATAGCGAGTAAAACACTTAATAGACATGGTAACTTTTTGAAGTAATAACGAATGAAATAAAGACAAGTTAAGCTAGATAGTAATATTTTTAAGGCAACGATGAAAGAGACAGCTAAATAGATGTCTTCTCTTGGAAATAATAGAATTAAAAAAGTTAATGGACTTGAAATATAATAGGCAAATATTCCTAAGAAGTTGATGGAACCACTCGTTGTAAAATCAACAAGTAAGGAGGCATCTCCTCGAAAAGAGTCATAAAAATGATAATAAAAAGCTGTAATTTGATCATGCATATCTCCCCATATTAGTGAATGATCACCAAACGGATACAAACCCTTTCCTATCCACAGAACAAGAAAAATAAGGGAAACAATAAGTGTTGTTATCCAATATGGTTTGTGTAAAAATTTCTTCATAATATACCTCTATCCTACTTGCTAATTTTACTTAAGTTTTTAAGAAATGCTTTACTTTTTATATACAGTCCTGCATAGCGATCATAATATTCGTCGATAAACTCATTAATTTGTTGTTCAATCTCTTCATGAATTTCTAATTTAGTAATTTTTTCAATATCGATATAGAAGAACATACGAATTAATTTTATACTTTTTGGACTATAGATCTTTTGATTAGTAAGACAATTCTTACAAATATATCCCCCATCTTCTGGAGAAATAGTAACGATGTTGTTTGTACTTCCACAAATACTACAACTATCGACTATTGGTCTTATTCCTAAATAATCTAATAATTTTAATTCTAATATATTCGTGATTACTTTTACTGAGTAATTTTCATTGATCTTTTTTAAACTGGCAATCAATAAATCTACTACTTCCCAAGCCCCACTTTCTTTTACTACTTGTTCCGTTAATTCTAATAGATAAGTGGCATAACTGATTTTTTCAATATCCGATAATATCGTTAGAAAATAATCTTTAATATCGGCAGAACGAAGTGTAGAAATTCCATTTTCTCGGTAGTTGAGTTGAAAGTTACCATAGGCAAACTTATGACTAACTCCTCGTAATTTACTCTTTAGACTGCGGCAACCTTTAGACATTACACTGATTAGCCCATATTCTTTGGTTAACAGAGTTAAAATCTTACTTGATTCGCTATAGTTTGTCTCTTTTAAGATAATTCCCTCTACTTTGATTAACGACAAGAAAAATCACTTCTTTTCTTTGATTCTTTTCGATAGGACATAATAATTTACATTTCCTGTTTTACGAAATAAGTCCCATAATAATTGATTCATCTTTATCACCCATTATTAAAATGATGATTTTTTATGAATCTAATTCATCTAGACCTAATTCTTTTAAATATTTTTCCCTATCCCGCCAATTATCGATCGTTTTTACATAGGTTTCCAAATAAACTCGTTTTTGAAAATACTCTTCTAAATCCCGGCGTGCTTCGATTCCTACTTTTTTAATCATACTTCCATTTTTTCCGATCAATATTTTCTTTAAATTATCTCGATCGACGACAACTAAAACTTGAAGATGTACTTTTTCTTTATCCTGATCTATTTTTTCCAAATAACAGGCTACAGAATGAGGAACTTCTTCTTTAGTAAGTCGTAGTATTTTTTCTCGTACGATTTCACTTACGTAAAAACTTGTAGAAACATTCGTAAATGTATCATCGGTAAAAATCTTTCCTTCATTAGGTAGATATTTTTTTATCGTTTCGATTAGTGGTGTGATATTATCGTTTTTTAGTGCAGATATTGGGAAGATTTCAGCAAAAGAATATAGATCTTTATATTGATCGATCATGGTTAATAATTGATCTTTTTTTACACGATCAACTTTATTTAAGACAAAGATAATCGGTACATTCTCTTGTTTGATTTTTTCTAAGACAAAACGATCTCCTTTTCCAATTCCTGCTTCACTATCGACTAAAAACAAAATCAAATCGACATTATCTACTGATTGATAAGCTTTTTTATTTAGAATATTTCCTAAACGATTGATCGGCTTATGAATACCTGGGGTATCGACAAAGATAATTTGGGCATCTTCATCTTCATATACGCCTTGAATAATATTTCTAGTCGTCCCTGACTTATCGGAAGTAATGGCTAATTTAGTTTCTAATATACTATTTAACAAAGTACTCTTTCCTACATTAGGACGTCCTACGATACTGACAAAACCACTTCTCATGATAAATTCTCCTCACTAAAACTATGACAACACAAATCACCTAAACGATATTTTTCTATGGTTTGATCTTGACCATAAGTGATAATTTCTAAGTCCATATCACAATAATCGATTAGAGCTTGTCTACAAATATAACACGGTAAAATATTTTTTTTACTTAAACTATAAAGATAAATTCTTTTAAAGTTTTCTTTTTTCTTCCCGCAAGCTAGTGCCTGAAATAAGGCATTTCTCTCAGCACATATTCCCGCATTAGGCGATGAAGTTTCCACGTTTACTCCTTGAAAACAACTCCCATCGTCACATTCTAAAATACACGCAACAGGAAAATGGTAATATTTACTTTGACTATTTTTTAATAATTCTTGTAACTTCTCAAACATCTTGACACCTACCTCGTAATATTAAACTTCTGAAGTAAATCTTCTTGTTTACTAAACATTATTTGTTCTTCTTCTTTCGTCATATGATCATATCCTAATAGATGTAATAAACCGTGAACAGCTAAAAAAGAAATTTCTCTTTTTAAGGAGTGTTGATACATCTTCGCTTGTTCTTTGGCTTTATCTATTGAAATATAGATATCTCCTAATAATCTTACTCCTAGATCGATCGTTTTATTATCTTCTAACGCAAAACTGATTACATCAGTAGCTCGGTCAACGCCACGATACTCTAAGTTCATTTTATGAATCGTAGGGTTATCGATAAAGATGATACTAAATTCTACATTTTCTAATTGTTCTTCTTTTAGTACGAACTCGATAAATTCTCGTAATTCTTTTATTTCTTCAGTTAAGTTTTCTTTTGTTTCATTAAAAATTTCAAAAGTGTTTTCCATTATATGATCACCATCCAAATATAGCCTAATAATAGACCAATAAATATAATCGCTAATAAATTTAGTAACCAATTTTTCTGAAAGAATTTTGGTAATTTTTTTTGTATTTTCTGTAGTAACCAGAAGAATCCAAACCCGATCATTCCTCCGATAAGATTTAAGATAATATCATCAATATCAAAAATCCTACCGATAATCAATTGGGTTGTTTCAATACTGACAGAAGCAAATAATATGACTAAAAAAGCAGATGCTGCTTGATTAATCTTCGTATAATAACCAACAAAAAAACCATAGGGAACAAATAGAACTAAGTTGCCAATTACATTTTTAAAAAATAATCTACTGCCAATTTGGTATCTTCCTATTTCTTGAAAAGGAATTAAATTAAAGTGCTCATCGGTCATCGATAACGATGGATCTTCAAAAGTCACAATTTGAAACAGACATAAAATATAAATTAAAAAGATTAATTGGAATACTTCTTGATAAAAAACAAATCGTTGTTTATTTTTCACTATATAAGCAATTCTAAGTGAAGAGACAATCAGAATACTGATTAGTACCATGGGCCAAGTAACCTCCATTACCCCTTTAATTGTATTATCCAAAGGAGTAATCATAAAAATCACCTAACTTTCTTCTTTCCCTTCTAAATGCTGTTCTTCTTTTATTGGTTGGTACGCGGTGATATCTTCTTTTACTTTAAAGAAGATCACTACTACTATTTTACTATCTTCTTCCATAATTTTCAAACTTTTTTCATATAATATCTCATCTGAACTGCCAATTTTGTTTTGAAGTTTTTCGCGGGCTATATTACTTGCTTCTAATAGAGCTAATTCTTTGGTATATACTAGATCTTTTTTTATTGTTTCTTCTTCCTCTATCCAAGATAAGGAAAAGGGAAGTAGATTGTTTTTTAGCGTATAAATTTTGTTACTTGTTTTTTCTTTGAACGGGTTGAAATCAAATAAAGACAATCGTTTCCCTAAAAAATCAACAGCAAGCACTTTCTTTTTGTTTCCTGTTTTTATCTCTTCGCTATAGTGATATGGCAGTTCTACTGAAACTTCATACCAAGTTTCGGCATATACTCTTCCCGTCGCATGAACTTTAGCCATCAGCGTATCTTTATTTTTTATCTGACCACTAATTAAGACATCCCCTTTTTTTACATATTGTCCTCGACTAGCTACTACTTCTCCTGTTTTGGCTTCGATAGATAAGATTCTACCATCTTTTTTAGCGACTAAATCTCTTGGGGTTTCATCTTGATCATATTCTTTTACTTTCCTCTCCTCTACTCTGACAATATATTCTACCCCAACTCTTTCAATTTCCATCCATTCGATTAGATCTCTATGTTTTTCGATGATCTTCTCTACGGCCTTTTCTTGTTGATCAAAAGATTTAACTAAGTGATACTTCGCAATATCTAATGTAGATAGTTCTTCTTGGATCAAATCACGGATTTCTTTTTTATTATGGATTACACTTACTTTAAAAATAACATTACTTAAAAAATAAATCATAATAAAGCCTAAACATAAACAACCAAAAAAAAGATAATACTTTTGGAAAAAAGCTTTCACTCGGGCTAATCCGTATAACTTCACTACTTCTATTTCATAGATCGTCTTCATTTCTTTTAATTTTTGAAAGTCATTCTCATCAATACGAATTAAAGCACTTTTCATCCCGTATTCTAGATAAAAAAACTGAATTTTTTGACGATGAAGATTTTGGATAAATCGTCTTACATCTTTACCGGTTATCCTAATATCATATTTATTCATGACTGATTTCCTTAAGTTCTAGATTTTGGATATTTCCCACTACTAAAATTTCATCGTCTAATAATTTTTGGATTCTTAAATTTTTTCCTTTAATCACCAAGATACCCTGAGGGTAAGAAAGTGAAATCTTACTATCCTCTAAATAATTTATTTTGGTGTAATTTACCACATTCAAACGAGAATTAAAATACGTGATTTTAAAAGTATTATCTTGAATATAATCTAATAATCGTGACATATAATCACCTATAAAAACATATGAAAAAAAAGAATAAGTTATACGTGCAACTTATTCTTATTTTAATTTTTCTTGAATCAACGAAGAAACCATTTTCATATCTGCTTTTCCTTTTACTAAAGGAGTAATTTTTCCCATTACTTTTCCCATATCTTTATTAGAAGATGGTTTAACTTCTTCAAATACTTGATCGATAATGGCATTTATTTCTTCTACCGTTAATTGTTCTGGTAGATAATGACTTAAGATTTCGATTTCTTCTAAAGTTTTATCGATTAAATCTTGACGATTTCCTTTTTCAAATTCTTTAATCGATTCTTTACGTGTTTTTACTCCTCTACTAACGACATCGATGAGTAATTCTTCATTTAATTCTTTTTTTTGATCGATATGTGCTTGTTTCATTCCGGCTTTAATTTCACGAATGACAGTAAGTTTTTCTTTTTCTTTATTTTTCATTGCTGCGATCATATCTTTATCTAATTGTTCTAACATTTTCTCTTCTTCCTTTCCCCCCTTATTTTAACATAATCGTTATTTCCTGTAAATGACATTAATAGTACAAATAAATATCTACAACGACATCGGATTGAGAACGTTTATTTCCACTACTACTCGAGGAAATTTCTACTCCTCTACGGGCAGAAGCAACAGATAGAATACCTGTACTTGCATTATAATTCATACTAGGACTCTGGTTATATAAATCAATTTTTGACCAATCTCCGGCATTGATATTAATTCCAGTAACGATCATAGCAAAATTTTCATTCGTAAAATTCTGATAACCTTCATAGCTTTTTAAATCAAAACTAGCGGTCGTAGAACATGAACCTAATTTAACTCGTTTAGAAGTGCCTTGACCTTGTCCTTGTTCATACCCATCTTCATAACCTTTATTATAAGCATCACTACTGTCTAAAGTTCCACCACTATAATATCCAGCTGGAACTGTATAAGTTGTGCCGTCACTTGGTTTCCAATTAAGTTCTCCTCTGTTTGGCATCGTTCCTGTTATTTTTCTTCCCTGTGCCCAAGCTGTTCTTCCGGATAGGATTTGAGAAGCCGTCGCATCGCCATCCCCACTACTACATGAATAAATCGTTTTTACAGGATTTGCGGTGATATTACCTAGTTTATCTTTTACTTGGACTTCGCTTGAACTTTCAATACTATATAGATGACTAGCATCATCCGTCCAACTTGCTCCCCCATCAAAAGAATAAACTAATCCACTTTTATCTACACCAACACCATTATCTACTATATTCGTTACTTTTACTTCCATCTGATTTCCATTTACAATTTTATGTTCATCATTAGATAAGTCAAAAGTTGGTCCTTTAGAGTCTGCTCTTACAATATGATTATTTATATTACTTACATTTCCAGCTTTATCAATTGCTCGTACATAAACATTACCATTATAATTTTGATATTCTTGATTACTTGGGTTTAAGGTTTTCCAGTTTAATAAATCTGTTGTATATTCATAGTGATCTACTTCGATATTATAAGGGTTACTACTACTATATGTGCCATAGACATACTTACTCCAATCTCCCTCTTGATAAGTATTGGTATGAGAGACGTCTTCATACAAATTATAATTAACTGTAAAATTACCGTTAAAGCCCTTACAATGTAGTGGCATTCCTCCTGCAGCATCATGAATGATTTTACCTTTCTTATTCTTACAAGTTAAATAAGCTTGATATTTATTCTCACTCGTATTATCGATGATAATATTCCCCGTACATGAAATATCCTCTTCTTCAATTAACCCTTCATTTACTAACGTTTCATAGGGAACATTAAAACAATCACTATCTGCATTCGTTATTTCTCCTCGATAATTTTTCACATAAAGTTTACTTGCTTCATAAACTAACTTTTCTAATGTTTGATACCTTTTTTCGTCATTGTTATAAGTCAAATTACGAACTGCTGGTATCGCAATTGCCATTAATACACCTATTAAGATAATTACTACTAATAATTCTATTAAGGTAAAGCCTATTTCTTTTTTCTTCATACTTTACATCTCCTATTTTACTCTACTTATAGTATACCGCATTCTTAAAGAACTTAGCAAGAAAAAGAATACAAAAAAAAGAACCTACGTAAAAGCAGGTAGATTCATTTTTAATTAGGAAGCAATGACTACTGTTCCACCATTTTTTAGCTTACTTTGAAGCCATGCTTGATTAGTAGCATCTTTAGCAATAATTCGGATATTAGAAGGAGTGTAACTAAACATATCATCAAAGGTAGCTACTTTTTCAAAGCTCGCATTTCTTAAATCGAGATTTACTAAACTACTACAATTATAGAACATATCTCCCATCCTAGTTACATGAGCAGTATCAAAACTACTTAGATCAAGATCAGTTAAACTACTACACCCCATGAACATTTGAAACATATCGGTTACATTGGAAGTATTGAAATTACTGAAATCTATATTGGTTAAGTTATTACATTCTTTGAACATTTGTGCCATATCTGTTACCTTAGAGGTATCGAAGTTTCTAATATCTAACTCGACTAATTCTCTACAATCTCTAAACAATTCACTCATATCTGTTATTTGTGAAGTATCGAAAGAACTGATATCTAGACTAGTTAAACTTCCACATCCAGAAAACATTCTATACATACTAATTAGAAGTGGTGTATTAAAACTACTTAAATCGAGTTTTAATAGACTACTACTGTTATAGAACATATAAGACATATCTGATACTTGACTAGTGTTAAAATGACTGACATCTAAATTTTCTAGACTACTACAGCTAGAAAACATACTACTCATATCTGTTACTTGACTGGTATTAAAATGACTCAAATCTAGACTTAGCAAACTACTACATCCAGAAAACATATTTTTCATATTCGTTACCATTGAGGTATCTAGATATTCTATTCCTTCGATTGATGTTAGTTGACTAAAATGATAAAACCAATATGAACTATCTGGATTAGCATACATAGAAGCATTACTTTGAATATAAATTGTATGGGTAGTTTGATCTTCATTTAATGCGACATAGGCCATAATGCTTCCATCCTTAGCATCTGACATATCATAGGTATAAGAGGCATTTTCTATTGGTTGCATTTGGTTTTGAAAGACAATTTTGGTTGTTGAATCTCTATGTTCCCATATCTGACCACTATAGCCACTACCACCTGATCTTTGTAAAATAGACATTTCAGTAGCAGCTAGTTCAATAGGATTACCCTGTTCTAAAACTAGATCGTGCCCTACTAAGCCACCTTGACAATCAAAACCTAAGGTAACGACCTTACTATTTTTATTTTCTATTTCTACAGTGATTGTTTTCGTGCCAGAAAAAGGAAGTATCCCTGTTGGTAAATCGATACTGTTCTTCTCGTAGCATTTTACGGTTACATTACTTTTCTCTGTTGTAGATAAAGAAGTTAAAAATTCATAATATAACGCATAGTTGGTATCTTTGGTATTATTACTACTTACTTGAATAGTAATACTCTGCTTAGCATAAGCGGGAACGGTAAGTTGATTATTGGTAAGATCAGAAGAAACCAGTTGATAAGTTAACTCTACTCCTTCTAATACAAAAGCATTACTATTTTCTTTTGTTATCTTGTAATAAGAATAACTAGGTCTAATTAGACATAAGCAAAATAAAGCAACAAAGATGACTAGAAACAATTTTTTCTTTTCTTTCATATGATCTTATAACTCCTTATCTTATATTAGTATAGCTAATTTTAAGGGTAAGAAAAGAATATAAGCCATTTCAGGTTAAATTTGTCTTAAAGACTAATGGGGATGACTTTTTCTTAAATTTATTCCTGATCAGATAATGAAAAATAAAAAAAGAGTTCTAAAATGAACTCCTATTTATCACGTAATTTTGCATTACATTTTTTCTCTGTTTCAGTAATAATCTTTTCAAACAATGTCATTACTTCTTCATCATTTAAGGTTCTATTTTGATCTTGGAAAGTTAAATTGAAAGCGATTGATCGTTCGTCGCTACCAATATTTTCTCCTTCATATACATCAAAAATCGTAATGTTCGTTAATAGTTTTCCTCCTGATTTTTTGATTGTCTCAATCAACTCACTAGCGGTTTGTTCTTTTTTTATAATAAAGGCAACATCTTTACTAATCGATGGATATTTAGATATTTCTTTATATTGCATAGCTTTAACACGGAAGTTAAATAATTTATCTAAATTGATTTCTAATACATAAATATCTTCTTTTGTTAGAGAAGGATGAACTTTACCAATTAATCCAATTTCTAAGTTGTTGAGAATAATGGTTGCACTTTGTCCTGGATGTAATTCTTTTATTTTGGTATTTTTCTCTAAACGATAACGATTTTGGTAACCTAAGCTTTCTAATATTTCTTCTAAGATTCCTTTGATGATATAGAAATCTACCTTTTCTTTTTGAATACCTAGGTAATAATCGCCACTCATCAAGATCGCTAACTTATTTTCTTCAATATATTGATCATTCACTCTACTAAATCCCTTACCGATTTCAAAAATACTAATTTCTTTTTGTCCTCTAGCTTTATTGTATTCATAAATATTCATTAGTGATGGTAGTAAACTATAACGTAGAGTTGTTTTTTCTTCACTCATGGGATCTAATACTTTAACTTTTTCAAACTCATCGTTTGTGAATAATCCTACTTCATTTTCATTGATCAACGCATAACTTAGTGTTTCATTTAAGCCAAGATCAGCTAACTTATTGCGGATATAACGTTTTTTCTTATCGACATAACCACTGACAACAGGTAGAATTAATTTTCTTCCTTCAATTTTATCAATTCCATAAATTCGTCCTACTTCTTCGATAATATCTTCTGGAATATAAATATCTGTTCTTCTGGTTGGGACAGTAATTAATAACTTCCCTGTTTCTTGTTTTTCTACTTTAAAAGCAAGTTTTTCAATTGTTGAAATTACTTCTTCATCACTTAAATTTGTTCCTAAAACACGATTAATCTTTTCCGTCGTTATTGTAATTTGGCGGTCGTTACTATCGATATGGTTATACTCTACTAATCCTCCAACAATTTCCGCATCGGCATATTTTTCTAATAGATGACAACTTCTTTCGATAGCCATATACGTTCTTTTTGGATCTAAGCCTTTTTCAAAACGACTACTTGCTTCACTTCTTAATACTTTTTTAGCTGTTTTACGGATAGTACTAGCATGGAAAATAGCAGATTCGATAATAATATTTTTCGTATCCTCTTCAATTTCTGTCGTAAGTCCTCCCATAACACCAGCTAGACCCACAGCTTCTTGATCAGTAGCAATTACAATATCTTGATCCGATAAAATTCGTTTTTGATTATCTAATGTCGTTAATTCTTCTTTGTCTTTAGCCATTCTTACTATTAGCTTTTCTCCTAGACGATCCGCATCATAATAATGAAGTGGTTGTCCAGTTTCTAACATAACATAATTAGAAATATCGACTATATTATTAATTGGTCTTATTCCTGATGCGATCAATCTATTTTTGATAAATGTAGGGCTTTCTTTAATGGTTACATTCTTTACTTTTTTAGCTAAGAATAATGGACAATTTTCCGTTTGAATATCTAGTTGAAATTGTGTATTTATATCCTCTTGATTTTCTTGATGAGATAAATCGATGTCTTTAACCGGTTTCTGATACAAAGCACCAATTTCATAAGCCATTCCTAAGATACTAAGTAAATCTCCACGGTTAGACGTAAGTTCGAAGTCAATTACTTCGTCATCTAACTCTAAATATTTAACAGGATCTTCACCAACTGGTGCATCCTTTGGTAATTCATGAATTCCTTCACAATCTTGAGGGGTTAAGAATTTGTGTTCTAAACCTAATTCTGCCATTGAGCAGATCATACCATTAGACTCTTGACCACGAATTTTTCCTTTTTTGATCGTACCATCTGGTAACTTGGCTCCATCTAAGGCAACGATTACTTTTAATCCTGTTCGAACATTTGGGGCACCACATACGATCTGTAGTACTTCACTTCCTACATCTACTTGGCAGATATGTAGATGATCACTATCAGGATGATCTACACAGTCGATAACTTCTCCTATCGTCAAATTCGATACTGGTAACAATTTTTTACAAGAATCATACTCATTACCGATCGATGTCATATCTAAAGCTAGTGTTTCACTATCTACTTCGATGTCTACATAATCGCTAACAAAGTTTCTACTTAACTTCATTTTCCTCATCCTTTCTATCAAATTGTCTTAAAAATCTAATGTCATTCGTATATAGATAACGAATATCAGGAATCGCATATCTAAACATTGCCAAACGATCTAGTCCTGTTCCAAAAGCAAAACCAGTCCAAACGTCAGGATCATAACCACCCATTCTAAGTACATTAGGGTGTACCATACCAGCTCCTAATAATTCAATCCAACCGGTTTGTTTACATAATGGACATCCTTTTCCTCCACATTTGAAACAACTTACATCTACCTCTACACTAGGTTCCGTAAATGGGAAGAAACTTGGTCTAAAACGTACCTTTGTATTTTC
Organism: uncultured Bacilli bacterium; assembly: GCA_944363785.1. GTDB lineage: Bacteria > Bacillota_I > Bacilli_A > RF39 > UBA660 > Alloscybalousia. The sequence continues at coordinate 16,734 of CALVVF010000020.1, forward strand.
TCCTAACATTTTCTTGGCAAATAACTCTAATGTTCCTTTTAAATCCGCAAGAGAGATGTCCTTATCGACAACTAGTCCTTCTACTTGCCCAAATTGATGAGAATGAGTTGCATCATCGTCACGACGATATACCTTACCTGGACAAATCATACGGATTGGTGTTTTTTCTTTATTGGCTTGCATCGTTCTCGCTTGAACACTGGATGTTTGGGTACGAAGTAAGTACTCATCATCGATATAGAATGTATCTTGACTATCACGTGCTGGATGACCAAGTGGTACATTTAGGCGTCTAAAACAATTTTCATCAGTTTCTAGTTCTGGTCCATCAACAACATCGTAACCCATCGAAACAAAGAAGTCTTCAACATCCTCTATAATTCTTTGGAAAGGATGACGAGAACCTCTTTTTGTCTTCTTGCTTGGAAGAGAAATATCAATTTCTTCTTCTTTTAAACGTCTTTCTAATTCTTGGTTCTCTAAAAATTGTTGCTTATTATTGATCATTTCTATTACTTCATTTTTAAGAAGATTAACAATCTGTCCTAATTCTTTTTTTTCTTCGATAGAAAGATCTTTCATATTTGCGGTAAGTTCAGTTACAAGTCCTTTCTTACCTAAGTATTTTGCTTTGATGTTTACTAATTCTTGTTTCTTTTCTACATGAAGTAACTCATTTTCTAATTCTTCTTTTATATTTTTGATTTTCTCATTCGTTTCCATTTTCTTCCTCCTCGTAAATATAAATGAATATAAGAAATTACTCTGTCTTTACATTTTCCTCTTACCAGTACATGTCTGCCACCTTTTACTGCCGTAAAATAGACTTTTTTACTGCCGATGTTATCTTTAACATACTGCATAACGGTATAGGGAACTACTTCATCAGAGTCGCCGTGTAAAATTAAACACTCTTGTTTAATTTCTTTGACGGTATTTTTGTATTTCGCAATCAACTTACGAAATTCTAAGAGTGTGGGTAATGGGGCTTTGAAAGCTTTAAACAGTAAATGACGGTATCCTGCATCTTTACTTAGAATACCAAGATTAGAAAAATCTTTTTTATACTGTTCGCTACTAAAATAATCATAAGCTGGCGCAAGTAGAACAAGCTTTTTAATTTCTTTATACTTTGTAGCTAAATACCCAGCTAGAACCCCTCCCATACTATGACCGATAAGATAAATTTTCTTATACCCATGCGCAAGTAAAAACTCAACTTGGTCTTCTGCTGCTTTTATCCAATCGGTATATTTGACTTTTGTCATAATATGTTTTTCATGAGCTGGCAATGTCCACGCATAGACGTCATATCTCCAATCTGTCTCTAGTTCATTGATCAGAAATTCGTTATCGGATAATCCTGCTGTAAAGCCATGAATCACTAAAACTGCCTTTTTAAATCGCATCATGCTTACCTCCAAAGAAAAGCGATCATTCATCCCCTAAGGGCGAATGACCGCGGTACCACCTTAATTATAGTAATCTATATCTCTGCTTCTTAACGCGAAGTAACGCTTAGCTTTCACTAAGGACTCCTAGGACGAATTCATAAGCTTTTATTCCTTGTTTTCACCAACCACAAGGTCTCTACTAATAAAATTTCTTATTACTACTTCCTAATCACTGTCAAACTCAATATGAGTAGATTATAACGCAAATTATATGGAATGTAAAGAATTATTAACGAGTTTTCCCTTCACTAACAGATTGTTCATTAACATCAGTATTATTAAACCTTTGATTCATCTCTGCTATTTTCTGATTGATTTTATCTAAAAACTGTTGACGCTCATCCGCAACATAAGCTTGTTCTTGTTCTTGGGTAATTGCGCCATGTTCTTTCGCTGCCTTTTCTTCTGCAGCTTGAATTTTATCTAATGCCTCTTCTTGTTTTTGTTCAACATAAGCTTGTTCTTGTTCTTGGGTAATTGCGCCATGTCCTTGCGCTGCCTTTTCTTCTGCAGCACGAATTTCCTCCAATGCTTCTTCCTTAGACATTCCCGTACTCATTAAGGCAGATATTGCATCCTCTCGATTATCTAGACGAACAACATTAGCTTTATCGGTACTAATATTAGAGTTTTCAACTCCGTCAAATTCAGAGGACATTTGATATTCTGTACTAACAGCTGGCTGCTCTTCTTTAGAATCACCTTGAGACAAATTCATTGCTCCATAACCAACACTACCTACTAAAATTAAAGAAGCAAGCATGATTCTTAAGCTTCTTTTATTCTTTTTTTGTTGCTTTTGAATCTCTGTTGATTCTACTATTTCAACTATTTTTCCGTTTTTTTCCTCCATGTTATTCCCTCCTACTCCGCTTCTTTTTCTGCACGACTTTTAAAATATTCTGCTAATTTCTTTAGTAGCTCATTATCTTTTACTATAGTTACTGTATTATCTTTCTCTTCAAAGATAGAAAGTGTATCTGTTAAGTTTCCTTCTTGATCTAATTTAGAAACATATAAGTAACTAACATGATTATAGTATCCTTGATCTATTACCATATATTTACTTCCATCATCCAATGTAATAATTTTATCTATTTTATCAATCATAGATTTGTCCCACTCCTTTTTATTCTTTATGATTAAACGGTCATTAATTCTTCTTCTTTTTCTTTAGCTTTTTCTTCTACTAATTTATTGTATTTATTTACTAAGTCTTGAACATCATTCATTAGACCCTTTTGTTCATCTTCCGAAATTTCTTCTTTTTCAATATCTTCGTTAGCTTCACGACGAATATTACGAATGGCAATTTTAGCTTCTTCTGCCATCGACTTAATTTGTTTAACTAATTCCTTACGTCTTTCTTCTGTTAAGGCTGGAATAATAATTCGAATTGTCTCTCCATCATTATTAGGAGTATATCCTAAATTAGCTTCGAAAATTGCTTTTTCAATCGCTCCTAAACAACTACGATCAAATGGTTTAATTAATAATTGTCTTGCTTCTGGAACTGAAATTGTCGCTAATTGTTTTAAAGGGGTCAAAGCTCCATAGTATTCAGCATAAACACCATCTAAACTACTAGGATTAGCACGACCAGCTCTAACTGTTGCAAATCTCTTTTCTAAGTTTTCAATTGCTTTTTGAAATTTTTCTTCTGCTTCTAATATAATCATATTATCCATACTAATTATCTCTCCTCATCACTATTATAAGCTACTTTTTCTAAAATGAAAATATTTTTCTCAAACAAATAAGAGAAAAAGAAAAAGGTTGTATTATAAATAGTGTTGGTGAGTATTTTCACTAATGCTATTTTTATTTAAATAAAAAGACATAAGTCTGAT
>CALVVF010000021.1 GCA_944363785.1 uncultured Bacilli bacterium
AGGTTACTTTATCTATGAAGCAGAAAACCCAGGAGGCAACGACTGGGACATGAAAAATTTATTTTTCATTTTGTTCTTTACAATATTTCGAAAATAGAAAAGAAGAAATTATAATTATCCAAAAAAACAATTGTACATTAGAATTAATTCAGTTTATTAGAAAGAAAGTTGACAATTTAGAAAATCATTTATGTGAAAAGAAGGGGATCATTGATAATAGAAAAAAGTCAAAGATTATAAAAAGAGTTATATGGTGTTTAACTGTATTATCTATTTTAAGTATTTTTGGTGGATTATATACAGTTGCGATGTATAATGAAGTAAACGATATTCATGATGCAAGTTTCATCCAATCTACTTGGTTATTTTGGTTATGACTGCCACTTCCCATTATATCGACAATCATTAGTTATATTTATCAAAAACGGGGAATAGATTGTTCTAAAAACATTATAATTTCTTTTATTGTAAGTATATGTTTATTGGTTTTTGGCTTTTTTCAATATTGCCTACTTCTTTTGATGATCAGATTAATCATTATTCTATCCTTGAAGATTATCAATCGATTATGAATGTTAGAATTCCTCCTTCTGGACAGTTAAAATCGGGAACTTTGGAATCATTTTATTATGAGAATATTTCAAATCTAGAGATTATTACTGTGAATTATGAACATGAAGATACTACTGCATTCGTTAAAGATATTATGAATAATGATAATTGGATTTTGGGTACTGAGTTGTCATCAGAATTAAAGAAATTGATACCATCTGTTTTTACTTCTAGTGATAATATTTATTATTTATTTTATAATAGTACTCTTAGTGAATATAATACTGTACCTGATGTTGAAGGGGATTATCAAATTTATACTATGAAGTATGATGTTTCTAGTAAAAATCTAATCATTTATACTTTTAACTATCATTTATAATTTTTGATAAATAATTTATTTACAGTATATTTGATTACAATCCTAATTTGTCATGTAGTGGAGTGTTTCTATAAATGGAGTAATTTATATTGAGGTGAGGAGAAATAATGATAGGTATACGTTTTAAAATAAAAAATGAGTATGATAATATTTTTTATAAGATATTTAGAGGTATAGATTTTGAAAATTATAGATGGGATATTGTAGAAGATGAGATCTATAGCTTAAGTGGAGAAAATTATTTTGATCAAGCATCTTATTCGAATGAGGAGTTTAAAAAATTAATAGAAGATGGAATATACTATCCGGTCTTTGCTACTATACAGATATATCGAATACAGGATGAAGTAGGGGATATACAAACTTATGAAGATTTTATTCGTAGTAAATGTCAGCTTATTTTATTTATTACGGATAATGAATTTGTTGATATTTATGCTAAGAATGAAGCTTGGTTAAATGTTATCTATCGGAATACAAAAGACAACAATTTTGAAAATATCCAATATATTGAGGATAACAAATCTCATATACGACACAGATTTTCTGCATATTCGGATTAAAATAAACAAGAGTAATGGATATTTATGAGAAATTGAAGAATAAGTACATTATAGAAGTGTGATAAAAATGTTATTTTTGTTAAAATTAAAAAGAATGTAACTATTTAATACTTTTTGCCATAATATATAATAAGTCGTTTATTTTTAAGCGCTTCACATAGATCGGAGATTTATTTCTCCTTTTTTCGTTGAAAAAAATTTAAAAGTGTGATATTATGTATTTTAGTGTAATATTATTGTTAGGGGTGGCTGTAGATGGATCGACCGATAGCGGATAAAGAATATTTTTATATTGTTCGAGATATATTGGAACATCAAGAATTTCAACGTTTGTCTTCTATTATTCATCATGGTAATAATCGTTTTGATCACTCTATGAGAGTTTCGCTTTTCTCTTATCGTGTGAGTAAATTTCTTCATCTTGATTATGTACGAGTAGCTAGAGCTGCTTTACTTCATGATTTCTTTTTTGAAGAGAATGAAGGGGTAAGTAAGAAGAAAAGAACATCAGTTTTGGTTAAACATCCACAGTATGCTTTAGAAAATGCCAGTCGTTATTTTGAACTTTCAGATATGGAAAAAGATATTATTGTTAGTCACATGTTCCCGGTAAATTTACGTATTCCAAAATATTTTGAAAGTTGGATTGTAGATGTTGTTGATGATATTGTAGCTGTCTATGAAAAATCTTATGTTTTACGTAAACAATTATCTACTTCAGTATCCTTTTTATTCGTTATTTTATTAAATTATTTACGATAGAAACTGCATCATCGATGTAGTTTTTATATTTCAAAGTAGATCAATAAATAAGCAAAGCACATACTAAATTAGTATGTGCTTATTCGATATAATGACTTTATAAATGGCGTCCCCGATTGGAATCGAACCAACGACCTGTCGCTTAGGAGGCGACCGCTCTATCCTACTGAGCTACGAGGACAAGTTATTTTTATTATAACATAAAAAATATGTTTGTCTATCTTTGACTTAGTGAAATTTCATAATTATTGTGACGAAATAAGATATATTTGGTAAAATTTATAAAGAGGTGTATCATATGAATGAAATAAAATGTCCTCATTGTGGTTGTATTTTTACGATTCAAGAAACGGATTATTTATCGATTGTTAAACAAATTAGAGATAAAGAGTTCGATAAAGAGATTGCGCTTAGAGAAAAACAGTATCAAGTCAATAAAGAAAGTGCTATAAAATTGGCTCAAGCGGAACTTGAAAAACAACTTACGGGGAAAATTAATGAACGTGATTTAGAAATTTCTAAATTAAAACAGGAACTAGAAACGAAAGAAAAGCAGACTCAATATAAGTTAGAGCGACTTCATCAAGATGAACTCAATGAAAAAGTATTAGAAATCCAAGAGTTAAAAAGTCAACTTCAGTTACAAAAAAGTGAAGAAAAACGAATAATAGAAGAGAAGTTGACTCAGAAAGAACAGGAAATTAATACCTTAAATAATCAGCTTGCTTTGAGTAAAAATGAATATTTACTGAAAGAGAAGAATTTGAAAGAACGTTATGAAGAAAAACTTAAAGATAGGGATGAACAAATCGCTTATTATCGGGATTTTAAAGCTAGACAATCTACGAAGATGATTGGTGAATCCCTTGAACAACACTGTAGTAATGAATTTAATCGATTGCGACCATTATTTAAGAATTGTTATTTCCAGAAAGATAACGATATTAAGACTGGTTCTAAAGGTGACTTTATTTTTCGTGATTTTGATGATGAGGGTACAGAAATTGTATCGATTATGTTTGAAATGAAAAACGAGGCAGATACTACGGCTAGTAAACATAAGAATGAAGACTTTTTAAAGGAATTAGATAAGGATCGTCGCGAGAAAAAATGTGAATATGCGGTTTTAGTTTCTTTACTAGAATTAGATAATGATTATTATAATGGTGGGATTGTCGATGTTTCTTATCAGTATGAAAAAATGTATGTTATTCGTCCCCAATTCTTTATTCCTTTAATTACTTTGATTCGTGGGATGGCTATGCATACATTGACCTATAAAAAAGAATTAAAATTGGTTCAAAATCAGAATATTGATATTTCTCATTTTGAAGAAAATATTACTAATTTTAAAGAAAGCTTTGGACGTAATTATCGAATTGCTAGTGAAAAGTTTAAAAAGGCCATTGATGAGATAGATAAGACGATAGATCATCTTCAAAAGACAAAAGAAGCCCTTCTTTCTAGTGAAAATAATTTACGAATAGCTAGAAATAAAGCAGAGGATCTAACGATAAAGAAATTAACCCATCATAATGAAACAGTAGCGAAGATGTTTGAAGATTTAAAAAAAGCGGATAAATCAGATAATCAAATAGCTACTATGACAGAAGAAAAGTAAAAATCTAGCTAGTTTGTTGATACTTTACAGTCAGTTACTATGGAATTCTGTTTTGTAGTAAAATAGACTTGACTTCAAGTAGTGTTTAAGTGGTATTATAGAATTAGGAAAGGGGAGAATTGATTATGAATATTTATCAATGTAGTCAAAAGAAAATAAAAAAACAGATACAAGCTTTTCAAAAAACTTCTTATGGAAAAACAGTATTTTGTTTAGCTTATGCTGTTCCTATTGTCAGCGTTTTACTTTTTATTATAGTAATGATTAGTATGATGATTTGGAACTGGTGCTGGTATTTCTTCTTTGTATCTTTAATGATTCCATTTTTTCTTTTTTTCACTTTGATTTCTTTTGTTGTTGGTAGTGCATATTATTACAAAGAATTACGGGAATTCATTGCTGCTAAAGCAGATGACAATAAGTAGTTACTAAAAAGAGAAATAGCTTACGGTAGTATAACTAGTGGCTAGTTCTTTTTTTGTTTATACGTCTACTTTGTTGACTTTTTTGGTGATTATCGCTACAATTAAAATAGTAAGAATAAGAATGGATAAAGAGTAAGGAGAGGGTTTTCATGAACAAAACAGTGTTGTTTTTAATTAATGGTTTAGGTATTGAAAAGGCGGATTCATGTAATGTTTATCGTGAAGGATTAATGCCTAATATGGATGCGATGATGAATGAGTTTTTATTTACTTCGCTTCCTACTACGACTAATGATTATAGTAGTGGGTATCAAACTTTTAGTATTGGAAATACTAATCCATTAGGGTATTCTTTTTTGGATAATTTAATTGATGAAAATAAATTTAATGAGAATCCTAGATTTAATGATTTTAAGAATTCTATTCATTCTCAAGAAGGGGCATTACATGTTTTTTGTGTATTAAATTCAGATCAGGTAGTTGAACATTTAAAGGGGTTTATTAAAGCATTAGAACTTGATGTTAATAAGAAAGTATTTGTACATGTTATTTTCCCTCAAATTTCATTAGATGATTATAAAGGGTTAATTAAGACTTTAAATAAATTGAATTATGATTCTCTAACTCAAATTAAAATTGGGATGATTTTTGGATTAAGTATTATTGATCAAGCGGATAAGAATAATCAGTTAACAGATTTAATGAGAATGTTTCTTCGTGGGACAGGGGAACGTTGGAATGAGTTAGATAAGAAGTTAGATACTTTATGGAATTCTAAAATAATTCCTAGGGATGTTAAAGGTTTTTGTGTAACTGATGGTTTTTCTTTATATGATAATGATACAGTATTTATTTTTAACTATGAAGGAATTATGTGTGATAACTTTATTCAAATGATCAGTAATCCTCCTATTTCCATTACGCATTCGGTTAATACGGCTACTATTCGGTTTATGTCTTTATTTCCACTTAGAACGGCATTATCTATTCCCTATGTTTATGATCCTATCGTTTCAGAAACATCGATGGCTAAAGCTTTAGAACAAGCTAATTTGACGGCTTTGATTTTGGCAGATCAGGAAAATATTAATTTGATTTATTATATGGCAAACGGGTTATCGATGAATGCGTTAAATGATAAGGTAAAGTTTTCAGTAACCGATAATGGAATTTTGTTTTCTAAAGAGAAGATGAGTATGATTTTAAATGATCCTAATTATCAAGTGATCGTGATTAATCATCGTGTTGATCAGTCGACTTCTGTTGAAGAATTACAAGCTAAATTAACTCAAATTGATGAGAATTTGGCTATGATTAAGGAACTATGTTTTGAAAAATATACTTTAATTGTTTCTTCACTATTTGGGATGAAAAAGGAATTACCACTTCCTAACCGAGATGTAGGGTTAGTTGATTTCTTTGGTTCAGTACCGGTTATTATGATGGATCATCGTTATGAGAGAGCTTTATATAAACTTGGGTATGGATCGATTTATACTCTTTTAGGTACGGTGATTCGTTGTGCTAACCCGGAAATGAAGCTTCCTACTTTGTTGAAAAAGAAAGATTTTCTTACGAGACTTTTATTTAAAAAATGATTTGTGTAATCATTTTTTTTATTTTCTCTATATTAATAATGGTGATGGTAAAGTGAAAATTTTAATTACAGGGGCTGCTTCTGGAATAGGATTTAAAACCGCTATTGGTTTAGCTAGGAAGGGACATTTTGTCTATGTTGGGGTACACTTGGAAAGTCAAGTTGAAGTAGTAAAAGAACATGTTCGCCTACAAAATTTAGAACGACAAATTTCCGTTATATTCTTTGATATTACCGATGAAAAATGTCGCAGAAAAATTTTTGATTTAGATGTTGATTGTTTAATTAATAATGCCGCAATTGGTGTAGGTGGTGCTTTACTTGATTTGCCAGTTACTGCTATTCGCCATAATTTTGAGGTGAATGTATTTTCTACTATTGAACTGATTCAACTTTATACGGCATCATTATTTCTCAAGAAAAAGAAAGGTAGAGTAGTTACTATAGCTTCTTTAGCCGGTCTAGTCCCTCTTCCTTTTATGAGTACTTACTGTGCAACAAAAGCCTCTTTAATTACGTTTATTACGGCTCTTAGAAGAGAAGTTACTATTTTAGGTATCGATCTTTCTATTAAACTTATCGAACCCGGTATTTATGCTACTGGATTTAATGAAGTAATGATCGATAATTATGAAAAATATATAAAAAAAGATGCTTATTTTTCTTCCCTTTATCCACAAATTAGTAGAAAACAACGGATCTTTTTTCGTTTTTTAAGTAAAAAGGATTTAACGAGTATCGAGAAAAAAATTGTTACCTCTTGTTTATCTGATTCCAAAAAGTTTATTTATCGAGCACCTATTTTACAAGTATTAGGTGCTAAACTTTATTTATTGTTTTTCAAATAAAAGACAGAGTATTTGCTTTTTTTAAGTAAATAGTATATAATAACACTAATTTTTAGGGGGTTATTATGAATTTACTCGATCTTATTTTTTATTTTGTTTTTGGTTTTATTCTTTTCTTTATCTTAAATTATTTTGATAAGAATCAAGAAGATAATCAGGTTATTCATGCGATTATTCCAGTTATTTATATTGTTTTTTTAGCTGGTATTCTTACTATGTTCTCTTTACCAATTGCTCTTGATAATTTATTTTTAGTGATTTTATTTGAACTTCTTATTCGTCTTTATTATGTTAAATCAGTTTTACGGCGAGATGAACTTATCAATACTACGTATTATGTTCAGATTTATACAATAGCTGTAGTACTTGGTTATTTTGTCAATAAGATGTTTATTTTACAAGTAGATTCTGTCTTTCCTAATGCTGAAGAAATGAGACTTATGGTTTGGTTTTTGATTATTATCTTTTTATATTTTACTTTGAAGAATCATATCCATATTCAAGTAAAAGAACAGAAGAAGATATTTCCTCATAAGAAAAAAGAGTATATTCTTGTTCAATATGTTAAGTTAAAAGCTCGTTACCATCAGGAAATTAAAATAAAGAAGAAAGAGTATTTACCTTTATTCTATGCGATGATGATTTATGCTAATTATAAGCGCCCTTTATTTTATCGAAATTTGGATCGTATTGTTTATCGTTTTACTGGTAAAGAAACGAAAATGGGGATTATGCAGATTCCTTCTCGAAAAGAGATTCAGGATCGAGAGAGTATTCGTTTAGCTACTCAAAAATTGGATAAGATTACAGAAAAAGTAACTAAGAATCGAAAAAACCGTATCCTTGAAATCCTAGAAAGTTATTATCAAGATAAAGATATTGCTTTAGAGGTTCAAGAAATATATCAAGAAATTATTGCTTTTGAGGAGATATAATCTTCTTTTTTTCTTGTGCATTTCTATAAGAAGTATTTTATTTTTTATATTTTTATGTTATACTTTCTCTATAATAGGATGGAGGAAATTTATGAAGAATATTAGATCTCAGAAGATTAAGACAGCAATTAATCTGATTAATCGTTATCTATTAGTTGTAGTTGTTTTATTTTTACTAGCGATACCTTTTTATGTTTGGGCTTATATTATTGAAAATGAAGATTTAGGAGAACCCCTTAATTTTACTGAACAAGTTGCATCAGCAAGTGCTACTAGTGGTGAATACGTTGAATTAAAAGTTACAGAGGTTCCTAATGTTTTTGCTGAATATGATAGTAGTAAGACATCAGATAAGTATTATTTCGTATGGAGCGATAATTACTTAAATGTTGCTTTTCTTGACTATGATACTTATCAGAAATTAAATCAAGAAGGAATTCATGACAATCCAGTTACGATTCGTGGTATAACTAAAACATTACCTAATGACGTTATTGAACTTGCGATCGATGGCTATAATAAGATGGTAGGTGAGGAGTTTTTAACGGCTTCTAACTATCAATCTTATCTTAGTACTTTATATATCGATACTACTGCAGATTTAAACAATTCTACTATTCAGGTTCTCTTTGCTGTTGTTCTTACCGTTTTAGCACTTATTTTCTTAACATTATTTATTGTTTATCGCAGGAAATTTAAAAAAGTATGGAAACAGTACTCTGAAAAAGAATGGAATCGTATTTCTCAAGAGTTAGATAGTGAAGATGCAAAAATCTATAAGAAATCTAGATTATATTTAACAGAACACTATATTATTTGTTTAAATCATGGTTTAACTGTAGTTGATTACCAAGATTTAGCGTGGGTTTATCCTTATCAATTAAAACAATATGGAATTACAACTTCACGTAGTATTATCCTTTGGTCAAAGAAGAAGGAGCGTTATACAGTAGCGAGTCTAGAAGGAGTTACGAAATCGAAAGCAATGATCGATGAAGTAATTGATTTCATTGTCAGTAAAAATCCAGTTGTTCTTGTTGGATTTACGGATGAAAATAGAAAGAGTGCAAAAGATTTATATCAAATTCGTTAAGAGGGAAACCTCTTTTTTCTATATTTGACAGACATTGTTAATTATTGTACAATTTTATTCATGATGGAGGACATATGACAAGAAAAGAAGATTTATTGAAGAAAAAGAAAGGGGAAGTTATCCCTGATGCGAAGATTGAAAGTATTTCAGCTAAAAAGAAACCACCATTATTGGTCATGATTATTATTTTTGTTATACTATTTATCTTTATAGTTGGGGCTTTTACGAATTTGTTTTTCCCTTCTACTTCAACCCAAACTGAAGATAACAGTAAGTTTATTCAAGAATATGAAAATTTGAATGATAAGCAAGATGAAGAGGGTAATCCTTATTTTGAAGTTTCGATTGAAAACAGTGTAAAGGTTGAATATGCTTCTTATGATCAATTAGAAGAACTTTTAGCTGGAGAAACAGGAGTTGTCTTATTGGGAATGGCTACTTCTTCTCCTTGTCGAAGTCTTGTTCCGATCTTGTTAGATGCTGCTTGGGAAATTGGATTAGATCGTATTTATTATATTCCTGTTTCAGAACAAGAACTTGCTCTTCATTATTCTGAAGTTATTCAACCTTCTACTGATCAAGAATTTATAGATAATCAGATTTTTGTACCTACACTTCTTATCATTAAAGATGGGGAGGTAGTTGATACATTAATTGGAACTTCAGTTACAGATTCTCCTAGCTTTTCTGTTATTTCTGATGAAGATCGTCAAGAAGTAAAAGAAGCATTAATCGAGAAACTTAGTTTAGTAATTACTTGTAGTGATGCTTGTTAAAAATAGGAGGCAGACATGTATAATCAGATTTATCGTGATCGAAGATATTATCTTGTAGCGCAAAAGATTCTTAGAAATAAAGAGTTTCAACGACGAAGAACTTTTCTTCATCATCAGGATTCAGTTTATGATCATTCTTTACGAGTATCTTTTGTTGCTTATCGATTGGCTTGTTTATTAGAACGAGTTATTCCTGTTTCAGTAGATGATGTTATTATTGGTGGGTTATTACATGACTTTTATTCTGAACCTTGGCGTAATAAAAAGGCAAGAAAAAATGTTTTTAAGATGCATGGCTTTACTCATGCTAGAATTGCTTGTGATAACTCTTATCAAATTTTTTCTCAATATATGAATAAAAGAATAGATAATATTATTAGACGACATATGTTTCCCCTTAATATTATTCCACCTAGGTATCTTGAAGGATGGCTAGTTACAATTGCCGATAAAATTGTATCATTAGAAGTTTTTCTTCATCCATTAGAGCTTCCACGTTATGTTGGAATAGAAACGGATAAAATAGTGGAATATCCTAAAAAAATATTTATTAGAACAAGAAAATTTGTTTCTACTATGTATTAAGAATAGTTGATATTAGAGAGAATCTAATATTCTTTTTTTCTAAAATAGTATGGATAGTAAAGGAAGTAGTATATGCTTAAAAGTGATAAATTATATAATTCGACGAGTTCCTTAATTACTGCGGTTACTCTTATTGTTTTGGGAATTTTCATGATTGTGGGGTCTAGTCAACTTTATAGTCATGTTGTATATCTTTTTATTACTGTATTATTGGTTCTTGGTGTTGCTCAGTTTATTCGATATTTTTTTCAAAAAGAATCCAATAATGAAAAGAAAATAACTTTTACCCGTAGTTTTATCAATCTATTATTTTGTTTTTTATTATCTTCTTTTCCAGCTATTCCTCTTTCTTTTTTACCAATCTTTTGTGCTATTTATTTTATTATCAATGGGATTATTAAGTTTATTCTTTATTTTATTATGAGAAAGGAAAAAGCAAATGGTAGAATTAAAGAACTTGTAGCGGGTATTATTTATATAGGTTGTGGTATTCCTTTTTTGTTCTCGCCATTAAAGAATCTTTCTTATTTATTAGTTTTTTTAGGTATTTATATCATATTGCTTGGATGTACGTATTTTTTTGATTTTATTGGTTCTATTTTACCTCTTAGAATGAAGAGAAAAATAAATAGGAAATTGCGCTTTACTATGCCTGTTTTTATTGAGATGATTATTCCTTATCAAGTATTGAATGAGATTAACTATTTTTTAGATAAAGAACAGTATAATAAACCATTTCGTTATGAAGAAAAGAAGGTTGAACAAGAACCGGATATGGAAGTGTTTGTACATGCTTCTAAGAATGGATTTAATCGGTTAGGTCATGTAGATATTTGGTATAATGGAAAAGTGATTTCTTATGGGAATTATGATGATGCTTCTACTCGTTTTTTTACAATGATAGGGGATGGAGTGCTTTTTACTGCGAAAAAGGAGGATTATATTCCATTTTGTATTTCTCATAGTAAAAAGACGTTAATTGGTTTTGGATTACGATTGACAGATGCTCAGAAACGAAATGTTGAGCGTTATCTACAGTCTCTTTTTGATCAATTACAAGAATGGCATTCTCCGTATGAAGTTGCTTTACAGAAGAATAAAAGAGTTAGTAAACGTAAGTTTAAAGATTATGCTAGTTGTTTATATATGGCAACGAATGCTCAGTTTTATAAATTTTCAGAAGGGAAATTTAAAAACTATTTTGTACTAGGAGTCAATTGTTGTTTACTAGCAGATAGTATCATTGGAAAAAGTGGAACGGATTTGTTAAAAATGACAGGAATTATTACTCCAGGTGCCTATTATGAATATTTAAATCGTGAATTTAAAAAGAAAAATAGTATGGTAATTTCTAGAACGATTTATAATGCTGAATCAGTAAATAAGAAACATGGAGTAAAAGAAATTTTCAAAGGATTTTCGAAGTAAGATAAAAAAATGTTTTACTTCTTTTTTTATTATGGTATAATAGGATTATGCCGATTTAGTTTAGCGGTAAAACAGGCCCTTGGTAAGGGTCAGAGGACATTTCGACTATGTCATTCGGCACCATTAGAAAAATCTGTTCGAAAAGTTCGAACCTTTAATATAGGAATCAATCAGAAATGGTTGATTTTTTTTTCTTATAAAAATTCCACAAGTAATTTTAATACTTGTATCAAAATGCCTAGGGAATTAATTATTTTGAAATAACAAAATATGAATGATAAAATTCAGCATTATGAAAAATAGAAATAAAATTTTATAAAAAACAACAAATGTATGTTATAATAGTTGTAAATTATTTGTTAAGAGGGGGAGACATTGTGGTTATTTTTGATACTACAAATAATTTTAATAACCAAATAAAAGGAATGTTATATATGAGTATGATGGACGTTGATTATTTGGTACAAAAATATCAAACATCATTTTTGAAGTCAAGAATTCCATTAGATTATGTTGAAACATTTGAAGACGAATTAGAACAAAGAAAAAATGAAGATAGATTATCTGTACAATATTATTCAATTTTGGCTTTAGGTATTGAAACAGCTGAAGATGAAGAGTTATTGAAAATTATCAAAAATGAAGTAGAACAGGGAAATCTATTTACTAGGTGTCATCTACAATCCATAAGTCGTGAAGATTTGAAAGATTTGATAAAATCATTGAGAAATCATTTTGCACAATTAAGTAATGAAGAATTATACCAATTAAGATCATATATGATGTCAGAATATATATTTGGCGAAATAGAATTGGCAAATATATATGTACAACAATTATATGAAAATACTGCTCGACGTGGAACTTTAGATGATTATAAAAATATAATTTCAAATTTAGAAGCTATTGGAGCGTCTTCTGAAATAATTGAATCTGATTATTTTAATAATGTCAAAACATTAAGTAGAAATAAGAGTGTATAAAGTTATTGCTACTATTTTCATTGTTTGATAACATCTTTTTAACGATTGATTCAAACATCTATTTTCTTTGATAAAGTTGTAGATAACTTTCTCAACGACACCATTAGAAAAATCTGTTCAAAAAGTTCGAACCTTTAATATAGGAATCAATCGAAGATTGATTTTTTTCTGTTTTTAGAGAGAAATCTTAGTCAGAAAGATTGGTATCTATGATTAATGTAATCAAACAAGAAATTGAAAGGCGATTAGAGATTATCTATGATTTTTGTAATATTACTCTAACTATTATAAATAGTAGTATTAGAAGGATTAATGAGACAAATTTAAACTATATCGGACTTCTTTAAATTATTATCATTAATGTAATCTTTCTTGTTTTTAATTCTTCAAATGAAATATATGTTTAAAATTTAGTCAAAAAAATCAAATTATCAGAACTTGAAAATTGTATAAAATAAGTGTGGAATTAATTGGGAAAGTTACAATGAATAATACTTGTAAATTAAATTGTCCTTAAGGATTATAGTGTGGCAATAATTATACTAATTTATAAACTGCATTTAGTAATTGCTAAAAGAGTAAATGAAAACTAAAAATCATATTTGAAAGTGAGTTTTTTTGGATTTTACTATTGTTAAGTAAAAATTGTTTTAGTAGTCAATGAATTTTATTGGTGGTATAATTATCCTAGAGGGTAGTTATGAAAAAGAGAAAAGTACGAAAAAAGTTAATAGTTTTAATTATTGGTTTATTTGTGATTCTTGTTGTTATTGTTTTTGGAATTATTTTATATTTTTCTCAAGGAAATGTTCAGCTAGATGTTCAAAAGTTAGAAGTTAATCAACAAGTAAAACTTTCAGATATTGTTTCTTGTTCTAAATGTGATCTTTTAAATGGAGATACTTTAATAGATACTTCTCATCTTGGAAAGGAAAAAGTAGAAGTTGAATTTAAAAATTCTTTTGGTCATGTTAAGACTAGTTCTTTTGAACTTTCTATTGGTGATTATACAGCTCCAGTTCTTTCTTTTTCTAAAGAGTTATCTACAACTGTAGGTACTTCTATCGATTTATTGGAAAAGGTAAGTGCTTCTGATAATTTTGATTTAGAAGTTGAAATTTCAGTAGTCGGGGAATATTCTTTTGATCAAGAAGGGGAGTATGAATTATATTATGTGGCTCGTGATTCATCGGGAAATGAGACTAAGGATAAGTTTACTTTGATCGTGGAGGAAGATAATACTATGAAAACAGAAAATGGATATTCTATAGTGGTTGAAAATGGAGTTACTTATATCGACGGAGTGTTAGTGGTTAATAAGAGTTATTCTTTACCGTCTAATTATGGAAATGGACTAACAGATGAGGTTATGGCTTCTTTTAATAGAATGAAAGAAGCGGCTAGTAAAGAGGGTGTAAACCTTTCTATTATTAGTGGTTATCGTTCTTATGATCGTCAGAATACGATTTATCATAATTATGTTCAACGTGATGGGAAGAGCGAAGCGGATACTTATTCCGCACGTCCAGGTCATTCTGAACATCAAAGTGGATTGGCTTTTGATTTGAATAGCTTAGAATCTTCTTTTGCGAATACGAAAGAGGGTAAATGGTTAAATGAACATGCTTACCAATATGGTTTTATTTTGCGTTATCCTAAAGGTAAAACTAATGAAACAGGTTATGTTTATGAACCATGGCATTTTCGTTATGTTGGAGAAGAGTTAGCTAAAAAGTTATATAATGGTGGAAACTGGATTACTTTAGAAGCCTATTTTGGGATTACTAGTCAGTATAGTGAATGATAAATTTATTATTTTAGTATTTTCATAATGAGAGAAATACGATATAATAAATTTATCTGTGAGGATGGCGGAATGGTAGACGCGCTACTTTGAGGGGGTAGTGGCCTTATGGCTGTGGGAGTTCAAGTCTCCTTCTTCACACCATATGGGTGATTAGCTCAGTTGGTTAGAGTGCTTGCTTGACGTGCAAGAGGTCATAGGTTCGAGTCCTATATCACCCACCATTAGTAAAATTGTTTGAATATTCAAACTTCATTATATACTTCAGTCTGAAATAGGACTGATTTTTTATTTAATAAAAAAAATCTAAGGGTTAAATATTTCAGCATAACAGGACAATATGGTATAATACCCATAAAATTTATATTCTACTATAAAAAAAGAGGGAATCGAATGAATATAGACATTAAATATAATGAATATTTAGATGAATTTACATATGATTTAAGTTTAACAATGAGATTACAAAATTATATCAGTAATCATTTTTATCTAGCATATACAATTGCTAAATTAGCTCCTATTTATTTAGTAGGTGGATCTATTAGATGTTTAATCTATGCAAAAAAGCCTAAAGATATGGATTTTGTTGTTTTAGGTAAAGAACAATTAGAGTGGGTACTAAAGGTATTTAAAGCC
Source organism: uncultured Bacilli bacterium (assembly GCA_944363785.1). GTDB lineage: Bacteria > Bacillota_I > Bacilli_A > RF39 > UBA660 > Alloscybalousia. The sequence goes on from CALVVF010000021.1 coordinate 14,994, forward strand.
TATAATATTGATTTTAAACGAAATAGATTTGGTGGGTATAAGTTTATTTATGGTGATACCGAAGTAGATTTATGGTTAGCAGAAGATTTATTTTCATCAATGCAGTACAATGTTGATGGGTTATATTTTGATTTAGGAACAAATTCATTGCTGTCATTAACATTCGATGATTTTAATAAAAATGGATTAAAGCTAATTAATCCAGAAAATAATATAGAGAATGGTAGGGAGAAAAAATTAGTAAAATATGAAAAAATCGTAGCAGAAAGAGAAACACTTATAAAGCAGATTAATATTTTAGCAAATGATGAAACAGTAAAAAAGTATTTTGAATTATGTGGTCAGAATGACAATTTAGCTAATCAACAAAAAGATTTATATAAGCAAATAAAGTTTCAAGAATATTCATCTTGTAACCACATTTGGGTTAATACATTGCGTGATTATGATCCTTGGGAAGGACGCTCATATAATTATTGTGAATGTATAAAATGTGGTTTAGATAAAAGAGTTTTTCAGTTGGAGGAAGAAGGTTATCATATATTAACCTTTGATCAAAGAATAATGTATGACTTTTTAAGAAACCAATCTTATAAAGAGGGAATTGATACTCATTTATTATGTGATTTAGACTTAGCAAAAGCGATATATTCAAAGATAAAAGAAGCACATCCCGATATTGATGATGAAACGGCAATAAAATATTTTGGTGTTGCCCTTCTTCATATAAGAGATACTAAAGTAAGCGATGAGAGAAAAGAAAGTAGAGCTAAAAGACTATCATTGACTCCTGAATTTAATAAATGGAATGGCCGTGATGTTAAAAGTTATTAACACTAAAAAAAGAAATTAGTTTAGTGAAGGTTAATTTCTTTTTTTTATTTTGAAGATCATTATTTTCTTCGTTGTAACACTTTTTGTATTTGTTCAGTTTCATAATCCACTTCAAAATTGTTTCTTAATTGATGAAGTAGCTGTTCTTTTTGAGAGGAAAGTTTTGAACTATCTCTTCTTACAAAAATCAATCCACATAAATATTGAACTATATCTGGGTCATATATAGTATCATTTAAAGCATCTAAAATTACACCTTTTAGTCTACCTAATCTAGTACTTAACATTTTATACATTTCTTTATCACTATAATTATATAAAAATTCATGGAAGGTATCATCATCTAATTGATCCATGGCATCGTTATGGCAAAGTATGTCTACTGGGGATTTTATTAATATTTCTTGTTTTGATTGCTTAAATGATTGATTTCTTTCTTCTAACATTTGCTCAATAGATAGTAGAACTTCTTTTTGCGATTCAGTACTTGATGTTTTTATTCTTTTATCCAAATTTTCTATTTCTTTAGTACAAACTTTAGTAAAGAAAGGGTCCCCAAAATCTGCTTCATTACATAAATGTTTTTCGCTAAACAATAAATAATTGGAATCGCCATTTGTTTTCCAGGCATATGTAAAATAGGTTTCCATAAGTTGTTGCATATTCACATTTGGAGAAATTAAATATTGATCAATATCTAAACCTCTTTTTTGGATTACTTTATCATCAAAGTGGAGTAAATCATCAAATTTCCATCCTACATTTTTTATTCTTTTTCTTAATTCAACTTCAGCACATTTTCTTACTATATCGCTATTTTTATCGTTTAAGATAATTAAAATTAAATTGGATATACTAGCTTTTCTTAACTCTTCAATTTTCATGGTTAAACCTCCTAATAACATTATACGTGTTATAATTATCACTCATTAAATATATTTAATCACAATTTATGATCATTTTTAAACTAATTCTTTTCTTTTGTTTTGTTTTTGATATTTCGATTTTATTGTATATACTAAATCACATGTTGCTATTTGATTTAAATCCGTCCCATTTTCTTCGATAAAACGCATAAATGCTTCAGTAGCATTAGATAGTTCATCATCTTGCAAATAAAAGACAATTGGATGATAACTTCCTAAAGTTTGTTTATTTGTTAAATTTAATCGTTCAGTCATATATTCATCATTTCCTACTAAAATCATAGAAAAACCTTGTTGATAAATCTCTACTAACATTTCTTGTGTTAAATATGGCATTTTTTTAGAACAATCAAATTTTGATAATGCTTCTTTTTCAGCAAGTATAGTAATTTCTCCAGTATATTCATCAGTCGTACGATATCCATGGCGTTCACTACTATCATATGCTGGATATCTAATAGTTTTAATTTCATATTGTACTGCGTCATTACTTGCCAATTGTTTTAAAATTTCGAGAACTTTATAATATTCATCGATATCTGTATTTTTTAAATCTCTTGTAAAATGTTCATAATGTTCTTTTCGTATTTCTATGCCCCTTGCGATTAATTCACTCATCCTTTTTAATAATTCTAATTTTTTTACTAAGTCCTTAGCTACTTCTTTTCTTCCTAAAATCATTTGCTGATATTCATTTTCTAAAGAAACTAATTCACAGTAAAGATCATTAAAATCTTTAATATCATCTTGAGTTATAGAGAGATTCATAATTTTATCATAATTTCCTGGCTTACTATCTAATAAAATTTCTTTTAAACTTTCTTTAGCCATAATAATCCTCCTTTGATACAAATATTATAACACGTATTATCGTATAATTTTAGTAAAAAACATGATGATAAGGAAAGGATGATTTTGAAATGGTAGTTTAATTAAAAGTGTAGATTTAATTAAAAATGATGTATAATAGTAAGTGCTTAACAGGTAGGGTGGAGATTTATCATGTTAAAAGAAAATGAAATATGTGGAAAAAGTGATAATATTATTTCAAATCAAGATGCTGAATTTATATATAATTTAACTTGTGTAGAATGTGTAAAAGAATCAATAGAGAAAGAATTGGGTATTTCTTATGAAGAATTTGTTCAATTTGATTATGATGAACAATACAAATTAATTCAAAGCCATAGAAAAAATACTAAAACAAAAAGTGAAGAAGATGTTTTGATCATGGTAGGTAGTGGAGTACATTCTACATTTGTAAAAGTTAAAAAAGGTGAAAAAGTTATGATTGATGGTGGGACGGTTATTGAAGCAGGTCTTACATCAGAGGAAGCAAGACAAAGGTTAGATGATAGAATAGATGATATGTTATATAGTAAGCCAGTATCTTTAGTAAAAAAAATAACAAGAAGAATAAAAAAATAGTTATAAAATATTGAATTTATCTTTTTAGATGTTGTATGACAATAGTAAGTATTATCAGGAGATTTAGAATATGAAAAATATTTGTTATGAAAGTACTAGTAAATGTAATTTAGCTTGTCCATATTGTATTTCAAGTGATAACGGGACATTAATTCAGGACAATTATCAAGCAATAATTAATTTTATTGGAAAGCTCCATCCAGAGAGAGTTGTAATTGGAGGAGGGGAACCATTATTGGATCCATTGTTAAAAGAAAAAATACAAATGCTTATCGATAAATATCAAGAAAATGGTAGGGAACCTTATATTTCTTTATCGACTAGTGGTGCATGTGAAATTAGTGAAGATATGTGGCAATTTTTAAAAGAAAGAATTCAATGTTTTGATATTAGTATACCTTCTCTTAATTCAGATACATATAAATTAATGAGGGGAAAAGATTTTTTAAATCAAGCACTAATTAATACTAAGAAGGCTGTAGAATATGGATTAAATGTGAGAATAAGTATCGTTATGACAAAACAAAATGTAAGTGAACTAGCGGATATTTTAATGTTTGCCGAGAGAATTAAAGCTAACTCTGTTCGTGTTGGAAGATATTTCCCATTTAGAAATGCTAATGCGGTTAGAGATATTTATGAATTAGAAGAAACTGAAGTACAGCAAATTATACAGGATAAGGTTGAAAAAACATAATTAAATTAAAACACGCAAAATGAGTTCAAAATTAAGAATTTTTTTGAATTTAAAGTAAGTCAATGAAGACTATAAAATAAGTTGTTCTTTGAAATAGTAAACTGTTATTAGGTATTCTGCAGAGTA
>CALVVF010000022.1 GCA_944363785.1 uncultured Bacilli bacterium
AAAGTTTTATTTAATTTGATCTTTAAATATTTACAATTATTCATATTCCGTTGTTGGACTAACTTCAAATAGCCTGGGGGGTTTGCGGGAGTAAATAGTAATCTGTTTTTCTCGACGGCAACTACATTAGAAAAAAATCTAGCTGAACGTGTACTAAGGGGAGAGTATTATCATCCAGCTACTAATGCGTTATGGTTTTATGCCCCTAGTGGAGATGCTGATTGTGTTGATTTTTGGTATGAACAAGAACTAGCGGGGAGATACAAAGGACACTGCTTTTATCAACCTGATCCTGGTGTTTGCCCACAAATCCGTTAATCACAACATATTGTAATTGTCTCATAAGATCGTCATATTCATTATTTATTTTTTATCTCATAGAAAAACTATAGAGGGAAACTTAAAGTTTCATGTTCTATAGTTTTTTCTAATTATTGGGGAATCACTAATTGTTGACCAATTTGTAACACATCACTAGTTAGATTATTCAACCGTCTAAGTTCGGCTACTGTTGTGTTATACCGATTAGCAATTGACCACAAACTATCGCCGTTTTTTACAGTATAAGTTGTCGTATTAGAAGTTGAAGAACTTGGAATTCTAAGAACTTGCCCGATTTGTAATACATCACTAGTCAGATTATTTAATCGCCTAAGTTCGGCTACTGTTGTGTTATATCGATTGGCAATCGACCACAAACTATCTCCACTTTTTACAGTATAAGTAGTTGTCGTATTTCCTCCTGTTGGCGGTGTAGAAGATCCTTGGCCGGGTATAATGAGTTGTTGTCCCACTTGTAATACAGTAGAAGTTAGATTATTCGCATTGATCAAATCATCGACACTAACTCCGAATTGATTAGCAATCTTCCATAAACTATCGCCACTTTTAACAGTATAAGTATTCGTAGTAGAAGAACCAGATGTTGGAATTCGTAATGTTTGACCTATAGTTAAAACAGTAGTTCCTAAATCATTTAACTCCATTAATCGTTGAACAGAAGTGTTAAATTGATTAGCTATCTTATAAAGGGTATCCCCACTTTTTACCGTATAATTAATATAATTTTCATTAGATGGTGGAGTTTCTGCTTTTTCTGAAACGATTAACACTTGACCAATTTGTAAGGTATTGCTAGTCAAATTATTCCATTTCTTTAATTGATCTACTGTTGTCCCAAATTTTTGAGCGATACTATATAGGCTATCTCCTCTTTGAACAACATAAGTTTCCTCTGAGATTCCATCAGGAGCTACATAAGGAACCCCAATATACCTAGTAACTGCTCTAACTACAGCTTCTACATAATCTAAGAGATTGTTTTGTAATCTTTTAACATCGTTAGCATTGTCGATAAATCCGTATTCGATAAGTAGCGAAGTCGTATCAGGTGTTTCCCTCATAATATAATAATAGTCTTTAGAAGGATCTTCTGGTAATCTTCTTTGATAATATGTCCTAGTAGGTTGCCCTTCTGAACCAATTTCTTCTAGTATTTGTCGTGGCAAAGTAGAAGAACTGCGTAGGGGATAAATAATTTCAGCGCCTTCCCCACCTCCTGAATTAATGTGATTAGATAAAATAATTACTTTAGGATCAGTGCCAAAAGAATTATTCATGGTATTTAATCGTTGTTGTCTACTTAAAGTGACATCACTATCTCTAGTAATCGCAACGGGTACACCTAATTCTTTAAATCGATTATACATATAATTAGCTGCTTCTAAAGTAAAGTCCTTTTCTTTTAGTCCTCCACTTACTGCACCTGGATCATCGCCACCATGTCCAGCATCCACAACTATTCTATAATCCATACAATATTCCTCCTCAAAGTATTGTATGTTTGTTTTAATAATCGTTGCCTATTTTCCTATTGTATTAAGAGCTCAATTACTACTAATTTAACGCAAATTGGACACTCTTAATATACTAAAGTAAGCTTATCTATTGCGCTATTTTAGTGAGAGAACTACAATGATAGTGGAGGTAGAATATGGAAGCAAAAGATATCAAAAAGATTGCGTGTGTAGGCTCTGGCGTTATCGGTTACAGCTGGGCTCTATATTATTCGCTAAAAGGATTATCCGTTAATGCTTATGATTTAACGGAAGAAAAATTAGATTTAGCTAAGCAAAGAATTCATGAAAGTCTAATCAATTTAAAGAAAAATGGTGTAGTAGACGATAAGGAAATGGCTGAGATTGAGGGTAGAATAAATTATACTACTTCTATGGAAGAAGCTGTTAAAGATGTAGAATTTATTACTGAATCTGGACCAGAAAGTTATGAAATCAAACAAAAAATGGTTGAAGAAATGGAAAAATATACTTCAAGTGAAACAATTATTTCTTCTTCAACATCAGGATTATTAATTACAGAAATAGCAAAAAATGCCAAGCATCCAGAAAGATTCATAGGAGCACATCCTTACAATCCACCACATTTAATTCCACTTGTCGAATTAACTAAGGGAGAAAAGACTAGTGAGAAAGTTCTTGAAACGGCTAAAGAATTTTATCAATTAATCGATAAAGAACCTGTTGTATTACAAAAAGAGGCGTTAGGATTTATTTGTAATCGTATTCAAATGGCTTTGTATAGAGAAGTCTGTAGCCTAGTAATGAATGGAGTTTGTACAATCGAGGATGCTGATAAAGCGGTTACTTATGGACCTGGATTAAGATGGGCGATTATGGGACCTAGTTTAGTTTTTGAATTAGGTGGTGGCCAAGGACACATAGATGGCTTAATGAAACACTTAAATCCTTCGATTAGTTTATGGCTTCACGATATGGCTGATTTTAAAGATTTTCCACCTGAATTTCCAGAAGTTGCTAGAAAAGGTGTTGAAGAATCTCTAAAAAACAGACCTAAAGAGATCGGTAATGATGATGCATCACTAGCAGAATATCGTGATAAAATGTTGATAGAATTATTGAAATTACATAACAAATTATAAGAGAAAAGGCATTGACTCTATCAATGTCTTTTTCTAATGATAATTCACTTTCTTCAATATACACTAAAAATTATTGGTAATATTATCCATTTGTTGTTATAATGAAATCAAAGATGATGCAGAAAAAGAATAAAGGGCTAGTACAAACTTTAGGATTGTAAAGTTTTTGTATGGCCCTTTTATTGTTAAAGAAAGTTTATAAAATATTAACTTAACTAAAAAAACTGTAATAAGAATAGAAAACATATAGAGAAAATAAAAAAACTGCCTAAGCAGTCTTCACTTGAAAGTGATATTTAGGTTATGGTTTTCACCAAAACTTTATTTTAACTCTCTATGTCATCTTAAATGGTATTAAAACCCACCGTCGAAGTATGAATTATTTGTCATAGTTTTAGATCTATGTCATCTTAAATGGTATTAAAACTAGCCTTTCTCACTCCTAGCTACATTAAGAGTTTTAGATCTATGTCATATTAAATGGTATTAAAACTAGTGTGCCAAAACCTAACCAAAACCTAAAGTTTTAGATCTATGTTATTTTAAATGGTATTAAAACTAGTGTGCCAAAACCTAACCAAAACCTAAAGTTTTAGATCTATGTTATTTTAAATGGTATTAAAACTTGTTTTTTAGTCATATATTCTCTCCTATTGTTTTAGATCTATGTCATTATAAATGGTAGTAAAACAGTATTAGATGCTCCAAATTACAGTAGTCCGTTTTAGATCTATGTCATCTTAAATGATAGTAAAACATATTTAGTTTTTTGATAACGAGATCCCTAGTTTTAGATCTATGTCATCTTAAATGGTATTAAAACGATGAACTAAATACAATCGGTGTTATGGAAGTTTTAGATCCATGTTATTTTAAATGGTATTAAAACCATATGTAACATTTCAACCAACTAACTACACCTTTGACTGATAATAGGGTTGTTAAATAGAAAAATTAATGATATTCTTTTGCTAAGGTGATATCAAATGCTAAAAACAATTAAGAAGTTTTAAAAAAATTTTTTTAGAGTAATAGCTTTGGATGAGAACTGGGAAGAAATAACAAAAAATAAGAGCTAAATAATGAAATTGTAAGATAAATACATATGCTTACTTTTATCTTTTGTTAAATTCCTTATAGGAAGTGTCCGTATGACTAAAAAGAGGATATGATAGAATAAGAAGAATAATTATAGAAGATACATGGTGATATATTTCAGCAAATTTGGTTTACAAAGTATACAAACTTAAACTATTAGTAATAAAGTCAATATGTTAGCACCAGGACAAAGAGTTTTAACTCTATATCATCTCAAAAGGTATTATAAACAAGTAAAGTATCAAATATCAAAAATATCATTTTATTTATCAGACAACACCTCATTAATAAAGATAGCTATTTATTAAAATTAGTTATCTTTTTTCTTTAAATAAAAATACATATAATAACAAGTTCATCCTAAAATAACATTCAAAACATATCGTTACATTATTCTTTTTAATTAGAATCCAAAAATTTCCTAACAAAACTGTAATATAGAACCTGACCTTGCTCTGATATAATTTAAATATAAACTGAAAAAGGAGAAACAAAACACATGAACGAGATATTAAAAATCAATAACGTAAAGAAGTTCTATGGAAATAAGACCAATATCACCAAGGCAGTAAATGGAATTACTTTTTCTGTTGGAGATGGTGAGTTCGTTGCCATTATGGAAGCTAGTGGAAGTGGAAAAACTACCTTATTAAACTGTATTTCTACGATTGATACCGTAACTAGTGGGAATATTTATTTAGATGATATCGATATTACAGAGCTAAAGGAGTCAGAACTAGCTGATTTTCGAAAAGAAAATTTAGGTTTCATATTCCAAGATTTTAACTTACTAGATACACTGACTATTGAAGAAAACATTGCACTATCTTTAATCATCAACGGAGATGATCCTAATCAAATTGATCCGAAAATCTTGGAAATTGCTAAAAAATTAGGAATAGAAGATATCTTAGAGAAATTTCCTTATGAGGTTTCAGGTGGCCAAAAACAACGCTGTGCCTGTGCGAGAGCACTAATCAATGAGCCACAATTAATCCTAGCGGATGAACCAACCGGTGCCTTAGATTCAAAAAGCTCTAGACGATTATTAGAAACAATGAGCGAAATGAATGAAAAGCTATCAGCAACAATTCTTATGGTAACCCATGATCCTTTTAGCGCAAGCTTCTGTAAACGAGTCCTCTTCCTAAAAGATGGAAGAATATTTAATGAGATTCACCGGGGGTAAAAAGAGTCGCAAGGAATTTTTTAATGAAATTCTAGATGTGTTAACCTTACTAGGAGGAGATGTTGGTGATGTTAAATAAACTTGCTTTTCGTAATGCCAAACGAAGTATTCGCGACTATATCATCTACTTAATTACAGTCACTTTAGCTTTTTCTCTTATTTTCTCATTCAACTTAATTATATTTTCCAAAGATATTTTGGAACTATCTAGTATTATGAACAGTTTCCAAATGTGTATTATTATAGTTAGTATCATTGTTATTTTAGTAGTAGGTTGGCTAATTTACTATACAATGAAATTCATGTTACAAAAGAGGAGCAAAGAATTTGCTACCTATATGATACTAGGAATTAAGAAAAAACAAATTATAAAGCTCTTTTTATTAGAAAATATTATCCTAGGTGTATTCTCTCTTATTATTTCTTTCTTCATTGGAATAATTTTATCTCAATTGATGACATTGATCATTATGAATATTTTTCAATTACCGTATCAAATAAATTTTTCATTTGGGAGTGAACCTATCTTACTTACCTTGTTTTACTTCTGTCTAATCTATCTATTTAGTCTGTGGAAAACTAGGCGAAAAATAAAGAAAATGAAAATACGAGATCTCCTGTATTTAGATAAAACAAATGAAAAAAAGGCTAATCACATTTCACGACTTAATCCGATTATATTTATATTTTCTCTTCTTTGTGGGATTGGGGCTTTGCTTCTTTTTCACAATACAATAAAAAACATCATGGAAGATAGTAGTACTCCATCTGGATTACATCTTATCATCAGCTTAGTTTTAATTATCATTAGTATTTATGGAGTAACTTTAACTATTTCTGATTTTTTACTCACGGTACTAATGAAGAGGAAAAAAATAAAATATCATGGGGATAATTTGATTATTATTCGCCAATTCTCATCAAAAATTAAGACGATGGGATTTACTTTAGGAACGATATCCTTATTAGTCACTTTAACTTGGGTCTCTTTAAATGTATCTAACATGTTTTATGGAGTTTTTCAAACCCAAACAGAGAATCAGGCACCATACGATATCATGATTTATAATATTTACAGTGAAACCGAAACAGAAATCGGTAATGATAGCCCACCACTTAAACAATACATAGATTTCGTAAACGAATATTATACGATTAATGAAAAACTTACTTATAATGTATATACCAATAGGGAAACTCCAATTAGAAAGTATATCTCTAATGGATTAGTAGGTTATCAGCCATATGATTGTTATTTAAAGTTATCTGACTATAATCAACTATTAAAAATGAGAGGTCTAAAAGAGATTACTTTAAAAGATGGCGAATACTTTATCCATACTTTTCGAGATGTAGAAGAGGAATTAAAAACCTATCTTCAAACTCATCAAACGATTCAAGTTGGAGAGTATACTCTTCATAATAAAGGAATGACTTCTAGAAATTATACGACAGCTTGGAGTAGAGGGAGTAGCTATATTGTTGTAGTTCCAGATCAGGTAATAACCGACAATTTTGAAATTGTTAATCAAATAACAGCAATCGATACCAAAGAAGAAACAACCGAAGAATTTGCTGAAAAAATGCGTAAAAAGTTTCCAGCTAAGGTCTATGTAGAAGATAGAGAAACTTATCAAACAATGATATCGATTCAACAAGTAACCGTAAAAGGTGAAGTAGAAAGCGAAAATAGAAGTATGTTAACGATTACTACATTTTCTTTAATGTATCTTGCTTTCATCTTCATAGCAGTAGTAGGAACGATTCTTTCTATTCAAAGTTTAAGTGATAGTACCAAATATTGTTATCGCTATGTTACTCTACATAAATTAGGAATGGATGCCCATCAAATCTATAAAACTTTAGCTAAGCAACTTCTATTCTTTTTTATAGCACCTATTATTTATCCATTAATCATCAGCATCAGTACAGCCTATTCGTTATCTTATATGTTTGATGCCTTCATGAAAAGTGACTACAGTATTTTAGGTTATGTCATATTCAATATTTTCCTCTTCCTATTTATCTATCTTATCTACTATATAGCGACTTATTTTGGCTTTAAGAAAAATATTAACGAAAAAATAAAAGAGTAATTAATCGTATTGATTTAATAATTGGGTATAAGAAAAAGAAATAGATAGAAAAAGAATAAATAAATGGAATTTGATAAGAAAAGTGAAATTAAGACAGTAGCTAATGCACAAAATAAAGAAAATAAGATTAAACATAAAAATTGAACAAATTGAACAATAAAAGCATGATATAATATAAAAAATGAAAGATGGGAAGAACATGATAAATATACTAATTATTGAAGATGACGAAAATATCCGTGAAGAATTAACAACATTACTAAGAAAAAATAATTATCAAGTAAGTTGTATCACAGATTTCAAACATCCATTAGAAAATATCTATCAAGGAGATTATCAGTTATTATTGTTAGATATAACTCTACCTAATCAAAATGGTTTTGAAATATGTCAAAAGATAAAAAAAGAATTAGACATCCCGATTATTTTTGTAACAAGTTCTAATCGCCCTGAAGATGAATTAAAAAGTATTTTATCTGGAGGAGACGATTTTATTACTAAACCGTATCATGTATCCTTATTATTAGAGAAAATAAAACGAGCAACTAAGAAAAAAGACACTTTAAATAACCAAATCCTAAAAGTAAAAGATGTTGTTTATGACATGTCGACATCCTTACTTAGTTATCAAGATAAAAATGTAGAATTGACACGAAACGAACGAAAGATCATTTACTATTTGTTTCAAAATGCCAATCGCTTAGTCACTAAGGATGAATTAATTGAATACTTGTGGAATGATAAATGCTATTTAGATGAGAATATTTTGATTGTCAACATGAATCGTTTACGAAAAAAATTAAAAGAAATTGGACTTGATAACTTTATTCAAACAATACGAGGAAAAGGGTATCAAATATGAAATTTTCACGTTTTTTAGAAGAAAAAATTATATTCTTATTAGCAAATATCAGTTTATTGTTTCTTCTATCGATCTATTTGTTCTTTTTACAAATACCTTTAATATTTATCCTTGTTTTAATCATTTTGTATCTAGGAATTATGTTTGGTTATTTAGTCATTGAATACCAACTATCGAAGAAAAAATATAATGAAGTCATTCACCTCGTGGATTCTTTAAACGAAAAATATTTAATTACCGATATTATTGAAAAACCCAATAAAATAAGTGATCGTGCGTATTATTATGCGTTAAAGAAAGCATGTAAAGATATGAATGATAAGATAAGCGATATTGAAAAGAAAAGTAGAGAATATCAAGAATATATAGAGAGTTTTGCGCATGAGATTAAAACCCCAATTGCCTCTCTTGCCCTATATTCTGAAAATAAACAAGATAAACAGATGAAAAGAGAAGTAAAACGAATAGATAATCTAGTAGAACAAGTTCTTTACTATGCGAGAAGTGAAACGGTAGAAAGAGACTATTTTATTAGACAATTAGATCTAGAGGAATTAATTCATCATCTATTAATGGAATATAGGCCTACCTTATTAGAAAACAAAATTCAATTAAAAATTCATGACGTAAAAAGAAGTATCTATTGTGACTGGAAATGGCTAGATTTTATCTTTAGTCAAATTTTACAGAATAGTATTAAATATCGAAATCCTAAAATTAGTCCCAATATAATTGAAATATTTACGAAAGAAAATAAGTATCAAGTAGAGTTGATCATCTGGGACAATGGAATTGGTATTTTACCTTCTGATTTACCCAGGGTATTAGAAAAAGGGTTTACCGGAGGAGATCGGAAAAAAGAGTACGCAACAGGGATGGGATTATACTTGTGTAAAAAACTTTGCGATAAATTAAATTTACAATTAGAGATCACTTCAGAATATCAGAATTATACCGAGGTAAAAATTATTTTTCCCAAGGGAGATTTAGCTAAATTAACTTCTTCATTACCAAAATCAAAATAAGGAGTTAGAGATTTTCTAACTTCTTTTTGTATGAAAAAAAACGAAGGATTTTTTCCTTCGTCATTTGTATTATTCAGATAAAATAGGACTATCCGTAGGTGGTGTCGTTGGTGTAGGAGTAGGCGTTGGTGTAGGAGTAGGTGTTGGTGTCGGGGTAGGGGTAGGCGTTGGTGTTGGTGTAGGCTCTGGTGGATTTGTTTCTCCATCCCCATCACCAGGATTATCCGTTTCTTCATTGCCATCTTCAGAACCATCTCCTTCTCCAGTACCAGAAGAAGGATCATCAGTAGAAGGAGGTGTTGGTGTCGGTGTAGGAGTAGGCGTAGGTGTCGGAGTTGGAATAACTTCATCACTATTCGACTCGCCATTGTTGGTTTGATCATCAGAAGAACTATTTCCATTAGATGGATTATCAGGTTCTGTCGTAATTACATCAGAAGCATCGCCATCATTTTCTACATAGGTCTCATCAAAAGTCTTACCATCTAACACACTTTGAATCCATCTTGAAGCATAATCAACACTACTTTGAGATGGGATCATAACATATAATTTTTGACTACCATAACTATATGTAGTTCTACTTGCATTACTTCCCGTCAAAGAGTTAGAAGAAATTGTCCATTTTGGCATCTTATCGATTTGCATTTTTATCAAATTAGTAATCTTTTTAGAAGGCATATTAGTATCGAATTCACCCTCTAATGAAGCCAAAATACTACTATAGTTTGTAATGATTGCTTCGGTACAAGCTTTATTGATAATAGCAGTTAATAAGGCTTGTTGGTTCTTTACACGTTGATTATCTCCAGAAGCAAAAGCTTTTCTCTCACGTACGAAAGCTAACGCTTGTTCTCCGTTTACCTGATTATATCCCTTTTTGAATCGATAACGCTTAGAAGTAGAATAATTTTCTGTTGTAGTAAAAGTATATTCAGAATAAACTTCAACTCCTCCTAAGGCATCCACCAAGTCAATTAAAGAAGTAAAATTCACTTTAATATAATAATTAATTTCCATATCCAGTAAATCTTCAACAGTCCTAATTGTAGTATCTATTCCGTAGATACCAGCATGAGTTAATTTATCTTTTTGTCCGATACCATTTAATGTTACATAATAATCTCTTGGAATTGAAGTAAGTAAAACTTGATGAGTATTAGGGTTTACCGTTACTACCATGTTGACATCGCCCCTAGATACAGAAGTGATCTTACCAAAACTATCAATACCACTAATAAAAATACTAAATGGCTCTTCGGTTACTTCAGTATCCTTAGTTGTAATATTAGATTTAACTTCTACAGAAAATGTATAGATTACTCTAGTAGAATTAGCAAAATCCTCAATTTGTTCTTCGACTATTTCTCGATAAGAGTTTTCAATAACAATAGCATCAACCTCTTCATCGAGTAATGCGTTACCCAAAGTAAAAGGTTCCAAATACTCCACGTATGAAAGAGAAACTTTCTCTAACAGAATTTCATTTGCTTGTTGATAAGAAGTTGCTTTATTAACATAATATCCAACATCACTATCTTCTAGATCACCAATCTCTTGATAGTGACTGTCATCCAAAACTAGTACTGAGTAATTCTCAGTTTTATATTTACTTGCCGATATGTTACTGACAAATCCATAAGTAATGCTCAGATAATAAATACCTACAATGGAAATAATCGCACATATAATCATCAAAACACGAAGAGCGATCTTTCCTTTTTTAGGAATCTTCCATAAAAAGCAAAGTAAAATAAATAAAATATTCGCAACTGCTTCTACTCCAAGTACAATAAATAAATATTTACTTGGTAATATATCTAAACCAAATAATAAGCCACAAACAGCTATAGAGAGTAATAATAAAATCACACATAAAATTTTATCTATATTAAACTTAAGTTTTAGTTTTTTTCTTTTTTTCTTTTCTTTTGTTTCATTTTCATTATCTTTTTCTTTTTTCATTTCATACTCCTTCCTTCTTCAACATTATAACATACTTTAATTCATTGAGACGAATAAACTAATGGGAAATTAATGACTTGACAGTTTCTAACTTATTCAATTTCTCCCAAGTAAATTCTATATTTCCAAAATGTCCATGTCTACTAGTAGCCAAATAAATAGGCCTTTCTAATTGTAGTTCCTGTATCATATTAGCAGGTCGAAAATCGAAACAAGAGTGAATAATTTCTTTAATTTTCTCTTCTGGTACATGATTGGTTCCAAAAGTATCGATGTTAAATGAAGTAGGATGTGCCTGGCCAATCGCATAAGATACTTGTATTTCTATTTTATCTGCTAGACCACTTTTAACAATGTGTTTAGCCACATATCTAGCATAATAACTTGCTGTTCGATCTACTTTGGTACAGTCCTTACCACTGAAACTACCTCCTCCATGATGAGCACTACACCCATAAGTATCGACCATTAGTTTTCTTCCTGTCAATCCGCTATCTGCAATAGGACCTCCTAGTACGAAACGCCCTGTTGCATTAATCAAAATTTCCGTTTCTTCTGTAATTAAATTTTTTGGAATAACACTTTGAATTACTTCTTCTTCGATTCTTTTTCGTAACTCTTGAGTAGAAACACTCTCATCGTGTTGACAGGCTATAATAATACTAGTTGCTCGAATAGGGACATGATTACAATAAAGAAGAGTAATTTGTGCTTTACCATCTGGTCTTAAAAAAGGAAGTATCTCTCTCTTACGTAAATCTTCTAACTTTTCTGTCATTTGATGAGCGAAAATAAAAGATAGTGGTAATCCCTCTTCAGTTTCATTGGTAGCATAGCCAACCATAACTCCTTGATCACCAGCACCTAAGTCTTGTTGATCTAAGCCAAGCAAAATATCCGCAGATTGTTGATGAACAAAAAACTGAATAGGACAATGATGTCCATTAAATCCTAATTCATCTCGATCATAACCAGCTTCGATAATGGTATTTCTGACAATATCCTCCATTTCAATTTCTGCTTGACTAGAAATCTCTCCCATTACGATAACACCAGCAAAATGAACAGCTACTTCAATTGCTACATGAGAGTGAGGATCTTCTTTTATATATGCATCCAAAATAGCATCCGCAATTTGATCACATAATTTATCAGGATGTCCAATAGTAACCGATTCTGACGTAGAATAATAAAATTTTTCCATAAAATATTTTCCTTCCGATAGTTTTTTAGTATTGATTAGCTAGTTTCTATTATTATAAGATATAAAAATTGTAGACTTGAAGTATAAGGAAAGTCAAGTATAAAGAAATAAAAGATAGATAGTGAAAAGAAATAATAAATAGCGATTCAAAGAAGCAAAATATAGAAGATTACAGGAATATCAAAATAGTGATTAAAAAAGTAGTCAAATAAAAAATAAATAAAAACTGTTTAAAAAAACAAAATATCAAGAAAAAATAAAAGACCGCGAATAAAGAAAAAGTATCGAAAATATTTTATTCCAAGAAAAGTTCATGGTATAATAAAAATATAAATAAAAATAATCAAGAGGGAAAGGAATATAGATGAAAAATAACAAAGCGAAAATAAATCTAATTATTTGTATTATCATTTTAATTATAGCTCTGATCGTAGGTAGTTTTGTCTATAATAAAATGAATAGCCAAACAAAGCAAGTAGAATCTGGATCATGGCAGATTCAAGTAAATGATTGGCAGAAACAGGAAGTACCATTAAATGAACCCCTAGAGACTAACCTAAATATTGAAATTGATCAAGAAACTGAGTATAGTAGAGTAGATGATAACCCTGAAGTAGCAGCTGGATATATTGCCCCAGGTAGTAGTGGTAATTTTGATATTGTATTAGACTTGATGGCCAATGAAATGTCTTTAAAATATAAGATATATTTAGATGGTAATTCTCTACCAGATGGAATAAAATTTTATGAAGATGCTACTTATCAAAAGGAAATTAATGTTAGGAATGAAGAAGAAAATAAAGAGGATTTGATTGGACAACTTACTTATCCAATTACGGCTAAAGAAAAAAGAACGATTTACTGGAAATGGGAAGAAACAGAAGATTCTACATTTTCTGATCAAGTAATGTCACTAAATATAAGAATTGTAGTCGAACCGCTTATATAATATAAGGAGAGAATATGAAAAAGAAAATAAAAAAAGAGAGCCAGTCTTTTTCCGTTATGATATTAATGATTTTTATTATTGTTATGGTATTATTGATGACCTATTCTTATGCATATCCTGTTATGACAGTGGAAGGGGAGATTACTGCCGATATTGCTCAACCTATTGCCAAAATGGATAATAAAACTATCCCTTCAGTAATCGATACAACAACAATAACTCCAGGTACTAATCAGGTATATTCTTTTTCTGTTAGTAATCAAGATGACTTAGGAAATGTTGCTACTAGGACTACTCGTTATCAATTTAAACTGACAAAAGGAGAAAACACTTCACTTAATTACGCAATATATGAAGTTATAGATGGTATAACTCAGCCTACCAATCTTTTAACAACGACTAAAGTAGAAACCTTACCTCATACAACACCAGCCCAAAAACAATATCAATTAGTAATATGGCGTGATACTTCAATGACTCCAGAAGAAGATAGGCAGGAAACAATAGAATTAACGGTGGAATTAACCAAATAACCGAGGGATAAAAAATTACTTTCTTTCTGGTTGTAAATATTATTAGAATAAAATTACATCTGATTGGAAGTAAGTAGAAGCCTAGTATTTATAATTTAACTAAATAGAAAAAGAAAAGGAGTAAAAATGAAAAAAAATTTGTATAGCTTATTAATTACAGGAGTAATAGGATTAATTATCTATTACTTCACTTTACCAGCTTTGAATTTACAAAGCTTAACATTTTGGACATTTTTGATTATTTTATTAAGTATTTTTGAAGTTATTCTAGCTTGTTTCTCTATCGATATTCGGGGAAGAGTAGTTTCTTCGAAAAAAGTACTAACTGGGGTTGGTATTTCTATCTTTATTATTATTATTGGTGTGATATCATTGAATGTTATCTGTTCACCATTATTCCATGCCAAAGAATATGCAAATAGAATTACTATCGATGAGACCAAGGAATTTACTAAAAATGTAAAGCCTGTAGATTTTAATTCTCTACCTTTATTAGATAAAGACTCCTCTACTAAATTGGGGGATCGAGTAATGGGACAGATGCCAGAATTAGTTTCTCAATTTTATGTTTCAAATCTTTATACTCAAATTAACTATAATGATCAAATTATTAGAATTACACCCCTAGAATATAATGGTATTTTTAAGTACTTTGCTAATCGTAAAAATGGAGTTAAAGGCTATATTACAGTAAACTCAGTCACAGGAGAGTCTGAGTTGATAAAATTAGAAGAAGGAATGAAATATATGGATTCCGCCTTTTTCGGTAAAGACTTGATGAGACATCTACGATTCTCTTATCCAACTAAAATTTTTGGGGAAAAAAGTTTTGAAATCGATGACGAGGGAAAACCATATTGGATTATACCGACTATGAAATATAAGGGAATTGGATTAAAACGTGAAGTAGCTAGTGTAATTATTTTAGACCCAGTAACGGGAAATTCAAAAGAATATCAAGTAGAAGATGTGCCAACTTGGGTAGATCATGTGTATGCTGCTGATTTAATCATTGAACAAGTAGACGATTGGGGACAGTATAAAAATGGATTTATAAATTCTATATTTGGGCAAAAAAATGTAGTTCAAACAACAGAGGGATATAATTATATGACAATGGATAACGATGTATATTTGTATACAGGTATTACCTCTGTATCTAGTGATGAGTCCAATATTGGTTTTATCCTAACTAATATGCGAACAAAAGAAACAAATTTCTATGCTGTACCAGGTGCCAAAGAATATTCAGCAATGGAAAGTGCTAAAGGGCAAGTTCAACAGATGAATTATGAAGCAAGTTTTCCACTACTAATCAATTTAAATAATAGAGCTACCTACTTGTTATCATTAAAAGATGCTGCAGGTTTGGTAAAAATGTATGCCTTTGTCGATGTTGAGGACTACCAAAAAGTAGTAATTACCGATTCATCTAAAGGAATAGAAAAAGCTGCCGAAAATTATTTAGAAAATACATTTTTTGAACAATCAGAAGAAAATCAGTTAGAAAAAACAATCACGGTAGCAAAAATTACACAAGGAAATAGAGCAGGCGAGAGTTATTACTATATAGAAGATGAAGAAAATAAAAAATATCGAGCTGCTTTAAAGATAAGTGAAGAAATTTTGCCTTTCCTCGAAACAGGGGAAACTATAAAAATCAAATATAATCGAGAAAGTAATTTAACCGAGATTACAGCTATTGAGTATAATTAGAAACAAGAAGAATGGTTGGTAGATCAATAATCATAAAATTAGGATATACTTATATCTATAAGATAATTATTTTATAATAGAAAAAGAGAATAGAATGACCAAAAAAAGTCCATAAAAAATTAAATGGATAAAGGAAAGTCAGATTGTTCTCTTTTTTAGTTATAAAATGTGGTCGGAAAGAGGAGAGATATAGGTATGTAATTTTAAAATGGAACGATAATCAATAATGAACATATAATAAAGATGGAGACTAGAGAAATAATAAATAAAAAGAAAGGCTAGGTAGTTTTGTGATATAAGATAATAAAAATTAGATCATTAGAAGATTTTTTCTCCATTTTACATGAATATATAGAGCAAAAAAACGATGAGTACAGTTGGTGAAAAAACGTGCAATTGGCACATATTGAAAATATAATGCAATAAATAGTAAAAAAAGCGAAAAAAAGTCGAAAAAAGAGTTGACAAAAGAAGAAGTGGGATGATATATTAAATGGGCACTTGGGAAAAGAACAAGTGAGTAAGAAAATATATCAGAAAAAAAGAAAAA
>CALVVF010000023.1 GCA_944363785.1 uncultured Bacilli bacterium
AGGATGATTTTCATCATCCTTCCATACACAGTTACTTGTATCAATAATGTTTACCAACACTATTTGACAAAGAACCAAGAAAAATACGGCATCGATGAAGATCGCCGTATTTTATCATTAACCTTTTATTTGATTCATTACTTCTTCAGCAAAGTTTTCTTGTTTTTTCTCGATTCCTTCTCCAACTTCATAACGAACCATTTTTAGAATACTACCGCCATTAGCAGCTACGTATTTACCAACACTTTCTTTATTTTCTGCTTTAATAAAGATTTGATCTTCTAAGCAAATTTCAGAATAGTATTTGTTCATTTTACCAACTAGGATATTTTCTACTTTATCAGCTGGTTTTCCTTCGTTAAGTAATTCTTCTCTCATGATTTGTTTTTCATGTTCTACTACATCACTAGGAACTTCGCTAGCCTTTAAATAACTAGGGTTCATAGCAGCAACGTGCATAGCTACATCTTTAGCTACTTCATCATTTGCACCATCAAGTAAAACTAAACTACCAATTCTACCACCCATATGAGAGTAAGTACCGAAAGTTTGGTTATCCGTCTTTACTAATTTTTGGAATCTTCTAAAGCTAATTTTTTCTCCAATTTTAGCTACAATATTAGAAATCATATCATTTACTGTTTCTCCATCAACAGTTAAAGTTAATGCATCATCTAATGTTTCTACATCATGAGCTAAAATGATATTGGTTAATTTTTCTACAAAAGCTTGGAATTCTGGATTCTTAGCTACAAAATCGGTTTCTGAGTTTACTTCTAGGATTACTGCTTGATTGTCTTTAACCATAATGCTAGTTGTACCTTCAGCAGCAATTCTTGAAGATTTTTTCTCAGCTTTAGCTATTCCGTTTTCTCTTAACCATTCACAGGCTTTTTCCATATCTCCTTCTGATGCTTGTAATGCTTTCTTACAATCTAACATTCCCGCACCAGTTTTTTCTCTTAATTCTTTTACATCGCTTGCGCTAAACATATTTATCCTCCTCGTAAATTATTTTTCTAATGCACTGATTAAATCGGCTTTTTTCATTGAAGTATATCCTTCAATTCCTTTTTCTTTTGCGATTTCTTTTAATTCAGATACTGTCTTTTTACTATAATCTACTTTTTCGTTTTCCTCTTTAACGGGAGTTTCTTCTACTACTGGTTTTGTTGCTTCTTCTTTGTTTTCTGACTTATTCTCTTTCTTTTCTTTCTTGCTTGCTTTATTCTTATCTTCATCAGTTAAGTAGTCGATCATTTCACAACCATTTACTTCAGCAATTGCATTAGCTAAAGCTCCGATCATTACTTTAACACTTCTTACTGCGTCATCATTACCAGGTATTACGTAGTCTGTCATATCAGGATCACAGTTAGTATCAACAACACCGAATACTGGGATACCTAAAATTCTTGCTTCTTTAATTGCGATTTCTTCTTTTTTAGGATCTACAATGATTAAAGCATCTGGTAATTTCTTCATCTCACGAATTCCACGTAAGTTTTTATTTAATTTTTCATATTCTTTTTTAATTTGAATAACTTCTTTTTTAGGTAATACTTCAAAAGTACCATCTTTTTCTTGCTTTTCAATTTCTTCTAGACGTTTTACACGACTACGAATAGTTTTGAAATTGGTTAATGTACCACCTAACCATCTTTCGTTAACGAAGTACATATTTGTTCTTACTGCATTCTCTTCTGCTGCTTCTTGTGCTTGTTTCTTTGTACCAACAAATAATACCTTACCACCGTTTTCTACGATTTCTTTTAGCGCTTTGTATGCTTCTTCAATCTTCTTTACTGTTTTTTGTAAATCGATAATATAAATATCATCTCTTGTTGTAAAAATGTACTCTTTCATTTTTGGATTCCATCTTCTTTTTTGATGTCCAAAATGAACTCCTGCCTCTAATAAATAATTCATTGAAACTACTGTCATATTTTTTCTCCTTTTCGTTTTTTCTTCTATTAATTTCTAAAATTTATCACCATAACCGGCACTAGATAAATCAATTCATTAATATGTTTATTTTTCTAAAGCAGCAACTAATTCTGCTTTTTTCATTGATGTGTATCCCTCGATACCTTTTTCTTTAGCTACTTCTTTAAGTTCCGCTACAGTCATTTTAGCATAATCTACTTTTTCACTTTTTGAAGTTGCTTTCTTTTCTGTTTTAGTTGTTTTTGTCTCTTTCTTTTCTTCTTTACTAACAACTGTTACTTCTTCTTTTTTCATTTCTTTTTTAGTGATTTTTCCAGCTTTTCCATCAAGAGCTACTTGAACTAACTCTTTAAATGCTTTAGGATCATTAATTGCGATTTCTGATAACATTTTTCTGTTGATTTCTACTCCTGCTTTTGTTAATCCTTCAATGAAACGTGAATAACTGATATTATTTTCACGACATGCTGCATTGATACGAGTAATCCAAAGTTTTCTGAAATTTCTCTTCTTTTGTTTACGATCTCTAAATGCATATTGACCAGAATGCATTAATTGTTCTTTTGCACTCTTATATAATCTATGTTTACTTCCAAAGTAACCTTTAGCTTGCTTTAATACTTTTTTATGACGAGCTTTTGTTACTGCTCCATTTTTTACTCTTGCCATATTTTTTTCCTCCTCATTGTTAAATGTCTATTAGATTACATTTTTTAATCTTTTTCTATCTCCTGTACTTAGTTGTACACTTTTTCTTACTTTTCTATTATAAGCGGCTGACTTACTTCCTGTATTGTGTCTACTTCCTGGATGTCCCATTGTAATTGTTCCACTTTTTCTGATCTTAAGTACTTTTTTTGTTCCTTTATGTGTTTTTAATTTTCCCATACATATCCTCCTATTTTTCCTTTTTGGGTGCCAATAACATCGTCATGCTTCTACCATCCAATTTGGCAGGTTGATCGATAATTGAAATATCGTCTAATTTTGCGGCAAATTTTTCTAGCACTTCTTTTCCTAACTCAGTATGCGCTAATTGTCTTCCTTTAAAGCGGATAGATAATTTAATTTTATCCCCTTTTTCAAGGTACTTTCTAACGTTTCTAAGTTTAGTTTCAAAATCGCCAACATCAATCACCGGAGACAATCTGAATTCTTTCAACTGTGCACTGTTTGCTTTTTGTTTTTTGCTAGCTTCCTTTTCCTTTTTCTGTTTTTCGTAACGATATTTGTTATAATCCATTACCTTACAAACTGGTGGATTGCCATTTGCATTCATCAAAACCAAGTCAAGGCCAGCATAACTAGCTAACGTCAAAGCATCTTTTAGTGCTTTTACTCCAACTTGCTCACCATTTGGTCCGATTACTAGAACATTCGTTGCCCTGATTTGTTCGTTGATAGGCAAACTATTCTTGTTACTTGCGATATAAAACACCTCCAATAATTTAAAAAGGCAGATACGAAGTATCCACCCAAAAGCTTACAACAAAAATTACAAGAATTGTACTTTTCATTCGGCTTTTTACCTACTTGCTATTTGCTAGTCAGGTGGATTAAATAATCGCTTTCCTTTTTAATTCCCTATTATCTTACTAGTTTTTCATCAGTTTGTCAATGAAAATTATACTTTTTTTATTAAAAACTCGTAGAAAAAGGAATACGAATTGTATTCCTTCCTCAATCTATATGAGTACGAATTACTTTAAGGCTTTTACGGCATTTTCTTCAATATTAGAAGTTGTGTTCTCCATTGCCTTTTCTTCCTCATAAATTTGTTGAGCAGTTTCTTGAATCATAGCTTCTACGGCTTGATCAATTGTAGCTTCAGTTGACTCTTTAACTGCTGGAGTTTCTACTTCTGACTCTGGTGTTGTAGGAGTAGATAATTCTTCTTCTAGTGAATCATCTATATCGATTCCTCCACCAAAGCTTCCATCTGGATTTTGTGGTAGTTCATTGGTTGGATCATCTGGAACAACTGGTGAGAAATCTCCTGGATCATCTGTAATTCCATCATTAGAATCAGAACCACCGTTGTTGTTTCCATTATCGCCACTTCCACCATTTCCGCCATTATTATTTCCATTATTTAAGTCTTCTGGTGGTGGTGGAGTAATTCCTTCATCTGGAGGGGTAACTGGAGGAAGAGTATTATCATTAGAATTATCATTGTTTCCATCTTCGATAATATCCCCTATACTATCACCATTAGAATCACCTGGGTCAGTACCGATATTACCAATATCAATATCTCCTAACTCATCTTCGTAATCATCATCAATATCAATATCTCCACCGATGATGTCGTTCCCATTTTCTTTATCTTCTTCTAACTGTTTACATACTGCAACGTGATTTAAAGCATCTGTTTTTGCAGCGGCATAAGTGTTTCTTGTTCTCGTATCAGAAGAGGTAGCCCAACTACTATTATAAGATAGGTTAGTATCTTGTTTATATTTACTATACTCACCTTCAACATATTTACCAGCATAATGGTTATAAACAGCACCGTAGATCATATTGTATTGTATTTCTTCTTTTTCATTCAATTCTTCATGCTTTTGTTTAACTTCTTCAGTATCTCTTTCAGCTCCTACGGCAGCAGCAGCTTTTTCTTCTGCTTCTATTCTCATTTCTGTAGCTATTTCAGGAGCAATCCCCATTTCCACTAATGCAGCTTCTGCTTCTTGAGGATTAGTTGTCGTAGTTTTTTTGTAGTTAGAAGATTTGCTTCCGCTTCCTGAAGATTTACTAGTTCCACTTGACTTCACATCAGCACGATTTAGGAATTTTTCTTCCAATAATTCATCAAATGTTTCAGCATATGCTGGATATTTTCCTAACTCTTGTAATTTTTGAGCTAACATAGCCTCAATCTGGTCACGGTCATAAGTATATTGTGTAAGTTCTTCGATAGAATTGAAATTCGAATCATCAGAAAGATTATTTTCCACTTGGGCAATTAATTGATTAATTTCCTCATCAGAATATTTATTATCTGCTTGTAATGTTAAACGTAATGTTTCAGTAGCGGCTGTCATAGCTGCTTCTGTTTCTTTTTGAGAGGTTTCTAATTCTACACGATAGGTATCGCCATCTCTTAACTTCTTCTCTTGTTCACCACAAGAAATGTCAGCTATACTTCTTTGAATACCATCTTTTTTTACATAATATTTATCCTCATTGTATCCTAATTCACCAAGATAGGACTCTTCGTCGAAATTCTCCCAACCAGTTACGAATTGACACATCATCTGTTCTCCGAACAATGAAGTTTTTACGGAGATTGCATCACTTGATCCGTTTTTGTAGATTGTTTCATTATCGTCATAACGATATAGTTGAGCAACAATCGTATCAGCAGGTAGAATCGTTCTTAAAATGTATGATGTAGAAGCTGCTTCTGCTTCTGTTTCTTTTCCTTCAACATCACTATTGAAATAGTCATAGAACATTTGTTTTTCTTCACGTAATAAGTTTTCTCTTTCTTGATCAGAAGTTGCACTCATTACTTGTTGATGATGTTGTTCAAAAGCTTTAATTACTTCTTTATCATGAACATCATTAAATAGTGCATCTATACCAGTTGGAGTTCCACTTAGTGAATAATAAGTAATCAATTTTTCAATTGCACGATTACTTTCTTCCATAATTTCATCAGCATTGATATTTAAGCCATTAGAAATCGTAATATTTTCTTCATCTGTATATTCATTAAATCTTAACATCAAGCTAGCTGCTTCTTTAGGCGTTAAACCAAATGTAGAACTTTGTCCAGCATTATTGGTTCTAGTCATCCATGCTTCTGATTTGTTAAAGTTTATTAACCAATCACCAAGGGTGGTATAGAACTGTTTTTGCGTACTATCAATTGCATTTTCTACATAATAGTCCCAAGTTTGATTTTCCATACTAGGTTTATCTAAACCGTTTTCATCATCAGCTTGTGTTTCTATTTTGGCATCGTTATTTTTTGCATTGTTATAAGCAACTGCTCCAGCACCTATACCTACAGCAAGTGCTGCTGCACCTAATCCGGCTGCTAGCGCTTTTTTCTTAGTACTCCATGGTTTTTTTTCATTTTCATCATCATAGTCGTCATCATATTCATCTGTATCTTGATATTCTTCGGAGTGTCTTCTTACATATCTTTGATAATCTCTATCTAATTTGCCAATTTTCTCTTGTTTTTCTTCAGATTTACTACCAAGATGTAATTGTTCAAAGTATTCTCCTTCAGCATTAGGAAGTCTTACGCCAAGGTCTCTACTCCAATTGCTAATGAAACGAGTGAAATCTCTAGTTTCTAACTCACGTTCGTTGATATCTTCACTAGTAACAAAGCGATCACAACTTCCATCTTTTTTGATGATATAAACAGTATTTAAGCAGTTATTTACTGTTGTTTCAGGTATTACATTCTTATCATTAGTAAGCGCATAAACTTGTTTAATTTGAGATCGATAATCACTGTTATCGATCTCTCTAATATTTCTAATTTCCATAGTTATTCCCCCTCTTATTTTTTCTCTCGATACTCACCGGTATAGACATAACCCTGTCCTAACAAATTCGTATCGTTATAATGACTCCATACATAATTGTAAGAAGCATCTCTTACATCGAGACATGATTTTTCACGATAGAAATGGATATCTCCATATAGAGGCTTTTCAGGTTCAACCATTATTGTTTTAGTTGATGTAATTGTTCTTGTAATGTATGTCGGAATTGATCTTACTTCAACCTTTTTACAAGTAGCACTAATAGATGGTTCTCCTACTTGTACACTACCACTTCTTACTTGTTGTCTATATACTACATATGGATGATTTGTACAATTGCTTCCACATTGATCAAAGTCTACACCTTGGAAAATCCAACGAGTAGTTGCGGTATCTGCTGGTGGATTATATCCACGATAGTAGGTATTTGTATATTGCCAATCACCAGTAATTTGATATAAAGTTCCACCACTAACTACATATTCATATTCTGTACATACTTTATAATCATGAGTACCAACTTGATACTGTTCGTCATGAGTTACAATAACTTTTTTATATTTAGGAGCAATCGTACCGATTTGAACACGTTTGATTCCTAGGTCTTCGACAACTCTATAAATACTATTTTCTGTTTTTAGTGTTTCGCCTTCTTTAAGCATTTTTGTTGACCAACTTGACCAATTTGCACAATAAGCAGGCGTATATTTTTTATAACGATATTCCCATTCCTTATCTGGCTCATCCGTAGGTGGAGGGGTCGGAGTGGTTGTTGGAGTTGGTGAAGTTGTACATTCTTTAATCCAAGTTTCTTCATCAACTTCTCGTCCATCTTTACCATAGTACTTACCATCTTTTACTTCACAAGCCTTTGGTTTATCTGTTGGCGGCGGTGTTGTCGGAGTACAAGTTGGACATGGTGTACAAGTTGGACATGGATCCGTAGGTGGAATTGTCGTTGGTGTTGTTGTCGGTGTCGTGGTAGGTGTTGGTGATGGTGAAGTTGGAGGTTTAATCACATCTCCTGGTTTTTGAACTGGATTTTCTACCTTTTCACAGACATCCGTCGTACAATATGCATAACATCCAATGTGTACTAAGATGTAATCTTCTTCTTCTCCACATTTTAAGTTAACTTTCATTAAGTACTCTGTCTCTTGTTTTTCAATTGTTACATAAGACTCCGTAACATCACAAGAATTACCATCCTTATCTACAAAAGGAACTAATAATTTCAAGTCTAACATCTGTTGTAGAGTAAGGGTTTTCTTATCTCCTACGTTTTGTGGTAATCTCTCTTCTGTGTAATAAAGAATAGCTGCATCCTTCATCTCTTGGATATTGGCATTAAAGATTTGACTCTTTAATGGATTTAATGCTTCGATATAGCTATCCATGTTTGGCCAAGGCACTAGCCAAATTAATAATAATACAAAGATGATCACTAAGATTAGTTTCATTAAGAATTCTTTTAACAAGTTTCCTTTTTTCTCTTCCGTATACATATAAATCTCCCCCTCTTTGGTTTTATGCGTTGTATTATAACACAAGCCAAAGAAATTGTCAAATATTTTGCTTGATAGTAACCACAGTACTACCTACATTAAAAAAATCTAAATAGAAGCTTTCCACTAATTTATTTTTACGCAATACTTCATGAACAGTCTTCTTTAATACTCCTGTACCTATCCCATGAATAATCACTACTCTTTCCGTTTTCATTTTATAATGGTCACTGATAAACTCGTTAACTAATATTCTAGTAATTTCTCTATCCATTCCGTGTAAATCTAAAGATGGTAATTGACTAGATAACAAGTTCTTCTCCTATTTCTAATACTTTACTTAACTCTGGCATCGAATTCTTTCCACCCAGACACATTACCGATAAAGCTCCTGTTATGTTAGCAAGTCGAATACTAGTATATAAGTCATATCCATTACCGATAAAATATGTGAAAGCACCGTGATAAATATCTCCAGCAGCAGTCGAATCGATTGCTCGTTCAACTTTTAATGAGGGAATCAGTTCGTATTTGCCATTAATCTCCGCAAAAGAACCATCCTTTCCTAAAGTAATAATCAATGTATTTTGATAATCCTTTTTTATTTTGTTATAGACTCTGATCAAGGATTCCTCATCTTCGACATCAATTTTCTCTTTTGTATACTCTTCAGCAAAATCCTTTGAACAAACTAAATACTTAACATACTTACATAATTCTACGATATTCGGTTTTAAGTTTCCAGCATCGATCACACTAATCGCATCGGGATTATCTAATAGCACTTTTTTAGAAGCTTCTAGTTCTTCCCCATCCACTAAGATGACATCCGGTTTAACCTGATAGTCCAAATTGGTTACACCCGTTTTCTTATCACGACTGACAATGATCGTTCTACTACCATTACTAGAATTGGCTAATATGTAGCTCGTTGTAGTTCGAAAAGTATCTGTTGTTTCTAAGTAATCAATATTTGTATGAATTCGTTTAAATTCTTCTTTGATTCTTTCTCCATACAAATCATTTCCAACGATACCAACAAAATAAGTATTCATTCCCCATTTAGATAGTAGATAAGCGGCATTCGCTGCTGCTCCACCACCACACTCAACTCCATGAGCAATTCGTACTTTTGTATTTTCAATCGGATACGATTCTATGGGTAAAGTAATGTCATAGGCAGCATGTCCTATGCACATATATGTTTTCATATCCTAATCACCTAAGATGATTATATCAAAAAAAGAACTATCTTAAAAGATAATTCTTTAATTTTTATTTAGTTTTACGTTTAGAAGTACCAACTAGATAACCAACGAATCGTCGCAATATATTCTTCTGTAGTAATCATACCAGATATTACAGGATAGAAATAAGTAAATAAGAGAATTACTACACCGACATAGAATATATAGACACTGTTATTTCTAATTTTTTCTGTAATAAATTTAATTAGTGATACTATTGCTAACATGATGAATGGTAAAGTTGGGAAATAGTGATACATAAACATAATTCTACCAATGAATAGATATGGTAACCAAGTAGATAAAATAAATACTAAGATGAACCAATCTTCACGTTTTCTTTTAAGTAGTGCCATGATAAGGACAAAGATGCTAGCAACGATACCAAACCACCAAATAGCTGGGTTACCAATTCCTACAATCGTTCCTTTCATACCGCCACCGAAGTAGCCAACGTAATACCAAACTGGTTTAATCATAGCTGGCCATGTGTACCATTCTGATGTAAATGGATGGGTTGCCTCTAAGGTTGAGTGATAAGTATACATGTTTTGTGTTTGTTCAAACAAACCAGATATTCCTTCGATCTTTCCTGGATAGACAATTGGGAATAAAAGATAAGATAGTACGTAGATCAAAAGTGGTATACCAATAAAGAAGATAACACAAGCAAGTATGATTTTTCCTATGTCTTTATCTTTTACTTTATCTTTACCAGTATTGCGATAGATCAAATTAGCAAAGAAGACAATGGCAAGAGCTAATCCTGCATAAAAACCTGTCCATTTCGTTGCGATCGCACAACCGATAAACAATCCTGATAGGAATAGATTTACTAGTTTTGTCTTTAACTTAGCATTGTTTTCTAATACGATGTATTTATACATAAACAATGCGGAAAGCATAATGAACAAGACTAAGAAACTATCGACTGTACCCATTCTTGTCTGCGCAAAATGGAAACAATCAAACATCATGAGTATTCCTGCTAAAATCGCCCATTTACGATTTTTAAAAATGTTTTTAGCTAATGCATAGATAACAGGAATCATCAAAATACCAGCAATATTTCCCATTAAACGGTAAGCAAATGTCGACATTCCTAAGAATAAAATCGGAATTGCCATAATTAATTTACCTAATGGTGGGTGTACCCATTCATTAGTAGGAATACCATGAATATATTCATAGGCACTTCTAGCAAAATAGATTTCATCAAAGTAAGCACTGTTTAGATAACTGATACTAGCTGGCACTGCATCAGCTTCATCCACTAATTTCTTCGCAGTCTCCGATTCTGCTGTTGCGGTTACTTTATTTCCATAATGGTCATATAATTGAATTTCTCCAATATAGCCCCCTTCTGTCTTAGAAATAATTTTTAGATACTGAAACGACTTATCGATCTGAAAATCATTCCAAGAAAAGACAGAACTTTGTTCAATCGTCGTTGCTTGTTGATAGTTAGAACCATCAGAGGAAATAAAGACATCATAGTTTCCTATTTCTGGTCCAGCATACATTCTGATATGAGAAATTTCTTTTGCTTCATCTAAGGTAAAACTTACTTCTTCTCCAACATACTGAAATTCTAAGAAGGTTTGAGGATTTTCTAAGCTACCTAAGTTAATAAAGGATATGATAGAATAGATAACAACCATGATACCGATAATTATCCAATCTATTTTTCCTAGTTTTCTAGTGTTGTCACTAAGCCAACTTTTCAACTTTCGAAATCTTGTATTCGAACTTTTTCTCATTTTAAGCCTCCTCTACTTACCCTATAATCATACCAAAAATTTTTACTTTTTGAAAGACGGTTTTTGATTTTTCTTCTACATTTTCCTCTGTTGACATTATTACCTAATTGTCCTATTACCAGATAGTCTTATCTTTTGTTTATTCTAAAGAAAAGGAAATTTATTTTGGCAACTAGATAATTAGATTTAAAGACAAAAAAGATACTAGTTTATTTCCTAGTATCTTTCTAATTATTGGTGGAAAACCACTTGTATTTTTCCATGAAAATGAGCACCTAATACTTCGTTTCCACTATCTTCTTTTAGCCATAACCGAAGTTGAAAGGTTTTCTTTTCTTGTGCATTTATACTTTCAGATGCAATAATTTGATTGGTAGAAGCAGACAATAGTTGCGGTGCTTGATTATCTATTTTGTAACGAATGTTATCATCGCTAAGTTGCTTCGTACAACCACAATCTGCAATTGCTTGAGTATCTCTTTTTAAGAGAACATCATAATTGGCAGCTGCATCTCCTGTATTGGTTAAACTAAAAATATATGGATTCGTACTACTTCCTTCTTGATCAGTTAGCGGATAACTACTAGCTAAAGTTAACTTTCCATTATCTTCTGTTAAGGTAAAAGAAAAATCTCCTGTAGAATAGTGTTGTTCATTTGAAGTTGCTAATGATCCAAAGTAAGCATAACTTAATCCAATCGTCGCTATACAAAAAGAGAGTGTTATTCCTAAAATGATTGTTTTCTTCATCTTCATGGTAACTGACCTCTCTTTCTATTTAAATAGACTAATTTTTACTTGAGCACTAAAGGTTAACCCTTGATCCTCATTTTGAACTTCTTCTGTTTCCTCTAACCATATTTTTAGAATATAATATTGCTTTGCTTTTGGTTGAATCGTAATATCTTCTAAGATCGGTAGAGATGAATCAGTTGAAGAAAAATTTCCGGTTGCTAGTTCTTTTATTTCCTCATAGTGTTCATCTGATGAGTAAAGTTTCCATTTTAGATTAGCTGATTTTACTTTTTTATCGCCACGTTTTAGTTGAATATTTGCAAATGAAATATTATATTTTTGAGAACTTTCTCCATTGTTCTCTAACATAAATGTATGACGAGGGGCATCTTCTTCGTAGATAGGATTCATATCTTCTACAAGAATATCTTGCCCAGTTAAGTAAAATACCGTTACATTACCACTAGAACTGATGTTTCCATTATCACTGCCGCTACCACTACCATTATCTGTACTTCCAGAATTATTCATATTCATCTTTGAGAAAAAGTGGTAGGAAATGGCAACTGTAGAACTAACTAAAAGTAGAAGTAGGATAATAATAATGATAATTATTCCTACTTTACTCTTCTTTTCTTTTTCTTCACTATATTCTTGATTTTGATTGTAATTTTGATTATAGTTTTGATTATTATTCATAAATTATATTATTGCATTTCAGCTTGAATCTTACCGCTGAATGTCATACCTTGATCTTCGTTTTGTGGTGCTCCAGTTTCATTTAACCAAATTCTTAATACATAATGTTTAGTTTCTCTAGCTGTAATAGCAATGTCATTTTTGATTGTCATAGGTGATGATACTGATGAGAAATCTCCACCTGCAATAGCTTTTCCTGATACAGTGTATTCTGCATCTGAATCATATAATGCCCATTTTAAGTTACCAGATTGTGTAGGTCCACCAGCTTTAGTAAGTGATAATTCAACAAAAGATAGATTTAATGTTGCATCTTGTGAACCATCATTTTTAATATTAAAGTGATGTTCTGTTGCTTCTGTTTCAGCAGTTGGAATAATGTTAGTTGCTGAAATATCTTGTCCAGTATTATAAGTTGCTGTCAAAGTTCCAGTTGTAATCGTTTGAGGATTAGAAGTAGCTGTTGCTGTGAAGTATGCATATGTTCCCCCGATACATACAACGATTAAGCCTAAGATAGCAACCGTGATCATAATTACGTTTTTATTATTATTTTTCTTTTCCACTTTCTATCGTTTCCTTTCTTATTATTGCATTTCTACTTGAACTTTAGTAGAGAACGTCATACCTTGGTCTTCATTTTGTGGTACATCGATTTCATCTAACCATACTTTTAAAACAAAGTATTTTGTCTCACTTGCATCAATACTGATACTATCTTTTAATAGTATTGTAGGATTTACAGTTGTGAAATCACCTGTTGCAATTGCTGCACCATCTTCAGCATATTCTTCAGTAGCATTGTATAATGCCCATTTTAAGTTCTCACTTGTTGTATCTGCAGAAGCCTTTTGTAATGATGTTTCAACTAAAGATAATTTCAATGTTGCTGGTTGAGATCCAGTATTTTGAACACTGAATTTGTGAAGTTGTGCTTCTGTTTCTTCTGTTGGGATAATGTTTTGTGCGTTAATGTCTGCTCCTGATGTATAAGTTGTTGTTAATGTACCAGTTGTTACTTTTTGTTCATTTGATTTTGCAGTTGCTGTAAAGTATGCATAACTTCCTCCAATACATACAATAACTAATGCGATAATACCAATTGTTGTTAATACGATTGTACTTGAATTAGTTTGTTTCTTCTCTGCTTCCATTTTTTTCTTACCTTCCCTTTCTTTTTTTATATGGTAGTAGTATTTATCCTGTTTACTATCTACCATATTTTGTATTTATTATAAAATAATTTATAGTCATTGTCAATTCTGTAGCTTTAAATTTTCTGTTTTTTTCGGTTGATTTTTTTTTGAAATATAGCATCTAAATTATATTTTCTATAGTATTTAAAAATTGTGGTATTGATGTGAACCCCATTTAGGAGACATCAAATAAAAAACTGGATAAAAAATCAAGGGCGAACGAAGTGAGTTCATCTAGACCCTTGATTTTTATTATTTAATTATAATATTTATTCAAATAAAGCTTGTCTTTATTTGTTATCAATTAATGAATTAATCATGTATAGAACATCTTCTGCATATTCAACAATA
>CALVVF010000024.1 GCA_944363785.1 uncultured Bacilli bacterium
TTTTGGTCAATTAACATTTTAAGGCATTAATCGCTTTTTGTATACCATCTTAGTCTCACATCAATTGTAACTCAACACGAATAATAAACACCACAAAACAAAATCAATTGCCTACATCAACTAATCATGGTATAATCTACTGCTAAAGAAAGGAACTATATAAAATGAACCTACAAGCTAAAATCAAACAATATCAATCAAATAGAAAAATAACATCCTACTTACAAGAGTATAAAGATGATCCACTTAGACAAATCATGAGTGAAAACTTTGATCATGTTTTAGATAACCTTGTTGCTTTAGGAAAAGAATTAAACTTTACTAAACCATCAGAATACTTATTACTAACTTCTATTTTAATTGGACTAGGTACTTTTAATAATGGCCATTTTCACTATGATGAAATAGAAACAGATATTCTAACATCTAATAACAATCAAGAATTAGCATTTACTATATTTAACGGTTATGGCATATGTCGTCATGTTACTATGTTTCTCCACCATCTTTTAGATAAATTAAACATTACTAATTCCATTATTCTCGCTAAAAGTTATTCTGACGGAGAAAATGTCGATGAAAATTTAGAAAAAATATGGAGTAGTCTCAATAGAAACTTTCACATCCTACCACCGGTCAATCATGTAGTAAATTATATTAACGATAACGGTTCAGAATATATATTTGATTTTGGATTACTCTACTATGTAGATAATCAATTAGCTTATCCATTTTCCCATGGGAAAGAAATTAACTCTTATACCTTATTTCTATATAATCATATAAATAAGTCAAGATACCGACTCGATGCCAAAGAAGATTGTGAAAATATTCAGCCATTACCAATAAAAAAACAATTAGAAATTACAAAAGAACTTATAGATGCCCAAATTACAATCAATAAAAACCAAGATGCACTTGATCGCTTTCAACAACAAAATCAACATTATTGTCAAAATATTCAACAAGCCTATCAACAAGTTTTAGAAAAAGAAAGTTCATTGTGGTATAACCTCTTTTTATCTTCCGCATTAGTCAAAAAGAAAACAATCTAATGATTTAACCCTTTTATACAATAACGATAATTCTTTGTAAACTTAAGATTTTCTTAAGAAATAACCATAATTTTCTATGATATAATAAACAAAAAAGAAAGAATGATTATTATGGCTAATATCCTAATCATCGACGATGAACAAGAAATCGCCGATTTAATAGAAATCTATTTAAAAAACGAAAACTTTACCGTCTATAAGTATTATTCTAGTAAAAAACTACTAGAAGACATCGGTAACTTAAACATCGATTTAATGATATTAGATGTCATGATGCCTGAAATAGATGGTTTTTCACTATGTAAAAAAATTCGTGAGACCTATAACTTTCCCATTATCTTTGTTACGGCTAAAGTAGAAGATATCGATAAGATAGATGGACTCACTATTGGTGGAGATGATTATGTTACCAAACCTTTTCAACCATTAGAATTAGTCGCTAGAGTAAAAGCTCAATTACGACGATATCAAAAATATAACCCATCTAATCATAATCAAAACAGAATTGAATTTAGAGGATTAGTGATCGATAAAGATACTCACGAATGTAAGTTAAATGAAAAGAAATTAAATCTAACCAAAACAGAGTTTTCTATTCTTTGGACCTTATGTAAAAATCGAGGAAAAGTAATAAAAAGTGAAGATCTGTTTCTTATGATATGGAAAGAAAAATATTTTGAAAAAGATAACAATACAGTTATGGTACACATTAGACACCTAAGAGAAAAAATGAAAGATAACGGTAAACAACCAAAATATATTAAAACCGTTTGGGGAGTGGGATATAAAATTGAAAAATAGTAAAAGGAAAAATCCATATCATCGTTTTTTATTAGATCTTTTTAGTTATACTTTCTTATTTACTGTATTAATTCTACTAGCTGGTACTGTCTTAAAATATCTTGATTTTGATTGGCTATATCGTTATTCTCCTGACCTATATTACTTTTTACGAACCCTAGGACAAAACCTCTATAGTGATAACGTGATCTATTTCCTTATTCTTCTATCTATCTGGTTCATTGGGTTTCTCATCATCTTTCATCGTAAATTCAAAAAAGCTTTCACCAACATCGACTCGTTAGCCGAAGGAATAGATTCTTTATTTGATAAAAAAACCGAATATATTTCGCTATCAGAAGACTTAAGGTATTTAGAAAAAAAATTAAATCATCTAAAAAGAGAAAATGAAAAAAACGAACGACTAGCAAAAGAAAATGAACAACGAAAGGATGAACTCGTCGTCTATCTAGCTCACGATATCAAAACACCATTAACTTCGATGATTGGCTATTTATCTCTACTAGAAGAAATTAGTGATATGCCTAAAAAACAACGAGAAAAATATATTAAGATTGCATTAGATAAAGCCTATAAACTAGAAGAATTAACCAATGAACTATTCGATATTACTAGATTTAACTCAGAAAAAATTATCCTAGAAAAAGAAATGATCAATTTGAACTTAATGTTTGAACAACTAATTGATGATTTCTACCCAACTTTAATGGAATTAAATAAAAAACTTGTCTTAAACAGTAGTGAAAAAATCATGTTGTTTGCTGACTCTGATCGCCTCGCCCGTGTATTTAACAACGTAATTAAAAATGCCATTTATTATAGTAAAGAAAACAGTACAATCACTATAAATATTTCGAAAACAGATACTACAGCCAATATTTCTATCGAAAACGAAGGCAAACAAATCCCTAAAGAAAAATTAGATAGAATTTTTGAAAAGTTCTATCGATTAGATTCATCAAGAACTTCTAAAACTGGTGGAAGTGGCTTAGGACTCGCTATCGCAAAAGAAATTATTGAACTACATGGAGGAGAAATATCGGTAACAAGTGATAAAGACAAAACAACTTTTTATATCGTGCTTTACTTAAATGAAAATTAAGGAAAAATTAAGATATTTCTAAGAAATTTTCAAAATAAGGAAATGTGAAAAAGGGTATGATAAAAATATAAAGTTTTTATCAAAGGAGAATAATATGGCAAAAAGACAAACCAAAAAAAGAAAATTAAAAAAGAGTATAATAAACTTACTAATCCTATTAGTAATAGGTTACGGATGTTATTTTGGGTTTCACCACATTTTCCTATTAAACAACAACAATAATCTTCCTGAAGAGCCCTCTTCACCGGTAATTAAAGAAGAAGATTTCCCCTTAACTGGTGACCCCACAATCGATAACCTTTATCCCTTATCCTTAGAAGATGAAAGAATTCTTACCATTATTGAAAATGAAAAAGAATATCCAAAAATTCTATTAGAGATGTTAGCTAGAAATATCGATATGGTTGACTACATGCTTTCTTATCCAGAAAAGAAAGGCAATGTGTATGCAAACCACTTAGAAAATATGGAAAAAGGAACTTACCCTCTCCTACTCCAATACGATCCTAAATGGGGATATGGATATTATGGGGATAGTGTACTAGCGATAAATGGTTGTGGACCAACAGCCATCTCCATCGTCGTTAGTGGCCTAACGGGAAGAAATGATGTTACCCCTACTAAAGTTGCATCTCTTGCGGAAGAAAAAGGATATTATCAAGAAGGGGTTGGAACAAGTTGGTCGCTCATGACCGAAGGGGTTAAAGAATATGGAATTACAGGTAAACAACTTTCACTTTCTAAAAAAAATGTATTCCATGAGTTAGAAGAAAATAGACCGATTATTGCCAGTATGAAACCTGGTGACTTTACAACAACTGGACACTTTATTGTCATTGTAGGAATAAAAGATAATCAATTGGTCATCCGTGACTCAAACAGTAAAGAACGAAGTAACAAACTATGGAGTTATGAAAGACTTGCTCCTCAAATTAAAAATCTTTGGTCTTTCTCTAAAAACTAAAGATTTAAAAGCACAATGGAGATATTTAACAGTGCCGCAAAGATTAACCATAAAAAATAAGGAATTTGTAAATAAGCAGCACCACGAACAATCAGTCTAAATTGAACAATCATTTTAGCTGTTAAATAGATCAGTAACAAAATCCAGAAAAAAGCCAAAAAGCGAAAATTTAAACTAAAGAAAATGGGCGACCACAATAAGTTGACGAATAATTGTACTCCATAAGTCAAAAGAGCCCCATATCGTCTTACGTTATTACTTCGAAAAATAAGATAACTAGAAATTCCCATTAAGAAATATAGGAATGTCCAAACAATAGGAAAAACATAACTAGGAGGAGCAAAAAAAGGCTTAACTAATGTTTGATAAACCACTGTAGGTCTAGAAAAAAAGCCAACAACTAAACCTGAAAGAATAGGAACAAATAGAAAAAAAAGAAATAGTTTTTGGTTCTTCTTACGCATAAAAATAACCTCCTAGTTATTCTTATGAGAATAAAAAAGAGATTATTAATTTAAAGTAACAACAACTAATTCACTTTTTCCTGCAGTTCGAATAGGAATTCCCCAAGTTCCATAACCATTAGAGATAACTAGATGATAGTTATCTTTTATTTTGACCCCACTTTTAACAAAGAAGTTACCAGGCAATAATTGACCACCATGAGTATGTCCAGATAATTGTAAATCAACACCCAATTGGTAAGCATTACTTTCATCTTGTGGTTGATGATCCAATACAATAATCGGATAATTAGTATCCACGTCCTTTAAGAGTTCTCCCAAAGTACATCGATTACTCCTCGTATAATCATACCGACCAACAAGATAAAAACGACTATCCACAAAGATTGTCTCATCAGTAAGAACCTGAACGCCTCCTTTTTCCCAAGAAGCCCGTGTTTCATCAGTCAAACGATCATGATTTCCTTCAACATAATAAGTACCATAGGAAGCATCAACTTTTCCCAACTGCGAATACGCATATTCTTTTAGATATTCTGGTGTCATTTCATCAAAAATATCCCCAACCAATACAAGAAGATCTACCTTCTCTTTCTCTACTGTTTCAATAATTTCATCAATGGTATATTCCGTCGTTCCTGTTCCTAGATGTAAATCCGATATCATCGCAATCGATAATGGTTCATCTAATTTAGAAATATCATAAGAGTAATGACGAACTACCGGATGATTCGCCATATATAAACCATACCCCGTAACGAGTAAAGCAAGTATAAAAACGGTAATTCCCCGGGCATAAAACTTAGTAATAATCTGATAAACTTTACTGTCTTTCTTCCGATGCAGTAAGAAGAAAACGACATCAAATAAAGCATAGAAGAGAATAACATAGAAAAAGTAAACCGCAAAATAAGATAGTGTTAAAATAGAAATCACAAAAATACTAAAGATAATGAAATAATATAAAAGATTACTCCATTTACTTTTAGGATCAGGCACTAATCGCCGTAATTTGCGTCGTAGATAATAACCAAATAAAAAAGCAGGTGGAATAAATAAAAGATAATGAATCAGCTTCACAATGATCACTTCCTCATTTTATGAAAAAAGAAAAGAAAACTACTCCCTTCCTTTATCCTATATAAACTACTATTAACTCTAAATGTATTTTAACACAAAATCACATCTAACAAAAGTCTTTTACAACTATCTCTTCATCATCAGAAAAACAATAACTAACTAAATCAATTAAGAAGCGATAATCACACTACCCTTGCCTGTTCCTAAAGCCGTCTGCATAAAGCTTTGTGCACTGCTATCCTTTACAATAACTTGAATAGTATCAGAAGCATAGGTAAACATATTACTAGAATCCGTAACTAAAGAAAAATCAGCATTTCTAAAATCCAAATGATTTAAGGCTTCACAATAAGAAAACATATTATGCATATCGATTACTTTAGATGTATCAAAGTTACTTAAATCAAGGCTCGTTAAACTAGAACATAAATTGAACATAAAATTCATATCAGTCACGCTCGAAGTATCAAAACTATTTAAATTCAAACCTGTTAAACTACTGCACCCATTAAACATAGAATTCATATCTACCACTTGGGATGTATCAAAACTACTTAGATCCAAATCCGTTAAACTACTGCATCCAGAAAACATACCATTCATATCTGTCACATTTGACGTATCAAAGCCACTTAAATTTAGGGTAACTAAATTACTACATCCATAAAACATTCTAATCATTAATGTTACTTGTGAAGTATCAAAGTTACTTAAATCCAAACTTTTTAAACTAGTACATTCTTGAAACATTTGATTCATATTAGTCACATTTGAAGTATCAAAACTACGCAAATCTAAGCTAGTTAAACTACTACATCCATGAAACATTGCCCCCATCATTTCTACTTTTGACGTATCAAAATGATCAAGATTGATTGTCGTTAAATTTGTACATGCATAAAACATAAAACCTGCATAACTCAAATTACTAGTATCAAAATAACTTAAATCTAAAGTTGTTAAACTGCTGCAACCTCTAAACATCCAGCCCATATTTGTCACTTGGGAAGTATCAAAATTACTTACATCTAGACTGGTTAAAAGAGGACATCCCCTAAACATCCCATACATATTATTGACTAAAGAAGTATTTATATATTCCATTCCTTTATATTGATAAAAAGTTTCCGTAGAGTCAGAATTATTTCTTTCTCGTAAAATAGATTCATTACCAACTGGTTCTTGTTTTTCTAAAGTATCTACCTGTACCTTCATCGCTAACTCTAAACCCTGATCTTCGTTCTGAGGTTTTCCAGTTTCCTGTAACCACGCTTTTAGAATATAACTTTGTTTTTCCTTAAGAGCTAAAATCATATTGGTTTTCATCACAAACTCATCATCACCACTCACGTAACCAGATGATGCCGCAAACTCACCGTTTTTAACAAGATCCCCTTGAGTATAATCTTCACTAGCTAAGTATAATGCCCATTTAAGATTAGAAGAAAAAGTATCCATTCCATTTTTTGTTAATAAAATATCAATAAAACTAATATTATAATGAGCATCCAATGTACCAGTATTTTCTATGGTAAACTGATGAATAGAAGCATCTTCTTCTTCCGTTGGAATAATATTTTCCGCTTGAATATTTTGACCGGTATGATAAGTTAACTCCAATTCACCGGATCTTACTACTTGTTCATTAGAATTCGCGATTGCGGTAAAATAAGCATAACTAATTCCAAGAGCAATGAGCAGTAATGCTAATATAATAACAATTAAAATTATAGATTTCTTCTTCGTTCCACTCCTCATATTCTTCGCTCCCTATTTTAAATTACAATAGTATTATACCCATCTTTTCAAAATTTTGGCAAGACATTTTAGGTTACATTTTAATACTGATTTAAAATTTAAGATCAACTTTTCTATATAAAAAAAGTAATACATTACAGTCAAATTCTAACTATAATATATTACCTGTTATTGTTATTCTATTCCGTTCGTAATGCTTCTACTGGATCCTTTTTACTAGCCATACGAGATGGAACTAGTCCCGCTATTACTGTTAAAGTCATACTGATGATTACCAAAATAACAGCACCACCAATTGGAAGCGAAGCAATACCAGAAATACCAACTACATGTTTAATTACCATATTAATTGGGATATTTAATAATACCGTAATTAGTATTCCCATAACACCTGCTACTAAGCCTTCAATAAAGGTTTCGGCATTAAATACCCTAGAAACATCTTTCTTAGAAGCACCAATTGCTCGTAAAATTCCGATTTCTTTGGTTCTTTCTAATACTGAAATGTAAGTGATAATACCAATCATGATACTAGAAACAATTAAACTAATCGCAACAAAAGCAATTAAAATATAACTGATCGTATCAATAATAGAAGAAACACTACTCATCATCACGCCAACAATATCTGTATAACGAATAACATCTTGTTCCTGACCTTCTTTTTCTTGTTGATCATTATACTCATCAATAATTCGCGTAATTTCTTCTTTAGAATCAAAATCTTTAGGGTAAATTCGAATTGAACTTGGTTTATTAATATCGACTACACCTAATTTCAACAAATTATCTTCATAACTAGCATTAGCATTTTCTGAATATTGAGTAAGTAAAGCGGTTAGCTCTTCCTGTGATAATGTAGCAAGATAAGCTCTTTGTTCATCGGATAATTGATCGATACTAAATTTCTCATTAGAATCAGAAAATGGCATACCAGTAAAGATATTCATATCAGGAGAAGCAAGTTGTTCTTTAGCAATCTCCGTCTTATTCGTCTCTTCGATAACATACTCAGTCAAAGCATGGGTATAACCAATTGTTCCTGACACACTAGTTACAGCAGCTTCTTCATTAGGCCGAAGAATACCGACAATTTTTATCTCTGGTGCTTGATCAACTAGTTTTTTCATATAAGAACTATCATCACTTTTATCAAGCCAAATACCATCACTCTTTTGATAATAATTAGCTGACAAAACAAGTTTAAAAGTTAAATCTAAGATCTCCTCATAAGAATAACTTGTATTCTCCGTTTTAATTTCTTCTCCATTTTTAATCTTATCCATTAAATTAGCAAGTTCTTTTTGATCTTTTAATCCTAAGGCATATAACGCATAATCACTAATTTCATTATCTTCATTTACGATCATCACGACTTCATTATATGCTTCTGGGAAACGACCGGCTAGAACATCATATTGACTAGAAAGTAATTCTTGATTATTCAATAATTCTTGAAAAACATTCATCGACGAAGTATTAGCGCCCATAGAATTCTGCATTTCAATCATTTCACTCATTCCATCGATATTGAAAGAATCAAATACAGTAGAAGGATTTACACGTAACACTCCATTACTTGTATCACTCTTATAAAGTTCGATAGGAAGTCGATAAGTATACTGAATATCTGTCGTATAGTCCCGAATATTAGTACTATCTCCATCCAAGAATTTTTTAAACTCTTCTAGATTATTCGTATCTAATTGAGCACTCATCAAATTGATTAAATCCGTCATGATATTACTAGAATAAACTTTATCTAAATCATGTTCTTCATAGGAAGCATTTCCCATTAAAGACGTAATCATATTACCTGTATCCACCGACTGTTCCTCAACGACAAGTGGATAAGAAGAAAGCGTATCTTCTTCTACCCTAGAAATATAATCTTGAACCCCATTAGATAAAGATAAAATCAAAGCGATACCAATAATACCGATACTACCCGCAAAGGCCGTTAAAATCGTTCGTCCCTTCTTCGTCATCAAGTTATTTAAACTAAGAGAAAGAGCAGTCAAAAATGACATAGAAGTTTTCTTTGAAGAACGCTTTTTAGTTTTCTCTTTTTTCTTTTTATCAATTTTAGGATTTTCTTTTAATGGATCAGAGTCATCGATAATCTTTCCATCCAACAATCGAACAATTCTAGTTGAATAGCTATCAGCCAAATCCGGATTATGAGTAACCATAATAACCAATTTATCCTTAGCTATTTCTTTCAACAATTCCATAATTTGAATACTTGTCTCTGAATCTAAAGCCCCAGTTGGCTCATCGGCAAGTAGAATATCCGGATCGTTCACTAAAGCTCTAGCAATCGCTACCCTCTGCATCTGTCCCCCAGACATTTGATTAGGTTTTTTATGCATTTGATTTCCTAAACCTACTTTTTTAAGTACTTCTATTGAACGTTTTCTTCTTTCCTCTTTAGAAACACCAGATAAAGTAAGTGCTAACTCAACATTCGCTAAAGCTGTCTGATGAGGAATAAGATTATAACTTTGAAAAACAAAG
Source organism: uncultured Bacilli bacterium (assembly GCA_944363785.1). GTDB lineage: Bacteria > Bacillota_I > Bacilli_A > RF39 > UBA660 > Alloscybalousia. The sequence continues at coordinate 9,742 of CALVVF010000024.1, forward strand.
CCAATAGAATGATTTCGATAAGTATCCCAATCACGATCTCGATACTTCTTAGTCGAAACACCATTAATAATTAGATCCCCTTGAGTATAATCATCTAAACCACCAATGATATTTAATAAGGTTGTCTTCCCACTACCTGAAGGACCCAAAATAGAAACAAATTCATTCTCTCGAAATTGAATACTAACATTATCCAAAGCCTTCTGTTTCAATCCAGCTGTTGTATATACCTTAGTAATATTTTTTATTTCTAACATAAATACTACTCCTTTCTAACCAGCACCCTATATTATTATACCAAAAAACTTTACTAAAATAACTTTTTTTCTTTCGTTTTCTGAATAAGAAAATAAAATCACTCCCATAATATACTTGGTGAGAAAAATGAAAGAAAACAATGAATTATTAGAACACATCTATCAAGATGCTGAAATGGCTTATTATACTCTAGAAAAATTAGAAGAATTCTTAAAAGAAAAAGATAATAAGATTAAAGGATTAGTAGAAGAAACAAAACTAGAATACCTGAGTTTTAAAGAACGGGCCGAAAGTCATCTAGAAAAAGATAATCAAGAAATAGTCCCAGAAGATATAGTGACAAAGTGGATGGCTAAAATGGGAATTAAAAAGGAAGTAAAAAGCGATAACAGTGACTCTAGTATTGCCGATCTTTTAATTAAAGGTATATCGATGGGTTCGATCAATATGGAAAAGAAGATCAAAGACTATGAAAAAAGTTGTAACAAAGAGGATTTAAAGTTAGCAAAAGACTTTCTTCGTTTTCAAGAAGAAAAAATAGAAAAATTAAAAAAATACTTATAAAAAGGTATCCCTATTCAGAGATACCTTTTCTTTGTCTTCTACTCTTTCGATGATTCTGATACCGAATTTCTTTGTATACTTCCATGACAACTAAAATAATCAAAGCAAGTAATAATAAGTAAACTAAGTGTAAAACAGGGATTGTTGAGGTTTGTAAGAAGTGACTGAAGAAATCCACTTCCATAACCACAATCTGTAGTAAAATCGAACATACGATGACAATAGGAATAAACATGTTACTCTTTAACGATACTTTAAAAGTAGATTGTCTTTCACTACGACAGTTAAAGACGTGAACATTTTGCATAAATACCATAAGTGCCATGATATAACCACGAGCAAGAGTTGTTTCCATTCCTACTACCTTGATTAAATAATACCAAACACCAAAAACGATAAGACCAATAGACGCACCGGCTATTCCTACTTCTGTTAATAATTCTTTGTTGAAGATCGTCTCTTTCGTACTTCTAGGTTTTTCCTTCATAATTCCATCTTCCGCTCTTTCGAAAGATAACGCAAAATCTTGTAAACCATCTGTTACGATATTCAACCACAATAATTGAATAGCAACGAGTGGCATTGGTAAATCAAGTAATATCGATAAAACGAAGAATAATACTTCGGCTAATCCACAAGAAAGGAGCATATAACTAACTTTACGAATATTACTGTAAGCACAACGTCCTTCTTTAACACCAGCAACAATTGATTTAAAATTATCGTCGATGATAATCATCGAAGCAGTTTCTTTGGCAACATCGGTACCGCTTCCCATCGCAATTCCAATATTCGCTCCTCGAATTGCCGGTGCATCATTTACTCCATCACCAGTAACCGCAACAAACTCACCTTGTCGTCTTAACGAATGAATAATCTCATTTTTATCAATTGGAGTTACTCGGGAAAAGACACGTTTTCCGCGAACGAAACGATCGAATTCTTCTTGACCTTTAGAAAACATTTCAGCTACTTCTTGACCTGTTGCTACCTCATCATAAGAAGTAACCAAATGTAATTCTTTCGCAATCGCAAATGCCGTTAATGGATGATCACCAGTAACCATCAATACTTTAATTCCAGCACTTTCACACTCTAAGATAGAATCTTTTACTTCTTCTCTAATCGGATCAATAAAGGCAACCATACCCATAAACGTAAGTTTAGGAATATCCGTATTATCATACATTTCTTTTTCTTCAAAAGAAGAACAAACACCATCAGCTAACGCAATCACCCGGTACCCTTCACGAGCCAAATCTTCATTTTGTTTAGCTAACAAAGTACGATTTAATTCTTTTTTCTCTTGACCGTCGATCATCGCTTGGGAAAAATCCAACACTTTTTCAAATGACCCTTTAACGGTACAACGTACTTCCCCATTTAATCGATAGAATACCGCAGAATACTTATTTTCTGATTCATAAGGAATTTCTGCTAAAATTTCAAAATTGTCACTACTTACCCCTAACTTTTCTGCTAAAGCTAAGAAAGCAATATCAATCGAATCGCCAAAACTTTCCCACTTTTGTCCTTTTCCTTTTTCAAGTTTAGCTTCATTATTGATTTTACCTAATTGAGCCAAAAGAATAACATCTTCTATTTTAGCTCCATCAACCGGAAGAACTTCACCTTTACCATTATAACCTGTTCCAGTAATATTATAGGTATCTCCATTTGGTAATAAAATCTTCTTGGCTGTTTGTTCATTAACTGTAAGTGTACCTGTTTTATCCGAAGCAATTACTGTACAACTTCCTAAACTCTCAACCGCATTTAACTTCTTCACAATAACATTTTTCTTAGACATTCGATTAGAAGCAATCGTTAATGCCATCGTAAGAGCTAGTGGTAATCCTTCAGGCATTGCTGATACCGATAACGCAATTACTGAAAGGAAGATCTCTGTTCCTGGTACACCCTTATAGAACAATAAAATCGTAATGATAATCGCAATCACGATAATCAACAAACTGATCTGTTTAGAAAACTTGTCCATACGGATAGTAAGTGGGGATTTAGTTTCTTTTGTATTATTTACTCGAGAAGCAATCGCACCAATTTCTGTTTCCATCGCTGTAGCAACAACAACACTTTTTCCACGACCGGTAGTAACACTAGTTCCCGCAAAAGCCATATTCTTCCGATCAGCTAAACTAACTTCTACTTCCATAGGAAGATCACTCTTCACAATCGGTAAACTCTCTCCCGTTAAAACCGACTCATCAATTTGAAGATTATGACAATCAATTAATCGTAAATCAGCACTAATCTTATTTCCAGATTCTAGTAAAACAATATCTCCAACTACCAATTCACTAGAATCAATTTCTATTTCTTCCCCATCACGTAACACTTTACAACGAACACGAATCAAATTGGCTAAACTCTCCGCATTTTTCTCCGCCTTCCATTCTTGAAAAGCCCCTAATAATAGGTCAACCAAAATGATAAATCCAATCGCAATCGCATCCACATATTCAGCAATAATCAAAGAAAAAATTACTGTAACGATTAACAATAGAACTATAGGATCCAAAATCCCCCTAAAAAATAGTTTCCAGAACCCATCTGTTTTTTTCTTAGGTAACTCATTACGTCCATATTTAGCTAATCTCTTCTTCGCTTCTTGACTAGTAAGACCATCTTCACTAGTAGAAAGTTCTTGATAGATATCTTTAGCTTCTTTCTGATACCATTTTTTCACCATTTTTAACACCTCATTATTCTCTATTCATTAGTATACCCAAAAACGCGAAAAAAAGACTATTAAGTCTTCACTTAACTAGTCTTCTCTTATTTTTTTTTGTGAGAAACATCTTTATCCGTAAATTTTTTTAATAAAATATATTTACGAGAGTTCTCCTCTTCTTTTTCTTCTTTTGAAGCAAGACGACCATTATTGTGATTGTCATCGTATTCTTCAATGATTCCTTGCATATCTTTCTTTTTTCTACGTTTTAATACTACTCCTGCACCAACTAAAGCCATTACTCCAGTTACAGTAAGTCCAGTAATCACTGCTGTCTTCTTTTTCATCTTATCTATCTCCTTATTCATACTATTTTACTTTTATAGGATTTAACCCTTATATTCATTATACACAAAATCACAAAATTGAAAAGTCTTTTTCTTCTAATCCCATACTTTCCCATGTTGAGTTACAATTGATGTGAGACTAAGATGGTATACAAAAAGCGATTAATGCCTTAAAATGTTAATTGACCAAA
>CALVVF010000025.1 GCA_944363785.1 uncultured Bacilli bacterium
TCAGACTTATGTCTTTTTATTTAAATAAAAATAGCATTAGTGAAAATACTCACCAACACTATTTATAATACAACCAATTTTAGTTGGTTTTTCCCGCTTTTTTCTTTGTTGACACTAAAGGAAATGAAGCCTATACTATAAAATATAGGGGATAAAAGTTGATTGCCTTGTTAGATAATAGGAGGGTGTTGGTTATAAAAGCAAGAGTTAAACCTAAAATTACGGAACTAACAAAAGAAGAGTTTTCTACTGTTTTTGAGCAAGAAGAATTTTATCAATTAGAGTTTTTTAAACAAGATTATCCAAACGGTATGCTTGTTACAGATTTTAATGAGTGTGTTTTTCACGATATTATGTTTCAAAAACACGATTTAGATAAAATTAGTTTCATGGATGTTATTTTTTATCACTGTGATTTTTCTAATTTAGATTTTTTAGATCAAGCATTTTATCGAGTAGAGTTTCATGATTGTAAATTAGTAGGTGTCAATTTTTCTAAAGTTCATTTTTTCGACTGTCTATTTGACAATTGTAATTTACAGTATAGTAATTTTGCTGATTGTAAATGTAAAACAGTAGAATTTAGTCATAGTAATTGTTTAGAAACTAGATTCCAAGGAATGGATTTTTCGACTGTTATTTTTCAGGAAGTAGATTTGACTAAGGTAGAAATTTATTCTACTTCGTTAAGGGGTGTTGATTTATCTAGTTGTATTTTAGATGGTATTTATGTTGATCCTAAGTGGATGAAGGGAATGATTATTTCGCCTTATCAAGCAGCACAATTGGTTCAAATTTTAGGAATTAAAGTAAAATAGGTTTTCTAAAATAATAATTTATGGTAAACTTTATTTATAATCGGGAAGGAGTTTATATGAAGAAAATTAAAGGTTTATCTGTTTTACAATGGTTTTTATGTGTGATCGGTATTTTAATTTTGTTGTCATTTATTGTATTACCACCTGCTTTTCGTGCTTTTCTTCCTTCTTCACCTGATCAAGGTAATATTGTGGATGAAGAAGAAAATGGAGAGTCAGAGGATGGTAGTAATGATGATTCTTCACCGGTAGAAATTATTGATGATAGTCAATATGCGCGAATTGTATGTACCGCTTATGATGAGTCTAATCCTTCGTATCGGGATACATTAGGGGTATTGTTGTTTCATGAAAATAATCAACTTCGAATCGTGTCAGAGACTCTTAATCGTGTCTATCCATTAGATACAAAGGACAATGAGGCTTTATTTGCTCAAGATCAATTAGCTTGTCGAAATGTATCGGATGCTTATTATCAGACTAAAGGGTTTAATTATGAATGTTCAAGTGGAGGTAATTCGATCTACAAAGTAAAAAAGTTTGATCTAGCTACTTTTGATCCTAGTACAGTTGATCCAGATGATGCGGATGATATCCAGACCAAATATCAACTTAATCAGAATGTTCAACAAATTGTCTCTGATTTAGAAAGTGTTGGATATCTTTGTACAACATAAATCCTTAAACGAATAATCAGAAGTAATAAAAAGAAAATGCCATTTCCTATCAAAAATAGATAGTGAGGGATGGTTAATAACGCTACTGAAATCGTTAATAGTACTAAGAGAAGAGAATAAGAAATATTCTCTTTTTTTTGTGAAATAGGAATGATCTTTTTTAAGACATAATTTAAACAATAAATACATAATAATATAAGAAATAAACTATTTAAAATTTGAATAAAAGAAAGAATAGTTTCTAAGCGTTCTAAAACATTTAAAAACGATATTTTTTTATAAATAATCATCTCTGGATAAAGATAAATTTTCGTAAGATGTACCCCTAAAATAGAAAGTGTAGTAAAAAGATGAAAAAAACAGATTAATCCACTATATTGAATGGATCTTAAGAGTGAGCGATTATATTTTTTCTTCTCTTGAATTTCTGCTTTAGGAATCATCCCAATTAAAAAGAAAGGAAGAATTAAACTAGAAAAATAAAAGAAAGACGACCGGATATTATCTTGGAGGGATGAAGTAAGTAAAGGTTTAATATTTTCTAAATTTAAATAAGGAAAAATACCGAGAAAGACAACAAGTAAAAGAAAAAAGTATAGATAAAAACAAATTTCACTTAGTTTGGTAATACTTGGTAGTTTCTTTTTTCCGATATAAAAACAAGTAAGTAATAAGGGAATGATGATGACGATTAATTCGGTATCTTTTAAGATGTAGTAATTAATATAAGTAGAAATTCTTCTGATAATATAAATTAGAGTAGTAAATAGAAAAATAAAGATAGTGATATAGAATAATTGTTTTGTCTTAGGAAATAAGAGTTCGATTTTATTTAAAATATCTTGTTTTTGATGAAAGTGATATATGGCTTTACATAGATGAAATAAAAGAATTAAAACAACTATTCCCATTAAAATACTAAAGATACTATCTGTATTATTTTGTTTTACTAAGAGATGGATACCAGTTGTAAAGAGAAAAGAATTAAAGAGAAAAAAAGATAGAGTAGTTAGTTCAAAATTAGTAATTTTTAGTTTATTCATACGTAATCTCCTTTTCTAGATAGTTTTCTTTTATGGTAGTATGGATATCGATATTAAATTTAAGTTTAGATAAGATATTGTTGTTTTTTTGATAGTAACGGTAATCGTTTTGGTAGATTTTATACTCTAATTTTAGTAAATCATATTGTTCTTGTTGATAGTGGGTAAGTAGTTTTAATAGGGCTTTTTTTAATTCTGTTTGGTATTTTTCTTCTTGTTGATCAATGGTAGAAGTAATTTCGATGTTGACTTGATTTTTTTTGGTTGTGATGATGGTTTCATTTTCATAGACGGTAATATCTTGAAAAGTTGTTTTTTCTACTTTGTTGGTTAGGAAATTGAATAAGATGGCTTCTTCAGTAGATAGAGTATCGTAAATTTTTTGATCTTTAATTAGAGTGATTCCTTCTATTTTTACTGTATCTTCTACTTTAATTGTAGGTAATATGGCATTATGATCAATTAAGATACTTTTTAAAAAAGTTTCGAAGTCAATAGACTTAGTAGTCGCACTTTCTTTTTCATTAATGGTAATTAGTTTATTTATTTCTTCAGCACTAATCTCACTAGTAAATAACTTTTCTATGTCTTCTTTTACGGTAATCATTTGAAAGTTATTACGATATTCGTTATTGGTTAGGAAGTTATCAATTAGGGCTTTTAATTGGTTATCGATTAAGTTATTGGTTATTACTAATAGATCCATATGGGATAAATAGACTTTTTTACTGTTTTGAATATAGATATTTTTAAATGCTTCTTCGATGGTTTTTCCGGTTGCTTGATAGGTTTTATATTGTTTTTTTGGTGTTTGTTCTTGCTGGTTACTGATGATATTAGCATAGATAATAAACTGATTATCTTGGTAATCTAGACCTAACATACTAGTAATTCCTAAGTCACTTAATTCTGTATAGGAATGGCATGAGGTAGTAAGTGTTAGAATGAATAGGAGTAAGAGTAATTTTTTCTTCATGTTAGCGCCCCCTTATTTGATTTTTCTTCGTCAACAATGGATTTCTTTTTTTGATTTTTTGGGGATTGGTTATTCTGATAATGCCATCTTTTTGTTCAGAGAGAATAAGTGGGGAAAATGGGGAAAGATATGGTTTATCGAAAGCATTTATACTACATAGTTTGGTTATTAATAGTAAAATACCTAAAAATATTCCGTATATTCCTAATAAAGTGGCTAGGATCATAAAGATAATTCGCCACCATCTAATCGCAGCCGTTAATTCAATTGAAGTAAATACTAATCCCGATATAGCACTGATTGCGACAACGATAATCATAATCGGAGAAATAATTCCCGCACTAACTGCCGCATCTCCTAGAACCAAGCCACCTAAGATCGAAACTGCTGTTCCCATAGTAGAAGCCATTCGCATATCACTTTCTCTTAATATTTCAAAGGAGATACTCATTAGTAAAGCTTCGACTAAAGCAGGAAAAGGAACGGTTTTTCTTTGTGAAAGGAAATTGATGAGTAGATCAGTTGTGACGGAATCATAGTTATGAGTAGTAATTGCAATATAATATGCAGGAATTAAAATAGCAATGAAAAAGGCACAAAGGCGAATAAGCCGAATAAAAGTAATATTAATTGGTTTTTGATAGTAATCATCAGGAGTATGAAAGAAATCAATAAAAAAACATGGTAGAATTAATACATAGGGACTATTATCGACAATAATAATTGCTTTTCCTTCTAATAGTGCCATCGTCGCTAAGTCTGGTCTTTCACTCGTCATAATAGTAGGAAAAATAGCCGATTCTTGACTGAGGTATTGTTTTAAATAACTACTATCGATGATCCCATCAATATTGATTTTATTTAATTCTTTTTCGATTTTAGAAATTAGTTTCTTTTCCGCAATATTTTGCATATAGACGATACCTACTTTTGTTTTTGTCTGTTTTCCAATCGTATGAATAGACGTCCATAAGTTTGTTGATTTTAAGCGTTTACGTAATAGACCTAAATTAGCATTAAAATTTTCAGTAAACGCATCTTTTGGTCCTCGTATCGATACTTCAGCTTCCGCTTTATTTATTCCTCTATCTAAGTTAGCTCTAATTTCTGCCGCAAAACAAGTATCATCTGGACAAAGAAAAAGAACATACCCATTCCATAACTTGGTTTGTAAATCCTCATAATCTTTGATTTTTTTCACATTATGAGTAGGAAGAGAATTATAAAAAAAGGAAAAAAGATCACTCGTAATGACAACTTTATCATCGATTACTTTCGCTAAATTTTTTAATATTAGTTCACTGACATTTACCCCACTAGTTAAAACTTCACTGTAGACTAAAGTGATTTTTTGCCCTTGGATCGTAATATCTCGATAGATAATATCATCTGCTTGATTAGTATCTTTTTTAATTCTTTCGATCATATCCATCACCCTTTCTTTATCTTTAGTATGGATAAAGTTACAAAAAATAGTCGTTTATCTTTTCAAAATTAAAAAAATATGTTAAAATAGGCTTCGCTTTTTAAAGGGGATTTTTATGGAAAAGAAACGCGTGATTATTGATGGAGAAGAGTATGAATTAACTCTTACTGGAGATAAAATGGGACAGACTGGTAGTTGTTATCGACTTCAAGTACCTGAGAAACATATGGATTTAATGGTTAAACTCTATCATCAAGATTATTATTGTGATTATTTAGATTTAAAAGATATATTTAGGATGCAAGAATTTTTAAAGGACAGTTTTCCTATTCGTTTAAGTGAACATCCTGTTTTTGATGAAGCCAAAAAATATATTGGGAGTGCGACACCTTATTTAGAGGAAATAGCTGGATCTACGGAAAAAGTTATCTATCAGGTTCCTGTAGATCAGATGTATACGGATTTAGCGCGATTAGAAGAAAAAATTGCGTTAGTGACGATGAAAAAATTAGTACTTTGGGATTGGGGAATTGGTAACTTATTGTATGGTAAAGGACATGATTTACCATTAGGATTATATGCGATTGATGATAGTGGTTATTATTTTGATTCTCATGTTACTTTTAAAGAGAATAGGCGAATGTTATCGGATTTGATTAACGATATTATAGCTAGTTTTGTCTTTCGTCATGTACAGTCGTTGAAAGATCCAATCAGTGAAAAAGTTTTACATCCTTATTTAAAGGCTGAAGATAGTTTTACTTTGTTAAGAAATGAAAGTTCTGCTTATTCTTCATTGGAAGAATATTTAATAGATAAAATTAGTTTAGTAAAAAGGAAGAGATAGAATGATCAATCAAGTTAGAATTAATAATAAGATGTATTTATTAGACACCAAGGATGGTAAGGGTGGTACTAGTACGGGAGTTGTTTATCATCTTTGTCGGGATGAAGTGGATTTAGCGGTTAAACTTTATTTGGATAAAGAAGATAGTGACGGAGTTATTTATCCGGATTTAGATGACTTAAAAGCATTTTGTCGTATATCGAGTGAAGTATTACCAGTTTTACTTAGTCGGTTTCCTACGTATGATGAAAAAGGAAACTATAATGGTTGTTGTACACCTTTTTTATATGAGACAAGAGGAAACACTTTAGACCTTTTGTATACATTACCTAAGGAAGAAGTAATTGCTTCTCTTTATGCGTTATCGAAGGTAGTAGATAAATTTACAGATTTAGGTATTGAATTAGAAGATTGGGCGGTTTATAATCTTCGCTTTGGGGAAAATCCTGCTTATCAGTTACCTTTTTCTTTATATATGATCGATGATAGTTATTATGAATTTAGTGAAGAGGATAGCCAGGTGTTACATTCACTTAATCGAACGGAAATGAATCATTTGATTGCGTCATTAGTGGAAGAATATTTTTATTATCATCGCTCACGTACCTCATCTTTTCGTCTTACTCCAAATGAACTTAGGTATTTAGAACGTTATGAAGATTCTTTTGATCCAGTTGGTCTTTTGGAACAGGATTGTCGTGAGTTTGATACATTAGGAGAATGCTTTTCGCAAGTGATTTTGGAAAAAGCTGATTTCAAAGTGAAAAAAACATGCTATAATAATTTTAAGATCTAGGTTGGTTAGGTGGTAATATGGATCAAGAAAGAGTTGGACAATTAATTAAAGAGTTAAGGGTAAAACACCATTTAACGCAAGCAGAATTCGCTAAGCGTTACCATGTTACTTATCAAGCAGTATCTAAGTGGGAAAATGGAAAAAATATGCCTGACTTAGCACTCTTAAAACAAATTTGTGCCGATTTTCAAATGGATATCGGGGATTTTCTTAATGGAGAAATTACGGTAAAAGAAGAAGCTAAGAAAAGAATGTCTCCTAAACTAAAAATAGGACTTATACTTGGGGGTATATTGATTATTGTTTTTCTTCTTTGTTTTTTGTTCTGGTATTTTTTGAATGATGATTTTGAATTTAAAACACTATCTTCTAGTTGTAGTCATTTTACTATATCTGGAAGTTTAGCTTATAACCGAAGTAATTCTCATTTATATATTTCTAATATCGATTACTGTGGTGGGGAAGATAATACATTATATCAAGAGATTAGTTGTGTTTTATATGAAGTACAAGAAAATAGTACTACTAAAATTTCTGAAGCTAAGTACGAGGGTAGTGAGATGATTACCTTAGAAGATTATCTTCGAGGAATCGATTTTAAAATAGATGATTTTTCTAGTGATTGTTCTCGTTATTCTGAAGGTAGTTTATATTTAGAAATTAATGCTTCTAATTCTTTAGAAAAAACGACTACTTATCGAATTCCATTATCGTTCAATGATCGTTGTACAAAGTAACTCAACTTATGCTTGAGTTTTTTTCAACTTCTTGTTTATTGCTTTCTTGATGATTTCTTTTTTATAATGGAATTGTTGGGAGGTTAAGTATGAAAAGAAAAAGACAGAAGAAGATATGGGTTTTGGTTATCGCTATACTCGTTATTGTTTTGGTGGTTAGTGGAGGTGTTATTCTTTATTCTCATTTACATTCCATCAATCATCAAGAAGTAGCTTATATAGATAGTATGGTAGAAAAGCAACAACAGTTAGAAGAAGGCTTTGACTTAGATGGTTTTACAATCGACGAACCACAAGTAATTTTAAATCCTTATGGGAATTCTCCGCTTACGGCTTTGATTGCTTTTGATACGGAAGATGAAGTAGAAGTAAAAGTGACGATTAAGGGTAAGGATGATTATACAACTTATACACATACTTTTGCTAAGAGTAAAAATCATCAGTTACCGATCTATGGACTTTATGCAGATACCAATAATCAAGTGGTAATCGAATATGAAGAAAAGAAAGAAAAGATTTCTAAAACAGTAGAGATTAAAACAGAACCTCTACCTGAAGATATGGTTATTCCAGAGGATGTTTATGCGGATAAAGAAAAGGTAGGAAATGCGCTTTATTTTTATACACCATCTAGTTCAGGATATACTTGTGCTTATGATGTGAATGGTGATGTTAGATGGTACTTTTCTAATTATGCTCTTTGGAAGATTGATCGTTTAAAAAATGGTCATTTACTAGTTAGTACGGAACGACTTGTTAATATGCCATATTATATGTCAGGTTTATATGAGATGGACTTGTTAGGAAAAGTTTATAAAGAATATAGTTTAGAGGGTGGCTATCATCATGATTATTTTGAGATGGAAAATGGAAACTTATTAGTCGCTAGTAATGATTTTAATAATGATGATGGAACTGTTGAAGATTATATTGTTGAACTTGACCGGGAAACGGGAAAAGAAGTTAAACACTTTGATTTGAAAGATATTTTACCTATGGAAGAAGGAAAGAGTGAAAATTGGTCTAGCTATGATTGGTTCCATAATAATTCGGTTTGGTATGATGAAGCGACGAATTCTATTACTTTATCGGGTAGACATCAAGATGCGGTAATTAATATTGATTACGATACCGGGGAGTTGAACTGGATTATTGGAGACTCTACGAATTGGAGTGAAGAGTACCAAAAATATTTCTTTACGCCTGTAGGGGATGATTTTGAATGGCAATGGAGTCAACATGCAGCGATGATTACTCCTGAAGGGTATGTTTTTATCTTAGATAATGGAAATAATAAGTCAAAAATAAAAGATGAATATGTTCCAGCTGAAGATAGTTATACTCGTGGCGTTATGTATAAGATCGATACCGATAAGATGACAATCGAACAGATATGGGAATATGGTAAAGAAAGAGGTAGTGAGTTTTATTCTCCATATATTTCTGATGTTGATTACCTAGATAAAGATCATTACATTGTTCATTCTGGTGGAATTGTTTATGTAGATGGTAAAAATTCTAACCAACCGGCTGGATTTAGTGAAAACACAACACTAGTATCTGATACGGTAGAATTAATTGATGATGAAGTTGTATTTGAATTAAAGTTACCAACCAATAATTATCGAGTAGAGAAAATGAGTTTATATACAGAAGATGAGAACTTTACTTTGAAAGAAGCAGAGAGAGTAGGTACATTGGGAGAAACAGAGGTAACCGATACTAAGTTTGGAACAATTACTTCTTATCAAGAGATTGACGATAATTATCGAAAACATCAAATCAGTTTTGAAAAAGAAATTGATCGTTTAGTGGTCAAGGGACAGTTTAAAAGAGAAAACGATGTTCAAATTATTCTTTATCAGAACTTACAGTCTAAAATTTATCAAGTAAGAGTAAGTAAAAAACCATATACCGCTTTATGTGTCGATATTTTTACTGAAGAAGAAAACGAAAATGGAATTGAAATCACGAGATATATTAATGAAGAAGGATTAAATGGTAAATATTCTATTTATTTAAAATTAGATGATATTTTGTATGATACCGGAGAATTTGTTACATTCTAATATAAAAAGAAAAGTTATATGAAGATAATTTCTATAACTTTTTTCTTTTCTTTTTTTCATGATATCTTTATAATAAATAATATAGGGTAGAAAGTAGGGGATAAAGTGAAAAAAATTTTGAAAAATAGACATGCTGTTTTGTTGTTACTTGTAATAACGGGATTTATGTTTGTTCTGATCGGTGGAAGTTATGCTTATTTCGGGGCTGTTGCTTCATCAGAAGAACAGGTAGTTACTTCAGGATCTTTGGAACTTGTTTATCATACCGGACAAGATATTGTGATCGATCATGCCTTACCTACGGATGAAGAGAATGCTAGTGTTCATACGTTTACGGTAGAAAATATTGGAATGAAAAGTGTAGAGTATAATATTAGTTTTGTCGATATTATGCTAACGAAAGATGGGGAAAATACTTTTTCTCCAAATCTAAAATGGGCACTATACTCTTCAGATGAGGATTATAATAATCAAGTGTTAATTAAGAATGGTAGTTTTTCTTCGATTTCAGGATATCTAAGTGGAGATAATGAATTTGTGATTAAGACTAAGTTGCCTTTAGATGTAGGAATGAAAAATAGCTATGTTTTAAAAGTATGGTTACAAGAAACCGGTAAAGTTCAAAATAAAGATATTAATATGGATTTATCTTTAAAAGTACAGGTAGATGATTTACAAAGGGAGGAAGCTGTTGGGAAGAAGAGTGTTTTGAAAGAACAGGCTTTTGCAGATATTAGTGGTATTAGAAGAATTGTATTTCAGAATAGGATAGAACCGGTAAGTGGAGCAGAAGAATATGATTTATCATTAGATCAAGATGGAAATTGTATGGCTTATTTAACGAATGGTGTTTTATACGTTCAAGGTAATGATGAAATATATTTGTCGAGTGGAAATCGATTGTTTTATGGAGAAGATGTTATAGAAAATATAGAATATCTAAATACGAGTGAAGTAACTGACATGAGTCGAATGTTCTATGAGTGTGGTGCTTCAGATCTGGATTTAAGTAATTTTGATACTAGTCAAGTCACTAATATGAGTGGCATGTTTGGAATAAGTAATTTTAAACAATTAGATTTAAGTAGCTTTGATACTTCGCAGGTAACTACGATGGATTCGATGTTTGCACATTGTACTGAATTAACTAATTTGGATTTAAGTAATTTCAATACTAGTAAAGTTACAGATATAAGTCTTATGTTTTATGGATGTAGTAATTTAAAAACTGTAGATGTCAGTAACTTTGATACTAGTAGTGTTATTTATATGGAAGGGGTATTTTGGGATTGTACTAGCTTAACTAGTGTAGATTTAAGCAGTTTTGATACTAGTAATGTTACAATTATGGATTTGGTATTTAGAAACTGTACTAGCTTAACTAGTTTAGATTTAAGTAATTTTGATACTTCGCAAGCGACAAATATAAGTGGTTTATTTGCTGATTGTTCTAATTTAACGTATATCGATATAAGTAATGCTGATTTTTCAAATATAATTAGAGCCGATTTGTTATTTAATAACATTAATCCCAATGTGAAAATTGTAGTAAAGGATGCTACTGCTCAAACTTGGATTCAAAATCAACTTGATCCTGGTATTGGAAATGTGGTAATTGCCTAAATTTTTATTAATATAGATTTCAGGAATAACTGAAATCTTATTTTTTGTGTGGAAATAAAAACGGATATTGTTAAGATGATTTCCTTGGGATATAATATATTTGTAAGATAGGAAAGTGATAAAGTGAAAAAATTTTTAAAAAATAGACATGCTGTTTTGTTATTACTTGTGATAACGGGATTTATGTTTGTTCTGATCGGTGGAAGTTATGCTTATTTCGGAGCTGTTGCTTCATCAGAAGAGCAGGTAGTTACTTCAGGATCTTTGGAACTTGTTTATCATACGGGACAAGATATTGTGATTGATCATGCCTTACCTACGGAGGAAGAGAATGCTAGTGTTCACACTTTTACTGTAGAAAATATCGGGATGAAAAGTGTAGAGTATAATATTAGTTTTGTCGATATTATGTTAACGAAAGACGGAGAAAATACTTTTTCTCCTAATCTAAAGTGGGCACTATATTCTTCAGATGAGGATTATAATAATCAAGTGTTAATTAAGAATGGTAGTTTTTCTTCGATTTCAGGATATCTAAGTGGAGATAATGAATTTGTGATTAAGACTAAGTTGCCTTTAGATGTAGGAATGAAAAATAGCTATGTTTTAAAAGTATGGTTACAAGAAACCGGTAAAGTTCAAAATAAAGATATTAATATGGATTTATCTTTAAAAGTACAAGTAGATGATTTACAAAGAGAAGAAGCTGTTGGGAAAAAGAGTGTTTTAAAAGAGCATGCTTTTGCTGACATTAGTGGGATTAGTAAAATTGTATTTCAGAATAAGATAGAACCAGTAAGTGGAGCCGAAGAATATGATTTATCGTCGGAACAAGATGGAAATTGTATGGCTTATTTGGTAGATAATGTTTTATATGTTCAAGGAAATGATGAGATATATTTATCGGATGGATGGAGTTTGTTTGAAAATCTTAGTGTAGAGTCCTTAGAAAATATGAAATATGTAAATACGAGTGAAGTAACTGATATGAGTAGTATGTTTTTAAATTGTAGTAAGTTAGCGGAGTTAGATTTAAGTAATTTTGATACATCCCAAGTGACGGATATGTATGGGGTGTTTTCTGGATGCAGTGGTTTGACTAGCCTTGATTTAAGTAGTTTTGATACCTCACAAGTGACGAATATGCGCGGAATGTTTGAAAATTGTAGTAATCTAACGAATTTAGATTTAACAACTTTTAATACTTCTAATGTTATGAATATGGAAAATATGTTTTATGGATGTAGTAATTTAGTCAGTTTAGATGTAAGTAATTTTAATACTTCTAAGGTAATGAATATGAGTAGTATGTTTCAGGGGTGTAGTAGGTTAAGTAATTTGGAGGTCAGTCATTTTAGTAGCCCTTCCTGGGCATCAGGCATGTTTTCTGGATGTAGTAGTTTAACTAGTTTAGATTTAAGAAATTTTCGTAGTGTTCAAGAAAGTATGTTTTATGGATGTAGTAGTTTAAAAAGTTTAGATCTTCGAAACGTTGTGAGTGGAGATGGAATGGAAATTTTTACAGGAATTAATCCTGATGTTAATATCTTTGTTAAAGATGAAACTGCAGTAGATATGATTAATGAATTACTAGCGTTTTCTGGGGCTTCAGCTAATGTTTTTATTGCCGATGAAGGGAACATGTAGGATTAATTAGTATTTGATATACAAAAAGTATCGAGCTATAATAGGTATATTGGTGAGTAATCTGAAAAATAAAACTAAATTTATTTTAGGAAAAAACCTAAAAAAGGGCAGACTTCTCCTTACCCCAAGAAAAGTAGAAATTTAACTATTGAGAATTGGCATTCTGATGGACCAAATTAATTAAATCATCAGAT
>CALVVF010000026.1 GCA_944363785.1 uncultured Bacilli bacterium
ATTAACATTTTAACTATATCATATCGATTTTTTATTTTTACTTTTTTAGTCTCACATCATTGACAACTACACAAAAGATGTTTTTTTAAACATCTTTAGCATTTGGACATTCAGGGTTACTACACTTTTTCTTACCATTCTTTTCTACTAAAACATGATTACAGGTTGGGCAGAACTCAGGTATTGGTTTATCCCATAGGGCAAAATCACATTTTGGATAGTGATTACAACCGTAGAATATCTTTCCTTTTTTGGTTTTTTTCTCTACAATTTTTCCTTGATGACATTTTGGACAATCCATAATTTCTTTTTGTTCTTTTACTTCTTTTTTGATATATTTACACTCTGGATAATTACTACAAGCAACAAACTCTCCATAGCGTCCTTTTCTCTTTACTAAAGGATTACCACATTCTGGACAATTTTCTCCTGTTTCTTCTGGGGCATTTTTTTCCATTTCTCCGAATGCTTTTTGAACGATTGGTTCAAACTGATCATAGAAGTCATGTAATACGACTAGAGAGTCTTTTTGATGAGAAGCGATTTGATCTAAATCATTTTCCATATCACGGGTATATTCTACATTGATGATATCACTGAAGAATTCTTGTAGTTTATCAGTAACTTCGATTCCCGTTGTCGTTGGAACAAACTTTTTCTCTTCTATTTCTACATAACCACGATCTTTAATATTAGAAATAATGGTCGCATAAGTAGAAGGTCTTCCAATTCCTAATTCTTCCATTTCTTTAATTAGTTTAGCTTCGGTGTAACGACTAGGTGGAGCAGTAAAATGTTGTTTTTTCTCGACGTTTTTGGTTTGATAAGTATTTTCTTTAAAATCTGGTAATATTTTATCTTCACTACTTTCATAGTCTGCATATACTTTCAAATAACCATCAAAGATTAATACTTGCCCTGTTGTTTTAAATTGATAATCATGATTATCTAAGATAACTGTCGTCTGGTTTACTTTGGCATCTGCCATTAATGAGGCTAATGCTCTAAAATAGATAAGGCGGTATAATTTATATTCATCTGTAGTCAAATGACTTTTTACTTCTTTAGGACTTCGTAAAACACTTGTTGGACGAATCGCTTCGTGTGCATCTTGGACATTATCTTTCTTTTTACTTACTTTGATACTACCAACATACTCTTTACCATATTCATCTGTAATATACTGGTTGGCACTTTTGACATACTCATCTGATAAACGAGTAGAATCTGTTCTCATGTAAGTAATTAAACCGACGGTCTCTTTTCCAATGTCGATTCCTTCGTATAATTTTTGGGCAACAGACATTGTCTTTTTCGCACTAAATCCTAATTTAGTTGAAGCTTCTTGTTGAAGAGTACTGGTAATAAAGGGAAGTTTTCCTTTTTTATTTTTTACTTTTGTTTCAATATTTTCTAAAGTATACACTTCATCTAACTCAGATAGAATACGGTTAGCTTCTTCTTCATTTTTTACTTCTATCTTTTTATGATGATGTTGAAAAAGTTCTGCTTCAAATTGGGAAAACTTGGCAGTAATTGTCCAATATTCTTCAGGAATAAAAGAAGATATTTCTCTTTCTCTATCGACAATTAATTTTAAGGCTACACTTTGAACACGTCCGGCACTAGTTCCCCCTGTCTTGGACTGCATTAATTTACTTAGTCTAAAGCCGATAATTCGATCTAAAATACGTCTTGTTTCTTGGCTGTGTACTAAGTCTTCATCGATTTTACGAGGATTTTTAAATGCTTCTAATACTTTATCTTTCGTAATTTCATGGAACAAGACTCTTTCGTAATCTTTATCTTTAATACCAAGAGAATCTTTTAAATGCCAAGAAATTGCTTCTCCTTCTCGGTCGGGGTCGGTTGCAAGATAAATTTTATTGGCTTCTTTGGCCTCTTTTTTTAGATCGGTTACTAACTTTTTCTTACCCTTTATCCAAGTATAATTAGGTTTAAAATCATGTTCAACATCGACACCAAGTCCATATTTTCCGGTTGTGGCTAAATCACGAATATGTCCTTTAGAGGAAACTACTTTATATTCTTTACCTAAATACTTCTCAATTGTTTTACTTTTACTAGGCGACTCTACGATGACTAAATTTTCTGCCATTTCTTCACATCCTTCATTCATACATTTATACTAGGTATTTTTCTTTTTGTCAATTCTTTTTTTACTTCGTATTATATTATACCAAGTTAAATCATTAATATTTCTATTCTTTTTATTTTTCCAATAGAAAAGCAATCAAAGGGTTTCCTTTATTGCTTATACTTATAACTAAAAGTTACGATTTTGTAAAAAGATAGGAATGTCATCGTCGTCGTCGTCATCGTCGAAGTCCTCAATAACTTCGATATCTCTTGCTTGACTACGTCTAGCTGTATTTTGAACATTGTTGTAAACCGGTTCTTTTGGTGCTTGATTTTTATCAAATCCCGTCGCAATGACCGTTACAATTACTTCATCCGTTAGATTTTCATTGATTACTGATCCGAATATCGTATTGATATCGGTATTAGCAGCTGCTCTTACTACTTCTGCAGCTTGTTCTGCTTCAAATAAAGTTAAATTCACTCCACCAGTTACATTGATAATGGCATTGGTTGCTCCTGAGATACTCGTCTCAAGTAGTGGAGATGAAACCGCTTGTTTAGCTGCTTCGATAGCACGATCTTCACCCATTCCGATTCCAATTCCAATAATGGCATTACCTGAATTCTGCATAACTGCTTTTACATCAGCAAAATCCAAGTTGACAAGTCCAACTACGGCAATCAAATCAGAAATTGATTGAACACCACGACGTAAGACATTATCTACTTCTTTGAATGCTTCTAGCATCGGTGTAGTTTTGTCGATAATTTCTCTTAAACGGTCGTTTGGAATCACGATCAAAGTATCGACATGTTTTTTTAATTCTTCTAAGCCTTTTAGGGCATTATCCATTCTTCTTTTTCCTTCGAAACCGAATGGTTTAGTAACAATGGCTACTGTAAGGGCACCTAAGGTTTGTGCAATTTCAGCAACTACTGGGGATGCTCCTGTTCCAGTACCACCACCCATACCACAAGTGACAAATACCATATCGGCACCACTTAAGGCATCCTCGATTTCTTTTTTTGATTCTACAGCAGCTTCTCTTCCTACTTCAGGGTTCGCACCTGCTCCTAGTCCATCTGTTAAATTGGCTCCAATTTGAATTTTTACGTCAGCTTTTGAGTTGTTTAACACTTGTAGATCTGTATTGGCTACAATAAACTCTACCCCTTTTACCCCTGACTCTATCATTCGATTAACGGCATTACATCCTCCGCCA
Source organism: uncultured Bacilli bacterium (assembly GCA_944363785.1). Lineage (GTDB taxonomy): Bacteria > Bacillota_I > Bacilli_A > RF39 > UBA660 > Alloscybalousia. The sequence goes on from CALVVF010000026.1 coordinate 3,327, forward strand.
CCAATTCCAATTACCTTTATTTTCGCTAGTTGATCCATCTCTAATCCATTCACCATACAAATCCTCCTTAATCTCCAGAAAAATAACCAAATACCTTACTGATGATACTCTCATTGGTCGTACCGGTTATCCTCTTTTGCGTTGAAACTAAATCATCTGCTTGTTTATCGCTCATCATAGAATAGCTTTTTCCTCTTAATTCTAATTTGGCGTTAAAATATTTTATAATTCCGAGTGCACTAGAGTATATGTTACTACGCGCCCCCATGATATCACTATTCATTGTTGCAGCCCTTCTATCAAAGATATTTTCTACAACGTATTGAAAACCAGCTAATTCGCTAATTCCCCCAGTTATTATTATATAACTTATTTCGCGGTTTGTTAAGATGTTTATTTGTTTTTTCGCTAGTTTTAAAAGCTCGATTATTCGTTTTTCCACCAGTTCTGATATTTCTAATTGACTAATTGATATCTTTGTCTGTTCTTTAGTTTCGACTTCGATTCTATCATTCGCATCAGCATATCTAGTATTACTAACCGCAAAATTTTCTTTTAAATATCTAGCTACACCTTTTTTTACTTGATAAGTTCTCATAATATCTTGATCGATTATTTTAGAACCCTCTTCGATTTTTTCGGCCTTGATCATAATCCCTTTGTTAAAAATGGATACTAAAGTAGTATCATAACCAATATTAATCATCGCCGTTACTTCTTTATCCATCTCTTTATTTCTGGCATTATAGTAATCTCCTAAAGCAGAAAAGGCAACATCGATTGTTTCAATATTACACATTTTCAGTAAAGAGATCGCCTGTTTTAAAAAATACTTAGGAATCGTCGTAATTACCGCTTTCGTGGATAATTGATTTCCTACCATTCCTTTTGGATCTCTTATTCCTTCTTTATCATCGATATGAAAGGAAATAGGAATAATCGTAATTAATTCATTATCATCTGCTACATTTCCTAAAGCTGCCTCATGAAGAACGGCTGTTATTTCTTTCGCATCGATTAGTTTTTCTTCTTCTATATTCACGGTACCAGATACGATATCAAAATTGATGCCATCGGATGGTACTGTAACAATTGCCTGATCGATAGTGACACCTAACATTTCTTCAATATTTTTCTTGGCTCGAAGTAAGGAAAGACAAGCTTCATCCATATCGACAATCATACTGTTTTTGATTCCCTTACTACGTACATTAGTCGCTGCAAGAACATGGAACTTACCGTGTACTTGTTCTAAAACGACAATTTTAATTCCATAACTACCTAAATCGATACCTGTGTATATTTTTCTCATATTCTTCAGCTTATCTCCTTTTCTCCTTGCTCCCTATCTTTTTATTTATTTCCTTTTTTCCTACTATTCTATAGATCATTATACTATAAAAAAAATAAGAAGAAAAGAGAAAAAATAGGAAAAATAATTGACAATTAATTACATTTTCCCAACTTTTTCTGTTTCTTCTATATTAGAGAATAGCCTGTTTTATCTTTTTTTCCAAAGAATTCGAACAGTATAAAATAAGAAAACTACAAATAAACCTACATATACCCACATCAATACTGTCGTTAATGTTCCATCCGTGTAGCGATTAATCACACTAGGAATACTCTCAGGAAAATAAGAACGAATAAACTCGGTTATCTCTTTTACTCCAATATGGTCTCTAACGAAAGTAAGTATGCGAAAGAAAATATCTAAACTAGCAATAAAATAGACACTACTAGAAAACTTTCTAAAAAAGCATATTCCTGCGACGATTAAAATAATTAATAATACTGCATCAAAACTCATGTTTACATCCCCTTACTACTCTAGAAAAATCATATCATATTTTTTCATATTGAGCAACAAGCTTTCGACACTAGTTTTTTTATTCTTTAACAAGATTATCATCGAAATAATAAATAACAACTACTGTTCTTTCGATTTCTTCTTTTATAAATTATTCGTTAACCTTTTATAAAGTAATAGTTGCTTCTTTTCTCTTCCCCTAAGGTAGTAGAAGGACCATGACCTGGAAAAAGGGTAATATCGTCTGGAAAAGTTTTAATTTTAGAGATACTTCTTCTCATTTCTTCTATAGAGCCGCCCTCTAAGTCACAGCGACCAATCGTTCCTTGAAAAATAAAATCACCGCAAAACATCATTTTTTCTTTTTGAAAATAAAAAACGATCGAGTCTTTAGAATGACCAGGTGTAGATACTACTTCAAAAGAAAAGGGATCAATCGTAAATTCTTTTTCTTCTAGATTGCTTTTATCGTAAACAGGAACATCATATTCCCTAATACATTCATCTAAGGCCCCGATGTGATCGAAATGATGATGCGTAATCAGTACCGCAAGCGGTTTTAATCCTTGTAGATTGTCTTTAATCTTTAAAAAATCATCACCTGGATCGATAATCAAAGCTTGTCCATTCTTTTTTAGAAGATAACAATTCTCTTCTAAGTATCCTGTTTTTACTACTTCTATTTCCATGTTAATTCTCCTAATCGTTTTATTTTTAAACAACCGTTTTCGGTCAAACTAATTTGATTTACATTCCTTAGTTTTCCTACTTTTAAAAACTCCTCTAAACATTCTTGATTAATATAGAGGGTTTGGCTTATCCTATGACCAACTTTTTTCTCACATAGAACGAAGTTGGCATCACTTACTAAAAATTCAATCCTCTTAACCGGTGCATAGGGCATCCAATCGGGATCAAAATGATATGGATATTTATCTATCCAAGTTCTTTTGTGTTCTACAGTAGCATCCGTATACATCGTTGTGGTATGATCTTGATCTTTATGAAACAAATGAAAATAAGACGATGCTGCCTCCTTCTGATCTAAAATTTTAATTTGATCGATACCATAATGGTTTAGTGTACTGACTTTTCCTTCTGTTTTCATTTTATCTATCTCCTCTAGTAATACTAGAATATGCTAGTTTACTTCAGATAGAAGTTTTTTTTCGTCTCTTTCTTGTTTAGAATAAATACATCCGCAATAATCTTGGCGATATAAATGATATTTTTCAGATAGTTCAATACTGCGATGGTAACCATCTTTCTTCTTAAAATCAGAAAAAAGATAAGAAAGATTATACTTTTCGGCAAGTTCTCGCCCAATCTCATTTAATACACGACTATTTTTATAGGGACTGATCGATAATGTCGTCGTAAAATAATCAAAATGATTTTCTTTGGCTAACTTAACGGTTTCTTCTAAACGTAAACGATAACATTTAAAGCATCGTTCTCCACCCTCTTTATCCTTCTCATGTCCTCTAGCCATAGTAAAAAACTCCTTGGGTTCATACCTACCTGGCCATACTTCAACGGGATACTTCGTTTTTAGATCCTTAACTAGACGTTTTAGTTCCGTTAATCTTTTTTCAAACTCTACTTCAGGGAAAATATTGGGATTATAATAAAGAATGGTAATTTCAAAATAATCACTTAGTACTTCTAATACCCTAGAAGAACAAGGCGCACAGCAAGCATGTAATAATAATTTAGGCACTTTGTTTTTAGCAGTTTCTTGTTTAATGATTTTCTCCATCTCTAACTGGTAATTCATCTTCATCACCCCCGGCTACATATAGTTTGTCAATTGCTTTTCGAGGAAGTAACATTTCTACATTTTTGACTATTTTAATATTGAAACGATTCGTAGTCGTATTATACTCTTCTCCATCTAAGCACCATGAACTTTTTAGTTTGTCATGAAAAGTAATAGAGATATGATCTGTTCTATGAAAATAAAAGCCTGGTACTTTCGTAATATCATTGGTCTTTAAATAGATTAGACTTCTTACGATATCTTTCTTCTTTTGTAAATTACAAAATAGTACTTCAAATTTACTATCATCTAATTTGATATTTTTATAAAAGTTATTAATTCCTGCAATCCGATTGGCATTAGAAAATAAAGCAAAGGTATATAGTCCATGATATTTTTCGCCATTTACTTCGTAGGTAATCTCATAACTTGGTGTTTTCTGATTAAAGAAGTCTTTTACACCACCAAGAATATAAGCAAATTTTCCAATTTTACTTTTCATTTTGCGACTAGTTTCATAAGCCACATTCATAAATTTTCCAAACCCAGCCACATAAATAAAAGGGTGATCATTTAACATACAGATATCTGTATAAACAACTTGTCCAGATAAGATCATGTCTAAATTTCGATAAGGGTTCTTTCCCATTCCAAACATCGCCCCAATATCATTAGTTGTACCATGGGGAAGATGAGAAATTAAGAGCCGTTCTTTACGGTCAAAGTTTCCTGTCATTGCCTCGTTAAATGTACCATCGCCTCCAGCTGAAATTACTAAATCGATATCATTAGGTAAGTCTTTTACTATTTTTCTAGCGTGACCACGATATTTTGTTTTATAAAATTCTAATTGATAACCATACTTTTTAAATAGATCACTATATTTTGTAAATGCTGACATTTCTTTTTTTCTTTTCTTAGTTGCGAGTCCACTATGGGGATTGTAGATTAATACTGCTTTTCGCATAAAACACCTCTTGAATTTATTATATAGTTTTTTTATTGGAATTACAATCTATGAATCAGAAAAGAAAAAGTAGGACTACCCTACTTATTCGCTTAAATTATGATAGACATCTTGTACATCATCTAATTCATTTAATGCATCAACTAAATTTAAGACTTTTTCTTTTGATTCATCGTCAAGTTCGATTAAATTTGAAGCTACATACGTAATCTCACTAGTAATATAAGAAGTTATTCCCATATTTTCTAGTGCTTCTTTTACACCTAAGAAAGTATCTGGGGTTGTATAGATTTCAAAAGTATCTTCATTAGCAATAAAATCATCTGCTCCTGCATCAAGTACAGTCATCATAATCTCATCTTCTTGATCATTTTTTTCGATGACGATAACTCCCTTACGTTCAAATAGATAACTAACGCTTCCATCTGTACCTAAATTTCCTCCACGTTTGGTGAAAGTTGAACGAACAAGTGAAGCAGTACGGTTACGATTATCCGTCAAACAATCAACCATGATTGCAATTCCATGAGGTCCATATCCTTCATAACGAATACTTTCGAAGTCTTCCCCTCCGGTACTTCCTACTGCTTTATCGATTGCCTTTTGAATATTGTCTTTAGGCATATTCTGACTACGACACTTTTCAATTACCATACGTAAACTTGGATTAGCATCAGGATCTCCATTTGTCCCTTTAGCCGCAACATAAATTTCTTTGGCTAATTTTTGGAAAATCTTTCCTCTTTCAGCATCAATCAATCCTTTTTTACGATGAATTGTTGCCCATTTTGAATGTCCACTCATTTTATCACTCCTATTTATTTTATTATTATGGACTAGTTTTTAATACTAGTGTTTCTTCGTACTTCATAATATTATCATAGAATAAAAAAAAAGAAAAGATTATTCAATCATTCCTTCTAATCTTTTCTTATTGTTTTTTCCACGATATTTTTAATATTTACTTCATTAAATGGTTTTTGGAGCATATCGATAATCGGGTAATTAAATGCTCGATCGATAATATCTTTAGAACTATCTCCAGTAATAATAGATACTGGTATTCGTTTAAACAAATCATGAGCATTAAAATAATCTAATACGGCAAAGCCATCGACATTAGGCATATTTAAATCAAGTAGCATACCGACAATCTTATCATCAACATTGTTATTGACGATATCTAAAGCCTCTTTTCCATCATTGGCAATGATTACCTCAAAGGTATTATTAAATATCTTTTTGATGAAATTACTAACAATATTAGAATCATCGACGACTAAAATCTTTTTTTCTTTTACAACGGGAGTTGCCTCTGTTGTTAGTACAGTATTAGCATCTTCCCTTCCTAAATATTGTTTAACCAAATGAACAATACGATTAGCTTCTGTCATTAACTCATCAAAATGATCAGTGACATAATACATATTATTGGCTTTACTTTCCATTTCGTGTTGATAAGCAAGTTCTGCTAACTGATCAAAACCAAAATAGCGAGCATCACTTTTTAGTGAATGAACTAAAATGGCATAATTTGCCATATCAGCTATTTCTTTATACGATTTTATTTTTAATAATTTATCTTCAACTTCAGCTAAAAAAGTTTCAAGAGTATCGTTGTACGTTTCCATATCGCCAAATAGCTCTAAACTTTTTTGAACATTGACTCCGTTACTGATTAAAAAATTTACATCTTTCATCTTTACACTCCTCTATTCTTACTGCTTATGTTCTAATTATAGCACAGTTTATTATTTTGTGTTTAAAAATTTGCGGATAACGCGATTTAATTCCTTACGATCAATCGGTTTCGATAAGTAGTCATTAAAGCCCTCAGCTAAGTATTTTTCTTTCATTCCAGAAATAGCATTGGCGGTTAAAGCAATCGTTGGGGTATGAAAGGTATCGATTTCTTTTAATTTTTTTAAGGTTTCTACTCCACTCATTTTAGGCATCATATCATCTAGTAAAATTAGATCGTATTCTTCTTTTTGGAGGATACGGTTAATACATTCAAAACCACTATCTGCTTCTACTGTCTTAACATTATAATCTTTTAACAATCTAGAAGCTACTTTTAAATTAATCTTATTATCATCGACAATGAGAACTTTTTTACCCGCTAGAACACTTAAATCAATAGGATCTTCTTGAGGAATTACTTCAGGAGAAGAAGCTGTAGGTGTCAAAACGATCTGTTGGTCAATTGCCACTGTAAATTTAGACCCTTTTCCATAAACACTTTGAACGACAATCTTTCCATTCATCAGTTCAACTAATTTTTTCGTAATTGCAAGACCTAATCCTGTTCCTTCTATCGTAATGTTCTTTTCAATATCGAAGCGTTCAAATTTGGTAAATAATTTATCAATTTTATCTTGTTGGATACCAATTCCTGAATCCTCTACCGAAATAATCAACCGGCAAACATTTTCTTTTTTGATACTACTTACTCGAAATTCAATATAACCAGTCTTCGTATACTTTACTGCATTCGTTAGTAGATTGAGAGCAATCTGTTTAATCCGCATATAATCCCCATATAAAGTTTTAGGAAGTAACGGATCAAAACTCGTTCTAAACTCGATAGGTTTTTCTCCTAAACGAGACCTCGTAAGAGCGACTAACTCTTCTAGGATTTTCATTGGTTCATACTCTGTATTTACGATCTCTAACTTACTAGCTTCAATTTTAGAAATATCCAAAATACCATTGACAATTTCTAATAAGTTTTCTGATGCCATAATGATATCGTTAACTTCTTCTTTAGCTTCATTAGAAATCTCTTCTTCTGATAGAGCTTGACTGAAGCCAACAATTGCGTTTAGAGGTGTTCTTATTTCATGGGACATACTGGATAAAAACTCAGACTTAGCATTATTGGCTTTTTCGGCCTGTTCTTTTGCTAAATTCAATTCATTAATTAATTTTAAGTCCGGATTTTCGATGGTAAAATATGTTAATACCGTAATGAAAGTAGCTGCTGATGTTACCAATAGAATTTCTGGAAAAGTTGCTTGAATAATTACACTAATTGTAGCTAATACAATAAAGGCAAAAGCCGGTAGATATTTTTTATCTTTGATCTCTTTATAATTAAAAAGCATCATCACTAGCCAAAATACTACACAAACACCAGTTACAGCATAACTAAATATCGCACTAGGACCGTAGGTATACATTAGATTGTGATCACTATATATATTTAATGGAATACTCATAATGATGATACTAGATATGATATAGATTGCTAATAGAATAAAGAAAATCTTTTTGAAGTAATTCCGACTACTCTTATTTAAATTTCCATTATCATCACTTTTATTTTTTTTCGAAGAAATAATAAAAATATAGTAAGTAAACAAGAAAACCCAGCCTAATATTCCTACTAAATACAGTTTACACAGTGGATTAGCAAAAATATGTGTCGGATTGACAATGGCTAAGGTTACACTTGCCATATCGAGAAGTAAAGTAATAAAAGTTATGCCAATCAAACCAAAATAAATTCTGTTTTCTAACGTTTTTCGTTTTTGTTTTTTACAATAGATAATTGTAATCAAACTAAGATAAAATAAACTAGCTATTTGAAAATATAAACTGCCCATTTGTATACACCCCATACTATTCCTATCCAGTATAGCATAGATCAAAAAAAAATAAAACTAACATTAGTTCTATTTTATTTTTTTACTGTTGAGTTACAATTGATGTGAGACTAAGATGGTATACAAAAAGCGATTAATGCCTTAAAATGTTAATTGACCAAA
>CALVVF010000027.1 GCA_944363785.1 uncultured Bacilli bacterium
TTGGTCAATTAACATTTTAAGGCATTAATCGCTTTTTGTATACCATCTTAGTCTCACATCAATTGTAACTCAACAGAGAAGATTAACGAAAAATTTTTGAGTTAATTGCATTTTTTCACCATTTGATGTATACTATACACTTGTAAAGAAGGGATATAATGATTAAAAATTGGTATCAGATATTGAATGTAGAAGAAACAGCTAGTCCTCAGGAAATTAAAAAAGCTTATCATAGATTAGCTAAAGAATATCATCCAGATGAACATAAAGGTCAGGAAGAAAAGTTTCGTGAAGTATGTGATGCTTATCAAATACTCTCTGATCCAGTAAAAAGACGTGAATTTGATTTATCTTTAAAACAGATGAGAACAAAGAAACAAGAACAAAAGACAACTTCTTCAAAAGAGACGACTACTAATATTAACGATACTTTTGATTGGTATAGTAAGTATGATACTTTTCGCCCAAAACAAGAAGAACCTACTTATGATAAAGAATATTCTTATGAACCCTTTTCAGCTAAAACAACTGCTCAATCTAAACCTGATGATCAGAAACCTAATTATGAAAAAAGTGTTGTTTTTAACTCTGATATAGCTTCTTATTTACGTCAAGATTATGTAGAAAAAATAATGATGATTATGGCTCTTTGTTCTTTATATCAAAAGTATGCTTCTTATTTAACAAGAACAGAAGAAGTAACTAGAACTGTTTCTAATCTTAAGATTTATCCAGAAACAACGACACCGATGATTTTACTAGTAAATCCAAAACGTGTTTATCTTTATCGATATACTACTCAACCTTGTTATATGAAAGTAAAACCAAAGGTTCGTCAGTATGTGTATTAAGAATTTTAAAAACAGATAGAAAAAAATTCTACCTGTTTTTTTCATGATAAAAGGTTGCCAACTAAGGGCAACCTTTTTATCTGTTATAGAATTCAACGATTAATGATTCGTTAATATCGGCATTAAGTTCATTACGTTCAGGTAATCTTACTAATTTACCTTCTAATTTCTTATCATCAAAAGTTACATATTCAACACGTTTAGTTACTTTTTCTAATGCTGCTTTCATTGCTTTATGTTCTTTAGAATTCTCTTTAACCGCAATAGTATCTCCTACTTTAACACGGTATGATGGAATATCTACTTTCTTTCCATTTACAGTGATATGTCCATGATTAACTAATTGACGAGCACCACGACGAGTAGTTGCAAGTCCTAAACGATAAACAACGTTATCTAATCTAGATTCTAGTAATCTTAAGAAGTTTTCACCATGAATTCCTTGAATTTTCTTTGCTTCATCGAATGTTTTACGGAATTGTCTTTCGTTAACTCCATACATGAATCTTACTTTTTGTTTTTCTTTTAATTGTTCAGCATAGTTAGATAATTTTCCTTTACGGTCTTTTCCATGTTGACCTGGTCCATAAGGACGACGTGCTAATTCTTTTCCTGTTTCTGTTAATGAATAACCAACGCGACGTGATTGTTTGTAACTTGGCCCTGTATATCTTGCCATAATTTCCTCCTTCAATGTTTATTTCATAAGCATTGAATGCGTGTTTTATCATTTACTAGGGAGTTCTTTTCAATAGGTTCACCCAACAGCATAGGTTACTACTAACTTCAAAGAACACGTTAATAAACGAGAAAACAAGTGCTGTTCAATGAATATGCGTTATTATTATATAGAAAACTTTATACTTTGTCAACTAAATGTTTTACGGTTTCTTTAGTGATTTTTCTTGTCTTAGGTGTAATCATTTTTCATACCTTAGGAATTTTAAACTTTTTACGATAATAGAATTATTTTAGTATTTTTGTCAAAAATTATCCAAAAATTATCACTTATGTGCTAGAATGGTATATATAGAATAAACAGAGGTGAACTTAGGTGAATGGTGTGATTTTACTTGTTGGTACTTTCGTTGTAATTGCAGTAATTAGTATTACTGTTGTTTTAGTTGTGATTCAAAAACAAAAAGTAAAAGCCATTAAGGATGAACTAGAGGATTTGGATAAAGAGAAGAATAGGATTGCTTCTACTCCAGTTTTATCGGAACTTTCTAAGGTAGAGCCAATTATTAAGAATGATAAAATGGGCGAAAAATATAAGAATTGGCAACGTCGTTTTGAAATTATTCGCGATAATAAAATTGCTCTTATTAACGATATGATTATTGAACTAGATTTGGAAAAAATAAATGGTAAAAATTATAAATCTATTCGTAAAAAGATGGCAAAAACGGAAATTGAGATTTATAAAGCTAGAGAGAGTGCAAATGAATTATTAAATGAGATTAAAGAAATAACCCTTAGTGAAGAAAAGTATCGTAGTATTGTTACTAAGTTAAAGACTAAATATCGTGAGTTAGTGAAAAAGTTCCAAAATCATCGTAGTGATTATGAAGATGTTGCGGATGTTATTGATTTACAATTTGAAAATATTGAAAAAAGATTTTTAGATTTTGAAACCGTAATGGAAAAAAATGAATATGATGAAGTAATTCATATTGTGAAAGCATTAGATACGATGATTGATCATATGGCAATTGTCGTTGAGGAGACACCTAACTTAGTATTACTTGCGGAGAAATTAATTCCTAGAAGGATAGAAGAAATAGAAGCTACTAGTCAAGAAATGGAAGAGAAGGGTTATCCACTTGGTTATTTAAAAATTACATACAATATGGAAGAATCTAGGAAAAATATTAGTACGATATTGGATCGTATTCGAGTACTTAATTTAGAAGATTGTATGTTTGAACTTAAGACGATGCTCGATTATTTAGATTCTATTTTCAATGATTTTGAAAAAGAGCGTTTTGCAAGAAGAGTATATGAAGAAGAATCGTTATTGTTTGAGAAGAAATTAAAGAAGACAACAAAAATTATTAAAGATATTTATGTCCAATTAGATGATATTAAGAGTATGTATGATTTAAAAGATGATGATATTATTGCTTTGGATGATATCAGTAGAAAAATGAGAGAGCTACAAGCTAGTTATAAAAAGCTAGTACAGGACTTAAAAGATATGGTTCGTCCTTTCTCTGAGGCATCAAAAGAAATTGCTGTTTTAAGTGGAAATTTACAGGGCTTATCTGAAGATTTAGATCTTTCTCTTAGAACATTAGGTAGTATGCATGATGATGAAGTAAGAGCAAGGGAACAATTAGATGATATTCAAGAACTTTTAAAACAATGTAAAAGTAAGATACGTAGTTATAAATTACCAATTATTATGAATAACTATTTTATCGAATTATCAGAAGCTAATGAAGCTATTTTAGAAATTATTAAAGAATTGGATAAGAAACCAATTGTGATTAAAGTATTAAATATGCGGGTAGATACGGCTCGTGATTTGGTGTTAAAACTTTATAATACAACTAACGAAATGATAAAAACTGCTCAATTAGCGGAAATGGCAATTGTATACGGAAATAAGTTTCGCAGTATAATGGATGAAGTAGATGCCGGGCTTAGTAATGCTGAAATGCTATTTCACAAGGGGAATTATAAGGAAGCATTAGAAGTTTCTTTATCTTCTATTGAGTTAGTAGAAGCTGATTTTCATAGTAAATTATTAAAATTGTATCAAGATAGTTAAAAATAAAAACGGGTTTGTTCAAAATCCGTTTTATTCGTCTTTAAAGTCATTTAATACTTCTTCTTTAAAGATATCTTCTCCTAAGGGAACTATCTCATATTCTTTTTTGTTTATTATAATTAATAGAAAAATCAAGATGATAGTTAAGATCATTAGTTAGTTCAATATATCTAGTAATTAACCATTTATTTAAGGCTAAGTAATGATGATTGACAAAAATAGTAGTTTCTTGATTAATATGACTATTTAAATATGTTTTCAATTCCTGAAATCATATCACTCATTTTTTTCTCGTTATTCATTTTATCACCAATTATTATTATATGATAAGTTATATCTATGAGCAAGATGTCTGATTTTATTTTGTTTTATTAGTTTAGGTGTGGTATAATATGGGACATTAAAAAGGAGGGGTAGAATGAATCCAATTAATCAAGTTTTAGAATTTGTGGTTCGTCATTATCCTGTATCTGTTTATCCTAGGGTATTAGAAATAGCAGCAGGTAGTGGCAGGTTATCATGTTTATTAGCTCACAGAGGTTATCAAGTGACGGCAATGGATCCTAATTTAAAAGTTGAAAAAGATGTAGGCTATAGCCAAATGGTAACTGAGTTTAATGAAAGTACTGATATTTCTCAGTATGACTTAGGGATTGCTATTCATCCTTGTGATATTCATGAACTATTGATTAAGAAATTTGAAGATCAAAATAAGGCTTTATTTTTACTTCCTTGTGTTACTTTTGCTTGTGATTCTTATTCTTTGTCTAAATACAAGGATAATGATGAGTGGTTACAGTATCTAGAACAATATGGATCTAAATTAAAAAAGGTTGAATTATTAGAAGGAACAGTACCATATTATCTACAGCCATTCTGTCATGCTTTTTATAGTTTAGGATCAGTGGATCATGTACATATGACTTCTAGAAATAGACGGATATAATTACTTTAGAGAAAAGGGGAAAGATGAGATAATCTTTCCTTTTTTATTGCTTTCTCGGTTTGAAACTACCTCCTTTCCCATTGACTTGAGAGCGGGTAGTTATGGTACAATAGTCTAGTAAAATAGCTGTGATTGCTATGTTGTTTTTATTTGAATTAGATATGGTGTTAAGAATAAAAAGTATACATACCTTAATATCATTTAGGGTTTAATAATAATGATTAGTACTAAAAATATGGAGGGTTAGTTAGTGGAAAAAGAGAAAAGAAAATTATTTTTTGATAGAGTGAAAACTTTTTTTTATCGGAATAAAATGATTTTGATTATAGGACTTAGTGTCCTTCTTCTAGCTAGTTTGCTTTTCTTAGGAAGTACTTATGGCTATTATGAAGAAAATCTAGAATTACAAAATTCTGTGGAAATGACTGTAGCTACTCTTTCTTATGGAATGAATGAAGAATATAAAGTAGTTGTACCAGCTGGGGAAGAGGTAAAAGTTCCTATTGCGGTTATGGGATTAAATAGTGTAGCTACTAAATATCAAATGTATTATCGAAGTAGTGATGATTTAACTAAAGTAATCGTTGGATATGCGAGTTATAGTGAGTATTTACCAAGTGGGGATTTAGAAATTAAGGAATCAAAAAGAATAGATTTAATTTTACAAAATAGTGGAGAAGATCCAGTTACTATTTTTATTGGAGTAAAGGGAGGATATCAGAATAATCGTGTTGAAGATATTATATTAGGAAATGGAGAAATACGAATTACGAATAGAATTGAAAGTGAAGAAGTAGAAGAAGATATGGCTACTCCTGAAGATATTTTAGAAGGGAAGAAAGCTTGGGTAAATGGAAGTAAAATAACTGGGACAATGCCAAACAGAGGAGAACTCAATTGGAAACAAAGTGGTAGTACAACTTATACAGTTCCAAAAGGCTATTACCAAGGAGGGACATTAGATAGTAGTGGTGCTTATCAAGCTGGATACCAAGAAGGGCATGAAGATGGATTTAAAGAAATTATCTATACTGATCCTATTTTAATATGGCAACGTATAGCTGGGTTAAATACTACTTATCAAACAGTAGAGGAAATGGATAGTCAGACTTTGGATACTTTAATGAATAATGAGGATGCTGTTCATTATATGTTGACTTCTATTACTTTATTGAACGAAGTTACAACTTCTTCCTTGGCTATGAAATCTTTAGGGGCGAGTAATATGGCTTCGATTTTAGCGATAACCGAATTATCATGGAATAATGCTATTACTAAGAGCGAATACCTTTCTGAATTTGAACTTGGTAATATTAATAATATAGGTAAAACGGATAAAGTGTGGGCAAGTAGTTATTATGCTAGTAATCGTATACCTGCCTATGCTGTTGATAATAATAGTGGCACTTGGTGGTTGTCTAATAATAATGGTGGTGCTCAATTATATTTTGACTTTGATAAACCTGTATATTTATATCGTATGTATCTTTATGGTAATTCGGATAATGTAAATGAATATTTGAAATCTTATACTCTTTATGGTTCGAATGATAATTCTACATGGGTACCTCTAAGCAGTGGTTCTGGTGTTGATCATCGTGTTACTATGCTCCCAACAGAAAAATATCGTTATTATAAATTAGATGCGTTTAATAGTGCTAAAGTTGCTGTTAATACATGGCATTTATGGGCTGTTAGTGGTTAGAAAATGACTAAATGATGGTATGAAAAATTGCTGAACTGAACAATTAGTTTTGGGATAGGTTCATATGATTTAAAAAATATGTAAAAATAAGATATGTATTAGAAATTAGAATTAGATAAATTAATAAAATAATAACAAAATTTGTAGGAAATTGATTGCTTTTGTCTATTTATAGAATAAACATTTACTTTAGGAATAAAAAGAGTTATTCTAATATTAAAAAGAGGTGATATTATGAATAACTTGGTAAGAACTGCAGCAGATTTGAAACTTTTAGATTATCGTATTCAGTGTTATAGTTGTTGTGATCTTTATCCTAATATGACAGATAATGTTATACAAAAAATGGCAAAAGATTATCAATTATCAGAATTAGAAGAACTTGTACTAGCATTAAATTATAAAAATATTGTTAAGAATTATGGTAGAGAGGTAGTAACTGATCATAGAGAATTAACTACTAGGTTAGATTCTATAGGTAATCATTTTACTGAAGAACTTTCTGATGAAGTAATTGATCTAATAAAAAAGGTTGCAACTTTTCCTGTTCCATTAACGGTAAGAGATTTTTATTCTACAGAGAAAAATTATATGTTTAAAATCAATATTCAGAAGTTAGAAAAAAAATATCCTAATGTTCGTCTAGGTCATATGAAAAGATTATTTGATATGACAAAAAGTGAAGAGTATTATGAACCATATTTATCTTTATTAAATGGTTGTGATAGGAAAACACAGGAGTTATTATTAGAATATGTAACGCCACCTTCTACAATGATGGATATCCAGTTTGGAGAATATATGAGTCAGTATGAATTAGGTGGTCATCATTTCTTTTATCAAAAGTTAATTCAATTATATGCTTATTTGGATTCTGAAGAAGAGATCAATGAGTATGAGAAAAATAAAGAGTTTCAATTACTTTTACGTGGGGCTTTGGATGATGAATATGGTAATTTTAATATGTATTATTTAAAGAAATTACAGTATTTTTATTTAGATCAATATCACTTATTAAAGAAGATAGTAAAATTACCAAATCATCAAGAAATATTAGAAAGATTTATTTATTTTAAAAAGTCATGGATAAATATCATCCCACGGTTTAGAAATAATTTAGTTCGTAATAATTTATATGAAAGTGAAACGATAGAAACTGATGATTATCCTTATGTGCATAATTACGTTGTTCCTACTAAGAAACGACAACAGGATATTTTTATTCGAACTGAAACAACTGGTAAGATAGATTTTCAAGAAGAAAAACTAGAAAAATGGATGGATAGTTATCGCCGTATTATTGATTTTGCGGTAGAAGATGATTGTGTAAAAGTAATGGGGATTTTGGATGACTACAATAGTTTGTTAGAGGGATTAATTCAAAAACCAAGAGATGAATATAAAGAACAAAGTTTAAAGAAAGTAATTCGTTATTCTTAGTTGGATAAAAATTCGATTAGTCTTTGATTGAAGAAAGTATGGCTATTTTTGCATACTTTTTTTCGTTTACTAAACTTTATTTTCTGTGTTATAATAGGTGCGTCATTAATGCGTAGGGAAGTGATTTTATGGTATATTTGGATTATAGTGCAACTACACCGGTTAACGAGGAAGTGCTAGATTCTTTTTCGAAAACGTGTTTATCTTTTTTAGGTAATGCCAACTCTCTTCATAAGTTGGGTGTAGAATCTAAGCAGTTGATGGATGCGTCAACTAGGCAAATTGCTCAACTACTTCATGTCAAGGAGTCAGAGGTAATTTTCACGAGTGGGGCGAGTGAAGCTAATAATATGGCTCTACAAGGTATTGTTCGTCAGTATCCTAATCGTGGTAAACATATTATTACAACGAAGTTAGAACATTCTAGTGTTTTAGAGTGTTTGGCTTATTTAGAGAAACAGGGTTATATTATTGACTATGTTCCTCTTTTGGATACGGGATTAATCGATTTTGAAGCTTTGAAGAAAATGGTAACTAAAGAGACAGTTTTAGTCAGTATTTGTCATGTCAATAGTGAACTTGGAATTTGTCAAGATATTGACAAGATAGGACAATTTTTGACAAATTTTCCTACGACGATTTTTCATGTTGATGGAACACAAGCAGTTGGGAAAATTCCTGTTTGTTTAGATCATGTTGATTTATATAGTTTTAGTGCGCATAAATTTTTTGGTTTAAAAGGGATCGGGTGTTTGATAAAAAAAGATAACATTGAGCTAGAACCTCTTATTTTTGGGGGTAAAAGCCAATCTAATTATCGTAGTGGTACTCCTGCATTACCACTTATGGTCAGTTGTAGTAAAGCACTTAGACTAATTCTTTCTGATTTTGAAAAAAAATATCAACATGTAGAAAAACTTAGTCATCTTTTAAAACAAAAATTAGAAAATATAGATGGTATCGTTATCAATAGTGGGGAGAAGGCCATTCCACATATCGTTAATATCAGTGTGCTTGGGATTAAACCTGAAACGATGTTACATGCCTTAGAAGAAAAAGAAATTTATATTTCTACTAAGACAGCATGTTCTAAAGATAGTGGGGAATCTTTACCATTAGTTGCCTTAGGGAAAACTTCAGAGATCAGTGGTCATTCTATTCGTATTAGTATTAGCTATTTGACAACAGAAGAAGAAATTGATTATTTAGTTAATACGTTAAAAGAATGTATACAAAAATTAAAATTTTAATTTAGAAAAAATAAAAAAACAGTGTAATTAAGTAAGAAAGTGGGGAAAATAATGGATAGAGTTATATTAATTAAGTATGGAGAATTGACAACTAAAAAAGGAAATCGTAAGTTTTTTATTAATACTTTGTACCAAAATATTCAAAAAAAATTAAAAAATATGCCAGTTAAGATCAGTAGAGATATTTCTAGAATGTATATTCATTTTGAGGATTCTGATTTAGATTCGATTTTAGCTAGTATCAATCAAATTTTTGGTATTCATACTTATCAAGTCGCTTATCAAGTAGAAACAGATATTTCTAAAATTCAAAATACTTGTTTACTCGCTCTTGATGGTGTAACTGGTAGTTTTAAAGTAGAGACTAAACGTAGTGAAAAATCATTTCCGATTCCTAGTACGGAATTTAGTCGCCAACTTGGAGGTTTTTTATTAAAAAATCGTTCTGATTTAACTGTAGATGTTCATCATCCAGATACTACTTTATGTGTAGAAATCTTAAAAGACTATACCTATGTTTATTCTAAAGTATATTATGGATTAGGTGGTTATCCAGTTGGCACTCAACCACGGGCACTTTTAATGTTAAGTGGAGGAATCGATTCACCTGTTGCGGGATATTTAGCACTAAAACGAGGTGTAAGACTTGATGCTGTTTATTTTGAAGCACTTCCTCATACGAGTTTGGAAGCTAGAAATAAAGTAATTTCTCTATCTAAGAAGTTATGCCAATATACTGATCATATTCGTTTACACATTGTCCCTTTTACTAAAATTCAAGAAGAAATTTATAAAAAATGTGATAAAGATTATGGAATTACGATTATGCGTCGAATGATGTATCGTATTATGGAACGTTTAGCTAAAAAATATAAAGCATTGGCTATTGTGAATGGTGAAAGTATCGGACAAGTTGCTTCTCAAACATTAACTAGTATGCAGGTAATTAACAGTGTGACGAATATGCCAGTAATACGTCCAGTTGCTTGTTTAGATAAGTTAGAGATTATCGATATTGCCAAAAAAATAGATACTTATGAAATTAGTATTTTACCGTTTGAAGATTGTTGTACAATTTTTGTTCCTAAACATCCTGTTATTCATCCACAACTTCAAGAGTGTTTAAAAAACGAAGCTAATTTTGATTATGAAAAATTAATCGATGAGATTGTTGATCAAGTAACGACGATTACCGTTACTTCAGAAGAAGATACTTTTGATTCTCTTTTATAAAAAGGGAAAAAATTACCAATTTATTTTATGTATGATTTTATTCATTTCTCACATTCTATAAATGTATAGGAGGTGAAACAAAATGAATAACACAAATAATTCTACAATGAAAATGAGAGTTCCTGGTGCTAAACAAGCAATCGATAAGATGAAATACGAAATCGCTAACGAATTCGGTGTTAATTTAGGACCAGATGCTACTTCACGTGCTAACGGTTCAGTTGGTGGTGAAATTACTAGACGTTTAGTTCAAAACGGATTAAATCAAGTTAGTGGAAGCTACCAAAATAAATAATTAAATTAGGATAGCTTAAAAGATAGGTTGAGATACCTATCTTTTTGTGTGTATTTATTGACTTTTTTTTCTTTCTTTTTATAATAATAATGGCGGAAATGGAAGTGGATATTATGGAAATGGAGAAAAAAAGTTTATATATTAATCATGACTTGTGTAAAGCTTGTGGTGGTAAGTGTTGTCTTCACTCTGGATGTAGTTATTCGCCAACGGATTTTGGTACTATTACGCTTGCGCGTTTAAAAGAAAAATTGGAAAGTGGTTTAGCTTCTATCGTCGCACAATTTGATATCTTTGAAGATGGTGTTTCTTATCATTTAGCCATTCGTAGTAGAAATCTTGATCGTGGGATCGTCGATTTGTTTTCAGCGAAAAATACTTGTTGTGCTTTAGGAGAAAATGGTTGTACTTTTTCGGATGATGAACGTCCGTATGGTGGAATTTCTCTTGTTCCTAAAGAAAATTTTCAATGCGAAAATCTATATTCTGATCAGATCGCTTATAAAGAGTGGTTGCCTTATCAGAAATTATTAGAACGTTTGGTACGATTATATACTAATATGGGTAGTAGTGAGAAGTTACGTGAAGATATTATTCAAGCTGCTTATCTTTTAACCTATCAACATACAGTTTTAAAAGATGGAAAATTGGTACTTCACACCGATAATTTAAATCAAGCTGAACAAGAAATTCTTGATACTTTAAATGTTATTTTACCTACTTATAAAGAAGAAGTAGAACTTGGTATGAGTAAAGCGAAGAATAAATTATTAAAAAAATAGAAATAAGAATAGTGATCTTTCTTTTTAAAATATGTGTAGTTGTCAATGATGTGAGACTAAAAAAGTAAAAATAAAAAATCGATATGATATAGTTAAAATGTTAATTTT
>CALVVF010000028.1 GCA_944363785.1 uncultured Bacilli bacterium
AATTATTTATTTTCAACTCAATTTGTGCCTTTCAGAGGACCGAAAGGACGATAGAAAGGAATGTTAGTTAATAATGGTAAATACAGAGATATTTATAATAAAAAAATACTTCCACCTATTCAATCATTAGATATGATGGAGGGTTATTTGAATGTAGATTTTAATGGGGAATTATTTATTCCTACTGAATATGGAAAACAAATAATAGGGAATGTAAGAGAAATAGATACAAAGGAGTTAAATAATTCATTAGATAGATTACAACAGAAAATATTTATTAAAGCAAAAGAAAGCTTTAAGTAAGTAGTTTTCTTCTTTAGAGGACATAATAGAAATTGAAAAAAAATATGTGACTTTTTAGCGAAAATGTTACATGCTTGATTAATTAATTCCAAGCGAAAATGTTACATTTTATAATATAATATTCCTCGCTGATAAGCAAGAAAGCGAGGTGAAATAAGTGGAACTTAATGATAAAGAAACAAAAGTATATGAAATTATTGAGAAAGTAATTAATGGTGAATTAACTAGAAAGGAAGCAATGTTTGAACTTAATAAATCAAGGCAACAAATTTATAGGTTAATCAATGTATATAATTCAAAGGGAAAATCTGGATTTATCCATGGAAATCGTGGAAATATTCCTCATAATAAAAAAAATGCTTCAATAATAGAAGAATTAGAACAATTATATCTAAATGAATATTACGACTATAATTTAGAAGCTTTCTATGATGAATTAACGGAAAACAAAAAATACAAAGACAAATATGATATTTCATATTCATCTTTGCATATGCATTTTCTTAATGACGATATAATCTCACCCATCGCTCATAAAGAAACAATTAAATTATATAATGAAAAAATGAATAAAGCAATTAATAATAAGGAAGATGTTCAAGAAGAAAAAGTTGAACTATTTCAATCTAGGCAAATCGCATTTGAAAAAGCGCATATAAGAAGATCGAGCAATATGTATGCTTTTGGACAAGAAGTTCAAATGGACGCATCACCTAAAATGTGGTTCGGTAATGTAGTTACGCACTTACATTTATCAGTGGATAAAGGAACTAAAAAAGTTCTTTGTGGTTGGTTTGAATACGAAGAAATAACCAGAGCTTATTTTATATTACTGTTTAATACCATTATTAATTATGGTATTCCAAAACGTATAAAAACTGATAATAGAACTACATTTTCAAATCAAGAAAATAAAGTAGATACTACACAATTTGGTAGAATATGTATGGATCTAGGGATAGAACTTATAACTACAAGTATACCAACAGCCAAAGCAAATGTGGAAAGAGAAAACAGAACTTTTAAAAATAGATTAATTGCCGAATTAAGGCATGGAGGTATAACTGATTTGGATGAAGCGAATAGATATTTAAATGAGATGTTTATTCCTAAAATGAATAAAAAATTTTCTTATGAAATAGATAAAAGAACTTCTATGATGAAACAAAATAATTATTCAGAGCAAGAGCTTAATTTGATAATATCAGAAAGAACAATCCGAATAATTGATAATGCCTCATCGATTAAATTTGAAAATAAATATTATGTCCCAGTAGATAACAATACTGGAGAAGTAATTAGTTATATCAAAAAAACTGAATGCTTAGTTATATTAACTTACAATGCTGAGTTGTGGTGTAAAATAGAAAATAATTTTTATAAATTAGTTGAAATTGAAGATAGAAATGCGACAATGAAAAAAGAAATAGATAACAATAAACCAACTGAACGAAAAAAAGTTATCCCTCCAAAGAATCATCCTTGGAGAAAAAATATGCTGTTACGATAATTGGGACTCTGTCCCAAACCCTGAGGTTTAACGAATAAGATTACCGAAAAGGATGTAACAAAAAAAGAAGTCTTACTTCCTTTTCGTTTAATCATTATTTGATACTCAGGTCGCTCCTCAGCGTTGCCTTGCCCTTCAAATAACATTTTTTTATTATACATAATATTGTAGTAAATACAATATCTAGAAGTGTAACATTTTTGCTTAGAATTAACTAACATATATTTTTATTAAACATTTTAACAATGTAACATTTTCGCTTAGAATTAGCTATTAAAATTTGTAACATTTTCACTTAGAATTCACAGGACATAATAGAAATTGAAAAAAAATAATAGCTTTTTTATAAGTAGCATGTTATAATAGCGTAAAACGTTGACGAAAGAATATTATTTAGTTAGCATCAGAGTGAGCTTGGTATAGTGTGAACAAGTGATGAGACTATTTAATTCCTACTTTCTGAGTGAGATGAAAACATTTTCCGGAAAATTTCCGTTATCATGATTAAAGAAAAAGAAAAGGATGGCACCGTCATATTGACTCCTTGTGTCATTCTTTTTTGTTTGGGAGGTATATATGAAACTTAGTCAATTAAACATGAAAAAGATCAATTTAGAGGATATTGATTCTCATTATTCAGGACAAGATATTTTACTTAAATTAGGGGAGTTATATCAATTTGAAAGTGGTATCTATGGATATGGTAATCTCTGGGTAAAATTAGAGAGAACAGTTGAAAATATCATCATTGAAGAATTAGATAAGAGAGGCTGTATTCAGGTAGAATTTCCTAAACTTCAACCTAAAAAAATTTGGGAACAATCTAATCGTTGGGATATGTATACCAAAGAGGGAGATATTATGTTTACCTTGAAAAACAATTTAGGGGAATATGGTTTAGCACCTACAGCGGAAGAATGCGCCACTTTGTTTGGGGCTAATCGCTTACCTTCTTATAAAAATCTTCCTGCGATTTATTATCAGATTGGGGAAAAATTTAGAAAAGAAATTCGGGCAAGAGGGTACTTGTTTAGACCTCGTACTTTTGTGATGATGGATGCTTATTCGTTTGATAAAAGTGAAGAAGATATGAAAAAAACATATCAGTTGATGCATGAAGCTTATATGGCGATTTTTTCTCGACTTGGACTTAAAATTATGCCTACTGTCAGTGATAATGGGGTAATTGGTGGAAGTGTAGCCGAAGAGTTTCAGATAGCTACTCCTTTAGGAGAAGACGAGATTTTATTTGATGAAGAAACAGGAATTGGGATAAATCGTGAAGTTCTTGATTTTCCTAATCGTGATGATTATCTAGAACAACTTGGTGTTACTAATGTAGAAGCATTAAAGCCTTATACTACAGTAGAATTAGGAAATAATTTCCAATTGGGTACTAAATATTCTACTAGTATGAAATTATTTTTTAAGGATGAAGATGGTGTAGATAAACCATATTATATGGGCTGTTATGGAATCGGAGTTGGACGAATTATTGCTTGTTTAATTGAAAACAATATTATTCGTGAGGAAGGTAAGCTTAAAGGATTTGCACTACCTTATTCTCTTGCTCCTTATAAAGTACAAATTATTTATCAAACCGATTATCAACTTCAAGCAGAAAAATTGTATCAACAACTAGAAGAACATCATATTACGGCGATACTCGATGATCGTAAAGATTTAGGAATTGGAAACCGAATTAAAGATGTTTACGTTCTTGGTACTCCTAAAATGATCGTTATCGGTAAACAGTTTGATGGTACTTATTATTCTGTTGAAGATACCAAAACAGGTAAAAAAGATTTAGTTTCCGTTGAAGAAATAGTCGATTATTTTCAAAAAATTGGAAAAAATTACTAATCGTTTCTTTTCTTCTTATTTTTCAAAATATATTTTTCTCCTATAAATACCAGTTATATTTTATAACGAAGTAAACAGACTAATAAGGAAAGGAGGAAAATATGTTTTTTAAGTTATTAAAGTTTAGTGCTATTTTTCTAGTTGTCTTTTTAATTCCTTGGATGAAGCCACAAGCACTTACTACTGTTCGTACGCAAGAAGAGTTAAAACGAGCTTTGGCTGATCCTTCAATTTCGACGATTACTTTAGGAAATGATATTGAGACAACGGAAAAGATCAATATTATGCGACCGGTTACTATAGATGGTAATCATCATATGATGCGTTATGTAGGTACATTTGGTAGTTCTGGTAGTAAAGATAATACAGTTTGGGGCGGCATTTATCTTTTACAAGTTTATAAAACGGAGGCAACTATTAAAAATATTCGTCTAACTGGTGGGAATGCAGGACTTTTAGTAAATGGTTCTAAAGTGAAATTAGTTGGTACGATCGATGTTTCTGGTAATGGCTTTGGTGGTATTGAACTTGCCCAAGGTAGTGGTGTAGATGCTGTTTCTCATTTGATTTTGGATGACTCTAGTCGTATTGTTAATACGACGGAGACAAGTGATAAACCGACACTTTGGGTACCGAATAATTCTAATTCTGCCATTATTGAACAAAATGGTCTTACGCAGACAGTTAATCCTGATCAGGAACTTACTCTAGTGGAAATAAATGAGTTATTTCAAGAAGCCGTTAACCCTTCGACAGGAGATCATCTTTATCTTTATATTCTTTGTTTCATTCTAGGAAGTTTGGGAATTTTATTTACTTTAAAAGATAATCTATTTAAAAGGGAACTCATCCATTAGCGAGTTTCTTTTTTGATGAGTTTAGCATGCACTACCATACGTAGTCCAAAATCATTTTGACAAGTAGAAAGAGTTAGGAGTTTATCTTTTTCATTTAAACTAGTGTTAAAGTCATAGATACTTCTTTCTTGAATCGTCTTTAAAAAGGAAATAAAATGCTCATTAGTAAAATGTGTTGTGATGTAGTAACTTTCTTGTTTAATGGTATAGACACTAACTATTTGCCAGATGGTATTTTCTTTGGGAGTAGAAAGTCTAATTATATGATTTTCTTTTTGTTGATACCATGTTTCTTGTAAAGTGTTTTTTAAGGTTCCAAACATACTACCATCTATTCGACCATGTCCATAAAAAACAGTGTTGGGGTTGAGCGCGTTTACATTATTTCTAAAGTCAGAAAAGATCCAGCCTGATTCACTATCACTATGATCAAAAGCATGACTTAAATAGTAGGTATTGTTTTTGGTTTGCACAACAGGATAATCGATATTGGATCCTATTACTTCAATCCAAGCAACGGTATCTTTATTTTCTTGGATTAAATTTTCAAAATCTATTTCTAAAAAAGGAGTATTGGTATATGACCAATAAGAGTCGGATACATCATGTGGGGGATTGACTAAGACATTTTGACTAGAATTGATTTTTTCTTCTTTTTTCTTTTTTTCTTGTAGTTTTTGGTTTAATGTAGCTATTTTTTGATAATTATTATACCAAGTATGGATATGGAAAATACCAGTTAGAAATAAAACTAAGCTAATCGTAAATAGACAGATTTTTCTTCTTTTTTTCATGGGTTCCTCACTATTATTTTTAGTATGGTTAAGTTTTTAATTTTTATGAATCCTATTCTAAGAGTATGTTATAATGTTACTAGTAATTTTTGGTTATACTAATTTTAAATAGTATGGAGGAGAAAAATGAAAAAGATATTCATAGGGATTATTTTTATTATCATTATTATTTTAGTACTGTTAGGGATTAATTTCTTTTTTCAGATAGAAGAATATTCTATTCAGGGAAAAATTACTGAGATTGACGATGAACAAGTAACTTTACAGAGTGAGGATGAGAAATATCAATTCTCTTTAGTCAATGCTTCTTATGATGAAGAGTTAGAAAATTTGTTAAACAGTCAGGTTGAGATTAGTTATCATCAAAAGTTAGAACCTTATCCAGAGATTAATATGGCGACGAAATTAGTGGTTATTCAATTTGATGAACTTGCTTCTCTTCCTAAGGAATTCTTAGATGAGGGAATTTTTCAAGAATATTATGTTAAAGCCTATGAGAAGTTACAAAGTTTAACGTTAGAAGAGAAAATAGGGCAGATGATTCTTGCTCGTTTAGATCAAGAAAATGCATTATCTGCGATTGAACAATATCATTTAGGAGGCTTTGTTTTATTTAGACGTGATTTTGATGGTAAGACGAAAGAACAGGTTCAACAGATGATTAATACCCTTCAAGATAAATCCGCTATTCCTTTACTTATGGCAGTAGATGAAGAGGGTGGAACAGTAGTTAGAATTAGTAGTAATCCGTTATTAGCTCCTTCTAAGTTTCTATCTAGTCAGGAACTATATCGTAAAGGAGGAATGGAAGCGATCAAAGAGGATACGAGAAAGAAAGCACAATTATTAAAGGAATTGGGATTAAATATTAATTTGGCTCCAGTTGCTGATGTTTCTGTTGATCCTAATGACTATATTTATCGCCGTAGTTTTGGTCAGGATGCAGTACATACTGCCGATTATGTTCGTCAAGTCGTTCAAGTGTATCAAGAAGAAGAACTCGGTTGTACCTTAAAACATTTTCCTGGTTATGGAAATAATAAAGATACCCATTATAAAATGGTGATTGATGAACGAGATTTTTCTGTATTTCAAGAGAATGATTTTCTACCATTTGAACAAGGAATTGCTCAAGGAGCACCTAGTATTTTAGTTTCACATAATATTGTCGTTAGTATGGATAAAGAGTATCCGGCTTCTTTATCTAAAAAGGTTCATCAAATACTTCGCGATGATTTAGGTTTTACCGGTGTTATTATGACGGATGACTTAGCGATGGGTGCGATTAAAGAGTATACAGCTAATCCTGTTCTAACTGCTGTCTTAGCAGGAAATGATCTATTACTAGTTACAGATTATCAAAATGCTTATCAAGAGATTTTACAAGGGATAGAACAACAGAAAATAGATGAAGAAGTGATCGATCATGCCGTATTTAGAATTTTAGCTTGGAAATATCAACTTGGTTTACTGGTGTAAAGTAAAATATAAATAGTACTTTTCTTTATCTAATGATTTATGTTATAATAGAAAATATTAGAATGCGAGGGTTATATGCAAGAGATTATTATTTCTTTTATGGATCAGTTTGGCTATTTAGGAGTTTTACTTTTGGTGGCTTTAGAAAATGTTTTTCCACCGATTCCTTCTGAAGTAATTTTGGCCTTTGGCGGTTTTATGACGACACATACTTCTTTATTGGTCGTTGGTGTCATCATCAGTGCAACTATCGGTTCAGTATTGGGTGCTCTTATTTTATATTTTGTCGGAAAACTGATGAACAAAGAAAGATTGATTCATCTTGTCTCAGGAAAAGTAGGTAAGGTATTAAGATTAAAACCAAAAGATATTGAAAAGGCAGATAGATGGTTTGATGTGCATGGAAATATTGCAGTTTTCTTTTGCCGCTTTGTTCCCATCGTACGTAGCTTAATCTCTATTCCAGCGGGAATGAGTGATATGCCCTTACGTTACTTTTTACTATTTACTACCTTAGGTACAGTAATTTGGAATACTGTTTTAGTGGTATTGGGTAGTAAAATGGGTGAGAATTGGACGAAGATTGTCGACTTTTTCGAAGAATATTCTGCAATTACTTTAATTGTTCTTGTGATTGGATTTATTGTCTTTGTCTTTTCCTTTTATTTTCAAAGATTACATCAAAAAAAGAGAAGAAGGAGTTAATACTTTCTTCTTTTCGTTATCCTAAATATTTTTAAATAGGGGGATTTATACTATGAAATTATTACATGCGTTTTCTCGAATTATTTTTAGTCGTTTTACTTTAGCTCTTTGTTCTTTACTGTTACAGGTTATCATTATTTTTATTTGTATTTATTTTTTTAGTGAATACATTGTATGGTTATTTGGTGGGTTTACGACATTAAGTTTATTGGTGGTTATTTATATTCTTAATAAGAATCAAAACCCCTCTTATAAGATTGCTTGGATTATTCCCATTTTAGCTTTACCTGTATTGGGCGTTTTACTTTATTTATTTGTTCATACCCAAGTAGGGGTTAAGGCTATTCATCGTCAGTTAAAGGAAGAAAGAAAGGTTACTAGAAAATTTCTTTTACAAGATCGTGAAGTTTATCGCCAATTGGAAAAAAGTGATCGGTTGTTTACGGGGAGTGTTCATTATGTAAATCAAGTACTAGATTTTCCTATTTATTATGCTACAGATACTGAGTATTTTCCTTTTGGTCAAGATCAGTATGAGGATTTATTAAAAGAATTAAAGGCAGCTAAGAAGTTTATTTTCTTAGAATATTTTATTATTGAGCGAGGAAGAATGTGGGATTCCATATTAGAAATTTTAAAAGAAAAAGTAAAGGAAAATGTGGAGGTTAGGGTACTATATGATGGGATGTGTTCTATTATGTTGTTGCCCCATGATTATCCTAAGGAACTTGCCGAGTTTGGTATTTTGTGTAAGGAGTTTATGCCGATTAAACCGTTGATTTCTACTCATCAAAATAATCGTGATCATCGAAAAATATGTGTGATAGATGGTAGAGTTGCCTATACAGGTGGGGTGAATTTAGCTGATGAGTATATCAATCAAAAGCCTCGCTTTGGAGTATGGAAAGATACGGCGATTAAAATAAAGGGAGAAGCTGTAGATAGTTTTACGATTATGTTTTTAGAAATGTGGAATGTGAATTCTTTTTCTAAGCGAGAAGATTATGGAAAATACTTAGGTCATAGTCGAGAAGTAACAGACTTAAACATGGATGGTTATGTTATGCCATTTGGGGATAGTCCATTAGATAGTCATGCAGTAGGAGAAAGTATTTATTTGGATATATTGAACCAAGCTAAACACTATGTTCATATTGTTACTCCTTATTTGGTTTTAGATTATATGATGGTTTCTACTTTAATTCATACTGCCCAAAGAGGAGTTGAAGTTATCATTATTATGCCTCATATTCCTGATAAAAAATTAGTCTATTATTTAGGTAGAAGTTATTATGCTGATTTAATTCAAAATGGAGTAAAAATATATGAATATACACCGGGTTTTGTCCATGCTAAGATGATGATTAGTGACGATGAGAAAGCAGTAGTTGGAACGATTAATTTAGATTATCGTAGTTTATATCTTCATTTTGAATGTGCTTGTCTTTTATATAGGGGTAAAGTAATTGGAAAAATAGAGACGGATTTTCAGAAAACATTAGATGATTCTCAACTTATTCAACTTCAAGATGTTAGACGTTATCCACTTTATAAGAGAGTAATTGGTCGTATTTTACGATTCTTTGCGCCTTTATTGTAATTGGTATTTATTTCTCATATAGTATATTGGTGATGATATTTGAGAAAATGGATAGGGTTAATTGGTGTTAGTTTACTTGTTCTTTTTGGTTTATTTTTCTATTACCGAAAAACTAATGTTCTTTCCTTAGAGAAAAAAGTATTGACTGATACAGTGGTGTTAACTACTTCGGATGATTTTTATCACCCTTACGAAGTGCAAATTTCCTATCCTATTACGTCATATGAAGAGTTAAATGCTTATATAGAGAATAGGGTTAAGGAATATTTAGATTCTTTTTTACAAAGTATTAAAGGAGAAATGGTCCAGTTGGATCAAACATATACTTTTTCTATTCAATATGAGTCGTATCTTTATCGTCAATTTTTATCTTATGTATTTACTGTTTCTCAATATACAGGAGGAGCACATCCTAATCAGTTTATCTGGACTGTTGTTTTTGATACACTACAAGGTCATATTATTTCTCTTTCTGATTTAGAAGCGGTTTATCCTAATTTATTAGCTTTTTTCTCTAAGTATACTAGGCAAGTACTTAATTCTAATCCTGCCATCGTCAATTTTTCGATGATGATGGAAGGAACTAAGCCAACTGTCTCTAATTTTTCTAGGTTTGTCTTTTCGCAACAAGGATTAATTTTGTTTTTTGAACAGTATCAAGTTGCGCCTTATAGTTCAGGAGAATTTCAAGTTGTTGTTCCCTATTCTGAATTAAAGATGATTAACCGGTACGAATGAACAGGCAAAAGAATACGAATCGACATAGTGTATAGTGGGTGATATATATGTTAGATTGGTATTTATTACAAGTTATTTTGGTTGTAGCTATTGCCTGTAGTACGATTACGGTTGCGTTTATTCAGAAGACGAAGAAGTTTTGTCGAAATAGTCGTTGTATTACGATTTATAGTTTTATCGTCAACATGTTATTTGGGTATTTCTTCTCGGTTACTTTCGCGAGTATCGATTGGGTAAAAAGTCTATGGGTTGGACTATTTAGTTTTATTGGTGCGGATACCATTTATCGTAATTTGGAAGGAAAACTATCTTCCTATTCTCAGTTGGTGATGAATCAGTCTCCTTCTTTACCAAGTGATTCCCAAGAGGATAAGCAACCTCAAGAAGATAATTCTAGTTCAACTTTACCATCTTCAGATGACGAGATTATAGGGGAGATTCACTATGACTAAGAATTATATGATTTATCCCCTAAAGACTATGCGTATCACACAGAGTTATCATGGAGAGACTTCTCATCTTCTTCATTGGGATCAAAATGCCAATTACCGTGATTATCCAATTGATGATGGCGGAAATGATGGAGGAACGGATCCTATTTATTGTCCGTGTGATGAGATGCAGGTAACGGCTATTCGAGGACTGGGAAACCGCAGTATAACCAATACCATTTGGTTGGTTTCCACCTCAGCTGTTGTAGCCCCAACTTTTACGGATATTGCTTTTATGTGTCTTACGCATTCTAATGATCAGGATTTAAGTAAAATCAAAGTTGGAGATATCTTTAAACGTGGAGAGATCATTTGTCATGAAGGTTCTGATGGAGCGACTAGTAATCATATTCATCTGGTAGCGGGAAAAGGGTATTGTGATAATTGGATCGAAAATAGTAATCATAAGTGGGTGATGAAAGGCGAAGCCCTTCCCCCTGAAGATGTTTTCTTTTTAGATCGTAGTTTTACTAAGGAAGCATTTGGTGGTTTTCTTCCTTGGGTAGAGTTACCTAAGACCCTTAACTATTTAGGAAATCCTGTAGAAAGAGAAGCCACTTCTTCTCAATTAGAAGTTGTGGTTACGAGTTTACGAGCTCGAAAAGATCCTAGTTTACAAGGAGAAATTCTGGGTTATATTCAGCCGGGTATTTATACCTATACGGATGTTATAGAAGCAGATAATTATCGGTGGTACAGGATAGAATCTTATTGGATTGCTTATCAAGAGGGATGGATAAATATATTACCTAAAACTGATCCTGTTGAAGAGACAAAGCCCGAAGAGAGTAGTCCTCGATTGATCTTTACGTGTGAAAAGAGTGGTAAATATTTAATTTATTTAGAAAAGGGTGCCAAATTATACTTGGAATAAAGGAAAAAGGCGGATTAACTTAATTTTAGGGTTCTTTGTCAAATAGTGTTGGTAAACATTATTGATACAAGTAACTGTGTATGGAAGGATGATGAAAATCATCCTT
>CALVVF010000029.1 GCA_944363785.1 uncultured Bacilli bacterium
AATTAACATTTTAAGGCATTAATCGCTTTTTGTATACCATCTTAGTCTCACATCAATTGTAACTCAACAAAAAATATGTTTCTTCGTTTCTTTTCTACTTGCATTTTTATGATTTTTATTATATGATTAATACATAAAGTTAGATGCTTTAGAAGGAGGATAACATATGAAAATTACATCTGTAAATGTTCGTAAGATTGAAAAAGAAGGTTCTAGAATGAAAGGTATCGCATCTGTATTATTAGACGACAGTTTTGCAGTACATGATATTCGTATCATTGAAGGAGAAAAAGGATTATTTATCGCTATGCCTAGTAAGAAAACTCCAAATGGAGGATATCGTGATATAGCTCATCCTATTAATCCTGAGGTACGTTCTATGTTTGAAGAGGAAATCCTTAAAGCTTACGAAGAAGCAGAAGATCCTACTACAAGCGAAGAATAGTTAGATGATAAAGTCCGTTTAGGACTTTTTTATGCGTATATTTTTGTTTTTTTCGTCATATCTTTAACTAGGAGGATATGATTTATGGACAAAGATGCTAATATTACGAATTATAATCATAGTATTAATATTGTAGAAAGAAAGAATATTTTAGTAACTGGTGTTAAGAAAATAGAAAGTTTTGATAATGAAGAGTTTTTAATGGAGACAGTAATGGGCTTCTTAGTGTTAAAAGGGGATGACTTGGAGTTATTAAAGTTAGATACTTTACAAGGAAATGTATCGATTAAAGGTTTTTTGAAATCATTTGCTTATGTTGAAGATGTTTCCAAGAAAGAAAAAGAGACAAGTATTATTAGTAGGCTGTTTAAATAATGGATTTAGAGATACAGATTCAGAGTTTTGTTGCTTCTTTTGTCTTTGGCTTTCTATTTTCTTATGCAGTTAATTTGTGTTATCGGTATTTATTTTTGTCTAAAAAGGTTTTTCAGTTTATTTTTACTTTTTTCTTTGTTTTATCTTTTTGTCTTCTTTATTTTGTAATGATGTATATGATTAATTCAGCTAGAATTCATCTTTATTTTATTTTAATTGGTTTTGTTGGTTATTTAATTGGAAATTTATTTAGTGTTAAAGCTCGTAATTGTTAGTTTACAGATCTTTTGTCAACGACAAAATTTTATCATTTTTAGCGATTGTTTTTTTTCTATTTTCTTTCTATAATGAAAATAGAAAGGTTGGTGTGGGTATTGCGAAAGAAGAAAGCTAAATCTCGTGCACGTGTTTGTCTTTTCGTACCTGCATGTGCAATTGCTGTTATCGCTATTTTTACTGCTATTGGGAATTATTGGGTTCAAATATTTGAAAAATATCAAGAGCGAGAGGTTTTAGAAGAAAAGATGCTCACTTTACGTGAAAAAGAAGCAGAATTAAAAGTGGATGTTGAAAAGTTAGAAGATCCTGATTATATTGCTCGCTATGCACGAGAAAAGTATATGTATTCTAAAGATGGGGAGATTATTCTTAGATTGCCAGAAGACGAAGAAGAATAATCTTCTTTTTTTATATATTGGAGTTTGTTAATAAGGGAAAATAGGAATAAAAAGTAAACATAAATCCATGGTAGTTATTTTTCATAAATTAAGTTTGTGGTGAAAAACACTTACTTTATTATGCAAAAGAAATCTTGTAAGGAAGCATTTAAGAGTGAATTTCAAGAAATAAACTTCTTTTGTTCTATGTTTTCCTTTTGCATTTGTAGATAGTATGGTACAATACTAGTTGTAGTGAAATGGGTGAATAGTGTGAAAAAAGTATTTGATTATTTAAAAACTCTATTAGATTCTTCCAGTACCGTGGTAGTTGGTGTTTCTGGAGGTCCTGACTCTATGGCGCTACTTTATATTTTGGCCACTTTAGCTAAAGTAAAATCTTTTTCCTTAATTTGCTGTCATGTTAATCATAATGTGCGCAAAGAGAGTAAACAGGAAAAAGAATTTTTAGAAAATTGGTGTATGGAACATGATATTTTATTTGAAACGATGACGATTGAACATTATAGTGATGATAATTTTCATAACGAGGCTAGAAGTATTCGCTATCGTTATTTTGAAGAAATCGTAAGAAAGTATCATGCTAATTATTTAATGACTGCTCATCATGGTGATGATTTAGTTGAAACTATTTTGATGAGATTAACACGTGGATCTACATTACGAGGTTATTCTGGGTTCCAACAAGAAGTTGATATGGGAGACTATCGGATTATTCGTCCTCTTATTTCGGTTTCTAAACAGGAACTTGTAGAGTATGATCAAAAAATGGGAATTCCTTATGTTATCGATGGTTCTAATAACCAAGATAAATATACTAGAAATCGTTATCGTAAGTATATTTTACCTTTTTTAAAGGAAGAAAATCCTCATGTACATGAAAAATTTTTAAAATTTAGTACGATGTTGAACGAGTATAGTATTTTTATTGATAAACAAGTAGATAAAGTATTTACTTCTATTTATCATGATGACGTTTTAGAAATTCCTTCTTTTTTGAAATTAGAATCGTTATTGCAATCTCGTATTCTTTACCGTATTTTAGAAGGTA
The DNA here is from genome assembly GCA_944363785.1 of uncultured Bacilli bacterium. Lineage (GTDB taxonomy): Bacteria > Bacillota_I > Bacilli_A > RF39 > UBA660 > Alloscybalousia. Next base: position 2,549 of record CALVVF010000029.1, read on the forward strand.
TTTATCAGGATGATCTTATTTTAGTTCACGATCGTCATATAAATCTTCTTTATCAGTTAATTTTATCGAAAAAAAAGAATACTTATATTATGTTGCCTAATCATATTAAGATGGTAAAAGCTTATGATAAAATCAAGGTTGTTAAAGAAGAAAATATTATTAGTCAATATGAGATGGAACTAATTGATTATGCTGTTCTTCCCAATGGTAAACATTTGGAGATACTTCGTGAAGATATTCCTGAAAATGGAAATGATATCTGTCGTTTAGATAGTCATGATGTCGTTTTACCTCTTTATGTACGTACCAGAAAATATGGGGATAAAATGGCAGTTAAGGGTTTGTCTGGACACCAGAAAATCAAGGATATTTTTATTAATTGTAAAGTGGCAATGGAAGATAGGGAATTATGGCCGATTGTTGTTGATGCAACCGGAAAAATTATTTGGATTCCTGGAATAAAGAAAAGTAAAATAAATAAACAAAAAGATGAAAGTTATGATATAATAATTAAATATTATTGAAGGAGAGAGAAATAATAATGAATAAAAACAGTATTAAAAGAGGTTTATTGCCTTATTTATTCTTTATTTTGATTGTATTTAGTGTTTATTATTTAGTTAATGTACTCAATCAAAAAGTTAATGTTTTAACTTATGATGAATTTGTTACAATGCTAGAAAAGGAAGAGGTTACTGAACTTTCGATTACTCCTAAAGAAAGAGCTGTCGTTTACGAGATTAGTGGTAAAGCGAAAGACTATAAGGAGAATGAAACGTTCTTTATTCGTGTTCCTTTAAGCGATGAGGTAATCAAAACGATTTTTGCAGCTGAAGAGAAATCGGATTTTGAATTAGTGACTAATCCAGATCCAGAGTCTAGTACTTTATTGTTAATTTTGATTAATATTCTACCACTTGTTTTACTTGTTGGTATTACCATTTTCTTTTTCAGTAGACAAATGAGTGGAGCTAATAAATCAATGGATTTTGGTAAGAGTAGAGCTCGTTTAAGTAACGATACGAATAAGGTAACATTTAAAGACGTTGCTGGATTAAAAGAAGAAAAAGAAGAAGTTTCAGAATTAATCGACTTCTTGAAAAATCCTAAGAAGTTTCAAAAGTTGGGAGCTAGAATTCCTAAGGGTGTTTTATTAGTTGGTCCTCCAGGTACAGGTAAAACATTACTAGCTAAAGCAGTGGCTGGAGAAGCTAATGTACCATTCTATTATATTAGCGGTTCTGACTTCGTAGAATTGTTTGTCGGTGTCGGTGCTAGTCGTGTTCGTGATATGTTTAAACAAGCTAAACATTCTGCTCCATGTTTGATTTTCATTGATGAAATCGATGCTGTAGGTCGTCAACGTGGTACTGGTTTAGGTGGCGGTCATGATGAACGTGAACAAACACTTAACCAATTACTTACAGAGATGGATGGTTTTGGAGCTAATGAAGGAATTATCATTATTGCGGCAACTAACCGTGCTGATGTATTAGATCCTGCTTTACTTCGTCCAGGTAGATTTGATCGTCAAGTTACTGTTGATTTACCAGATGTTAAAGAACGTGAAGAAATCTTGAAAGTTCATGCTAAAGATAAGATTTTAGATTCTTCTGTTCACTTAGAATTTTTAGCTAAACGTACTCCAGGATTTAGTGGAGCTGCGCTTGAAAACTTATTAAATGAAGCTGCTTTATTAGCCGTTAGAAGAAATAAAGAAGCTATTACGATGAGTGAAATTGATGAAGCAACTGATCGTGTGATTGGTGGTCCTGCTAAACTTAGTCGTAAGTATAATGATCATGAAAAAGAAGTTGTTGCTTATCATGAAGCAGGTCATGCTGTTTTAGGTATTAAATTACCAAATGCAGATGATGTTCAAAAAATTACAATTATTCCACGTGGTCAAGCTGGTGGTTATACATTGATGATGCCTAGTGAAGAGACTTATTTATCGACGAAAACAGAATTGTTACAACGAATAACTGGTTTATTAGGTGGTCGTGTTTCTGAAGAAATTCAATTCCATGAAGTAACTACAGGTGCACATAATGACTTTGAAAAAGCAACTAAGATTGCTCGAGCTATGGTAACAGAATATGGTATGAGTGACTTAGGTCCAGTTCAACTTGAACAACAAGAGGGTGGAGTTTTCTTAGGACGTGATTATAATAAGACTCGTAATTTCTCTAATGAAATTGCCCATGAAATCGATAAAGAAGTTCGTAAGATTATCGATGAGTGTTATCAAGAAGCCAAGAAGATTTTACTTGAAAATCGTGATTTAGTGAAATTGCTTGCTGATTCTTTATTAGAATATGAAACATTAACCAAAGAACAAATCGATTCTTTAGTTGAGACTGGTAAAATGCCAGAGGAAAAAGTAGAAGTAAAAACAGATGAAGATAAATCTTTAACTGAACTTAAAAACTTAGCTAAAGAAAAAGGAATTAAAGGCTATACAAAAATGTCTAAAGAAGAATTAGAAAAAGCACTTGAAGAGGAGAAAGAAAAAAAGGAAACTGATTCTAAGGAATAGTTCCTTTTTTACTTTATTTTATTTATCCTTTGTCTAGTAAAATGTTTCTTAAAATTCTTTATTTGGGATAATTTTTTAGAAGAAATTATTATTTTCTTTTTCTTCATTTTATGGTATTATCTATAGTGAATTTGAGGGATTATTATGTGGAAAATAGGTAATGTAGAAATTGAACATCAGACAGTTTTAGCACCGATGGCCGGCATTGGAAATTCAAGTTTTCGAAAGATCATCAAAGAAATGGGTTGTGGACTTATTTATGCTGAGATGGTTTCCGATAAGGCATTATTCTATAAAAATCAAAAAACAGTAGATATGCTTTATATGGAAGAGGAAGAAAGACCTATTGTTCAACAGATTTTTGGGAGTGATAAGGAGTCTTTTGTTGCGGCTGCAAAGTTTATTGAAGAGAATATGCATCCAGATATTATTGATATTAATATGGGGTGTCCGGTTCCTAAAGTAGCAGTTCGGGCGCAAGCAGGTAGTGCTCTTTTGAAACATCCTCAAAAAATTAAGGAAATTGTTTCTAGTGTTGTTCAAGCAGTTAATGTACCAGTTACTGTAAAAATTCGTAGTGGTTGGGATAGTGATCATATAAATGCTGTAGAAGTTGCCAAGATTTGTGAAGAAGCAGGAGCTAGTGCTATTTGTGTTCATCCCCGTACGAGAAGTCAAGGATATAGTGGTAAAGCCGATTGGCAGATTATAAAACAAGTAAAAGAAGCGGTTTCGATTCCAGTTATTGGAAATGGGGATATTACAGATATTTATAGTGCTAAAAAGATGATCGATGAGACTGGCTGTGATGCAATCATGATCGGACGTGGGGTATTAGGTAATCCATGGCTAATTCAAAAAATAAATGCCTATTTAGAAGAGGGAAAGATACTACCTGATCCAACACCAATTATGCGAATTGATATGTGCTTAAAGCATCTAGAAAATTTATATCAATTAAAAAACGAAAAATTAGCGGTTTTAGAAATTAGAAATCATATTGCTTGGTACCTTAAAGGATTAAAAAATTCGAATGAAATTAAAAATAAGATATTTCTCTGTCATCGTATTTCTGATATAATTGAAATATTAAATGAATATAAAAAATGGATAGAAAGAAGTGAGGATTAGATGCCAAAAAAGAAAGAAATTGTTGAAGGTACAGTACTTAAAGAAAAAAAAGTTGAGAAAGGAAAAAAAGAGAAAGTAGAGAAGGAAAAAGTTAAACAAGAAAGTAAAAGTAAAGTAGAACCCGTAAAAGAAAAGCAGGATTCTCAACCAAGAAAAGCTTATTTTTTTCCTAGATTAATTGCGTATATTATTGATTTTACGATTGTTACATTGATTTTGAGTTTTATTTTGGTCTTTGTTCCTGCAAATAATAATTATGATGATTATTTGAAAGAATATGAGCAGATTCAAATGGATTATTTAGAGAATAAGATTACTTCTGATGAATATATCAATAAATCGGTTGAGGTAGTATATGACTTAGATTATAGTAATGTTATGTCTATGGTTATAGGAGTAGTTGTATTTATTCTTTACTTTAGTGTCTTCCAGTTTTATAATAAGGGACAGACCCTTGGAAAGAAATTAATGAAAATTAGAGTTGTTTCGGATAATCCTGATAGTGAATTATCCATGAATCAGTATATTTTCCGCTCTTTAATAATTAATTCTTTGGCTTGTAAAATTTTAATTATTGGAATGGTTTTATTTATGAGTAGAGATATTTATTATTATGCAAGTCTTAGTGTACAAGGAATTCAGATGATTTTAGTAATCGTTTGTGCTTTTATGGTAATATATTCAGCGAGTGGTCGTGGTCTTCATGATAGGATTGCAGGAACTCGAGTAGTAATGGATGATTAGGAGGTAAATAATGAGAGAATTTTCAGAACAAGAATTGGTTCGTCGTGATAAGTTAGATAGTATTCGTGCATATTGTAACCCTTATCCAGAACGTTATTCAGTTACACATTCCCTTTGTGAAGCAGCTTGCTTGGAAGATGGTAGTGATCAAGTACGAGTTGCTGGACGTATAGTTTTTATGCGTAAGATGGGAAAAATGAGTTTTATTAAGCTTCGTGATATAGAAGGGGATTTACAACTTTCTATCAAGGTTGATTTAGTTGGTGAAGAAGCTTATGAGTTTTTTAAGAGTAACATCGATCTTGGCGATTTTATAGGCGCTGAAGGAGAGATGTTTACTACGCATACTGGTGAGAAGACACTTCGTGTTCATCAGTTCCAATTTTTAGGTAAGGCTTTACGTCCTTTACCAGAAAAATTTCATGGTTTAACTGATCAAGAAGCATGTTATCGTAGTCGTTATGTTGATTTGATTATGAATCAAGATACTCGTGATCGTTTTCTACTTCGAATTCGCTTTATTCGTGAATTGCGACATTATTTAGATAACTTAGGTTATTTTGAAATTGAAACACCAATTTTAAATAATAAAGCGAGTGGAGCTACAGCTAAACCATTTGTTTCTCATCATAATGCATTAGATATGGATGTCTATTTAAGAATTGCTCCAGAAACTTATTTAAAAAGAGCTGTAGTTGGTGGTATACCTAAAGTTTATGAGGTTGCTCGTTGCTTCCGTAATGAAGGAATGGATGCTACTCACTTACAGGATTTTACAATGGTAGAAGGATATCAAGCATATTTTAATTATGAAGATAATATGAAATTGATTCAACATATGTTACAAACAATTATTGAGAACTTGTTTGGTACTTTAACTATTCGTTTTGGCGATCGTGAGATTGACTTTAGTGGTGACTGGGACAAAGTTTCTTTCCGTGACTTATTAATTCAATATGCGGATATTGATATTGCAGTTGATAATACTAAGGAAAAATTATTAGCTCGTATTTATGAGAAAAAAATTGAATTAGAAAGTGAAACACCATTAGAAAAGTTAGGTTTTGGTAATTTGGTTGATGTTTTATATAAGAAAGTTGCTCGTCCATCGATGGTAGGACCTGTTTATTTAACTGAACATCCAACTAGTTTATCTCCACTTGCTAGAAGTAATGATCAACATAAAGAAATTAGTGATCGTTTCCAATTAGTGATTAATGGTGCTGAGATTGTTAATGGTTATTCTGAGTTAGTTGATCCAATTGAGCAAGAAAAAAGATTATTAGAACAAGCTTCTCTTAAAGCATCAGGTGACGAAGAAGCAATGCCTATGGATTATGATTATATTCGTGCTATGGAATATGGTATGCCTCCTATTTCTGGTTGGGGAATGGGAATTGATCGTATCGTTCAATTATTAACAGGAGCTGATAATATTAGAGATGTTGTTATGTTCCCATTAATGAGACCATTAAGTGAAGATAAAGAATAAAAGATACTGAATTTTTCAGTATTTTTTCATTTTTGAAGAAAACACAGGTTTTTTCAGGTAAAGTGATTGTATTTTGTGCCAAATAATGTATAATGAAATAGGGAGGGTTAATATGAAAAAGCATAATAGTTTCAAAGTTGTGTTAATTACAATATTTGTAGTAGCACTTTGTACTTGGATTTTTCCTAGTGCGCAATTTTCTACACAGTTAATTGAGGGCGAAAGAGTTCAAGCTGGTTTATTTGATGTCTTTTCGTATCCAATGGTAGCACTTTATTATTTTATGAATATCTTTGTATATGTCATTGCATGTGGTGCCTTTTACGGAGTTGCTTATAGAATTCCATCCTATAAAAAACTATTAGAAAAGATTACAGCAGGATTTAAAGGCAGAGAAAATATTTTCTTAGTTTTAATGATCGTCTTAATTGCTGCTTTAGTTTCTGTAACGGGTATTTCATTTCCAATTGTATTTATATTCCCATTAGTTATTTCTATTATTTTGATGATGGGATATAACAAGTTAGTTGCAGCTAGTGTAACAGTTGGATCTACTATTGTAGGTATAGCTGGTACTACATTAGGAACAACGACAGTTGGATATATTAATTACTTACTAGGAACTGATGTATTTGATGAAATGATTACGAAAGTAATTATCTTAGTTGTCTTTGCTGTTTTGTTAATTGCTAATGTATTACTTTATGCTAAGAAGACAAAACGAGTAGTAGAAGAGAATAATGAAACATATCCTAGTGAGAAAGTTGAAGTTAAGGAAGAAACTAAAAAAGAAGAAGATATAAAAGTTGTTTCTTCTAAGAAAGAATTAAAAGCAGATAAAGAAACTGACTCTAAGAAAAAAGCAACAAAAAGTACGAAGACTAAATCTACTAAGAGTAAGAAAACTACTTCTACAAAGGGTAGAACAAGAGCAGCGATGGCAAAATCTAATGATGAAGTAATCCAAGTAGAACTTGCTTCTGATAAGCCTAAAAAGGTTCGTGTTTGGCCATTTGTTCTTATTTTCGATTTAATTGTAATTATCTTAGCTATGTGTATGTTCGACTGGGAAGGATTATTTGGAATTACCTGGTTTACTGAAGCAAAAGATGCTATTGTTGGTTATGAAATCGGTGGTTTCCCAATCTTCTCTAAATTATTGGGTACTTTCAGTGAATTTGGATCTTGGAGTTTAAATATCGAAGTTCCAGCGATGATTTTGATTTTTACTTGCATTTTGGCTTTAGTATATCGTGTAAAATGGTCTGCATTTATCGATGGCGTTGTAGATGGTGTTAAAAAATCTTCAACAGTTGCCGGCGTTATGTTGTTGATCTTTACTGTACTTATTTTAGTAACTTATCATCCATTCCAACTATGTATTACGAAAGTATTACTTGATATTTCTACTGGTTTGAATGTTGTTACTATGACAATTATTGCAGCATTTTCTAGTTTCTTCAATGTTGATCTTACATATGTTGCACAAAGTACATTGCCTTATGTTACGTCAATCATTACAGATAGTTCGCTTTATCCATTAATTGCAGTAATTTTCCAATCAGTTTATGGTTTAATAATGTTAATCGCACCTACTAGTATTATCTTATTAGGTACATTAACTTATTTGGAAGTTCCATATACGCAATGGTTAAAGCATATTTGGAAATTATTCGTACAATTCTTAATTGTGCTTGTAATTATTTTCTTAATTGTACTTGCTGTTTAAGTATAATAATTATGTCAAAGAGTGGATACTGGTTCTTTGTCAAATAGTGTTGGTAAACATTATTGATACAAGTAACTGTGTATGGAAGGATGATGAAAATCATCCT
>CALVVF010000030.1 GCA_944363785.1 uncultured Bacilli bacterium
AATTAACATTTTAACTATATCATATCGATTTTTTATTTTTACTTTTTTAGTCTCACATCATTGACAACTACACATTTTCTTCTAATCCCATACTTTCCCACAATTATGATTTGTGTTTAACTGTAAAACTAGCTTTTGTCTCTAAACCATTATTTCCTACTGCTTTACAAGTAACTAAAGTATCTTCATCTCCTAAATAATTATTATTTTCAGGATCACATGTAAAACTACCACCACTAGAACCAAAAGTTACTTTAATATTCTTTTTAAAGTCATAATCTTCTTTAAAAGATAAAGTAAGTATTTTATCTAACACTTTAATTTCTGGTTTTTTCTTATCAATATGAACAACAAACTCTTCGGACATTTTCTTTTTACCGAGGGCATTCGATACTTCTACTTGATAACTACCATCTTCATCAACCATCAAAGTAGGTAGTGTTGTTTTCCGATAAATTTCGCCATTTCGATACCATACATATTGATAACCTGATGGACTATCAGTAGGATTAACATTAGCTTCTAATATTACTTCCATCGAACTATAGTCGCCACTTTCTACTAAATCTCGATCAGGATTACTAAGTATACCAGTAATAATTACATCTTGGATCTCATTTTTATCGATTCGAATTGGATAATTACCACAACCAGCTGTTGCTTTCTGATCTGAATCATCATAAGAATCTACTTGAATAAATTGATTAGCTATATTACGATCCAAAGTAACCAATGCTTTTTGATTAGATAGGATTTCAACATCGCTGAAAACATAATCCTCGCCAATATGATAACAATATTTAGAAACTTTAGAAGCAAAATCACCACTTGCATTTAAAATCAAATATAGATTTTGATCTGTCCACTTACCATCATATGGTACTGTTCCTTCTGGATCATAAGCTACTTGACAAGATAGCTCATACTTTTCATCACTTTCCGTCGTAGCTAAACAATCTTTACTTTTCTTATCTCCACACATCAAACAAACATGATAATTTAAATCGTATTGAGGAGAATTAGTTGTATCAGATCGGCTACTGACATAAACATAAGACTCGCCACTACACTTTTTCCCTTCATGATAAGGATCAGCAAATGCTTCTAATACTTCCTTATCGATCAAATCCTGTAAATAGATAAATTCATATCGATTAGGATTTTGTGGGAAAACATAAGAAGAACAAAGTGGATTCTTATCAGTAGAAGGTCCAAGACAATTTTCAACAAGTGCTACAGCTTGATTTAAAAACTTTTCTTCATATTCAGAAAAAGTCTGCCCACGCTGAGAGGATATTTGCGAACCAGTAAGAATCGCTAATCCTACTAAAACAATAATGATCACAATGATAATTAAAACAAGTAAACTAATTAAACTTCCTCTAATTTTTCGTAATTTTTTAATCCAACGTTTACGCTTACTCACGACTACTTCCCCCTTCTATTTTCCACTCAATACTATTTCGCCATTTAGTAAGAATTACTTCAACTATAAAGCAAATCAAAGCATAAAGTGGCGAGAGTTGTTGAAACAAAGAAAAAATGGATAGAAGAATCGTTAAAAAACCAAACAAAATAATTCCATACCATAATATTTTTCTCTGTTTTAAACGACTTAATTTCTCATCGTTCGTAATTACTTTCCCCTCTTTTTTATTTTTCATAAAATCCCCTACTTTTCTATTCTTTTCATTACTTGTTTCATCTCTTTACGAATAAAACAGGCATTGTAAATATCTAAAACTGCATAAACAATTGTGAAAATTCCTGCTACTTGGGTAAAAGCAATCGCTCCACCAAACGGATTAATCATTAATAAAACTCCACAAGCTAATGTTAAAACAGAAGCAATAATTGCCCTCATATAATTTGGTATTTGATTACTACGTAAAGTAAGTCCATACTGAAGTTTACTAAGTCCACTAATGATAAAATAAATACCTAATACAAATGGCAAAATACTAACCACAAACTCAGAATTAAAAATAAAAATAAGCCCTAAAATACAAGCAATAACACCGACAATTAAATTAGCATTATATTTATTTTTAAAATAATCGACTAAAGAAATAACTCCTGGAATTAAAATGACTAACCCGACAATAAGAGAAATTGTCCCTAATACAAAGTCTGGTTCAATGAGCAATAAAATACCCAAAATAAGCATGATAATCGATGACACTAAAGAACTAACAAATAACCCTTTTATTCTATCTTTTAAATATTCCATATCTACCCTCCAAGATAAGTATAAACCATTTTATTCAATTTGTGTATCACTAAAAGTATTTAATTAGAAAGAGCTCGTTTAAAATCTCTAGGAACTTTAGAAACGAAGGTCATTTTTTGTTTGGTTTCTGGGTCTAAAATAACAAGACCACTCGCATGTAAATACAGACGTTTAGCGGAAATATTTCCATATTTTTTATCCCCAATAATAGGATGATTTAAGTAAGCAAGTTGAACACGAATTTGATTTTTTCTTCCTGTTTCAAGCCAAATTCGAAGCATAGTATTTTTATCTTCATATAGTACTTGATAATTAGTAACTGCTAGTTTTCCACTTTCACTATTAGAAACATAGACTTTATGTTGAGTATTTTCTTTTAAGTAGTGAACTAAACGACCCTCTTTTTCTGTTAAAGTTCCACCAACAACGGCAGTATATTCTCGTACTAAAGCGACTTCTTCCCATTTTTCTTGTAATTTTTGTTTTAGTTTTTCACTCTTAGCGAATAAAACTAATCCTGAAGTTTCACGATCAAGTCGGTGAACAATAAAGATCTTCTCTTTTTTATCTTTACTTTTTATATACTCCCGTACAAAGTGATAAAGGGTTCGATTTTTCTCTTTATCCGTAGAAATAGTAAGCATCCCACTTGGTTTATCGACGACTAAATATCGATCATCTTCATAAACAATATCGATATTCCCGATCTTTGTTTCTTTTTTCTCAGTAGAAATCACTACCTTTTGTCCTTTTTTTACTATACTGTCATAAGCTAAAGTTCTATTTCCCCCTTGTAAAGTAATCGCTTTATATCGCATGAGACTTTTTATTTTTTTCTTAGAATAATTTGTCTGTTGAAGTAAAAAATCCATAATATTCATCTCTTGATGAACGGTTAAAGTAATCATAAAACATTCTCCTCTCTAATAACAGAATACGCCTTAACTAAATCCAAAAGTGAATAACTAGCATTAGCCGAACTAGGGGAAGGAAGCAAAATTGCCCGCTTTCCACTAGTAGGATAGATGTATTGGTCATAAAGTTGATGGGCTTTGTTACCGGTAACGTAGATACGTTCAATTTTTGTCTTACTAAGTAAATCCTCAATATCATTGACGACAACATCCGTAATTGTAGAATCACTAGAACCATGAATAGAACAAGACGCTATGACATCCCATAACGCAATTTGATGTCTTTTAAGAAAGTCTTTTTTTAAGGGAATAGTAGAAGGAACTTCCTCTTCATACAAAGTAGCTAGTACTTTCCAAAACCGATTTTGAGGATGCATATAGTAAAATCCCTCTTCCCTAGATACCACAGAAGGAATACTTCCCAAAATCAATACTTTTGAATTTTCATCAAAAAAAGGAGGGAAAGTATGCGTTACAACTTCCCTATCCATTATTCTACAACCTTAATAGACGTAATGACTGGTTGATTTTCTGGAAGTACAGTACCATTTGTATCTTCAACTTGAACATCCTCACAAATCGCATCGACTATTTCCATTCCACTCGTTACATGACCAAAAGCTGCATACTCACCATTTAAATGAGGACTATCTTCTTGAACGATAAAGAACTGACTAGAAGCACTGTTAGGCATAGCAGAACGTGCCATCGAAATTACCCCTCTTACGTGATCAATCGAATTATCTACTCCATTAGAAGAAAACTCTCCCTTAATGGTTCGGCTACTACCACCACTACCATCGCCATTAGGGTCACCACCTTGAATCATAAAGCCATCGATAATTCGATGAAAAGTTAACCCATCATAAAAGCCATCTTCCACTAAATCTACAAAATTTGTCACCGTAATCGGTGCTTCATCCGCATCGAGTTCTACCGCAATCGTTCCATAATCTTTTACTTCTATTTCTACATTGATCTTTCCTGTTAAATATTCCTTTTTTCCACATCCCGTTACCATAAAAACACCAACTAATACGATAACGAACATTAAACCTATTTTTTTCATTTTATTTTACATCCTTTCTAACTTGTTCTAAATATTCTTCTAAGGTAAGCTTTTGACTCATAATTCCTTAGAAAGCGGATATCCCACGTAACGAAAATGCCATGGTTCATAACTAACCCCTGTTATTTCTTCTTTATCTTTAGGATATCGCAAAATAAAGCCATAATCGCTACAAATAGTCTCCATGATTTGATATTGTTCCCCGTACATCTTTTGTTTTTCACTATCTAATTGATCCGATAAATACTCCTCCCGAGTTCGTACCGTAATATCTATAGCGAGTCCCGTATGATGTTCACTAACACCAACCGGAGCGACTTTCTTAGCTACTTTCTCTTCAGGATATCGAGAACAAAATTCATCGATGATTTCTTGTTGTTCAGCAAGTGTTCGATAACCACTAGAGATAGAAGCTTCAATACCTAATTCCTGTAATTTAGTACGAAAAAGTAAATAATGCTCATACGTTTCTTTTTCTACATAAACATCATGTCCCTCGATATCTTCCGTTTTGATCAGTTCCATCCCCTGATAATCTTCTTCTTGGTAAGGATGTGAGCGATTAACCAAAACATCATAATGATCAAAAACCTTCTTTTTCTTCTTTTCCAAGATCACAACGGTCTCAACATGATAAGTATTAGGAAACATATCTACTAGCTGAAGATCTACTATTTCATAGTCATTGAGTAAACTTTTTAAATCTCGAGATAAAGTAACCGGATCACAAGAGATATAAATTATACTTTCCGGGGATAACGTCAAAATGGTCTTTATCGTCTTAGTATCTAAACCACTACGAGGAGGATCGACAAGAATAGAATCAATTTGCTCAAAATCATCAATATAGTCTTCTACCTTTCCTTGAACAAAAGAAATATTCGTAATATGATTTAACTCTTGATTCATCCTAGCAGCCTTAACCGCATCCGCTACTACCTCAACTCCAATAACCTCTTCAACATAAGGGGATACTAACATTCCTATCGTACCAGTACCACAATATAAATCTAATACCCTACGATAATTTTTATTCTGATAATAATCAACCGCAATCTTATATAAATCCAACATCATCTTATAATTTACTTGAAAAAAAGCTTCTGGTAAAATTCTAAACTTCATTTCAAAAATTTGTTCTGTTATATAAGGATTTCCCATAAGTACTTGACCATTCAAAATAATCGATTCTAAAGATAGATCTTGAAGGTAAGATAAAAACTCTAACTTGTCGATATTTCCCTTTACTACCACCATGACTTCATCTAAACTAGTCTTACGAATCATTAATTCCTCTATTTTTTCCTGTTCATGATGAGCTAGATAATGACTAATTTGATCATAAACAAGATTAATTTTCGGATCAAGTAATAAGCATTGTTTAATTCTAACCAATTCTCGACTTTTCTCTTTATAAAAGCCAAGATCACTTTCTATCCCATGAAATACAACCTTGTTTCGATAATGAAACTGTTCTCCATGATGAAACGAAGTAAACTGAATATTTTTAACTCCCGCAAATCTAGTTAAAAGTTCCCGTACTTTATTTTCTTTAAAAACAAGTTGTTCCTCATAGTTTTGATGCATAAGATCACAGCCACCACATTCTCCATAATAAGGACAAATAGCTTCTATTCTATTAGGAGATGGCATAATAATCTTTTTTATTTTCGCTAAACAAAATGTCTTCTTCACATCAGTAATTACAATCTTACATTTATCCTGAGGTAGAGCATCCTTAACAAAAATCAATTTATCTTTGACTTTAGTTATTCCATCTCCAAAGTGATCTTGTTTACTAATTGTTGCATCATATTCATCTTCTACTTTGATTTCTTCTAACATACTATTATCACACTCACTTTCCATTATACAGGAAAACCAATTTTTGTGCCATGAAAAAAGAAAGCATTTCTGCATTCTCTTAAAGTTTTTTTTCAAATGGTCTACTCTCCTAAAACCTTTCTGTAATAATCATTTTCCATAATGTATCTACTGATTAAAATCTTATTACTAACGACATTATTCATAGTTCTAACATAATCACTATCTACACTACTTCCATCACGACTCACAAACTTGCCACTACTAGCGTAATAAGTCCCCTTATCACTGACCCAAGAAGAATTACCAAATATCGCAACTCCCGGTTCAGTACTTAATATATCTTTTCCGATAATGAGTCTAGAATCATATTCTACCCCAAAGAGATTATAAATGGTTGGTAAGACATCGATTTGACTTCCTACTTTATCTACATTAACCGTCTCCATTTCACTATTCCATAAAATAAAATTACTTCTATTGACTTCCACTACACTATCTTTTTCATAACTAGCTAGTTCATTTACTTCATCAAGAGATAAATAATAAGGATAATGATCTCCAACTAACGCAATCACCGTATCTTCTAGTTCGCCAGCCTCATCCAACTTCTCGATTAATAGTGCTAATGCCCGATCAAGTTCTATTTGAGCAGCTAAATAAGAAAGAGGCTTTTCTGAATAATTTAGTCCTGCTACATCATCTTTATGTTTATAAGACATCGCATTAGAATCCAACCCATAATCACCATGTCCACTAACTGTCGCATAATAAACCATAAATGGCTCATCTTGATTAATATAATCAGAAACAGTTGCTTTGATCATTTCCACATCCGATTCTGGCCACTGATTACAATTTATTCGCTTTTCTAAACCATTACGGCAACCCAAAAAATTATCAAAACCTAAAGCAGCTAAATATTTATTGCGACTCTGAAAAGTATAAGTATGATTATGATAAGCATAGGTATTATACCCCATCTTTTGAAATGCAGTCGCAATCCCAAAAGGATAAGCATTTTCTCCACTCTTCCACGAAGACAAAAATCCTGATGCAGCAACTAATCCCGTAAGTTCTTGAAACTCACCACCAATGGTACTACTTATCGTTGGCGTATAGAAATTGTTAAATTTAAAACCACTATTCACTAACTGATAAAGTGTAGGCGTAACATCTTCTCTTACCGCAATTTCATTAAAGCTCTCTGCCATAAATAAGATTAAGTTCTTCCCTTTAAAATAGTTCGTATACTCGTTTTCTAATGTTCCACTTTCTTGTTTAAAATATTCATGCATCATCCGAACAGTACTATTACTTTCATTGGCTATTAAAGAATCAAAATCAACATCTAAACGATGATATCCATATTCTGGTTCCTTATCTTCATTATCCTCTTCATCAGGATCATCTTTGTCAACATCTTGATCAACATAATCATCCGTAATATTTAGTTTCCCTTCAAAACCAAATATAGTTCTTTTGATATCGATTCGAAAAGCATTAAGAACCCCAAACTTTCTTATATTAAGTTCATTGTTACTGACATTAAAATATAAATCTCTTGCCGAATTAATCGCATTACCATTCAAATAAAAACTTCCTATAAACAGTATATAAACGAAAATAGAACCAGCTAATAGTCCAATATGTTCTTTTCCATTTCGTTTACTAATAACTAATTTCTTATTCAATATTAATAATACGATAAATGGTAAAAACAATAATAGAATTTCCAATATATTTTCTAAGATAAGAGTCAAACCATCACCAGCAAAACTCATTACTTGATCAGTTGCCCATAAAAGCGATAAATCAAAATAAAAACCAAACATCTTATATATACATAACTGTAATCCATATATAAAAGTAATACCAAAAATAGTTACATAATAAATGACTTTATTTACTCGATTACTACCCCAGGTTACAAGAAAATAAACAAGTAATGTAGTAAATACGGTATATAAAAATACATACAACAGACTAATATCAAACACTACACCTTTAGTTAATAGTCTAAATACGATTTCTAAATATAAAAGAATTAGTAAAGTAAATAATAATATATTCCCATTTTTAATTTTGTACTTCTCCATACTAAGTTCCATTCCTTTCACTACGTTCAAGGCACACATAGGAATTAAAATCTTGAACTAAATTTATTTTTC
>CALVVF010000031.1 GCA_944363785.1 uncultured Bacilli bacterium
TTTAGGTCTTACATCTGATGATTTAATTAATTTGGTCCATCAGAATGCCAATTCTCAATAGTTAAATTTCTACTTTTTTTGGGGTAAGGGGAAGTCTGCCCTTTTTTAGGTTTTTTCCTAAAATAAATTTAGTTTTATTTTTCAGATTAACCTCCTTACTTAAACGCCAAAAAACGAACTCTATTAGGAGATCGTTTTCTTTTTTTGCTCTAATCAAGCTGTGTAGCATTAATACTATCAAATTTTTACTTAATTGTCTACTGATTTACGGTTGATTTTCCTCTTAAATTTAAGCTTTTTGCTTTCTCTAAACGTTTGATTGGCATTTCTTGTGATGATCTACGTTCTATTTGATCATTAAAAGGAGTAATGAGGTAGCAACTAGGAATAGCTAACTGTTCAAGGAGAATTTCTATTTCTGGAGATTTCGTTAATACTAAGCAAGAAGAAGACATATTTCGAAGTGTTTCCTGATCAGTTACAGCTAATGGTTGAATGAATTCTTTTTCCAAATTGATTTTGGCAGCTAATGATAGACTATCCCAAGTTTCTTGATCAATGTATATGTTTTGAATATTCGCTTTTTCTTGATTGCTACTTTCCTGAGACAATTTTTTTGGATTGGTCATTTCGGTGGTTTGTTTAGTTTTATTTTGATTTAACTGATTAAGTTCTGCTAAGAATTTAACTTTATAATCTGTTGCTGGAAATGGTTCTTTGCCTAATAAACTACAACTACAAGTACTTAGATTTAATGCTTGACTATTGATCACTATTTTAGGATTATTACTTACAACTAATACTTTTTCTCGTTTTAATTGTTTTTGTAGAAAGATATTTTTTAGTAATTGATCACAAGTGATTCGACTATTATTTTTCTCTACTGCTTCTACCGTTGGTATTAATCGGTTTAAATGCGTAGTATGCAACCACTTGGTAGCATATTTTTTATCTCCTAGAGTAAAAGCAATTACTTGAAAGGCACTAAGTGACTTTATCCCTTCTTTGATTACACTTTCGTAGATCGGATATTGTGAGCGTTCTTCTATCTTTTTTCTCGCTAAAAATTTCGTAATACTATCCATATCTAAAAGAATTGTTTGTATGTGATTCATTTTATTTTCCCCCTGATCATTTATTTACTTTAATATTATGCTTGATTTAGGATTTAAATCTAAAGTTCCTACCCTTCCTAATCGATAAGCATAATATCCGGAAGCAGCGATCATTGCTGCATTATCTGTACAATATTGTTTGTCCGGTACACTGCAATGAATATTTTCTTCTTTACAAAGAGAAGTGAGTGTTTCTCTGATTCCTTGATTAGCTGCTACTCCACCGGCTATAATTAAATTTTTTACTTGATATTCTTTTAAAGCTTTCATTGTCTTTTTACTAATAATATTAACTACTGTATTTTGAAAAGAAGTAGCTAGATCTTTTTTTCTAATTGGATGATTACGCTGTTTTTCATTGTGTACTAGGTTTATTACTGCGCTTTTTAAACCACTAAAACTGAAATTATAACTATTGTCATTTAAAGGTAATGGTAGTGGATAAGTATCTTCTCCTAGTTGAGCCCATTTATCTATTGTTGGCCCACCTGGATATGGGACATCGATAATTCTTGCTACTTTATCATAACATTCTCCTACGGCATCATCTAATGTACCGCCTATTTTTTCAAAGGAATAATGATCTTTCATATAAACAAGTTCAGTATGTCCGCCACTTACTACTAAGGCAATTAGAGGAAATTGTAATTCTTCTTTTAGATTATTGGCATAAATATGACCTGAAATGTGATGAACGGGGATTAATGGTTTTTGGTATAGATAGGCTAAAGTTTTGGCCGCTTCTACCCCCACTAATAATGATCCAATAAGACCTGGTCCATAGGTTACCGCAATCGCATCCATCTCTTCCATTGTCATATTGGCTTTGGTTAAACATTCTTCAATTACCATAGTAATATTTTTGACATGATGGCGACTAGCTATCTCGGGAACTACTCCACCAAAATCTTTGTGGATATCGATCTGCGAAAGTACAACGGTAGCGATCTCTTCTTTTCCATTTTTCACAATCGAGCAACTTGTTTCATCACAGCTAGACTCTATAGCAAATATATATACATCTTTCATTTCATCAACTCTTTCTCCATTAACCAAGCATCCATTCCCTGGTAATAATTTTTTCGGGTAGCAACTGATTTAAAGCCATTCTTTTCATAGAGATGGATGGCTTTACTATTATCCTTTCGTACTTCTAATGTGATGTTTTCAATTCCCTTTTTTTGACAATCATTTATCATATGTTTCATTAAAGAATTACCAATTCCTTGATTTTCATATTTGGGAAGCACGGCAATATCAATTAATTCTGCCCGCTCATATAGATATGTATAGTGGATAAAGGCAACGGGAATGCCGTCAACTTCGTAAGTAAAGTAATTTGTAAAGTCATTGTCTATAATTTCTTCTTTTACATCAGTTTTCCCCAGAATCTGTGGAAAACTATTTTTTAATTTTTCGATTTTACAGTTATCCACAGTTAACTTTACGATCATATAAGTTCTTCCTTTTGTTTTTCCTCAGCTTCTGTTAATTTTAAATAGTTTGGATTGACAGCATGTGGATTTAATTCGACACTATCTTTACAATATTCTACAATTTTCGCAAAATTTGGATCATATTCTTCGCAGTTATTTTCTAATCCTTCGATCGGAGTATTGGTAACTATTGTATAACTGCCTGGTAAATGTTCTAATGCACACTTTAAAGCTTCGATACTCATGTATTGTTCTTTTAAGACTGCTTTATTCTCTTCATCATAAATTGCTGCATAACCATATCCACGTCTAGCATCAATGAAAGGTACTTTATAGGCATCTTTGTTTTTAGCAGAAAGGGCCATTGCCTTCAAACTAGAAACAGTACTGATTTTCTTTTTTAAGCTCCATGCATAAGTTTTGGCAATGGTTACTCCAATTCTTACTCCCGTAAACGAACCTGGTCCATTAACAACAAGGATTTTATCAACATCTTTAGGCGCAATTTGATTGGCTTCTAACATTTCTTTAATTTTAGGTAAAGTAAAAACAGACAAATCTTTATCCAACTTCGCTTTGATTTCGCCTGTTATTTGATTATTTATTGAAATAGCAGAATATAAATAGTTAGTTGTAGTATCTATATATAATATCGTCATAAGACAGCCTCACATAAATCTTCATAAGCTCTACCAATTGGTGTTATAACGATAATTCTTGTATCTTCCACATCTTCTGATATTTTTATCTTAATCTCTAATCTCTCTGGAGGTAGGTAATCTTTGATCATATCAGCCCATTCAATGATTACGATTCCATCTTTGTGAAAGTATTCTTCAATACCCAAATCGGCTACCTTACCATCTAAGCGATAAACATCCATATGGTATAAATCCATTTCTCCTGATTCATACTCTTTAATAATATTAAAAGTTGGTGAAGTAATTGGCTCTTCAATTCCTAAAGAAGCAGCAAAACCTTTGGTAAAAACTGTTTTACCACTACCTAAGTCACCTTCTAAGCAGATTACCATATTTGGGAATTTTTCTGATTCAATATTTTGTGCTAATTCAATTGTATCTTGTTCACTTCTACTTGTAATTTTATATGTCATCTTTATCACCTAATTCATTATAACAAAAAGGAAACAGGTTCGACAACCTATTTCCTTATCTTTTTTTATTTTCTTCGTCTAAGAAGCAGATTCTAAATACTCAGCTAGTAGTTTTAACGTATCTGGATCTTTTACAGTAGAGATAAATATTTTTCCATCTCTTACCTCTTCAGATAACATCTGGAACTCATCTATAATGTCTTCTTCATCATCGCTTACTCTAACAGCAAAGTAGTAATTCTTTCCTTGATAGATGGCTTGATTTAATACCAAATATTTACCCCCATTTTTTAAATGTATAATTTTATTGATTCTATTATCCATAAAAATCCTCCATTTTTCTACATTGTTTTCGCATTTTCTTCTGCATTTTCTAATGATTGACCAAATTCACTAGGGGTTACAACACTACGTCCAATTGTTCCATCATCATTTTGCCATGTGGTAACGATTGTTTTTCCTTCATTTCCAGCTTGAATTAGTGCATCAGCACCGTTTAATTCAGATAAACTACCATCTGCTTCTACTTGATACATTTTGCCAGCTTCAACATTGGTATTTTGCCATATATTTTGTACATCAGTAGAACTAGCATATAGTTTATTTTGCTCATTAGCTGCACTATAAACATCTTGGTATACTGCATCAGTTCCATTTGAAATTCGAGCTTGCTCATCGGCTAGTACCTGACTAGCAAGTTCATTATTATCTTTTTCTACAGTTGTTTCCGCTTGTTCCATAGCATCATCAACTGCTGTTTCTGTTGGAGTCTTGGTCTCCTCTTCTGTTGTTTCTTGAACAATACCAGTTTGTGGTTCATCTTGAGTTTTATTGTCTCCACCTAATAAAGTACCAATACCAAATGCACTACCTAATATACCAACAGCAGTAAAGATGGCAACTGCCTTAGGATGTTTCTTTATCCAAGATAATATTCGTTTAAAGATTCCTTCTTTTTTTAATTTCTCTGCTTTTTTTCTTAACTTAGAATTAGCCTCTGTCAATTCATCGACTTCTTCATCATCTAAAGTTAATATACCATTTTCAGGATCTTTTTGTGGATTATTGTTGGTAGGTGTATCTTTACCTTTTCCGTTATCTTTATTTTTTACTTTTTCATATTGTTGGATAAAGTTAGAAATATCTTTCTCAATATCTTCTTGTTCAGCTTTCTTACTTTGAAGCATTCTTTCTAAAGATTTTTCTATTTGTTCTTTGGTAATAACATTTTTATCCACACCATCAGGTAATCTTTTTCTATACGTTTCTAGTAATTTTTCAATTTCTTCAGGACTACTATTTTTTATTTGATTTAATCTTCTTTTCGTACCTTTTATTTCAAGTTTTAATTTATCGGTAAGAGGTTTGACTATTTCTCTAAGTTTTCTTTCTACTTCTTCTTTATTAGCTTGACTCTTAATGAGTTCTTCTAGTTCCTCTTTTAATCTTTCATTTTCGTTTTCATCTTTTCCAACTGGATCAGTATTCTTATTTTGAGGTTGAAGCGAATTTAAAAGATTATGGAAATTTTCGATTTCATCTGCTTTAAAAATATTTTTCTTAGTTGCCTCAGTTACAATGTTGTTTAAATTCTCTCTATTTTGAGATTGTTGTATATTCGTACTCAATTGTAATATTTGATCATAGATTCCTATTTTTTGACGAAGATTTTCGTTTTCAATAGAAGGATTAGCTTTTTCTGTATAATAAGTATCCCATTTTGCCATTGCGTCTTTTAGTGGTTGATAGTATGAACTATCTGGGATCTTTTCAATCATCTCTTTGGCTTTTTCAATTTCTGCTTCGGTTGCATTTCCGCTATTTACCTTATAGAAACTTTGAATTGCCCACACTTCATCATTAGTATTGATATGACCTTCTGGAGAATTACTTAAAATCTGTTGAACATTTATGCTTGGTTTCTTAGCATCATCCATTCTTTGGGCAATTACTTCTGGATGATATTTTTCTGTATAATATGGTTCCCATTTAGCTATTGCATCTTTAATTGGTTGATAGTATGAACTATCTGGAATCTTTTCGACCATCTCTTTAGCTTTTTCAATTTCTGCTTCAGTTGCATTTCCGCTATTTACTTTATGGAAGCTTTGAATTGCCCATACTTCATCAAAACTATTGATGTGTCCTGCTGGAGAACTATTTAAAATCTCTTGAGCATTGATATTTGGTTTCTTAGCATCCTCTATTCTTTGAGCAATTACTTCTGGATGATATTTTTCTGTATAATATGGTTCCCATTTAGCTATTGCATCTTTAATTGGTTGATAATATGAGCTATCTGGAATCTTTTCGATCATCTCTTTAGCTTTTTCAATTTCTGCTTCCGTTGCATTTCCACTATTTACTTTATGGAAGCTTTGAATTGCCCATACTTCATCATTGGTATTGATATGACCTGCTGGGGAGCTATTTAAAATCTCTTGAGTATCAATATTTGGTTTCTTATTATCGTCTATTCTTTGAGCAATCACTTCTGGATGATATTTTTCTGTATAATATGGTTCCCATTCATTCATGGCATCCTTTAGTGGTTGATAATATGCACTTTCTGGGATCTTTTCGATCATCTCTTTAGCTTTTTCAATTTCTGCTTCAGTTGCATCTCCGCTATTTACTTTATAAAAGCTTTGAACTGCCCATACTTCATCATTGGTATTGATATGACCTGCTGGGGAACTATTTAGAATTTTGTTAGTATCAATATTTGGTTTACTACTAGGTAATGACGATAATGTCTGTTTTGCTTCTTCAGCTTTTGTTTTTATCTTTCTTAGTACATTATTATATTCATCTGTTAATACATTTTGATTTTGTGCGATTGGCTGCTGAGTAGCTTGGTTATTTTTAGGAACTACACGTTCTGTTTTTTCTAATAACTTTTGATATATTTCCCACATTTCATTTTCGGCAGAGCTAGTATTCATCACAGGCTGAACAGGTTCATTATTATTATTATTTAAAATATTCATACTATTATTTTGAATATTTTCTAACTTTGCTTCTAAGTCTTTTTTCTTTACATCAGTTGACACTTTAACTGTTGATGCGGCATTTGCGATTAATCTTACTGATGGAAGGATTTTAGCAACATCTAAGATAAAATTGATTTTTTCTCTTCTTCGACTTACGGCCGATTCATCTTCAGCTATTTTTATTTTTTGCTCATTCAAAGCAGTCAAATCAATATTTTTATCTTGATTAATTTCTAATATATCTTGAGCTTCTCTATACACTATATCAATGATTTCATCTTCATAATCAAAAGGTAATTCTAAAATATCTGTATATTTTTCAGCTAACAATAATCCATGTTTTTCTAGATCGGACATGTAGGCAGCAATCCATCTTCTAGCTAAATCATCATCATTTTTGATTTCTATTTTTTCATCACTGTATCCATTTTCTTTAAGTACATCTAGTATTATTTGGGTATCAGTTAAAGCTTGAGTGTTATACTTTTTCTGCAATACCTCTAGTTGTTCTTTTGAATACAATTTATCTATTGGAAGCATCGCATTATAATTATTTATGTAAACGGTTAGAGCTTCTAACCACCCAAAAACTTCATCTGCATTGTTCCAGTTAATCTTTTCTCCTGCTTTAAATGTATTATAATATTCTTCACTTAAAGTTTCTTTTAGTTCTTCTTCTGTTCTCTTATTTACCTCTGCTCGAGGGGATAGTACTGTAGAATCAAATAGTGAACCAGAAAGAGTGGCAAAGGATTCTGGACCTCTACTTCTTTTTTTATATTGACTCATATATGCGTCCATTAATGCTTTGTCTTTTTCTACTTCTTCAGCTATTTCTTCATAATGATAAACACTTTGTTTGGATAATTGAAACTTAATGTCCTCTACTGTTTGACAATTTTCAGTTGTGATTTTTAGTCCATCAAATTCACTTTCTACCTCATTACCTGTTTCATTTTTTTTATCTAACATTCTGTTTGCTAATTCCACAATCGTTTCATTTTCAAGCTTTTCTAATCTTTCCATGCCACTAAGCCTCCCTATTTTTACTATTTTTATTGTATCAGAATTTAGTACATAATTCAACAATTTTCAAGTACAAAACTCCTTTTTAGTGTCACATATTATAACACATTTATTTAAAAATTGCAATTTTTAAGCGGAATAGATGAGACTAGAAAAACCTAAACTTGATTTTCAACAGAGTATTCCCAAAAAAAGGGCATAAAAAAACCTTGGCGACGTCCTATTTTAGCCTACACTATCGTCGGCGCTGAAGAGCTTAACT
>CALVVF010000032.1 GCA_944363785.1 uncultured Bacilli bacterium
TTCTATTATCACCACTTTTTATTCCTTACATATATATTAACATAAAAAACGCACAATTTCTCATGCGTTTATCCTGATTTGAGGGGATTCTTAATTGACAAAGAATAGATTGAAAGTTATAATCTAATTAAGATAGGTAATAGGGAAAAGATATTGTCTATTTATATGTTAAAGAGAAGGAGTAAGAATATGAAAAACAAAAAAGGATTTACATTAATTGAACTACTTGCAGTAATAGTCATTATTGGTATTTTAATGTTAATAGCGATACCTGCAATGTCACGTTATATAGAAAATGCAAGAAAAGATAGTTTGATTACAATAGCAAAAGAATATGTAAACGCTGTAAGAAATAGTTGGTCAGCAGATGATTTATTATGTGGAAGTAGTGACCAAGTATCCTCTAGTATGGATGAGGGTAATTATTATGTATTAATTGATACGACAACAGAGTCTACAGAAGAACTACTAGATCAAGGAGGAAAGTCTCCTTGGGGTAATAGAGATTTAAAAGGATATGTTAGAGTAAATATAACAACCAATGCCAAAGAACAAAGAGTAACAAAATATTATATAGCAATAGCAGATGGAACACATGGAATTTATGATAACGTATCGTCTCCAATTGAAGCAGATGATTTAGCTAGGGGAGATGTCATCATGAACTTAGACAATGATGAGAATAATGAAAAGAAAAAAAGTATCATGACTACACCATTTGAAATTGGAAAGGTCACAACATGCAGCGTAGAACACGGAAACTGGGATGGAAGTGGAAGTAGTGGAGGAAGTGTAGAAACAGTATCTTTTGCAGAAGATTCATGGGATACAATAGTATCAGCAGTACAAGCAGGAAGCACCGAAAACTATCATGTAGGCGATACAAAAGAAGTCGATATGGGAACATTTGGAACTCATACGATAAGAGTTGCGAACACCTCAACACCAGCAGAGTGCTCTACAGCAGGATTTTCCCAAACAGCTTGTGGGTTTGTCCTAGAGTTTGCCGATATTATAACAACACGCAATATGAACTCTACTAATACTAATGTAGGAGGCTGGCCAGCAACATTAATGAGAACCTATGTTAATAATGATATCTATAATGCTTTGCCAAGTGAATTAAAGAATGGAATTATAGATACGTATGTAGTATCAGGACATGGGCCAAGTCATTCAGCAAACTTTACTTCAACAGATAAACTATATTTACTATCTACAAAAGAAGTATGGGGAAAAGAAGGAACAAGTAATGTAATAAATTATGATACAACAGATGCCTATACAAGACAATTAGATTATTATAAAGCTCAAGGAGTAACAACATCAAACTATAGTGGAGCCAAGAAAATTGGCTCTTGGTGGTTGCGCGCGGCCTTTTCTCACGGTAGTTACAATTTCTACTATGTGAAGATGACTGGCGATTGGCATGACACTAATGCTAATTTTTCTGGGTTTGGGGTAGCGCCAGCTTTCCGGATAGGATAACGACGAACTTTTTTCGAAAAGCCGCACTACGAGTGGAAGCGAGTAAAGGCCGAAAAAAGTGAGAGAAGGGGAGGAACAAATTATAGGATATGAGTGTAGCTAAATTTAAAAGAAGGCCTAGCGGACTTGAATATGTTGATAATGCTTTTGTATTACAGAAAGATATTATGATGCTTACTTCTAAATTATCAGCTAAATGGGCTAGGATTTACTCTGAGCCTATTTCAAAACTTGCTTGCATGCAAGCAGATTTAGTAAATATGGCAAATGGTATTCAACCTTCAAGTGTTGAAGATTTTATCACTAGAAGATGGTTACTTATGATGTCACGTGCTTGTTTGGTTGCTTTGGAAAAAAGGGTTATGGATATGGTTAGAATATTATATATGAATCCCTCTAAATGCTTTTCTAGAAAGAATGGTAAAAATTATTCTAGAGCTGAAGCTACTATTATGCTTGATCGTCGTCTAGAAGAATTAGGTGTGAATTATCAGCGTCAGTATGATTTAATTAAGGGAGTTTTAAACTCTGATAAAAAGAAATATGATAAAATAAAGAAAGAAGATATTAACGATAAAGATATCTTAGAAATGTTGGTTTCAAAAGGATTTGAGGTATTACTTCAATAATTTTTTGAAATAGGAGAACTAATGATTGAGTGCTTAGGGTGTATATTTTTTCCTAGAGTATTGCGCGCGGCCAATTCTAACAATAGTAACAATTTCTACAATGTGAATACGAATGGCGATTGGAATAACAATAATGCTAATAATTCTAATGGGGTAGCGCCAGATTTCTGTTATGAAGCAGAACCGGTAAAAGACAGTTGTTTATTAACACTTTATACTGCTTTTAAAAGAAAGGATTAGTTTTTCCTTGGATAATTCCTAAAGATGATTCATGATGTTTTTGTTCGGACGCTTCTTGCATGGTTTAAAGTTTGTTTATTTATTTAAATTTCATGGACAAAACTATGTGACTAGTTAAATAAACAGTATTGTCATACATGAATTGGAGCGTTTGCTCCTTTTTTTGTTTAGATTGGAGGTGTTTTTTTTGAATAGTATAGAAAGAAAAGAAAAAAGATATCTACGAAGAAAAAATAAAAGACTTGAAAAAAATATTAGTAGAAGTAATTTATATGGTAATATTAATACTGCTTTTTGTTTTCATAAAGTTATGTATTATGCAGATTTATGTTGTAAGGGAGTGAGTTTTAAAAGATCTACTCAAAATTTTAAACTTCATTTATTTACTACAATCGCAACTACTTGTAGAAATATTAAAGAAAATAAATATAAAGTATCTAATACTTACCAATTTATTATTCATGAAAGAGGTAAAATAAGAGTGATTGATGCACCTTATATTAAAGATAGATTAGTTCATAAAGTTTTATCTAATGAAATTATTAATCCTATTTATTTACCTCATTTTATTTATGATAATGGAGCTAGTGTTATAAATAAGGGGTTTCATTTTTCTATGAAAAGAGTTAAAGAAAAATTAAGAACATGGTATCGTCGTTATGGATATTATGGTTATATTTGTTTGGTTGATTTTTCTAAGTTCTTTCCTAATTGCTCTCATGATGTTATAAGGTCTATTCATAAAAGATATATTTTAAATTCTTATACTAGAAAAGTAATTGAAGATTATTTATTTATAAAACCAGGTCTTTCTTTAGGGTGTGAAATAGCTCAAAAAGAAGCTTTAATGTTGCCTAATATTTTAGATCATTATATTGCAAATAAATATCCCATTGTCCGTTTTATGGATGATAGTTTTTTTATTGTTAAAAATAAAGAAGAAGCTAGTTCTATATTAGAAGAATATGAAAAATTAGCTTCTTCTTTGAAAATTATAATTAATAAAAAGAAAACTAAAATTATTCCTATCACTGAGTATTTTACTTTTTGTAAATGGAAATATAAATTATTAGATGATATTATTTTATGTATACCATGTAAAGATACTTTATATAGGGAGCGTAGAAAATTAAGAAAGATGATTCGGTTATCTCTTTTAAATAGCGAAATATATACTACCTATGTTTCATTTCTTGCTTATCTTTCTATTGGTAATTCTTATCGATATTGTTTAGTTTTAAAAAATATTTATAGTTTTGTGAAATTATGAGAGAAGTATAAATTACTGATAAAATTAATTTTATTATCAAGTGGAATAAATTGAATTATTTTATAGATGGTTTGAATAAAAGATGTTGAATATCAATTGTTTTCACTTGGAATTTATAGTATACTCCTGACTTTGACAGTTTTATAAAGATAAAATCTCCCTAACCCTTATTTTATAAGGGTTTAGAGAGATTTTTTTTCTAATAAAAAATGCGTACCATGAAGCCTATTTTATATGTTCAAAAATTTTTTTAAAATCTTTGTAAGTATTTAATTCATAATCAGTTCTAAAACCAAATAGTTCATGTAAATCATCAGTTAAATCTGTTCTTGTATATTCTGGAATATAACCATCTCCTTTAGATTCCAATACTTTCATATTTCTTAAAGTTTCTAAAATTTGTGATGTAGTATATTTATAGTTAAGCTTCTTTTCTAATAGTCTGTAAATAAATAGTGATATGAAGCAAGTCATAAAGTGTGCTTTTATGCGATCTTCTCTAGATAGATTAACAGGTCTTGCAAGAAAGTCACTTTTCATAATTCTAAATGACTCTTCAATTTCCCATCTGCCTTTAACTATTTTAAGTATTTCATTTATATTATCAATTAAATTTGTAGTAAGTGCATAATAACCATCATATTTTTCTTCTTCATCTATAACATCTTGATTAATAGAATAGGTTATATTTTCTGCAACTTCACCATTATCAGTAGAGTTTAAAGAATTAATAAATCTTCTATAATCATTTTGATTTTTACCTTTCCTAGTAACTTGGTTAGTTTCAATACTTTTTTTCGCTCTTTCTATTTGATTATTTCTAATACTTCTATTATAGTCAAAGTATTTAAAAGAGAAAGTAACTATTAAATCTTGTTTAACAGACTTAGTTTCAGTTTCTATAATTTTATAAAATAAAGTATCATAATATTTTTCTCTTAATTGTTCATCATTTTCTATAGTTTCTAAATTATAAATATTTTTTAAGTCTTTAGGTATCCGCCATTCGGTCTTATCAAAGATTTTTTCTTTATAACTTTCTTTTAGTTTTTTTAAGGACTGAGTGATAACAAAACCTCTGTTATCTTTAATATTAAATTTTTTTATTTCGTCAGATGCAAGGCCTGCATCAGTACATAAAATAATTTTAGTATTATCTAATTTAAAATCATTAACAATTTTGTTTTCTTCAGGAATTAAAGTCTTTTGTTCATTCATATTACCAGGGTAAATATTACAAGATAGAGGAAGTCCATCATCATCCATAAATAATCCCATACCAACTTGGAGCTTTGGTTGATGTTGTTTATTAATTCCATATTTTCTAATGTTATCTTCATTATCAATTTCGAAGAAATAATTAGTACAATCATAATAGATAACTTTAGAATTTCTATTTATTACTTTTTTACTATTATTAAATAATTCTTTTTGAATAAAATCCATATTATTAGCGATATAACTTAAGACTCTATATTCATCGTGGAGTTTAAAGTTAGGTTGTTCAATAAAGTTTTGACATTGTTTAAAAGTTTCTAATTTAGAAGAAGGATAAATGATTCTTGCATATACTAAATAAGATAATATTTCATTTAAGTCAAAATGAAATTGATATTTATTTTGAATATTTTCACAGATATCTTTAATATTTAACTCATTGTATATTTTTTCTAAAAATAAATATCCAACATTAAAAGAATTATTAATATCTTTCTTAATTATTTTTCTTGTATTCTTTTTTATTAAAACAACTTCGTTGCGACCATGCTTTTCGTTAAAGCCTCTAACATACTCTTTTAACCATTCTTTATAATCCGTATCTCCTGCCATAGTTTTAACATCTTCAAGATTACCAATACGTTTAACTATTTTTGTAGAGCGTTTACCATTTCTTGTGTAGTCTTTAATTATGTAAAACAATATAGTATTTTTAGATTTTGAAATTTTAAGCCTCACTCATATCACCTAGTTTCTATATATATTATACAATACTCCACAATAGTACGCAAGTAGTAAAACATAAAAAAACTAGATTTTATCTAGGTTTGCAAGGATTTTTATATCAAAACTGTCAAACTAGGGGGATTCTTAATTGACAAAGAATAGATTGAAAGTTATAATCTAATTAAGATAGGTAATAGGGAAAAGATATTGTCTATTTATATGTTAAAGAGAAGGAGTAAGAATATGAAAAACAAAAAAGGATTTACATTAATTGAACTACTTGCAGTAATAGTCATTATTGGTATTTTAATGTTAATAGCGATACCTGCAATGTCACGTTATATAGAAAATGCAAGAAAAGATAGTTTGATTACAATAGCAAAAGAATATGTAAACGCTGTAAGAAATAGTTGGTCAGCAGATGATTTATTATGTGGAAGTAGTGACCAAGTATCCTCTAGTATGGATGAGGGTAATTATTATGTATTAATTGATACGACAACAGAGTCTACAGAAGAACTACTAGATCAAGGAGGAAAGTCTCCTTGGGGTAATAGAGATTTAAAAGGATATGTTAGAGTAAATATAACAACCAATGCCAAAGAACAAAGAGTAACAAAATATTATATAGCAATAGCAGATGGAACACATGGAATTTATGATAACGTATCGTCTCCAATTGAAGCAGATGATTTAGCTAGGGGAGATGTCATCATGAACTTAGACAATGATGAGAATAATGAAAAGAAAAAAAGTATCATGACTACACCATTTGAAATTGGAAAGGTCACAACATGCAGCGTAGAACACGGAAACTGGGATGGAAGTGGAAGTAGTGGAGGAAGTGTAGAAACAGTATCTTTTGCAGAAGATTCATGGGATACAATAGTATCAGCAGTACAAGCAGGAAGCACCGAAAACTATCATGTAGGCGATACAAAAGAAGTCGATATGGGAACATTTGGAACTCATACGAT
Organism: uncultured Bacilli bacterium; assembly: GCA_944363785.1. Classification (GTDB taxonomy): domain Bacteria; phylum Bacillota_I; class Bacilli_A; order RF39; family UBA660; genus Alloscybalousia. The sequence continues at coordinate 6,549 of CALVVF010000032.1, forward strand.
AAGAGTTGCGAACACCTCAACACCAGCAGAGTGCTCTACAGCAGGATTTTCCCAAACAGCTTGTGGGTTTGTCCTAGAGTTTGCCGATATTATAACAACACGCAATATGAACTCTACTAATACTAATGTAGGAGGCTGGCCAGCAACATTAATGAGAACCTATGTTAATAATGATATCTATAATGCTTTGCCAAGTGAATTAAAGAATGGAATTATAGATACGTATGTAGTATCAGGACATGGGCCAAGTCATTCAGCAAACTTTACTTCAACAGATAAACTATATTTACTATCTACAAAAGAAGTATGGGGAAAAGAAGGAACAAGTAATGTAATAAATTATGATACAACAGATGCCTATACAAGACAATTAGATTATTATAAAGCTCAAGGAGTAACAACATCAAACTATAGTGGAGCCAAGAAAATTGGCTCTTGGTGGTTGCGCGCGGCCTTTTCTCACGGTAGTTACAATTTCTACTATGTGAAGATGACTGGCGATTGGCATGACACTAATGCTAATTTTTCTGGGTTTGGGGTAGCGCCAGCTTTCCGGATAGGATAACGACGAACTTTTTTCGAAAAGCCGCACTACGAGTGGAAGCGAGTAAAGGCCGAAAAAAGTGAGAGAAGGGGAGGAACAAATTATAGGATATGAGTGTAGCTAAATTTAAAAGAAGGCCTAGCGGACTTGAATATGTTGATAATGCTTTTGTATTACAGAAAGATATTATGATGCTTACTTCTAAATTATCAGCTAAATGGGCTAGGATTTACTCTGAGCCTATTTCAAAACTTGCTTGCATGCAAGCAGATTTAGTAAATATGGCAAATGGTATTCAACCTTCAAGTGTTGAAGATTTTATCACTAGAAGATGGTTACTTATGATGTCACGTGCTTGTTTGGTTGCTTTGGAAAAAAGGGTTATGGATATGGTTAGAATATTATATATGAATCCCTCTAAATGCTTTTCTAGAAAGAATGGTAAAAATTATTCTAGAGCTGAAGCTACTATTATGCTTGATCGTCGTCTAGAAGAATTAGGTGTGAATTATCAGCGTCAGTATGATTTAATTAAGGGCAGGATAAACGCATGAGAAATTGTGCGTTTTTTATGTTAATATATATGTAAGGAATAAAAAGTGGTGATAATAGAAT
>CALVVF010000033.1 GCA_944363785.1 uncultured Bacilli bacterium
AAAATTAACATTTTAACTATATCATATCGATTTTTTATTTTTACTTTTTTAGTCTCACATCATTGACAACTACACACATTAGTTCTATTTTATTTTTTTACATATTTTTTATTTCTGATTTCAAATTCTTGACCACATTCTAACCCATAAGTTGAAGCAATATCAGGAATAAGAGAATAAACATCGTCTCGATTTATTCTACCACTTTGACAAATTTTTTCCAAGCCATCTACTATTTGGGCACCATCTTGTAATGCTTTGTTGTATAAGTCGATAAACGATTCGTTGGATTTTATAGTATCGTACATGGGATGAAGCCATACTTCGTGTTCTTCGTTTAAGTAAGGATTTACTTCTTCTACATTACGATGATAAGAGAAAGAACTCGTTCCTTTTAATAACGGATCTAAGGAGTCAAAGATTACTCTTTTTGTCCCATGTTTATCGAATTTTAAAGTTTTCATAAATAAGGGCATTTGTTTAATCGCAATTTCTATTTTATTTCCACCATGTTCGATGTTATACGTTGTTTGTAAGCTTTCATTTAAAGTAGTTACTAATTCCGGAGAAACTGCTTTTTGTAACTCGAATTCAAGATGAACTGGGTAAGTTCTTGGGTCAATAAATTCATACTTTTGCATCATATAAATATCCAGTAAATTTTCTACTATGCCATGGTGCCAAGTACTATTATTAGGATCTCTAGTATGATCCCCCGCATAATAGATGATATAAGGATGAGTATAAGCATCTAATAAGTGGTGCATCACATAACCTGGCCCGATAAATAATCTGGTTTCTTCGTCTTCAATAGCTCCCGTATTTTTAGCTGTTTTTAGGTAATTATATACGAACTCTTGGAACTTATGTTCCTGTAGTAATACAGATTCTTGGACATTCTTATCTAGTTTTTTTTGGTTCCATATTTTATAGAAATTATAATAGATAAAAAAGTCGTGACCTTGGGCAAAGATATGATAATCATCATAGTGTTTAAAATTGGATATTGTATCTGCACTTAATTTTTTCTTTAATTGACGATAGAAAATATCGTGAGTTTTTGGTCCTGGCATTTGTTACCCTACTTTCTCGCCCGTTACTTATAAAGTACTTTACTTTTTACTGGATAGTCTTGGGCTCTTCCCTCATAGACAATAGAATCTTTTAATAAACAATAGAAATCAAAAGGTCTAATGTTATAAGGCTTTTTGTCTGAAAAGATGTCTACTCCTGCTTCTTGTAAAACAGTTGTAACCCATTCTGAACAGAAATAGCGATCTTCTACAGGTAATCCCCTAGCACAAAAGAGCATAGAGGCTAATCCCGCAAAATTAAATCCTAATTCATCCCGTCTTGCCCAATATCTTTCCATGATATTACCAATTTCATCATACTGTTTAGGTGTTACATCTACTTGCATAACAGCTATTTTACTTTTGTCTTTTTTTAAGGCAAACATTCCACTATGAATATCTTCTTTTACCAACCCTGCGTTAAAAGGATTATTGATTTCCCTACGAGCAAAAGACATCATATTATTTAGTGTATTATCCCTCGACAAGGAAACATGAGAATAATTATCCCCAAGATAACGGTTCCAAAACTTCATTTCTGCGCGAACTTTAATTACTTTGCCTGGTAGTGTATCTACATAACTTGTTACTACATAAACCTTATCATTACCCATAAAACCACCTTTAACTCTTTCTAACTCTGAACTTTTATTTTCTTTTCTTATGATATTCTTTGGCATTAACAAAGACTTTACCACCTACATATTGTAAATTTGGTAAAAAAGATCCTTGTTCATAGGCTTCAATATTACGATCAGACAAGTATACATTTCCTCCGATTGCTTCTAAAGAGGCTAATGTTTCTTCATCTAAGGCTTCTAAATGAGCATCTTTTAAGATTAGACGAAGGGATTGTAACCAATCTTTTTTGATGTTTGCTTTATAGGTAAAATTAGTGGCACACCCTAAAATTGTTTCCCTAGCACTACCCTGTTTATCTGTGAAGTCGCCTTCTGAAAAGACAACTTGATCGTCAGAACAGTTTAACAGTGAAGCAACTTTTCTGGTTTGAATTGCTTTATCGATACTATAGGAAGCTATCCCCATTACTGCAAGGAATGGAAAAGCAGCAATTTTTAGATTGCGGATTACCTTTTTTTCGGTAGGATCCACATTAAAACACTCAGAAGCAGTCATCAATAACTTTTCTGATACTAAGGAACGATTATTTTCCTTTTCCATTAAACTTAGTGTCTTCTCTGATAGAAGATTAGTTGAATTAGTTAAATTTTTCATTTTTTCTCCCCCAAATTTCTTTAAACTTGCGCATATTATAGCATGGGATTTTACTATTTGTAAAATTTTACCACACAGAAATGCTCTTTTTCGGAACACGCATGATTATTATTGTAACATAAAACTATATCTATCTAACTAAAAAGTTACAGGAATTGGTGTTTAAAAGCAATTTATGTTGAAGGAAGTTTCCTTAACAGCAAAATAACTCTACTTTTCAAGATGTTTTTCCTTATAGTTTTCGTAATTACCAAGGTAATTATTTAACTTATGGTTTTCAATCGCCACTACTCTATCGGCTAGTTTATTAATAAAGTACCGATCATGGGAAACAAATAGAATCGTACCTACAAACTCTTTTAGTGCTTCTTCTAACATTTCTCTCGTATCAATATCAATATGATTGGTTACTTCGTCTAAAATCAAGAAGTTAGCATTTTCTTTTATTAATTCTAATAATTTAAGACGAACCTTTTCTCCTCCAGATAAAGTACCTACTCGTTTATAGATAGCATCATCAAAAAAGAGAAATTTTGCCAAAGTAGCTCGCAAAACGGTTTCATTTCCTTGAAAGTTTTTTCGAACGGTCTCTAATACCGTCTTATTCTCATCCTCAAAATAGATTTCCTGAGGAAGATAACCGATGACTACCTGACTACCTAATTTTATGGTGGAGTTGCTTTTATCTTTGGCGGAAGAAATGGATAAGATTTCTTTGATTAGTGTCGATTTTCCGGTTCCATTCTTACCAATTAAAGCAACATGTTCTCCATAGCGAACAAGAAGACTTGCTTTTTTTAATAAGCTTTTGTCTCCAATTGAAAGGTATAAGTCTTCTATTTTTAACACTTCTTTTCCTGAACGATGAGCAACTTCAAACTTTAGAGGAAGTTCTTTTTTTTCTTCAGGCTTCGTCAGAACTTCTATTTTATCGAGTCTTTTTTGAATACTAGCTGCTCGTTTAAAGAATGATTCGCCATAAGGAGCCGCTAGTTTTCCAAACTCTTGTAGCTTTTTAATTTTATTTTTCATGGCTTCAATCATCTTTTGTTGATCCTTATATTTTTCGAACTCGATCATGATTCGTTTCTCATTTTCCTGTTGAAAATATGAGTAATTACCAAAAAACACATCGATCTTACCACCAGATAACAACATCGTCTTAGTCGCTACTTGATCTAAAAAGTAGCGATCGTGGGAGATGATAATCATCGTTCCATCATAACTTTTTAAATAATTTTCAAACCACTCCAAGGTTTCCATGTCTAAATGGTTAGTTGCTTCATCTAAAAGAAGAATAGAAGGTTTCTTTAAAATAAGTGCAGCTAAATATACGATTGTTTTTTCTCCCCCAGATAGGGTTTGAAACTTCCTATCTAACATTTCTTCTTTAATTTTAAAACCAGCACATACTTTACTAAATAATGTTTCTTTTTCATAGCCACCAGAAGCTTGGTAAGTCTGTTCCAAATCACAGTACTGATTACATAGTTTTTCTAAACGTTTACTATCGGTTTCTGACGCAAGTAAAGTAGCTAGATGATTCATTTTCTCTTCCATCTTTTTTAGAGGAAGAAAAGCATTCATTAGGATCTCTCTAACTGATGTTCCCTGATCGGCTTGTGGTGGAATCTGAGGAAGATACCCGATCGTAAGCCCTTTTCGTAAAGCGATTTCGCCATCATCAATTTTTTCTAAACCGGCGATTATTTTTAGTAAGGTACTCTTTCCACTTCCATTTGATCCAATAAGGGCGACTCTTTCATTGGTACTAATTTTGAAATCCAGTTCTTTAAATAATTCTCTTGTTCCAAAATGTTTACTTGCATTACTGATGTTTACTTCAATCATTATTATCACCTCTAAATATTAGATTTTACTATCATTGTACCATGAAAAGTGGGTATCTTCCTATTTATCTAGAAAAAATATAGATAAACTTCTTGAAATAGAAAATTAGCTGTGTTATGATGAGGATGTAAGAGCAATATTCAAACAATTAAAATGGGAAATATTTTAATCCGGTATAGTTTGAGTACTTGCCTTGTTTTGTTGGCAGCACTAATCTATTTGGATTGAGTGCTTTTTTAGTAATCGATTATTTGACTAGAATGAAGAGTAAGGCAATTAGTGAAAAAATGATTACTAATAAAGATGTGATTAATAGATCTTTCTTAACCATACTAAGCCTCCTTCCTATCGAAGTTGGCAAGCACTCAATTAAATATTTCCCAGTAAAAAAGCTAACACAAAAAGAGAATAAATTCCAATGAGTAATTCATCGTTTTATTCTCTTTAAATAAGCTTTTTTTCTTTATTTAGATAGCCTTGTTCATTTTTATTTACGATAATCGAATTCAAAATCTAAGATTCGTACTTTATCGTTTTCTTTGGCTCCTAATTCTTCTAATTTATCATCAATTCCCATTTTACGGAGACGTTTAGTAAAGCGAATAATTCCTTCTTCTGTAGTAAATTTCGTCATCTTTAATAATTTTTCGATTTCTTCTCCTTGAATTACCCAAGTACCATTATCTTCTCTAGTAATGGTATATGGTTCTTCTTTCTTAAACTGATAAAGAACATGTCCTTCAAATTGATCTTCTTCGTATAATGGTTCTTCTTGGATTTTTTCTAACATGTCGCCTAGTTCTAATAAGACTGGTTCTAATCCTTCTTGATTCATCGCACTAACAGGGAATATCTTCGCATCCACTAAGGTCTTAAACTTCTCTAAATTCTCTTTGGCTCCCTCGATATCCATTTTGTTGGCAATAATGATCTGTGGTTTTTCCATTAGCTTTTGACTGAAAGAAGCAAGTTCACGGTTAATTAATAAATAATCTTCATAAGGATCTCTTCCTTCTGAGGATGACATATCGATAACATGGGCGATTACTCTCGTTCTTTCAATATGACGTAAGAATTTATCTCCTAATCCTTCTCCACGACTAGCTCCTTCAATCAAACCTGGTAAGTCAGCCATAACAAAGGTACGATTCTTTTTGTCTTTTACTACTCCTAAGTTAGGGGTAAGTGTTGTAAAGTGATAGGCAGCAATCTTAGGCTTGGCTTTCGATACCATTGAAATCAATGTACTTTTTCCAACACTTGGTAAACCAACTAAACCAACATCCGCTAGTAGTTTTAATTCGACCTTAATATATTTAATTTCTCCCGGTTCACCATTTTCACTATAATTGGGGGCAGGATTACTTGGCGTTTTAAACGCGGTATTTCCTCTTCCCCCACGTCCACCATAAGCAACAATCACTTCATCGTCTTTTCCTTTTAAATCGGCTAAGATTAAACCACTATCGGTATCGGTAATTACTGTTCCTTGTGGCACTTTAATTATAATGTCTTCACTATTTTTTCCATTACAGTTCTTTCCGGTTCCATTTTCGCCTTTTTTTCCTTTGATAATCTTATGGTACCGTAAGTCTAATAACGTGTGTAAGCCCTGATCTACTTTAAAAACGATATTACTACCGCGACCACCATTTCCTCCGAATGGTCCTCCCATCGGAATATATTTTTCACGGCGAAAAGCAGTACAGCCATCCCCACCGTTACCAGCATGAACTTCCATGTACACTTCATCAATAAACATAACAACGCCTCCTTCTTCTTTTATTCATCTTTTGGGAAAAAATATTTCTCTCCTAACTTTTTAGCGAGTAACTTTGACTTTCCCTTTTCATCAACAGATACAATATCTACTATACTCTTCGTCTTAGGAATTCTACCGATTACTACTTTTCCGTTAATTGGTAAAGCTAGTAATTGATCGGTAACTACACCTAATAAGTATAACTTTTGAATTTCATAATTATCTTGGTCCAAGCCCCTTCCTGGGTATAACCAAGCATAGAAAATGAAATTCCAGTTTCACAACTTAGATAAGGAACCTGATCTAACAGTTCACCAATCGTATTGGAATACTCTAAAAGCTTATCGGGATGAAACCCAATTGCATTTTCGCCATTAGGTAATGGCAATAATAATCGAGCTACATCGGGTGCTTCTTCAATTGAAACTCTTTCATTAGGCCATTCTTCTTTAGGCCATTCACATTCACTAAAAAGTTGATTAATAATTTCTTTTGTTAATTTCATACCAAACCTCCATCGTAACAAAAAAAGAATAGCTAGTCACTATTCTTCTACTACTGGGTAAACACTTGCTTGTTTTTTATCTTTGCCAAGTCGTTCAAATCTAACAATACCAGCTTCTTTCGCAAATAAAGTATCATCATTTCCTCTACCTACGTTTACACCAGGCATAATTTTGGTACCTCTTTGACGATAGATAATAGATCCTGCTGTTACAAACTCACCATCAGCAGCTTTAGCACCTAATCTACGTCCAGCCGAATCACGACCGTTAGAAGTAGATCCTTGCCCTTTGTGGTGTGCAAAATATTGGATATTTAATACTAATCTACACATTCTTGCATCCTCCTTACTTTACTATAATATTTTTGGGATAATTAACTTGTAGTTCTTTTAACAATTCGATCATATTCAGTAATAACTTCTGTCCTATTTCATCAAAATGATTTACGATTATCTTCATCTGATCTTTCTTTTCTTCAACACTTAAGCAATCGGATGAGATTTTATCAATACCATTTACGGTAGTAATTACTATACTACTTACAGCACTACAGACGATATCTTTACCAAAATCGTCATAATTAGCATGTCCCGTAATAGTTACTTCACAAACAGAAGTATCCCTATATTTTACTTTTACAACTATCACGAATACTACCCGTTAATCTTTTTAATTTCCACTTTTGTATATGGTTGTCTATGACCAAGTGTTCTACGGTTACTGCGGTCTTTGCTCTTGTATTTAAATACACGAATCTTCTTTTGTTTACCGTGTTTTACAATAACACCTTCAACACTTGCTTTTTCTACGTAAGGATTTCCAATCTTACTGTCGAGCATTAAAACCTCATTAAATACGATTTTGTCTCCTTCTTTAGCATCTAATTTTTCAACGAAAATTATGCTTCCTTCAGAAACTAAATACTGCTTTCCACCTGTTTTAATTACTGCATTCATTTCTATACCTCCTTTAACATTTTCTAGACTCACTCTTAAGGTACAAATTCCTTTGTTTATCATTACCTTTTCAATGTGGTTTGAAGACAAGAGGTCTCAAACATCTAGAATAATACCATAAACATAAGAACAAGTCAAATTATTTCGTTATTTTTGTTAGAATATTCTGTTGAGTTACAATTGATGTGAGACTAAGATGGTATACAAAAAGCGATTAATGCCTTAAAATGTTAATTGACCAAA
>CALVVF010000034.1 GCA_944363785.1 uncultured Bacilli bacterium
GATGAACTCACTTCGTTCGCCCTTGATTTTTAATCTAGTTTTTTATTTGATGTCTCCCAAATGGGATTCACATCAAACCTGAAATCCTCGTTTTTTTCTATCGAATAGCCCAAAGTAAAATACCACAGCTAATAGCCAATAAAAGAGTAATTATACCCATAAAGATATAAATATTTCCAATACCTTTATTCATCTTATCCAAAAGATTAACTTTAAACATATCCCGTTTAGGATCACTCTTTGAAATCATCACACCCTTATATGCCTTTAACTCAGAACGATGTCCTTCTTCTAAAATACCATCTGGTGTAATATTTGTCAGTAAAATAATTTTTTTATCTGGATAAACAGTATAATGTAGTTTCATCTCACCATGAACTTTACGAAACATAGTATCAGTAGGAAGAGAAAGTTCCATCATTAAACTACCATCTTCGTTATTCTTAATTGGACTTCCTAAAAAATTACCTTCCTTTAATTTAGGATAATATTCAAATAAAAGACGTTTATAAGCTAAAGTATTATATTTACGAACTGCACGTTCTCTAACTCGAAACTTATTCTCATCTAAATATTCAAAATGATAACTCTCACTCACCAATAAACACCCACTTTCTTAACCAAGATTTTATCTTCTTCAAAGTCTTATATACCGTATAAAAACCACTTACTTTTAATTCAAATTGACCGATGTATTCAATCACATTTCCATTAAATCCTTTTTTAAATTCATATATACCATAATACTTATTTTTAGGATTAAAATCCCCCGTAATTCCATAAAAATTACAATACTTAAAGCCTTCTTTATAAGCCTCTTGAATATGATGTTCATACATCAAATACTTAGGAGTGAAACTTTTATACTCTTCTAAAACTCCACTGGAAAGGGTTAGATATTCATTACCAGAACGAAGAGATAATAAACACCCAATATCCTTACCCTTTGGATAGTCTTTTTTAAACTGTTTAGCTTTTTCTAATTCCGCTTGATATTTATGAACAAGGGCATCACTTGTCTCTAATTTCTTAAGTAATTTATCACTTGTGGGATTATTTTCTAATTTCTTTTCTAACTCCTGATGAACATTCTTTTCATCATCAAGTAACGTCTTTGTATGCTGATAATAAACCACTGGATCTAAATAGGCAATGTAGATAGTCATCAACTCTTTCATATGATGATACATTTTCTGATAATACGATAAACTACGAGAAAAAAAGTCTTTACGTTTAGACGTTAAATCAAAAATTGTCGTCATCGTATTTAAATCATCTACTGTTCCTTCTCGTACCATTAAACCTTTCTTTTTACAAGACTCAATATTTTTTCTAGTACTTTTAGAAAACTTACTTTTCTTGGTTTCATAATCTTCATCAAGTGGCAAGCGATAAGCCCATCTAGCTTGTAGAGCATCTAAATAAAGATTAAATCCATGATGACGATACCCTAATTCTAACAAATGATCAATCGTTTCTTGATCTTTTTTCTCATCAGGAAGAATATCTCCATCACTAGAACGAACACGATAAACAATATTCGGATCAATAGTAAAGATAAAACCACCACATTGCTTAATATAATGCTTTAATTCTTTAGTAAAAAAACTTAATAGTTCTTTATCATGATAATCAACTAATAACCCACGTGGAGCATAAAACATCTTCTTAGAAAAAATTGTTTTATCCTCTAACATCATAGTACCAGCTAACAACTTATTTTTCTTTTTCACACCTACATAGTGTATCTTACTTCCGTATTCTTTTTTCAAATGGGCAAGTTCTACCGTCTGCATAAAAGACTCTTGAGGATGACAACGAGAAAACTCACGGAACTCTTCTTCTGTTAAAGTTACAAATTCCATACTTATGCCCTCCTTTTAATTTTAAGCTTAGTTAAAATCTTTTCAACATTCTTTCGTCCGAACACATCATAGATCATTCCACTCTTAAACATAAGTCCAAAGTATATTCCTGCTCCCAATAAAGCATAAAAAGCAACAAGGAAAATATTAAGCACACGATTCGTCGAAGTAAATGGAATAAAGATTTTAACGATCAATAAAGTAATTACCATAACTAAAGCAATTAATATCATATTAAAGACTTTCTTTAATGTATCTTCATAATTAACTTGATATTTTTTACCTATATAGCGAAGAGATACAAAACTACAAGCTAAATATCCCAAAATAGTAGAAGTAATCGAACCATAATAAGCAGGTAATCCCATATTATGGAATCCATAAACAAGTGGAATATTTAAAGCGGCATTAGTAACTAAACCTAAAACTAAACCAAAGAATACATGTTTATATTCCTTTAATAATTGTAAAATCGTAACAGAAGCAGTAAACAACGTAGTAGCTAATGCGACAAAAACATAATATTGATATACACTTGGTCCAAACTCACTTGCTCCATAAAAAATTGTCCATACCGGTTTAGCAAGTATTGAAAGTCCCAAAGTCATAGGAATTGTAAAGAAAAGTAACCATTGAAGTGTTTGATTAATCTTCTTTCTTACATCCACCATATCATTTTTAACGAAACTTGCTGTTAAATTAGGAATTAAACTGACCATCAAACCAGTAGAGATAGAAACGATAATCATATTGATCTTTAATCCCCAAGTAGAAACAACACTCATAATCGATTCAGCTTGTGCTGTTGTATACCCAATTCCATTAACTAATACTTTAACCAACATAAATACATCAACTGAATTAATTAAAGATTTAAATACGTCGATCATAATAAAAGGAAAAGCATAGATTAAAATCTTTTGAATTATTTCTTTATTGGTAATTTTTGGTTCATCAACTTTTAATGTTTTTTGCTCGAGCTGTTTCTTATTTTTACGAGCTTTAAATACTAGATAAAAATAAGAAGAAAGAGCTCCTACTGTAGCAGCAAAAACCGCAACACCAACAGTAGTTTTTAAAGATAGATGAAAGACTTTTAATGTTAAAAAACTTCCACCAATAATAATGATTACCCGAACAATTTGTTCTAAGACTTGAGAAACAGAAGTAGGAGTAATAAACTTATGTCCTTGTAAATAACCACGATATATACTAACAAATGGAACTACTAAAACAGCTGTTGAAATTACCCGAATAACAAAGGTTACATCTTCCCTAGTATTTCCTCCGGTAATATCTCCAATGATAATATCGGCAATATTACCAGCAAAAATAAACATGATTAAAAAGCAAATAACTCCAAGTAAGCCAAGTGTTTTCTTTCCTAAACGAAATGCCCTATCTTTAGCATCATAATAACCAAGAACATTATATTCACTGATTACTTTACTAATCGCTAAAGGAATTCCTGCTTGACTAATCCCTAAAAAGATTGCATAAATAGAGTAAGCATAACCATAAAGAGCACCACCTTGTTCTCCAATAAGTGCATAAAAAGGAATTACATAAACAATACCTAATATTTTACTTAAAACAATGCCAAACGTTGCAATAAAAGCACCTTGCATAAACGTATTTTTTTTCAATAAACATCACATCTTTCTATCTGTTAAGCATCTATATATTATCATACCACATTTTAGCCTTTTTTAACATCAAAGAAAAAGAAACTAACGATAATTGCAATTCTGATCAAATAAACGAACTATCTCCATAGCTTCAGCCGTCAATTTCTTTATCTTATTTATTTTCAAAAATTTAATCCCCTTGCCCTTACTAATATCTAACTGTAAAGCCAAAGTGATATTCAACAATTCAACCAACCTCGAAAAGCTTTTTTCCACTCCCGTAATTTGATCAAACCATCCTTCAATATCTTCGACATTTCCAGAAAACCGTAATTTTTCTAAAGTCGAAATAAAAGTTTTATTTTTCATCAATTCTTGGCATAACAAAGATTGTAATAAATAGGCATTAGAGCGATATTGCCGATTGGTAATAGAAGATTGAATCGAATAAAGAGTATTAGAAATCTCAGAATCAAAAATAGTATACTGATTAAAAGAATTAATAATATCAATCAACATTTCTGTTTGTTTAGTATTAATGATCTCTTCGATAATAGAATTATCTTGTTTACTAATTGCTTTCAATGTATCTTTCTCATAAATAACATAACTAAGACCTGTCCTAATATACAAGCGATCTCCTTTTTCCAAAATCTCATGATGAATAGAATTCATAGCATGATTAAATTCATGAACTAAATTATCCAAAAGCTGCATTAATTCAATATTTTGATAATGTTTTAAAACAATTCCTTTACGTGTAACATAACCATTATCTGTTTTCTCTGGAATACTACTATAGTATGCTTGATAAACTTTATCCCCTGTATCTAAAATCAAAACAGGTATTTCTGTAAAAGCTTTTAATAAATATCGCTCTTGTTCAAAGCCATATTTAATAATAAAAGCAGGTACAATTAAATATAATAAATGCGTAATATTACTAGGATAATGGTAAATTGCCGCAATCTCATCAACTGTTTCACGACATTTTTTTAATAACGTATTAAGTGATTCTTCATTCATATAAATCATCCCCTATTATATATTGTAAAGAATAAATAACATTTAGACAATTATTTTTTTTCCTCTTCCTTTAAACTAGCCGGAATAATTACTCCTTCTCCAAATTTATCCGTAATATGATCAATCACTTCTTGTATCTTATCGACATGAATATCTTTTTCTTGTTCAAATAAAGAAATTTGTTTACTATTATCGGTTGTGAAATCTGTTAATCGAATACCAATTAGCCGTAATGGTTCTCCTCGCCAACCATTCTTTAAAATTTGTAAGCTTGTTTTATAAATTTCTTCCGTAACATTAGTAGGATTTACTAATTTTATTTGATGAGAATAACTAACAAAATCAGAAGTTTTAAAAATAAGGGCAATCGTTTTAGCATATAACTTTTCTCGTCTAGCTTGCTTACCTACTCGATCAGCTTGACGAAGTAAGATCTTCCGTAAAATTGGTATACGATCAACATCTTTTTCTAAAGTTTCTGTTACACTAATACTTTTATTTTGACTGCTCCTTGCTTCAACTGGACTATAATCAATTCCCCAAGCATACTGATGCATCATTTCCCCTTGACTTTTAAATCGCCTTTTTAAAATAGCTACATCAACCATAGCCAAATCGCCTATCGTTTTAATTCCCATTTCCATTAATGTTTTACTACTAGATTTACCAACCATAAATAGTTCAGAAACAGGAAGTGGCCACATTTTAGTTTGAACCTCATTCATAAATAATGTATGTACTCGATTAGGCTTTTCAAAATCACTTGCCATTTTGGCACATAGTTTGTTATTAGCCACTCCTATATTCACAGTATAACCAAACTTTTGATAAATTTCATTTTTCATTTGATAAGCTAAACGAATAGGATCAGAGTAAATTAAATGAGTACCCGTCATATCCAAAAAGCACTCATCAATAGAAAACCGTTCTATCTTATCCGTAAATTGGCAAAAATATTGATACAATCGATCTGATTCTCTTCGAAAAAGGGTATAATCACCTCTAAAAACTTTTAAATCAGGGCATTTTCTTCGTGCCATAAATAATGGTTCAGCAGTTACTACACCCATCTTTTTAGCAACTGGACTCTTAGCGGTAACAATACCACGACGTTTTTCTTCGTCCCCACCAATAACAGAAGGAATTGTCCGAATATCAATTGGATAACCTTGTTTTAAAAGTTCAACAGCAGTCCAAGAAAGAAAAGCATTATTCACATCTATATGAAATATTAATCTTTCCTTCATTCTATCACCGCCTATTCCCTTATATTATAAACTAAGAAAAAAAGAGAAACAATCGAACAGCATCAATTTAGAATAAAAGTGTTGATTAATTTAAAATAGGAAAAATTTATATCTCGATGAAAAAGAACACTCTAATATAGAATGTTCCAAACATAAATAAGTTCTAATCAAAGGTAACAAATATTTCACCAGAGACAATAACATTACCGGATATAATATGTGGAGTAACGGTAATAGAACCTTGTGTACCATCTAGTTGTAATTCATAAGCAGCATGGTAAGTCTGAGAAAATGCACCAATATAGGAATATAATTTTTTACTACTAGAAACTCCTTTATAAGTAACCGTATCTTCTGATGAAATAGAAGGATCCCCACCGCCAGCACGATAACTAATTGTTAAATAAGCTTTTGTATATCCAGCTGGTATCGTAATCGTAGATGATGATGTAAAACCATAATTCAATTTAACTCGACTATATGTCATATCTGAATCCATAGTAGCAGTTCCCACTACCTGTTCTCCATTTACCCAAGCTGTCTTACCAGAGGCAATATCTTCAGCACTAGCTGTTCCAGGAGTTTGACTAGAAAGAGAAGCGGCAGTAATTTTTCCACTTCCATTATGATAACCTTGTGAAATGGTATAACTTTCTCCTGCTTTTAATGTCTGATTAATAGTTCCTCGATTAGCCATCGTCCCAGTTATCTTCTTTCCATTTACCCAAGCAGTTTGCCCCGATAATATTTGAGAAGCTGTTGCCGTTGCTTGTGTTTGACTAGCTAAAGAAGCAGCGGTAATTTTTCCACTTCCATTATGATAACCTTTTGGGATCGTATAACTTCCCCCAGCTTTTAAAGTCTGATTAATGGCCCCTCGATCTACCATTATACCAGTTATTTTACTTCCATTTACCCAAGCTTTCTTTCCATCTAAAATATCTTCAGGAGTAGCCATATCTTCTTCTACTTCTTCACTTTCAATTCTATTCGTAATTCGTATTTCTCC
>CALVVF010000035.1 GCA_944363785.1 uncultured Bacilli bacterium
AAAACACCTCCTTTCGAAGGTGTATTCTAACATAAAACTAGTTTTTTTATAATGTCTACCCAAAGGGGTGCATTTCATATTACTAGTTTTTTATTTAGAATAAAGGTTTCCCTTTTGTAGATTGAGTTTTTATTTTTTTAAAAACTATTCGATAGAAATTATATCTACATCTTCCTTCTCTATTTATACTTGACAAAAAAAGACTAAGATATACCAAATTAGTCATCTTAGTCTATTTTATTAGAATAATTATTTTTGCTCTTCAGATTTAACTGCGGCTTGTGCTGCAGCAAGTCTAGCTAAAGGTACACGATATGGACTACAAGAAACATAAGTTAATCCTAGTTGGTGGCAGAATTCTACACTTGCAGGATCTCCTCCATGTTCACCACAGATACCAAGCTTAATGTCTTTTCTTGTTGCTCTTCCTTTTTCTGCAGCAATCTTCATTAATGCTCCTACACCTTCTTGATCGATATGAGCAAATGGATCACTTTCGAAAATTCCTCGTTTATAATAATCCTCTAGGAATTTGCCTGCATCATCACGGCTAAATCCATAAGTCATTTGAGTTAAATCATTGGTACCAAATGAGAAGAACTCAGCTTCTTCAGCAATTTTGTCAGCCGTTATAGCCGCTCTTGGAATTTCGATCATCGTTCCGACATGATAATCAAGTTTAACTCCTGCTTCTTTGATAATATTCTCTGCGGTTTCGACTACAATATTTTTAACATAAGTCAATTCTTTGACATCGCCAACTAATGGGATCATAATTTCTGGGTTAACTTTAATGCCCTCTTTACTTACTTTGATCGCCGCTTCTATTACCGCACGAGTTTGCATTTTAGCAATTTCTGGGTAAGTTACAGCTAGACGACATCCTCTATGTCCCATCATTGGATTAAATTCTTTTAAAGATTCGACACGAGCCTTTAAGGCTTCAAAAGTCATATCTAAACTTTCTGCAAGTGGTTTAATTTCTTCATCAGTATGAGGTAGGAATTCATGTAATGGTGGATCAAGGAAACGAATCGTTACTCCATAGCCCTCCATTACTCTAAATAATTGTTCAAAGTCATCTCGTTGATAAGGAAGTATTTTTTCGAGTGCTTCTTCTCGTTTTTCTTTTGTCTCAGCAGTAATCATACGACGGAAGTTGAAAATTCTGTCAGTTTCGAAAAACATGTGTTCTGTACGGCAAAGTCCAATTCCTTCTGCCCCAAACTTACGAGCAACGCTAGCATCTTTAGGATTATCGGCATTCGCTCTTACTTTTAGTTTTCTGATGCTATCTGCCCAGCTCATAAAGGTTTCGAAGTCTCCGACAATTTCTGGATCTACAGTCTTGATTCTTTCTCCATAGACGTTTCCTGTTGAACCATCTAGACTCATCCAATCTCCTTCATTAAAGACTTTTCCATCCTTAGTAGTGACTGTCTTTTTTTCTTCATCGATTCTTAATTCACCACAACCAGATACACAGCAAGTTCCCATACCACGTGCGACTACAGCGGCATGTGAAGTCATTCCACCACGGATCGTTAAAATTCCATGGGCAAGATTCATTCCTTCGATATCTTCTGGAGAAGTTTCTAAACGAACCAATAATATATCTTTTTCGCCGGCTTCATGAGCTTTAATTACATCTTCTGCTGTAAAGTATATTTTTCCTGTTGCTGCCCCAGGTGATGCGGCTAATCCTTTTGCTACTATTTCTGCAGCTTGTAAACTTTGTGCATCAAAATTTGGATGAAGTAGTTGATCTAGTTGTTTAGGCTCTACTTTTAATAGGGCTTCTTCTTTAGTTAGCATTCCCTCTTCTACTAAATCTACGGCAATTTTTAAAGCTGCTGCTGCAGTTCTTTTACCATTTCTTGTCTGTAACATGAAAAGTTTACCATCTTCGATTGTAAATTCCATATCCTGCATATCACGATAATGTTCTTCCAAAATATGACAGATACGAACAAACTCTTCATAACATTCTGGCATTGTCTCTTTTAAAGTATCAATTGATTGAGGAGTACGAATTCCCGCAACAACATCTTCTCCTTGGGCATTCATTAAGTATTCACCAAATAATTTCTTCTCTCCTGTTGCTGGGTTTCTCGTAAATGCAACTCCTGTACCAGAGGTTTCTCCACGATTACCATAAACCATCTCTTGGACATTTACTGCTGTTCCCCATGAAGATGGGATATCATTCAATCTACGATACGTAATAGCACGATCATTATTCCAACTTCTAAATACGGCTTTGATCGCCTCTAATAATTGGACACGTGGTTCCTGAGGAAATTCCACTCCTGCATGTTTTTTATATTCTTTCTTATAGATGTCAACAACTTCCATTAAATCTTCTGCTGTAAGTTCAGTATCAAATTCTACATGTTTTTCCTCTTTGATTTTATCAAATAGATGTTCAAATGAGCTCTTAGGAAATCCCATAACTACATCTGCAAACATCTGAATAAATCTACGATAAGAGTCATAGACAAATCTAGGATTATTGGTTGTTTCGGCAAAGCCCTTAGCTACTTCATCATTTAATCCTAAATTTAAAACGGTATCCATCATACCAGGCATACTAGCACGAGCTCCACTTCTTACCGATACCAGCAATGGATTTTTACTATCTCCTAATTTCTTTCCTGTTAACTTCTGAAGTTCTTCTACTTTCTCATCGATTTCACAAACAATTTCGTCGGCAATTGTTTTTCCGTCGTCGTAATATCTTGTACAAGCTTCCGTCGTTACAGTAAAGCCACGTGGTACTGGTAAACCAATACTCGTCATTTCAGCAAGATTAGCGCCTTTTCCACCAAGTAGATTACGCATATCTTTATTTCCTTCACTGAACAAATAAACGTATTTCATTCTATCATTCCTTTCTTATCAACCGACAAGTTTAGTATAACGAAAAAAAAAGAAGAAAACAACAGTTATTTCGTGTTTTCTTTTTCTTATTGTGTTAAGTTGGACAAAATGCAGGTAAACAAATTAAGCGATAATTACAGTACCACCATTAGCTTCATTTAATCTATTTTGAATAAAAGTTCTAGCCGCACTATCTTTTACCGTTACCTGAATGCTAGATGGATAACTTGTAAACATGTTATTATAACTAGTTACATTCGTAAATGTAGCATTTCTAAAATCTAGACTTGTTAAACTGCTACAGCCTGAAAACATGTATTCCATATCTGTTACTTTTGATGTACTAAAACTGCTGATATCTAAATTAGTTAGTAAACTGTTACCAGCAAACATACTATACATAGTCGTTACTTGAGATGTATCAAAGCTACTTAAATTTAAGTTTGTTAAGTTTCTACAATAGGAAAACATCTGTGTCATATCTGTTACTTGTGAGGTATCAAAATGACTTAAGTCTAAATTAGTTAGCGAACTGCAACTATTAAACATAGTTCTCATACTCGTCACTTGCGATGTTTCAAAACTGCTTATATTTAAGTTCGCTAATTTTTCATAAAATTGAAACATCATCCACATATTTGTTACATGTGATGTATCAAAACTACTTAAGTCTAAGCTTGTTAAACTACTGCAGTTACTAAACATTGCTTCCATGCTCGTTACTTGGGAAGTATCAAAATATTCTAAACCTTCGATACTTTGTGATTTGGTAAACCCATCAAACCAACGAGAACTATTTGGATTAGCTTGCATAATACCATTACATTGAATATAAGCTGTATAAGTTGATCGGTCACTGTTCAATACTAGGTAAGCCATGATACTACCGTCATCTGCTTGAGAGATATCATGTTGATACGTTGCATTTGGTACCTCCTGCATTTGATTTTGAAAGATTACTTTAGTGATTGAACTTTTGTACTGCCAAAAAGCTTCGCTACTATATCTAACCTGTAAGACAGGAGTTGTAACAACAGGAATCTTACTTCCTTGTTCTAAAACTAAATCTCTTCCTACAAGTCCTCCTTGGCAGCCTAATTCTATCGTTACTGGAACTGTGTTGTTGTTCTCGATCTCTACAACAATTATTTTAACTCCACTTGGAGATATCTCCCCTGTTGGTAAATCTTCACTAGCATTTTTATAACATTCTACACTAATTCTATCTCTTTCTGTTTGACTTAGTGATCCAAGAATTTGGTAATACACTTCATATTCGGTATTTTTTGCATTATCACTTTCTACTTCAAGAGTAATTGTCTGTTTAGAACTAGCGGGTACAGTAATCTTTTTATCTGTTAGATTAGTGGATGTGATGGTATAGGCTAACTCTACTCCTTGTAAATGTAGGGCATTGGAGTTTTCTTTTGTCAATTTATAGTAAGAATAACTGGGATGAAGAAAGAATAGACATACTACAAGGAATAAAATACCACTTAATAAAAATAGTTTTCTTTTATTTTTCATATTGCTTATCGCCCCTTATTATTTTGAACTCTAAGTAACTAACTAAAATGATGAATACAAGATACGGGTTCAACTTTCCCTTATTCTATTTTTATTCTATCATAACTCCTACTCTTTCAGTCAAGAATTTCTATTCTTTTTTCTTGGCCCTAGGATGAGCATGTAAATATACTTCTTTCATCCGATCAGTAGTAACATGAGTATAAATTGATGTAGCACTTAGGCTTTCGTGACCTAATAGTTGTTGGACAGATAATAAGTCACATCCTTCATTTAGAAGATGCGTCGCAAAACTATGACGGATCATATGGGGTGATATGTGCTTGTTTAACGATGTCTTTTGAATGATTCTCTCTAAGATGTCTTCAACACCACGACTAGTTAATTTTTCTCCCCGATGATTAAGAAATAAATAAGGCAAATGATTGTGGTCCAGTTTTTTTCTACCATCATTTAGATAATTCGTTAAGCGATTAACTGTCGGCTGGTTAAAATATACTATTCGCTCCTTATTCCCCTTTCCTAAGATATGAATAGTACGATTTTTGATTTGAATATCGGTAAGTTTAATCCCTACTAGTTCGCTAACACGAATCCCTGTTGCGTAAAGCATTTCTAAAATAAGCGCATCTCTTTGTCCCAAAGGAGTCGTTTGATCGGGAAGATGAAATAATTCTTCTAATTCGTTGTAGGCAAAAAACTTAGGAAGTTTTTTCTCTTTTTTAGGAAGTTTTAGTAAAGAAAAAGCACTGTTTTGGATAATATCCTGGTTGGATAAGTATTGATAAAATCTTCTAATCGCACTGATCTTACGAGAAACACTAGTCGATTTATTTTTCTTTTCTTCATAAAGATAGAAAAGATAAGCTTGTGCTTCAGAGTAAGTTAGATTAAGATAAGATAATTTTTCCTTTTGACAAAAGTTTAAAAACTCTAATATATCTTTTTCATAATTATCTCTTGTATATTTAGAATAATTTTTTTCTACTTCTAAATATTGGAGAAATTGGGATAAATTCTCTATTTGATTTGTCTTTTGCTTCATCTATACATCTGACCTTTAGTCATCTCTTCTTCAGTTAGAAATTCTTCTTTTTCTTCGCCAAAATCATTAACATATACTTGAATTTCGGTATAACTAGGTTGAAGTTGAATCTTTTTTTCAAATTCTTCAAAAGTCATGTTGATTGCTACATTTTTTACTTTAGCTGGATTAGGGGCAGGAGTAGCTGATGGATTTGTCTTTCTATTTATTTGAGAGAAGTACTGATGAGATTGATTTTTTCGATATAGGCTAAGTGAACGATAGGTTTTATAACGTGAAAGCTCATGAATAATCTCTGTTTCTATTTGTTTTTTGGCAAATAGATCTTCTAAACTTTCCGTACCTGATTGTAGATAGCGATTAATCTTACGAGATAAATGATTTTGATAAGGGTATTTTTCTAAAAATTGAAACTTGTCTTCTTCTAGCTGTTGAAATAGATATTTTTTCATTTCTTGAAAATCAGGACATGTCGTATCTATCTGCTGACTGGCTGTCATATGCGTAAATATTTTCTTTAAGTATGGATTTTCAAACATCGCAGAATATGGGTAATTTTTTCCCTTAATCGCAATTTGAAAAGACTGAACATGTTCTAAAGGTTTTAAATAGCCCTCTTTTTCTAACCATATTTCAAAATTAAAGCGATCGTATTGATTGGTAAAGCGATCAATATCCAGTAACGTTGAACAGTTAGGTAAAGAGATATTCACTATTTTTCCATCCCGTAATAAAGCTTGTAATTGATAATTATTCATGATAAACACCTCATGATTAGCATAACATAAATAGAAAAAAAATATCAAATAAAAAGATGTTTTTTTAAACATCTTTATGTTGAGTTACAATTGATGTGAGACTAAGATGGTATACAAAAAGCGATTAATGCCTTAAAATGTTAATTGACCA
>CALVVF010000036.1 GCA_944363785.1 uncultured Bacilli bacterium
TTTGTTAATAAACACATAATTTTACCCTTATTGTACCTTGATTTTTTATATTTGTTATCACTATTAACCCAAAGGGGTGGTATGCCTGAAATGACTCTTGAATGGGCACTTCGCCAGAATGGAATCGATCCAGTTAACGATTTAGAGATCGATACGAGTGTAGCTTTTGCGGCAATGTCGGGTGCTTTTATGGGTGGTCAAGGAGACTTTGTTTCCTTATTTGAACCCAATGCTACGCAAATTGAAAATCAAGGGTTTGGTTATATTGTAGCATCTATCGGTGAACTAGGTGGTGTGGTTCCATACACTTCATATAGTGCTAGAAGTAGTTACATCGAAGAAAATCCGGAGATCATCGAGAAATTTACAAGGGCTATTCAAAAAGGATTAGATTATGTACATAGTCACAGTGATGAAGAAGTTGCTAACGCAATCATTGAATTCTTTCCAGATACTTCTATGAATGATTTAGTAGAAGTTATTGCTAGGTACCGTAGTATCGATGCATGGCCTACTACAACTGATTTTAAAGAGGATTCATTCTATCATTTACAGGATATTATGAAGGCAGCTGGTGAACTAGATAATACCGTAAAATATGAAGATTTAATTTATATTAAGGATTAATATGAAAACCATTCTTACGATTGAAAACTTAAGAAAAATTTATCATGATGTCCAAGGAGAAGTTGTTGCAATCGATAATATTTCTTTAGATATCTACGATAAAGAACTTATTGCAATCGTTGGACCTTCTGGGTGTGGAAAAACTAGTTTACTTTCTATCCTATCTAATTTGGAAAAAAAATCAGCAGGGAATATTACTTTTCATAAAGATAATATCCGTATAGGCTACATGTTACAAAAGGATGCTTTATTTCCTTGGCGAACAATCTTAGATAATTGTTTAATCGGCTTAGAAGTCAATCATACGTTAAATGAAAAAACTAAACAACGAGTTATTGATTTATTAAATACTTATGGTTTAGGAGAGTTTATTTATAAATATCCTAATTCCTTATCTGGGGGAATGAGACAACGAGTAGCGCTTATCAGAACACTTGCTGTAGATCCTGATATTCTTTTGCTTGACGAACCATTTTCAGCATTGGATTATATGACCAGATTATCCCTTTCTGATGATGTATACAAAATTATAAAAAATGAAGGAAAAACAGCAATACTTGTTACCCATGATTTGGCAGAAGCAATTTCTCTTTCCGATCGAATTGTCGTATTAAGCAAGCGTCCCGCCATAGTAAAGAAAGTTTACGATATTCATTTGTCAAATAAATCTACTCCGATTCAAAATCGCAAATGCAAAGAATTTAACCTTTATTATGATCAGATTTGGAGGGATTTAGATGTCCACTTATAGTGAGGAGCATAAACAATTTTTACAAAAAAGAAAAAGAAATAGGATAATTGTACTTTTCTTTCAAATTGCCATCATTGTCTTCTTTTTAGGAATCTGGGAAATTAGTGCTCGAATGGGATGGATCAATACATTTCTATCTAGCTCGCCTTCTAAGGTATTAGATACCTTTTCTTCTTTATGGCAGCAGAATGATTTACTTAGTCATGTTTGGATCACTGTATATGAAACCCTTATTAGCTTTGGCGTTTCATTAGTTATTGGTATGGGGGTTGCCTCTATTCTCTGGTGGAATAAAACAATAGCTAAGATTATTGATCCTTATTTGACTATCATGAACTCTTTACCTAAGGTAGCTTTAGGTCCACTTATCATTATTTGGGTTGGTGCAAATACGAATTCGATTATCTTTATGGCACTACTCATTTCTACTTTCATTACCATTATCAATATCTATAATGGATTTGTTTCTACTGATCCCTATTATGTCCGCCTATTACAGACCTTAAATGCGAAAAAGTATCAGATATTCTACAAATTAATTGTTCCTAGTAATAAAAATACTATCGTAAATTGTCTTAAAATCAATATTAGTATGTCTTTAATCGGTGTAATTATGGGAGAATTATTAGTATCGAAAAAGGGTTTAGGTTATCTTATTATG
Source organism: uncultured Bacilli bacterium (assembly GCA_944363785.1). Taxonomy (GTDB): domain Bacteria; phylum Bacillota_I; class Bacilli_A; order RF39; family UBA660; genus Alloscybalousia. The sequence continues at coordinate 2,040 of CALVVF010000036.1, forward strand.
TATGGCTCACAGGTATTTAATATCGATTTAGTCATTACTTCTGTTGTCTTGTTAGGTATTGTCTCTTATGTTATGTATTACATCATTTCTTGTATAGAAAAAAAGATGATTAAAAATAATTCTTAAATCATCTTTTTTATATTCTCTTTAACTATTTTTTACTCTTTGAACTTTGTTTACTAATTCTACTATCTTTTCTTCTGTACTAGCACCTGGTATAGTATAGTGAATTTTTGAATCTTTTACTATAAAAGTATTGGGATAAGAAACTACTCCAAACTCCTTAAATAGTTCTCCTGTTTTATCTATTAGTACTGGGAATGTTATTTTCTCTTTTTGAATAAATTTTTCAATTTCTTGTTGGGATTTTCCATCTAATTGAGGAGAAACAATAGAAAGTAGAATAACTTCTTGTTGATTCTGTTGATAATGCTCATACAAGCTTTGTAATTCTTTTAATTCTTTTTTACAAGCAGAACATTCTGTCGACCAGAAATGTAATAATACTATTTTATCTTTATAATCTTCCCAATTGTATTCTTGATCATTTAGATCTTTTAAGATAAATGATTCTATTTCTGTTTTAGGTTTCTGGTTCCCATTTGTCGGTGTTCTTCCAATACAAGTAGCTAAACCATCATCATTGATTTTACAATTTTCTTCTTTATTTGCTAGCTGTAAGGTATTTATACTGCTTATTAGGGTATAACTACCAACTAAGATTAACAAAATTCCCCCTACTTGTACTACTTTGGTTAACATCGCTTGATTTTTCTTCAAAAAGTTTAATGCTTCACTTGTAAATAGTCCTAAAATTAGAAAAGGAACAACAAATCCAATCGCATAGACTAGTACCAAAAGATTTCCAAGTAACATACTATCCGCACTTCCTGCCATAATTAGAACTGAGGATAAGGCAGGACCTACACAAGGAGTCCAAGCAAAACTAAATAAAAATCCCATACCAAAAGCAACTATCGGGTTCATTTTACGAGGATTAATTTTAATATGTAATTTCTTTTCTTCTTGTAGAAAAGGAAATTTAATTATCTTTAATTGAAATAGACCTAAAAATAGAATAATCAAACTACCAATAAGGGCGATAGTTGTCTTATTTTCTTTAAAAAAGCTTCCTACAGCAGTAAAAGAAAGACCTAATATAAAAAAGGACATCGAGATTCCTAATACAAAAAATAGAGTATATAAGAATACTTTCTTTCTTTTATAAATAATTTTTCCTGTCTCATCTTTTTCTTTTGCATTTCCTGCCAAATATCCCATATATAATGGTAATAATGGAATAACACAAGGTGAGAAAAAAGAAATAATTCCTTCTAAAAATACAGTAACAGATTGTATAATAAAGCTCATTAACTACCTCCTATTGCGATCTTAAATGCCTAGTATATTCTAACAAAATTTAATAAACTTAACAAGTATAATTTAATAGAATTGTATTTTCTTTGTCAGCAAAGTATTCCTTATTTTATAGAAAAAGATGATTTACTTTAATCATCTTTTTTTATTACTCAGTTTCTATTTTACAATCTAATGTCGTTTCTAATGTATAATCTTTTTTACCGTATGGACTCTTAGGATAAACTTTTGTTGCGGTATTATCGTAATTACAATCATATTTTCCTAAGTTTTCTTGGATCTCACTTTCGCCAATGTATTTATTTTCGATCATTATTTGAATACTTATAGGTATTCCTTCTGTTTCAAAATTAGAAAGAAAAGTAGGTACATCTTCTATTAGCTTATTTTCTTCTAATTTTACTAATTCGTCATAATAGTAATCCTCATAAAAGCTCTTTACTGTTTTTTCCATATAATTTTTGGCTTTTTCTTGAGGAGAAAGATTTGATTTTTCTAATACATGGGATGAGCCAATCATTACTATAACTATTATAATTAGTACTATAATAATACCGTAAATACACATCTTCTTTTGTTTTTCTGTTAAATTACCGATTTTTCTATTTGCCTTAGGATTAGAATATTGTAAAGAAGAGTTTTCTTTACCACTTACTTTTTTTGTATCCTGTTCATTTCCATTATTCATATTTGGACCTCACTTTTATTATCTAGTAAAATTATAATATTTTTTCTTGAGAATTACAACTCTAAAGTAGTTCCTTTTGGTTATAGATAATCAATTCATGTTGACATCTTGTACAAGCTACATAATAAAGATAGCGTTCTTTTTTTTGGTAATTATTATCAGGCTTTGTATAAATAATTACGGCATCAAATTCTAGTCCTTTAGCTGTGTATGCTGGAATAATGACCATATCCCGATTAAATTTCTCTGTTTTAGTTCCTAATACACTAATGGTTTCAATTTCTGGTGTTAATAGTTCATATATTTCTTGGGCTTCATTATCATTTTTAGTGATAATCGCAATAGACTTATTATTTGTTTTCAGATATGTGATATCGGCTAGTAGCTGTTCTTTTAAATTTTCTTCAGATCTAAATACTACGGGATGATTATTCTTTTTACGAATGGCTTGTACATGATTTAACCCTAATATTTTATTTGTATATTCAATAATTTCTTCACTTGAACGATAAGTTTTCTGTAACTCTAAATATCGACAATCTTCTTCAAATATCTGTTTTAATTCTTCTAAAGAGTTATACTTATAGTATGGGTTAATAGTCTGATTAACATCTCCAAGTATTGTATAATTACTACGTGGAAAAATACTTTTAATAATATAATACTGTAATTTATTATAGTCCTGTGCTTCATCAATAACTACTTCTTTAATCAAACCACGATAATCAAATCCTTCTAGTAATCCCTTTAAATAAATAAAAATACAAGCATCTTCATATTTAATTTGTTTTTTATTTACTGTCTCTTTAATTTCTTTATCTGTTAGTGGACTGTTATAATTTTTTCTAAAGTGATCACTGTAATAAAAGTTCATATAGATTTGTTTAAAATCTTTTTTAATATTAAATGATTTATATAAAAGTGACATAATTTGTTTGGCTTTTCCTTTTTTCCCATCATAATGATAATCACATAATTTATAAACAAGAGCAGGAATTCTTTCAAAAACTAGGAAATGTCTATATCTCTTTAATAAGGTATTGAGTTCTTCTTTACTGTAAAAGATTTTATCAAATTCAATTCCATCTATGAAATAAGCTTGGCGGTTTAAATCTTCAATATAATGATTTAAATCCTCGATCACTTCATCACTTTGTTTATAAGCTACCCAGTTTGGATTGGATTCTTTTTCTTTATAATAACGTTCGATAAAGGAAGTAAATTCTTCAACATATTTAAATTCTGGAAGATTGGCTTCTAGGAAGCGATTGAAAGTACATTGTAATGTATTTTCCTCCCCTAATTCTGGTAAGACATTAGAGATATATTCTGAAAAGATTTGGTTAGGTGAGAAAATGATAATATTATTGGAAGTTAGATTTTTGATTTTATAAAGAAGAAAGGCAATACGATGTAAGGCTACAGAAGTTTTTCCACTTCCTGCAATTCCTTGTACGATGAGGGTTTTATCTTCGGTATTACGAATGACAGCATTTTGTTCTTGTTGAATGGTATTGACAATATTTTTCATTTTATCGCTTGATTCCTGAGATAATACATCCTGTAATACTTCGTCATCAATATTTATACTGTTATCAAAGACTCGTTCTAAATGCCCGCCTTCAATTTTAAATTGTCGTTTATTGAGAAGTTCACCACGTATGATACCATCTGGAGCTTGGTAAGAAGCTTTTCCTAATTCATAATCATAAAACAAACTACAGATAGGTGCTCGCCAATCATGAACATAGTAGGTTAAGTCTTCTTCGACATGGGTAATTCCAATATAAATTTTTTCTAGTTGATCTTTATTTTCTTCTTGAAAAGTTATCGAGGCAAAATAAGGATTTTCTTGAATTTTAAAAAGTTTTCGAAAATATCTACTTTTTGCTTCAGCGATAATTACTTCAATATCACTTGCCCCAGTCATCGATCTCATTTCAGCAGGATCCATGTCATGTCTAGTGTCCCATATTAACTCTTTAAATTCCTTTATTTTTTCTTCTTTGTCATATAATTCTTGGCCTAGTTCTGAGATATTCTTTTTGATTATTTCTAATGTTTTCGCTAAATGCTGTTGTTCTTTTGCTAGTTCTTCTTTTGTGATTTTCATACTAAGTTCCATTCCTTTCACTACGTTCAAGGCACACATAGGAATTAAAATCTTGAACTAAATTTATTTTT